>JAOUOP010000062.1 GCA_029880325.1 Myxococcales bacterium | reverse complement strand
CCCCGATCATCGGCTCAGCACTCCCGCCGAGCCCATCTAGATGTGCTCGGCGGGAGTCATGATCCGCTGTCGGGTCCGCCACGGCGCCAGCTGCGGCGTCCGGCCCCCTTGAAATACACGGAGTATTCCGGCGGAGGCCGTCCTTGCATCTGGCATCGTATCGACCCCGATCATCGGCTCAGTACTTCCGCCGAGCCCATCTAGTTATCTGGGAGTCATCGTAGCCGGCTACACCGCCGAACTCGGCGCCGAGTTCGGCGGTGGCGCGACCGAGGTCCGGTTCGAGGTCGGTGCGCGTGCGGGCGGGGATACGCAACGGCCGAAGACCGAGCCACCCCCGGATGCCAGGCATATGAGGGGCTGCGAAATCGTCACTTGATCTGAATGTGTGTTCAGCTATTCTGGAGAGCCCCAAACCGCCCAGGAGGCCCCCCGTGTCGGCGCCGTGCAAGCTCTACCTGACCTACCGAAGCGAGTATCTGGTGCTCAACGATCTGTGTATGGGCGTGCGCGACCGCGCAACCGGCGCCTGGATACCGCTGCACTCAGCCAGCTGCGCCCACGTGCTCGGTCCCTCCGTCGACCTTCGCGGCGCGCCCCGCGGGGCCAAGGCACCTCGAGTGGGCGAGCACCTCTCGCTCTACGCGGCCGCCAGGCGCATCACGACCGGCCCGATCGTCGCCATCGAGCGAGCGTCGCCAGCTCTCGTCGCGGAGGCCGATCGCCGCTGGCAGGCGCTATTTACCCGCCGCGATCCGAAGCACTCGATCATCGCGCCGGGGTAGCAATCATGTTGGAGACGCACCGAGCAGCCGTGGCCATCTGCTCGGTTTGCGGGTGGTCGACGGAGCGTTGGTGGCGCGACCTGTGCGCGGCGCCGCCGCAGCGATGGTGGGTCGGGATGGTCGCCCATGCGTCGGCGGCCGCCAGCTGACGGATTGGCGTCGCATCGACCGGCCGGGAGGCCGCGTCCAATAGGCTCTTGCGCCGTGGTGTACTTTGCGCTTGCGGCAGCTGTGAAGATGCCAGCATACCTCGTCGAAGCGAGCCCAGGGTCGAACAAGCGATCGCTCGCCTCATGCGAAAACTCAAACCGCTTCTAGCGGCTGCACCCACTCTACGGCGTGATGGCAGACTCTTCAGACGCCCACGCAGAAGTCTTCGCAAACGACGCGGAGGAAGCCTTCTTCAGCCAGCCGCCTGAAGCTCTCGAGTCGGACTGGATGTCCCCGCCGTGGCAGCCCACGGCGATGAGCCCCGAAAACCGCATGGGCTTGGTGGCCACGGTGGGCATGTTGGTCTTCGGCGCATTGGCATCGCTGAGTTATAGCGCCTACGCTGCACAGGCGCTGGTCGAGCCGGCAGCGCTTGGCGGGAGTTCTCTGCCGCCGGTCGACGCTTTGCATTTCGACAGATCCTCCGCAGACGCTCTGCCTGCGGGTGGCGAGGCTGTTGCTGCGTCGCTGCTCGTCTCTTTCGCGGAGCGGTCGCCCCTGACGCCGACCTCGCCGAGCGTGGTCATCGAGCCCGCCCAGGTAGCGAGCGAAGAGGGTCAGCTTGCGACGGTGCAGGCCCCTGCACTCTCCGGGGAAGCGCCTGCCGCCAAGCCCCATGTGACCAAGGTGGAGCAGGGCAAGGTCTCGCCCCGTTTCGCCCGCGGCGGCAAACGTGCCGAGCGCCTGCGATCCGGCAAGCTCCTGCGCGCTGCGCGTCGCGCCTTCAATGCGCGCGACCTGGCGCGCGCCGAAGCGCTTGCGCGCCAAGCCATTGCGGCGGATCTGGGCGAGGCGGGCGCCTATATCGTGCTCGGCGGCGTCCGCGATGCCCGCGGTGACGCCAGCGGGGCCAAGGACGTTTTTCGTCGCTGCACGGTGCACGGGCGCGGTTCCTTGGTTCGGGCCTGCGAGTCGCTCGCGCGCTGACTGGGCCGCCCTTTGAAACCACCACAACTTCGCGGGTTTAGCGGGCCCAGCGCACCGCTACGGCGCCTCGAAGTAGCTCGGGCAGCATCTACTTCAACGCGAGGCGTTGATCGGTGACCATATGGGTGGTGGCGCAGACCAAGCCCATGACACCCCGGCTCAAAGGGGCATCAATGCGATATCGGTCGGCGACCACGCCGCCCTGTTGCGGCTCCCTCATCTCCAAACGCGCTACCGCTACAAAAGCCACACTTGAGGGCTCGAGCGGGGTGGCAGGCTATTACAGCAGGCGACCGAGTTCGCCGGGCTTGGCCTTGGCCAGTGCGTCCATCTGCGGCTGTTGGCGACTGCAGAAGGCCCGGGTCGAGACCCTGTAGGCGCTTCCGCTGGCGATTGCGATGCCAAGCGCCCACGCGTGACGCCGGCGCGCCGGCCCCGAGCCCAGTGCGGCGACCACACTCGACAGCTCCAGGCGCTCGCCCGCGATGTAGCGGCTCTCGCGATCGAAATCGCCCCGTTTTTGCTTCCACCAGGCTTCGGCCTGGGCGCGCTCCAGCGAAGGCAGCTGCTCCACCGCGTCGGGCACGAGGTCGGCGTCGAGGTCCTCGTCCTCAAATGCAAAGTCGTCGCCTTGGCCCTCCTCCTCGGCTTCGTCGGCTTCGGTCTCGTCACCCGCTTTGGCCTGTACGGATGATCCTACCGAAGGCTGTTGGGTCACATCGGACTCGTCGTAGGGATCGAAGCCTGTGATGGCACAGAAGGCTTCGGCCGCCAGTTTCGCAACCCGAGACTCTTCGTGATCGAGGGCGGTCAACAGCGGCTCCACGTAGGCCGCTTGCCCGCCGAACCCCATGGCCCACAGCACCGCAGGCAACGCCTCACCGGCCTCGAAAAGCCGTAGCAGCCAAGCGTGGTCACCGGCGCCACCCAGCAGTGAGCGCAGCAGAAGGCAGTGGCCATCCTCGGCCTCGGGGCGCCTGCTGCGGCTGAGGCATTGGGCCCATGCCTCCGGCGAGCTGAGCGTCAGCGCTGCGTCAAAGGCGAGATTGCGCGTCATTCCATCTGGCGACCTCAGCAGCTGCTCGCACTCGAAGATCGCATCCCTGCGGCCGCTCGCCGCGACGGCAGCCAGTCCTGCCCGCTGCAACGCCGGTGTCTCATCCTGCAGCGCATCCGAGAGTGCCGGGCCCGCATCGCGACCGTGCTCGGCCAGCGCGTCGAGCAACCGCGCCCTCACTTCCGGCGCCCTGGGGCGCTTGACCTCCGCCAGCAGCAGCTCGGGCAGCAGCCCTTGCTCGCACAGTACGAGCGCCGCGCCCAGGGCCTCGCTCCGCGCCGGGTCGGTCGCCTCCATGATCGCGATCAGCGTCTGCAGGGCGTCCTTCTTTTTGCGCGCCCCGTCCAGCATGGCCAATGCGGCCACCGTGGCCTGCTCTGGCTCGCCTTCCATGAGGGCGGGATGCAACAGACGCTCGGCGATCCGGGGGCCGCCGATTACGAGGGCATCGACATGCAGGCGCAGCCGCTGCTCGGGCCCGGTGCGCAGCTCGTCGAATGTGTAGTTGTCCGCGAGCAGCCGACTCCGCCACATCGAAAGCAGAAAAGCGGCCTCTTCAAGATGCTCCTCGAAAACATCCCAGAGGATCAGGTCGTCGGCCGACGCTGCCTTCACGGGCACCTCTCAGTTGATCAGGACGTTTCCGCCCTTGATCCGGTTGGTGCCGCGAGATCGCGTCTCGACATAGGCGCCTCGAATCAACACGCGTCCGTTGCGGCGCAGGGTGATACTCGCCTCGCCGCAGCGCAGCACGACCTCGTCGTTGGCCTCCAGCAGCACGCGCCGACCGTCCACGCTCGCCTCCAGCGAGGGCCGGGGCGCTGGCGCCAGCCCCTGTGGCTCGCGCTGGGCCTCCACGTCCCCGGGCGGCTCGGGCACCTCCTCGATGGCTCCGATGATCACGGGACGCCGCCGATCACCGTCTTCGAAAAGCAGCAGCACCTGCCGGCGTTCGCGCACGGCCTGCTGCAGCCGCTCCGGTTGCCAAGCCACCAGACTCCGTGCGACCGCTGGACCATCGGAGCCCTCATAGCAGTCGACCCATAGCCCCGCGTGATTCCACTTCACGATGCGACCGCTGCGCGCCGACGGCAGCGCTGGCGCACCATCACTGGAAGCCTGCTCCAAAGCCGGCCTCACCAGTGTACTGACTCGCGACGTCTTCGACATGACGAGGGCTCCCCGCGTACTCTAGAGCACTTTTAGCACGCGGTCGGTGCCCGTCCAAGTGGCTGCGCACCTGTGCGACCATGGCAGCGAGTGCCGACCGGGAGATGCGGCTGTGCGCTTTGCGCAGCATGGGCAAGCGTGTTACGTCCGCGCTTCGATGTGGGCGGTCGACAACAGGACTACCTACGGCGTCGGTCGCACGTGGGGGCGCAACAAGGACGGCGTTCACGAGTGGATCGTCGCCGTCCGCGCCAGCTTTGACATCGGGCCCAAGGGCAGGCTCGAAATCGCCGACGACCAGCCCGAGCCGTTCCTGGCGGCGGAGTACAACGGTGAGGATGGGGCATCGAGCCTTCGCTACGAAGCCGACCTGGTTGGTCCCAAGCCGACAACGGACATCGTCCTAAACGGCACGGCCCACGCGCCTGCGGGTCGAGCTTCGCGAGACTTCATGGTGTCGATGCGTGTGGGAAAAACGGAAAAGGTCCTGCGGGTGCTCGGCGAGCGCTACTGGATGCCCACCGGCACAGGCCTGCAAGCCTCGGGGGCCGACGCCGTTGTCGAGGTGCCCATCGTCTACGAGCGCGCCTACGGTGGCTTCGACGCCAGGGATCCCGATCCCAAACGCCAGAAGATGGACGCCCGCAATCCCGTGGGCGTGGGGGTCGTGGCTGCAGGCGGCCACTGGGAGGGTGAACCGCTACACAACTTCGAGTACCCCAAACGGGATCCCATTACCTCAGGTCCCGCAGGCTTCGGCGCAATCGCATCGCACTGGATGCCGCGACTTTCGCTGCAGGGGACCTACGACGACGCGTGGGCCAGGAAGCGCAGGCCCCTGCTACCCGAGGACTGGGAGCCCCGCGCGTTGCAGTGTGCACCGCAGGACCAACAGGCGACCCAGCATCTGCGCGGCGGTGAACCGGTCGAGTTGCTGAATCTCACGCCGAACGGAGCGATGCGCTTCGACTTGCCCAAGGCCTATTTTACCTTCGAGACCAAGTTCAGCACATTGCGCGGGCACCGTTCGGAGGAGCATCGCGCCAAGCTCTCGACGGTGATCCTCGAGCCCGATCATCCCCGAGTGGTGATGGTATGGACCTCGTGCCTGCTGGTACGCGAAAACGAAGATTATCTGGATGAGACCATCGTCCGGGAGAAACCGTACCTTTAACGCGTAGTGAGTGAGGCGGTGGTCGGGGGGGGCACGGCCGGTACGGACCGATGACTGGTGAAATACATATTGTTGCGACGGGGGTGAGAACGCCCCTGGGTCTGCGCTCGGATTCGAGTGCCGCGGCCCTGCGGGCGGGTATTAGCCGCCTGGGTGAGCATCCCTACATGATCGATCGCCTCGGTAATCCGATGGTGGCGGCCGTCGACGGTGCCCTTCCGGCCGGCACAGCGGACCCCGAGCGCTTCGTCGCCCTGGCTCAATCGGCGCTCCAGGAGGCCTGCGAGCCGCTGCAGTCTGTGACCCAAGCGGCGCTGCGATTGCCGCTGTTTCTGGGACTGCCGGAGATGCGACCGGGGTTTTCCCAGTATCAGGCCGAGTCGGTCCGCCAGGGGCTTCAGCGGTCAGGTGAGCCTACGGTTGAACTCGATGACATCAGGCTTTTTGCCGAGGGACATGCTGCGGGCGCGGTCGCGCTCGAGGCGGCGCTTGGAGAACTCGCGCGCGGCGCGCAGGAGCTGTGCCTCGTGGGCGGAATCGAAAGCTATTTCCATCCGGACACGATGGAATGGCTGGATGCAAATCGGCAGCTGGCGGGCGAAGACGGTCGCTCGGCCTTCGTGCCGGCGGAGGGCGCGGGCTTTCTCCTGCTCGCCACCGAGCGCGCGTGCAAACGTCTGGGGTTGGCGCGGCAGGCGCGCGTACGGGCCAGCGTCGTGAGAGCGGAGAGCAAGCTCATCAAAACTCCCGAGGTCTGCCTGGGCGAAGGCCTGACCGAGGCCGTGGAGCAGGCCGTGGCGCAGGCCGGCGCCGGTGGCGACAAGCGCATCAACGACATCCTCTGTGACATCAACGGCGAGCGCTACCGTGGCCAGGAGTGGGGCTTTGTTTGCCTGCGACTTTCGCACTACTTCGACGACCCGGCCGACTACAGTTCTCCGGCCGACGCGTGGGGCGACATGGGCGCCGCTTCGATTCCCCTATTCGCCATGCTGGCCTGCCAGGCCGCGGCGCGCGGCTATGCCAAGGGGCCCTTGACGCTGCTGTGGGCGAGTTCGGAGGGCGGGCAGCGGGGGGCGGTGGTGGTGGAGACCGGGCAGGCTGGGTGAAGCTGCTGTGTGCTGAGCACGGCGCTTACTTCAGTGGACCGTCATATGCCTGAGAGGCATGATCCGCTGGTGAAACCATATCGCCATGCAGACTGCGGCATCAAAGGCGGACTCCGAGCCCAGATAGCCCGGCAAGGAAAAAAGTAGCGTGGTGCCCCCCACCCAGTCGGTCGCGGGCTCATCGCAGGCATTGTCCATCGGATGCTCATCTTCCTTGGGGTAGCCACCCATCAAGAGCTCTGCCCAACTTTGAAGCGCTTGTTCGATCTCGTGTCCGTGTTGTCGCTGCACCGAGCGCGCAAACTCGAACTCGAGATAACGATCCTTGTCGGCACTTTGCGGTTCTAAACGTTCCAGGCTGAAAGGCAGGCGATCCGGTATTCCTGGATACGGCAACGCAAGAGCGTGATCTCCAACCAGGGCTAGCCCTGCCGAGGCTGGCGAAGAAATGTGCACTGCGTCGAGTGGGAAGGAGCACTCTGACGCCGCAGCCATGAGCTGCAAGATGACCCGCCATGCAGCCGCATCCACGCCTTCAATGCCGAACTGGAATCGCAGTTGCCGCTCCCCTTGAGACTCCATGCACAGGTTCCGAAGGCTGGATCCAAGCGGATCTAGCTGGCTACCGCATAGCGCGCCGTGGTTTACCGACCGGGCAACATGATCCAGAAGTTCACGCCAAAACAATACCTGCCCCTCGTCGAGTTCTTGGCTACAGATCAGCGTCATGGAAACATCCTGCAATGCGGGGGCAGGCGAGACCGCGAGCGACAGCGTGGTGCGCAAATCTGGGGTCATGGCTCATCGAAGCGAGCAAGCCATCGCAGTCCTTCAGCACGATTCATTCCTGGAAGTCCCACCAGGTCAGGCATCCGCAACGGCCGAACCAATTCATTTACCCTCCGATAGCCGGCCATGTCCTCCTGCTGGTTCTTGTCGCCGAGTCTCGGGTGGTGGCCTGCTTGCAGCGCCAGGCCGCCCTTTGTTTGATGGAGCGTTATGGTGTTCCCAAGTTCTTGCTCGATTTTTTCGGTGCCTCCCAGCTCAAGACAGAAGTCGTCGTCGAGCATCGTCAGCCAGTTCACACCCTTGCAGTGCCGGTTCGAATATGCGGCTGTCGTGGCCGGAGAGCTGGCATCGAGGCCGCGATAGCGAGAGCACCACGCCCGGATCTCCTCGTTGCGTTCGCGCATTACGTAGCCGGGATTATACCCGATTCCGTAGCCCGCGTGGCCGGACCGATATGGTGTCGTGTTAGCTAAAGATAGAACAAGGTCGAGAAACGCGGTCGGATCCTCGAGCATGGCCGCGGGCGCGGACAAACTTAAGTAGGCTGCCTGTGCGTGCAATACGCTCGGCGTGACGCCGAACGCGAAGGCCCAAGGGCCAACGGTCATTAGGTCGGAGCCTGAATGCAGTTCGAGGTGATAGCGGCGGGCCACTGGGCCGCTTGCGACTCTCTCCGCCAGCGGACCGACAACGTCGCCCTTTATTGGGCGCGCGCGCTTCATCGGTTCCGACCGGTAGTAGGTTGCGTGCTCGGCGACCAATTCTCCGCACAGTCGTATTCCTTCGGCTAGCTCTAGGCGCGCCGCCTCATCGAAGCGCGTGAAATAGAAGGTGACCTGCGCAACCGCCAGAGCCTGTATCTGCCCCTCCGGCTGAAATACCAAGTCTCCTGGAAAGGTGGCCATCGCAGAGTCCGCGCGCAAATCACTGCCGAGCAGCAGCCTAACAATTGCAGGTCTCTCGATCGATCACTGTCGGAGGGTCGCCGTCAGCGTCGATGCGAGGATAGTCTAGATTCTGGGCATCAGAAAGACTGTCTTTCCCGTTTTTCCAAGAGAATTTTGCATCGAAAACCTTGGGGCCATCACTCGCCTCGAGAACGATGTCTGGCCGGCAAACGTGCCCCGCCATGTTGGAGAGTGGAGAGCCGCTAGGAACGCGTGAGCACGCCCTGCTCATACGCAGCCCCGCGGCAGGGGTCACCGAGCCGCCCGCACTTACTGGGACCCCACCCGGTCTTTTTGTTAGTCCTGAGACAAAATTGCTTAGTCGGCTGCCTTCCAAGCGGTCAGCCATGGTGTTGAAAACCTCGGGAGTAAGCTTTGTCGGTGCCTGCGTCACGTCATCGGGAACGAAATAAGACTGCTCGGACTTCATGTTGTGCGGGGCGGTCGACTCCAGCTTGGTTTGCAGACATTTGCTACAGCATCCTGGGCCGGATATCTCGCCTTTGTCGTATGCCGCCTGGCACTCGCAGAAGGCTTCGCAAACTACCTTCGACTCCTCTGCCGTCATGCCCGGAACCTGAGGCGCCTGCAAAACCCCCGCCATGGTCGCCCCCGTATTCGGAGGACTTCCACTTGGGCCGCAGTTGTTGAGCACCGGCTCCCCCAGCAGGTGCACATTCTTGCCCTCGATCTTCACGGTCAGCGACCCGGGCGTTATGAACTTCACCGGTCCGTGGGTATTCGCCGAGAGCAAACCCCCTCCGGTGCCCTTGCTGGCGGCGTCGCCCATGCTCTCGAAGCTGGCGCCTCGGATGGCGACCGTCTTGCCCTCGACCTTGACGTCCTTCGAATAGCCCTTGGGGTTGGTTCCGGACTTCGCGATGTTCGGAAGCGGCGTGGGCACGAAGGGAGCCGGCGGACCCGGCATCTTGCATACGTTCGGCAAGGTGGCCGCCGCGATACCCGAGCTGCCCTTGGTGATCGGCGTCTTGGGCGGGTGAATGCCGACGCTGGGCATCAAGCGACTTCCCAATCAGCCGTGTGCAAGTGCGATTCGACTATACGGGCCCTAAGTGGTTTGCTGGCGGACCCGTGCACCATCGAGTGCGTGAGCCTAGCACGGGGCTCCGGGCGCCGTCATCCTGGCATAGGGTGACGGGCGGGCCAGCTGGGCGCGAGTCCTTTCGAAGTTTACCCGCTTCACAGCTCCGCTGTCTGTCGTATGCTGGCCGCAGGTAACCCGGTCTCCTACGTATGACGAGGCCACGACGGCGAGAGGAGGGCTTGCACGGTGAGCATCCAGGCAGCACATGTGGCCGAAGCAATTGGTCCGTTAGGCGAAGACGAACTGCTGTTTCGCCGCATGAGCGGTGAAGAGGCCCTGGGGCGCCTCTACAGCTATCGAGTCGAACTCTACGGCGCCAATCCGGACATCAAGTTGTCCGATGTTCTTGGCAAAGGCATCGCCGTGCGTTTGACGCGCGGCGACGACCAGCCGCGTTACTTCCACGGCATCGTCACCGAATTCGCCCGAGGCGGCACGGCCGGGCGCTACACCCGCTACTTCGCCACCCTGCACCCGGCGCTCTGGTTGCTAACGCGCCAGTCCAATTGCCGAATTTTTCAGGAAATGACGGCGCCGGCGATCATCAAGGAGCTGTTGCGCGAGGTGGGCGAGATTCGCTTCGAGGAGGCGCTCTTCGGGAACTACCGCAGCCGTCCCTACTGCGTGCAGTACCGGGAGACCACCTTCAACTTCATCAGTCGCCTGATGGAAGAAGAGGGGATCTACTACTACTTCGAGCACGCCAAGGACGGTCACACGCTGGTGCTGGCGGACTCGGTTTCGAGTCATGAAGCCGCGCCCGGCTATGCGACCGTTCCCTACGCGCGGGCATCGGCGGATTCTTCACGCCCGCGAGAACAGTTCTTTTCCTGGAGCCGCAAGCAGACGATCATCGCGACCGACTTCAGCCTCACCGATTTCGATTTCGAGAAGCCGAAGGCAGATCTGCTGGTTACATCGATTGCTTCGCCGGCCGGCGGAAGCACTGGCCACGAGGTTTTCGACTATCCGGGGCGTTTCCTGTCGATCGCCGACGGTCAGACCTATGCGCGCACGCGCATGGAGGAAAAGATGGCGCAGCACGACCAGGCGGAGGGCTTCGGCAATCCACGAGGTCTCGGTGTCGGCCAGCTTTTTTCGCTGACAGAGCATCCCTGTGCCGAGGACAACCGGGAGTACCTGGTGACCGGCGCGAGCTACGAACTCGACGGGGGCGAAGTCGAATCCCGCGGTACTTCGGGTCGCACCGAGTGGTCGTGCCGGCTGTCGATGCTCGACAGCAAGACGCCCTTTCGACCGGCCCGCAGCACACCGACGCCGGTGGTCCAAGGTCCGCAGACCGCAATCGTTACCGGCGATCCGAGCAGCGAGATCTGGACCGACCAGCACGGTCGGGTCAAGGTTCAGTTTCCCTGGGATCGCTACGGTAACAACGACGAGAAGAGTTCATGCTGGATTCGCGTCTCGCACTCTTCGGCCGGCCTCGGCTGGGGTTCGGTTCAGATCCCCCGCGTCGGCCAAGAGGTGATCGTATCGTTT
Organism: Myxococcales bacterium; assembly: GCA_029880325.1. Classification (GTDB taxonomy): domain Bacteria; phylum Myxococcota_A; class Polyangia; order Polyangiales; family JAFGIB01; genus JAOUOP01. The sequence continues at coordinate 35,213 of JAOUOP010000062.1, read as the reverse complement.
CTGGAAGGCGATCCCGACTCTCCGATCATCACCGGCCGCGTCTACAATCAGCTATCCAAGCCGCCGTTCGAGCTCCCCGGCAAGGGCATGGTCAGCGGCATGAAGTCCAGTAGCACCCCCGGTGGCGGCGGCTACAACGAAATCTCCATGGACGATACGAGTGGCTCTGAACGCATCGTGATCCACGGCCAGTACGACATGGAGACCACCGTCGAAAACGATGAGCAGCACACGGTGTTGAACAATCGAACGCGCTCTGTCTCGGTCAACGAGACCGTGAGCATCGGCGCCAACGCGAGTCGCACGGTCGGCGCCAATATGAGTCTCGAGGTGGCCAGCGCCAAAACAGAAAAGGTCGGCGCGACCAGTTCGCTGACCGTCGCCGCCGCCTACGACGTGACGGTCGGTGGGCTGATGAACGAAACGATCGGCGGTCTGCTATCCCAGGAAGTCGGTGCCGCCAAGACCGTGAGCGTCGGTGCCGTGAGCAGTGAGAGCGTGGGCGGCAACAAGTCCACGAGCGCTGGCGGCAGCATCAAGTCCAGCGCCTCGAAAAATTTCGAAGTCAGCGCTGGTCAGGACGTCCAGCTCAGCTCCAAGAAAAAGACGATCGTGAAGGCCGAGGGCGAACTCATGGTCGATGGTCAGAAGAAGGGGGTGATCAAGATCAAGGATGAACTCACCCTCAAGGTGGGCAGCGCCAGCATCACGCTGAAGAAGAACGGGGACATCATCATCAAGGGCGCCAAGATCAACATCAAAGGCAGCAAGGATGTCGTGATCAAGGGCTCGAAGGTGTTGAATAACTGATAGTGCGCGCGCTCTATTTCGCTCCTCGCCAAAGGCACCGCCGCAAAATATGTTGATCGTTTGGTGCGTGACGGAGGAGTTCGAACGCGAGCGCGCCCGGAGCGAAATCCGCAGGAATAGCGCAGCTATTTTGAGTAGTTTCACGAGGACGTAAGCCGCCGGCGGACCCGCCGACGCGTGCCAAACGATCAACTTGTTTGCGATCGGGGCCAAAGGGTGTGCGTGGGGTCAGACGCGAACCCGGGTAGCGCCGTCATCTTCTGGCCTGGCGTCGCGGACTGATGCGGTGAAGGGCAGCCCGAGCGCGGCCCTGGGCTGCCACCCGGCCTCAGTGCGTAGTCGGGGGCAGTCCCTCGCCCGCTACCGGTTGCGCCGGTGCGGTTGGCCGCGGCGCGTCGATCAGGGCCAGCGTGAAGACTTCGTCGAGTGAGCTTACGCAGTGGATCTCGAGTTGTTCGACGACTTCTTCCGGCAGGTCGTCGAGGTCGGCTTCGTTTTCCGCCGGTAGTACGATGCACTTGACGCCAGCACGGTAGGCACCGAGCACCTTTTCTTTGACGCCGCCGATCGGCAACACGCGGCCGCGCAGGGTGACTTCGCCGGTCATGGCCAGGTCGCGGCGCACAGGGCGGCCGGTCATGGAGCTGACCAGGGCCGTGGCCATGGCCACGCCCGCCGAGGGGCCGTCCTTGGGGATGGCGCCGGCCGGCACGTGAATGTGGGCTTCGATGGCGCCCAGTCGATCGGCCGGGATCTGGAGGCTGCCGGCGTGGGTGGCCGCGTAGGTCAGCGCTGCGCGCGCCGATTCGCGCATGACGTCGCCGAGCTGGCCGGTGAGGATGAGCGAGACGTTGCCCCAGCCGGTGACCTGCATGCTGGTATCGGCGTTGCGGAAGTCGTGCAGCCTGCGCAGGGAGGTTTCGACGAACATGATGTCGCCGCCCGCTGGCGTGTAGTACATGCCAGTGGCTACGCCCACGGTGTCCTGTTCGGCGATCTTTTCGGGACGCACTTTGGGGCGGCCCAGCAGGTTGCGCAGCTGGCCCTCGTCGATCGGCATCGCGACTTGCTCGTCGGCGGCGATCTTGCGCGCTATTTTGCGCAAGGCGGCGCCGATGCGGCGCTCGAGCTGACGTACGCCCGCCTCGCGCGTGTAGCGGCTGACCAGCGATGAGAGCCCGTCGTCGGAGAACTGCACCTGCTCGGCCGTCAGGCCCGCTTCCTTCAGCTGCCGCGGGATCAGGTAGGCGCGGGCGATTTCGCATTTCTCGCGCTCGGTGTAGCCGGTGAATTCCACCATCTCCATGCGGTCGAGCAGCGGCGCCGGGATGTGCTCCACGAAGTTCGCCGTGGCGATGAAGAGCACTTCGCTGAGGTCGAAGGGGACGTTGACGTAGTGGTCGGTAAAGCTGTGGTTTTGGGCGGGGTCGAGCACTTCGAGTAGCGCCGCCGAGGGGTTTCCTTGGTGGCTAACTCCAAGTTTGTCGACCTCATCGAGCAGGATTACGGGGTTTTTCGTGCCGGCCTGCTTGAGCGCCTGCATGATGCGGCCGGGCATGGCGCCCACGTAGGTGCGGCGGTGGCCTCGGATGTCGGCCTCGTCGCGCACGCCGCCCAGGGCGATGCGCACGTACTTGCGGCCGAGCGAGCGCGCGATGGACTTGCCGATCGAGGTCTTGCCGACGCCGGGAGGTCCGGTGAAGAGCAGGATCGGACCACGCTTGCCCGCGTCGCCGCCCTCGTCGCTTTGGCTGTTGTCGTTGGCCGTGCTTTCGGGGGTCGTCGCCTCCGCCGTCTCGCGTTCCGCTTCGGCCCGGGCGTGCAGTTGGCGCACGGCCAGGTACTCCAGCACCCGATCCTTCACCTCCGAAAGGCCGTAGTGGTCGGCGTCGAGGATTTCGGCCGCGGCGCGCACGTCGACGTGATCATCGGAGCGCTCGTTCCAGGGCAGCTCGGCGATCCATTCGAGGTAGGTTCGAATTACCTGGGCTTCGGCCGACTCGCGTCCGGTGCGCTCCAGGCGCCGGAGTTCGCGCTGCACTTCGGCGCGCCCACCCTCGGGTAGTTCCAGCTCGGCCAGGCGCCGCTTCAGGTCAGCGGTCCCGTCGTCGTCAGCGCCTGCGCCGTCGCCGAGTTCCTTTTGGATCGCGCGCAGCTGTTCGCGCAGGAAGATCTCCCGTTGGCGCTCGCCGAGCTCTTCCTGGACTTTGGCCTGGATCTCTTCGCGCGCTTCCTGTTGCGTGAGGACGCGTTCGACTTCGACCAGCACCGCCCGCATGCGATCTTCCACCGCTGCCAGCTCGAGTAGGCGCTGCCTCTCGCCCGCGGGGATATCGAGATGGGCGGCGACCACGTCCGCGAAGGCGCTCGGATCCTCGATGTTCTCAACGATGTGGTCGAGGACCTTGTCGGGTACACCGCGCTTGCGCGCCAGCTCGATCGAGCGCGCCCGCAACTCCTGGTCGAGCGCCTCGAAGGCCGGGTCATGGATATCGATGGGCGGAATCTCCGGCTGCGGCACGCACACCGCATCGCAGCCGGCGTCGGTCAGGCGCAGCTCAAGCAGGCTGGCGCGCTCGAGGCCCTCGAGCAGCAGGGTGAGCCCGCCGCCGTTGCGTCGCACCTGGCTGATGCTGGCGATCACGCCCACACGATGGAGGTCGTCGAATTCCGGCGCGTCCACGTCCGCATCGCGCTGGGCTACAGCGAAGACCTTGCGGTCGTGGCCCTGGGAGCGTTCGATGGCGGCCAGCGTGGGCTTGCGGCCTACGCCGATCGCGGTGGCGAAGCCGGGGAAAATTACGGTGCCGCGCAGGGGGATTACGGGCAGGGTCAGGCGTTCGTTCATCGTGGTCTAGATCTCGTTAGATATCCGAAATTACTCGGAAAAACGGCGGGTCGGCCGCCTTGTTGCCAAGCTAACCATGCTTGGGGGCTCCACAAGCCCCTGCTTCTGTCATCGGCCGGAGGCCGGCGCTTCTGGAGACCTCACTTGGGAACTGCGCCGCGAAGCTGCCTCCCGGCAGGGGGGGGCGGGAGGGCCCGAGGGCTTTCGCCCCCGTATTCGACGTGTCGCAGGCGATCGGGAAGCCCGAGCGCAGACGCCTGCAAGACGTCGCTTTCAGATGTCGTCCGGAACGTAGGTTGCGGGCTTGCTCGCGCTCGGCTTCGGGCCGGTCTTGGCGGGGCGGCGGCGGGCGCGGGAGGGCGTGGGGCGGGACGGTCGTCGCGGTGCCGGCGCGGGGGCTTTGGCGGCGGCCTCCGAGGCCGCTGCTGGGGCCTCCGCCTGCTGCGCAGGCTTCGCCGCAGCCGGCGCCTCGGGTGCCGTCTGCGCCGCCGGCTCGGCCTCGCCGGGCGCCTCGGCCGCGGGCACCTGCGAATTGTCGGCCCGCTGCGCTGCAGGCGGCTCGGCGCGGTGCTCCGCTGCGCCCGTGGAGCTGTCGCTGTCGCCACCGAGCACGCGCACGAGGACGGCCGCGAGTAGCAGTAGCGCTGCGGCCGCGCCAGCGACCAGCGGCATGGGGAGGCGCTTGCCGCTGCCGCTCCGGGGTGGGGCTAGGGTCGATTCCAGGGGCCCTGCCGAGTCTGGTGGGGCTCCGAGGATGGCTGCCGGACCCGGGGCGGGTAGGGAGTCGGGTTGGAGTCGGGTCTCCTGCTCGAGGCCGTCCACTGCCATTGCCGGAAGTGCTGTCCCCGCTCGGGCATCGGCTCCCCCAGAGCGGCCGAAGCTGGAGGGAACCGTGGGTAGCTTCGAGGACACGGCGCCCACGGCGGTTTTCGCGCCCAGTTCAGCGGCCGCGGGGGCTGGCACGCCGCCGAGGGCCGCGGGCGGTGGTGGCGGGCCCTTGGCGGGCCCCGCGGTCGGGCCGGTGAGATCCGCCAGCTTCGGCAACCCGGGGGTGCCCGGAATGGTTCCCGGTTTGCCGAGCAAGGCGCCCGAGGCTGGGCCTCCGTCTGGCAGCTGCGCGGGCGTGGCCCGCTCGGTGGTCGCTCCGTCGGTCTCGGGCGCCAAGGTGATCTCGACCGGCGACTGCGTGGTGCCGGTGCCCGGAGGCGCGGTCGGCGGCGGTCCCACCCGTGTCGCTTCCTCGGCGGGGGGCAGGCCCAGGGCCGGCGGCCGCCCCGTGGGGGCATCGTGCTGTTCTAGCACGGAGGCATCGGGAATCGTGTGGCGGTCGTAGGTGCCGGTGGGATCGGCCCGTTCCACGCGCCCATAGCTGCCCGTGACATCGGAGCCGCGCACGAGCGAGCTGTCGTCGTGGGAGGGTGGGGCGTCGGTGGTGGCCGCGCGCAGCGGCTCGGGCGCGGCCTCGATGCCGCCGGCCAGCGAGGGATCGAGGCGCCGAACCAGGTCGCTCATCTGTTTGCGCGTGGCCAGCTCCACCTCCAGGCCGTAGAGGGCGGAGGCCAGGGCGCGGTAGCTCTGGTAGCGGGCGGCGCGGCGCGGCGACAGGGCCGTATCGACGAGGTCCGCCAGTGCGAAGCCGATGGGCTCGCCGCGGCGGCCGGGGCGCCGGTCGAGGCGGGGGGGGTTATTGCCGCGGATTTTCGCCGCGACTTCGCCGGCGATCTTGCCGTCGTAGAGGGTCTCGCGGGTCAGCAGCTCCCACAGCACCACACCGAGGGAGAAGATGTCGCTGCGGTCGTCCAGGGGCGTGCCGTAGTCGAAGGACTCGGGGCAGCGATAGCGCATGCGCTCGAGGTCGTGGCCCCACTTGGGGTGATTCGAGCACAGCGCTGCGGCGCCCACGTCCTCGAGCCGCACCTGGCCGTCGCAGCCGATGTGTACGTTCTGGGGGCACAGGCCGCCGAAGGCGTAGGGCCGGCGGTTGTCGTCGTTGCGCACGGCTTCGGCCAGCGCCGTGGCTGCTTCCACCAGATCGACCACGATGCGCAGGGCCACGGCGCTGACGATGGTCACGCCCTCGTCGCGGGCCAGTTGGAGCATGCGCTCGAGACCCAGGCCGGGGCGAAAAGGGCTGACGAGTACCAGCTGCCCGCTCGGCTTCCAGATGTCCGAGGTGGAGCTGACAGCCGGCTCGTTGATGCCCAGCGACCACATGGCAGCGTCGTGCAGCTGCTGGCTGAACTCCGGATCGTCGGGCAGATCGATGACGCGCAGCCGCAGGGACTCATCGGGCGCGGACTTGCGGGCAGCCAGATATTGGGTGCCCAGGTAGTCCCTGGCGAGCACGCGCTCGAGGTCGAAGGGCCCGAGCTCGCGTGGGCCGACGGCGGGCCCCTGTGGGGTGGTGTGCACGGTCGCTGGAGTGTAGCGCGGATCGCCTTCGGCTTGTCGTCTCAGGAGTTCGGCGGGGTACGCGTGTGCAGTGGAGAAAAGGCCTGGGGGCCCGCTTGCGCGCCGCCCTTGGGGGCACCCTTGTGGACTTCTTTGGGGGCCGCGCGAGGCTTGTTGGGGGCTGGCCCGCAGGGTTCGATGCGCACCAGCTCCACGTTCAGGCGCTGCCGCTGTCGGGCATCGAGCTTGCTGGCGAGCAAGAGGTAGTAGCCGGTGAGGTCGAAGAGCGCCTGCCGCGTCAGCACCTTGCCCTCGTCGAGCCAGCCATGCAGACGCTTGGCATCGGGCTTGGGTTTGGCCAGCTCGCGCGCGCCCAGGGCGCGCAGCCGATCGACCTTCTGCTGCAGCTCGCCACCGCGCGCGATCAGATCCACCTTGATGCGCTCGACCAGGGCGCGCTGGCTTTCGTCGGCGTCGATGCGCGACAGGAAGTAATCGACGCCGCGGTCGAGCATGAAGGAGCCCTCGAAGCGCTCGCTGGGCTTGGCGAAGCGGTCGGCCAGCTGATCGCGCTGCTTTTGCGTGAGCAGGCCGTGGCCCTCGAGCAGCACGTCGAGCATGCGGTGCATGTAGGCGTTGCCTTCTTCGACGTTCTTGTCGATCAGCTCCGTGAGCTTTTTGCGATCCGGGGCCGGCTGTTTCAGCTCGGCCATGATTTCGCGTTGTCGCGGCAGGGTCGTGCGGCGCAGGGCCTTGATCTCGGGCAGGGTGCCGCGGGCAAGCTCGCGCACGCGCTTGCGCTGTTCGGCGCTGGCGTCGATGTCGTCGAGGCGTTCGTCGAGGCGCTCCATGAGCTGGGCCTCGACCTTGGACATGGGCTCGATCTCGCGGCAGCGCGGCTCACAGCCGGCCGCCACCAGTCCCAGCAGCACGGTGGTCCAAAGTGCGACAGCTCTGACCATCCCCCTGATGACGCCAGCTGGTCCGCAATTGTTCAAGCCCATCGCTCCGTAGGTGATTTTCACGGTCCGCTCGCCACGATGACCTCGATGTAGAGGTCACCCTCGGGGTCGGCGTCGGAGGCGCCGACCGCGCCGAACATGGCGTCCGGCGACAGCAGGTTCTGGCAGCTGGGGCCGCCGCTGAGCAAGGCCGAGGCCAGTGCCGCCGGGTCGGAGCCCTTGCCGATGGCGCCTCCGAGAATGGTGCCGTCAAAACCTTCGCGCCTGGGACGGTCGAAGAGGGTGCTGCCGTCTTCGCCGCTGAAGTCGAGCGCCATGCGGTCGCGCATTTGCTGGGCGTGGCAGCGGGCCGAGCGCTGCAGCCTGGTGTCGAGCGCAAGGGGCGGTGACGCGGTGGCGGTGGTGCCGTCGCAGCCGGCACCCGCCTGGCGCGCGCTGTTGATGGCGTCGAGTACGGTGCTTTCGAAGCCGCTGTTGTCCTCGGCGAGCACCTCGTCGCACGGCGCTCCAATGGCCGCTGCGCCGGCGTCGTCGTCTGCTGTGACGCTGCCGGCATCCGGGGGCGGCACGGGCGTTTGCGGTGCGCGCAGTTCGAGATCGTCGCCAGCGTCGGCGCCTGGCTCCGAGGCGTCGTCCCCGCAGGCCATCAGGGGCCAGGCGAGCAGGGCCAGCAGCAGCAGCGATAAGAACGAGCGATTCAGCAAGGCGCGTCCAATCTAGCGCGTTTCACTTGGCTTTTCCCGATTCTCCGCCTCCAGGCGCGCGAGTCTTTGCCGCAGCTCGCGATCGCGGGCCACCAGGTAACCGACCACGGGGCCGTGCAGCAAAAGGCCCCCGGCCCGCACCAGGAACTCCCAGGGGTTTTGGGTGTTGTCGTCGAAGAAGGCGACGTAGACGCAGAATGCCACCGCCGAGGCCAGGGTTCCGGCGCGCAGGCCGAAGTAAAACGCTGGCATCGCCACCCACAGGTAGAGCGCCCGGTAGAAGGGGCTGGCTTCGGCGCCGGTCAGGTACATCAGCACCACGATGAAGGCCAGGTCGGCCGCGCCCAGCGATGCGTAGAAGCGGGCCTTGCCCCGCTCGGTGCGCAATGCGCCGAGGCCCACGGCGTAGAAGACGGTGCCGTAGGCCGCAAAGACTCCGAAGGCGACCAGCGCGTCGTCGCGCGCACCGGAGCCGACCTTGGCCAGGTAGACGTAGGCGAGCCCCAGCACCAGCGCAGCGCCGCGCAGGCCGGCGTAGACTTGGTCGATGGGATCGAAGTGGATGGGCGCGGAGCGGGGGGGGTCGGTCATGTCACAGCTCACATTAAGCGCGCTGTCGTGACTTCCAAGCAATGGACGGACGCTTGACTCGGCAAGAGAGCTGGGGAAGTGTGCGCCCACGGTGTCCCAAGGCGAGGAAGCGTTGCTGGTTCTGGAGCTGGAGCGGGCCGCCCGTGGGGAGCCGCTCAGCGCTGCTGCGGCCGGTCTCATCGCGCGCCGGGCCGAGGCTTCCGATGCCGATTTCGCGCGTCTCATGGCGGCTGCCGCAGAGCTGCGAGACCGCCGTTTTGGGCGCATCGTCACATATTCGCCCAAGGTCTTCCTGCCCCTGACCAATATCTGTCGCAACCGCTGCGACTACTGCTCCTTTCGGCGCTCGCCGGGGGACGCGGGCGCCCACACCATGGAGCAGACCGAGGTGCTCGACTGGCTCGAGCGCGGGCGGGCGCAAGGTTGCTTCGAGGCGCTCTTCTGTCTGGGAGACAAGCCCGACGGGGCCTTCCGTGCCTACCGCGAGCGACTTGCCGAAATCGGCCATGGCAGCACCGTCGATTACCTGGTCTGGGGCGCCGAGCGGGCGCTCGAGGAAGGGCTCTTGCCCCACACCAACGCCGGCGTGCTCGACCGTGCCGAGATGCTGCGTCTGCGGCCGCTGAACGTGAGCATGGGCTTGATGCTCGAGTGCGTGAGCCCGCGTATGTGCGAGCCGGGGATGCCCCACCACCGGGCGCCCGACAAACGCCCCGAGCGGCGTCTGGCCATGCTCGAAGAGGCCGGCGAGCTGCGCATCCCCTTCACCACGGGCATCCTGGTCGGCATCGGCGAGACGCTACAGGAGAGGGTCGAGAGTCTGCTGGCGATCGAGGCGCTGCATCGGCGCCACGGTCACATCCAGGAGGTGATCGTGCAAAATTTCGAGCCACGTCCCGAAGTGGCCATGGCCGATATTGAAGGTCCCCGGGACCGCGAGATGGCGCTGACGGTTGCGCTTTCGCGTCTGATCCTCGACGCCGACATCAGCCTGCAGTCGCCGCCCAACCTGAACGCGGGCCGCACGGCGCTGCTCTTGAGCGCGGGCATCAACGATTTCGGTGGCATCTCGCCCTTGACCCCCGATTACATCAACCCGCGCCATCGCTGGCCGCACCTGGGGCGCTTTGCCGACGCCTGCGCTGCCCAGGGCTTCGAGCTGCGGCCGCGGCTTCCCATCTATCGCTCCTTCGTGGAGCGCGAGGGCTTCCTCGATCCGCGGCTGCATGCTGCGGTCGAAAGGGCCGAACGCGAGTTGAGCATGCCGCAGGCGGTGAATGCCGGGGCGCGCCTGCCGCTGGCGCTGGAGGGCGCATGAGCGTTGCGTTGGAAGGTGTGCTCGGCGCCGTGACCGCGCCCGTGCGCGGCGTGCTCGAGGCCTGTCTCGAGGGGCGTACACTCGGTTGGGCCGACGCGGTCACGCTCTGGGGTGCGCGTGGCCGCGACCTGCAGGCATTGACGATGGTGGCCGACTGTCTGCGTGAGCAGCAGGCGGGCGATCGCGTGGGTTATGTCGTCAACCGCAACATTAATTTCACCAATGTTTGCGTGAAGTCGTGCAAATTTTGTGCGTTTTCGCGCACTCGGCGCTCGCAAGAGGGCTATTACCTCGAAGTTGAAGAAGTCGTCGAGCGTGTGCTGCAGGCGCGGGAGTTCGGTGCGACCGAGGTCTGCGTGCAGGCCGGCTTGCCGCCCGATCCCCCGCGCGACATCTATCTGCGCCTGCTGCGCGCAATCAAAGATGCGGCACCCGAGATTCACGTGCACGGCTTTTCGCCCGAGGAGGTGAAGTACGGGGCCGAACTGGCCGGCGCGCCCATCGCCAGCTACGTACGCGAGCTGAAGGAAGCCGGATTGGGTTCGATTCCGGGCACCTCGGCCGAGATCCTCGACGACGCGGTGCGCGGTCGCCTGGCTGGTGGTCGCATCAGCACCGCCGAGTGGATCGAGGTCATCAGCGCCGCTCACCGCCTCGGCCTGCCCACGACCTGCACCATCATGTACGGCCACGTGGAGACCGACGCCGAGCGCATGAAGCACCTGGAGCTGCTGCGCTCGATCCAGCTCGAGACCGCGGGTTTCACGGAGTTTGTGCCGCTCTCGTTCGTGCACAGCGAGGCGCCGCTGCACTTCAAGAAGATGCTCCCCAACGTGCGCTCGGGTCCGAGCGGCGCCGATGTGGTGCGCATGATCGCCATCAGCCGGCTGATGCTGGGGGCGAGCCTGCGCAATATCCAGGTCTCGTGGGTCAAGGAAGGCCTGCGCCAGGCGCAGCAGCTTCTGTGCTCCGGGGGCAACGACCTCGGTGGCACGCTGATGAACGAGAGCATCTCGACCTCTGCCGGCGCGTCTCACGGGCAGTTGATGACGCCCACGGTCTTGCGCGAGGCGATCCGCGACGCCGGCCGTAGCCCCTTCGAGCGCAGCACGCTCTACCGCAGCGTGCGCGACTTCGGCCCCGATCCGGCCACCGACGAAGTCCACCCCCTCGACCGCATCGAGGATGCCGAGGCCAGCTTCGGTAGCTACCGGGTATTGGTCGACCGCGCGCGTTCGAAGCGCGAAGCGGGGGAGCGCTCGTTAGCTATTGTTGGCCGGCCGGTTTGAGGTAGGCCCCACTGGGCATCAGATTTACCGGCACGGGCTTGCCTTCGGCGTTGAGCTGGTAGCGCGCGCAGCGCTGGTAGTCTGCACAGCAGTAGCGCGCCTTCCATGCCCTGAGCGTGCCGGCGAGCTTCAGCAGCGAGTACATCTCGCAGGTGTCGACGTGGGGGCAATCCTGGGGGGTCATGGCGAATTCAGTCGCGGTATGGAGGACAACTGTGAAATTAGCACCAATCGCCGCTGCAGGCGACTTTCAAACCGCTTCGAAGACCGGAGCCCACTGCCCGCGGTCCCTTTCGGAGGCCAGCGGCAAGAGCGCGCGGCCCATCGACTCGGTGTCGGGGAAGCGGTCGTTGGGATCGAGGGACATGGCCCGTAGCAAGACCGCTTCAGCTACCTGGGAAACCGTGGGGTCGTGATGCCTCGGTGGGGAAAACTCCCCATGGCCCACCTGTTGCAGTACGGAGATGAAGGTCTCGCCGTCGTAGGGACGCTTACCGGTCAGGCACTCGTAGCAGACCACGGCCAGGGTGTACTGATCGCTGGCGCCGGTTAGCTCCTTTTCGCCGCGCGCCTGCTCGGGCGACATGTAGTGGGGCGTGCCGATCACCGATGAGGTCGTAGTGGCCAGGCCTGCGGGTTCGTCTGTGAGCTTGGCGATGCCGAAGTCCAGAATGCGGGGGCGCACGCCGCCGTGACCCCGGGCCAAGAAGACGTTGGCCGGCGTCAGGTCGCGGTGAACGATGCCGACGCGATGGGCGGCTCCGGCCGCGCTGAGCACCGGCAACATGATGGACATCAATTCCTGCTCGGAGAACTTGCCGCGGGCGCGCAGCTCGGCCTGCAGCGTTTGCCCTTCGAGCAGCTCTGTCACCAAATAGGGGATTTCGAAATGCTCGGATGGTGCGGGCGCTTCGGGCACGGGCGTTTTGGCGCGCAGCGACACCCGCGTTGCTCCCAGGGGGTCGACGTTGTGCGCCTGCTGCACGCCGCTGGTGTCGAGGGCGATGCGGCCGGAATCGATCAGACGAATGATGTTCGGGTGGGAAACGCTGTGGATCATGCGGATCTCACGCTCGAAACGCGCCAACTCCACTGTCCGTTGGTCCCTACGCATGTGGTCGGCGCGCAGTACTTTGACTGCGACCTTCTGCCCCGTCGAGCGCTGCAGGGCGCGATACACCACCGCAAAGCCTCCCTCGCCGATCACGTCCTCGATCTCGTAGCGCCCGTCCAGCAAAAAGCCCTGCTCGAGCCTTTCGCTGCTCGAAATGATGATCTCTGGGCGCAAGCTGGCGGCCACCTCGGCCTTGAGGCTGAGCTGTGCCTCGACCCGCGCCAACACCACCGGAAAGTCGATGGGCTTGGTCACGTAGTCGTTGGCCCCCAGGGAGATGGCGCGCACGACCTGGGCACTGTCGGTCTCGGCGGTGACCATGATGATGGGCAACTCGATCTTGTTGCTTCGCTCGCGAATGTGGCGCAGCACTTCGATGCCGTCCATACCCGGCATGCGGATGTCGAGCAGGACCAGGTCGAAGCGGTCGTTGCCCACGCAGTCGAGAGCCTCCTGGCCGTCGGCGGCAGGCACGGTCTCGTAGCCGCGGCGTTTGAGGCGGCGGCTTAGCAGGTCGCGGTTGTCCGCGTTGTCGTCGACCACCAGCACCCGGGCCTTGGTATGTCTCAGGGTCTCATCCATCGCCGGCCCCCAGGAGCTTTTCGATCTTGCCGAGCAGCCGCTCTAGGACCACTGGCTTCGTGTCGTAGTCGTCGCAGCCCGCCTCTTCGGCGCGATGACGGTCGCCGTCCATGGCGTGCGCCGTCAGCGCCAGCACGGGAATGTGGCGCGTGCTGGCGTTGGCTTTCAGGCGCCGTGTGGCTTCCCAGCCGTCGATCTTGGGCAGGCTGAGGTCCATCAGAATCAGGTCCGGGGCTTCGCTCTGGGCGCGCTCGACACCCTCCTGGCCGTCGACGGCGATCACAACTTCGAAGCCGCGTCGCTTCAGGCGACGCTGCAACATGTCGCGATTGAGTTCGTTGTCCTCCACCAGCAGGATCCGACTCATGGCGAAGGCTCCGTGGTCGGAGGGGGCACCGACCTGCAGATCAGCCTCTCGACCCGGTCGAGCAACGCATCACGTGGCATGTCGCCCTTTTGCAGCACGCTCTGCACGCTGTCCTGTAGGAAGACTTGCTCGTCAGGGGAGAGTTCACGTGCGGTCACCACGATCACCGGGATTTTGCGCCACTCGGCGTTTGCCTGCAGTCGCTCAAGGAACTCGAAGCCGTTCATGACCGGCATCATCAGATCCAAGATGATCGCCTGGGGTGCATGTTCTTCGAGGCGTTCCAGTCCCTGGTGGCCGTTTTCGGCCTCGCTGACGGCAAAGCCGTCTTTTTCGAGCGTGCGGGCCATAAGCTCGCGGGTCTGCAGGTCGTCTTCCACGATCAACACGCGGCGATAGCGATCGCGACCGGTCAGGCGTGTCAGTACCTGTAAGAGCCGTCGGCGGTCGACCGGCTTGGTCATGAAGTCGGCGGCACCCAACGCAAAGCCCAGGTTCCGATCGTCGGATATGCTGGCGATGATCACGGGGATGTCGTGGGTGATGGGGTCGCTCTTGAGCTGAGCCAGCACGGTCCAGCCATCGAGCTGGGGCATCAGCACGTCGAGTGTGATCGCGATCGGCTGGTGCTGACGCGCCAGCTCCAGCGCCTGCTCGCCGTCTTCTGCCGCGATCACCTCGAAACCGGCGCGGCTCAGGGTCGAGCCGATGATCTCGCGCACGTCGGGGTCGTCGTCAACGACCAGCACGGTCTGGCGCCCGTCGCGGGGGGGAGGCTGCGGCATGCTGCTGTGCGCCGGTCCCACCGAGCGCGGTGAGGACGTTGGCGGCTCCAGCGGCAGGGTGACGACGAAGGTGCTGCCCTTGCTCGGCGCACTGGTCAGCTCGATGGTGCCCGAGAGCATCTCGCAGAAACGTTTGCTTATGGTCAGTCCGAGGCCGGTTCCGCCGAACTCTCGGGTGGTCGAGTCGTCGGCCTGGCTGAAGGCGCCATAGATGCGCTTGGCCTGCTCCTCGTCCATGCCGATGCCGGTGTCGCTGACGGCGAAGCTCACGGCGTCGGCGCCGTCGAGCCTGGTGGCGCCCACCGTGAGCGTCACGCTCCCATCGCGGGTGAACTTGAAGGCGTTGCTCAGCAGGTTCAGCAAGATCTGACGCAGTTTGGTTATGTCGCTGTGCATCGATGTGGGCGCTTGCGTGCACTCGACGGCGAAGCGATTGCGATTGGTCGCCGCGAGCGGTTCAGCCGTGTCGGCGACGCTGCGCAGTAGCTCGCTGATGGTGATATCCTCGAGGTAGACCTGCATGCGACCGGCTTCGATCTTGCTCAGGTCCAGGATGTCGTTGATCAGCGCCAGCAGGTGTCGGCCAGCGCCGTGGATGCGTTTGAGATCGGGCAGGAAGTCCTTGAGGTCGGCGTCCTCGGCCTCCTCCATCAGCATCTCGCTGTAGCCGATGATGGCGTTCATCGGTGTGCGCAGCTCGTGGCTCATATTCGCCAGGAAGTTGCTTTTTGCGCGGCTGGCTTCCAGGGCGCGGTCGCGGGCTTCGATCAGCGAACGCTCGGCGGCCTTTTGCTCGGTGACATCACGGCCGTAGATGTTGACGTAGGTCTGCCCGACGATGGGGGCGATCTCGAGTCGGTAGATGGTCCCGAAGGATTGCACTTCCAAAGTTCGCGGGGTGTCGCTGGCCAGGGCCGCGTGCACGCTCTCGATCAGCGCGACCGGGGCGCGGCCGGTGCGGCCCGCATCCCAGTCGTCGAGCAAAAGCTGACTTGGCTCGTTGGCGTAGAGAAAGCGACCGTCGGCGGCCACCCGCATGGTCGGGTTTGGATCCTCGTCGGGAAAGCGCGCCAGGTCGCGGATGCGTTCCTCCGCGCGGCGGTGGGCGGTGATGTCGCGGCCGTAGAGGTTGACGCAGCGTCGCGTCGGAACCGGCACCAGCACGATGGCGAAGGTTCGATTTTCGGTCTCGAACTGGACCTCTTCGCTCTCGCCGGTCTCGAGCACCGCGCTCAGGCGGGCGATCACGCGTTCGGGCACCTGCTGCCCGACTTCGGTCTGGTAGTGGTCCAGCAGCGGACGGCTCGGCGCATTGGCGAAGAGCAGCAGGCCGTCTTCGCGTACGCGTAGCACCGGGTCGGGGCTCTCGTCGATCAGGCACGCCAGACTGCGGGCTTGTTCCAGAATTTGTTCCGGGCTCAGCGGCTCGTTGTCATTTGCCACGGCAGCTCCGCGTGTGCGCAGGTGTTGGAGGCCTCCAAGCGAGGGTTAGCGGCGGCCGTTCGGCCGGCATCGGCCGGGCCTTCGCCGCGCGACGGCAGCCCCGCGGGCGCGCGGATCGAGACTTCCAGGATCGTCGGGCCATTTCCTCAGGCTGCGCCACCTCTTCTTCGCGCAGCTCCCATGCGTGGAAAAAGCCTAGCAGCCCGGCGGATCTGCGCTCAAGGTGGGCAGATGTGGGGGGGCAGCAGGGTATGCAGGCGGCGGTACCCCCGCGCGTCGTCGAGGTCGAAGGCGATGGCGGGCTGGACCACCACCCGCGTGCGTAGACCGACTCGCCGCGCTTCCGCACGGTGTAGCGCGAGGCTGCCGGGGCGGCCCAGCTGTGTGCGCAGGCCACTTTGGGGTGCGAAGACCATGGCGTTGGTGCCGCGGCGGTCGAGATCGGGCGTGAGCAGCAGTTCGTCGCCCTGGTGTTGGGCGAGCAGCTCGGTCACGTCGCGGGCGCTGACGCGGGGCAGATCGCCCATCAGCACGAGCACGCGCGAAACACCCGCCTCGCCGAGCAGCGCCACGCCGCGGTCGACGATCGCGGGCAGCCCGGCGCGCCCGGCTGGATCGGGCAGTGGTAGCTGCCCGCGGCGCCGGGCCATGCGCGCGATTTCGTCGCTGCCGGTGGCCACGAGCACTCCGTCGAGGGCACTCGAGCGCTGGCATGCCTCCATCACGCGGGCGCACAGGGCGCGGGCCAGGGCCTGTCGCTGCTGGCAGTCGAGTTCGTCCGACAGTCGCGACTTGGCCCGCTGCAGCGTCTTGAAGGGCAGCAGGGCCCAGGTTTGACCCGGTGCTGCGGGCAGCCACGATCCGGGTCGCGAGCAGGTTGCGCTCAAGGCGACAGCTCCGCGGCGAAGGCCAGCACCGCGCGTGCCAGGGCGCCGCGGTCTCCACGGCTCTTCATGACGGTGGTGGCACCCCGGACGGCGAGGTCGGGATGTTGTCGGCTCGTCTCCCGCTCGTCGCCATGCTCTACCACCATGCCCGCAAGCAAACCCCCGTAGTGGCTGGCGATGGCGCCGGCACTCGCGGGCCGTCCGGCCAGCGCCGGGATCATGCGCGCGAGTGGCCCCTTCACGGCGCGGCCATCCACGATGGGGCTGACGGCGACCACGGGCCGCGCCTGCACCCGCTGTCGCACGCCTTCGAGTCGCAGAATCGGATCGATGGAGACGTAGGGGTTGGAGGGGCCGACGATCACCACGTCGGCCTGTTCGAGGGCCGCCAGCACTTCTTCGGTGGCGCGGGTGCTGCCTTCGAAGCGCACGGCCTCTACCTCCGGGGCCGCGCGCCGTCGCACCAGCCAGTCTTGGAAGTCGAGCACGCCCGCGTCCCGGGTGGCGATGCGCGTGCGCAGGGGCGCGTCGCTGGCGGGCAGCAGGCGCGGACCGACGCCCAGGGCCTTGGCCAGGTATGCGGTGACCTCGGTCAGGCGCTGCCCGCGGGCCAGGGCATTGCTGCGCATCAGGTGGGTCGCCAGATCGCGGTCGCCCAGCTGAAACCAGGTGTCGGCGCCGTAGCTGCCCAGCATCTCCAGGGCGCGAAAGCTCTCCGTCGAAAGCCCCCAGCCGCGGGCTTCGTCGGCGACCCCGGCCAGCGTGTACATCACGGTGTCCAGGTCCGGGCAGATGCGTAGGCCCAGGTGGTCGAAGTCGTCGCCCACATTGACGATGGCGGTCAGCTGCGAGGGCTCGAGCTCGGCCGCCAGTCCGTCGAGCAAGCGCGCCCCGCCCACGCCGCCGCTGAGATACGCGATGGCGCCCAGGGTCACGCGTAGAGATCCTGCTCGAGGGGGCGCTGCAGCTGGCTGGCGCTCACCTGCTGGCGCGGCGGAAAGCGCAGGCCCCGCACGTGCACCACGGGGCGCCCCTCGGCGCCCTGACCGGCCACCAGATCGGCGGCGGCGGCTACCTGATCGGCCAGGGCTGTCACCGTCACCTCCAGGGTGCGGCCGTAGAGATCGGAGCTGCCCTGCTGCTCCCACAGGGGCGGTAGGCCGGCCACGCCGATGGCGGCCCCCACCGTGCCCTGGCGAAAGGGGCGGCCGTGGGAGTCGGTGATGACCACGCCGACGCAGCGCAGGGGCAGGCCAAAGTGGGCGCTGATGCGGTCGGCCACGGCCGCGGCGCCAGCGTCGGGGTCTTCGGGAAGCAAGAGGGCGAAGGGGCCACTGTTCTCGCCGCGGCTCGCCGGCTGCGCATTGCTGGCGTCGATGCCGGCATTGGCCGAGACGAAGCCCAGCCGATGGCGCACGATCAGCACGCCCCGCGTGGCGCGTGAGATGGCCAGGCTCTCGCGCAGGACGAGTTCCACCAGCGCCGGATCCTTGTCGACCTCGGCGGCCAGCTCCCGGGCCCGCGGCGACGGCACGACCGCCGAGAGGTCTACGAAACGCCCCTCGGCCCGCGACAAAAGCTTGGAGGTGACCACCACCACATCGCCGGCCACGGGCGTGATCTGGGCCCGCTCGAGCCCCTCGCACACCAGCGCTGCCACATCGTCGCCGGGCTGCACCAGCGGCAAGCCGGGCAGGGCGGTCAGCACGAGGCGCGGAGCGCAGGAGATGGCGGTGGGGGCGGGTTCGGGGCTCACGCGGACCGGATGCTCGCTGGCGGCTTCGGGGGGATGGCGCGGTCGTAGCTGTGAAATGGCTGGCGGTAAAGGGGCAGGGGGCTCGCGGCCGCTTCGGTGGTGGCCGCTCGCATCGCGGCGTGCGGCCGTCTTGCTTCAAAAGCGGAGGCTGCCCAGGCGTTCGTGCGCGCGCGCATCCCAGGCCCACCGCGCCCTGCGGATCGCCAGGCATGGTGACTCGGAGTTGACCGCAGGCAGTGCTTTCCTGGCGCCGACTTCGAGGCCTGGCGAGCGACCGAAGCCCCTCGCCCCTGCGAACGACCCATGCGTACTCGATGGGCTCCAGTTGCTGCAGCGCCAGCGTCGAGGAGTTCCCGTGCCGACGCGGTGGGCCAAATGGCTTCGGGTTTCTTACGCTCCCCCGTGAGAATCACGCCAGCACGACGGCGTCCGGGCGGCCCGTTGCCTTGCGGAAGACCATCACCCTGGCCACACTTCCGCCGTGACGGGTCTTCGCATCGCCGGCTGGGTGGCTGCCGGTTTGGTGATCGGCTTCGTGCTCGGTGGCATGGCTGCCGACCGCGATCGCGGCGCGCTGGAGCGCGAGGTCGCGCGCCTGGAGCGCTCGCTCAGGCATAGCCGTCGGCCCAACGTGCTCGAGAGTTTCTTGCCTCGCCTCGGTGGCGGTGCGGCCCCTGAGCAACAACCCCGTGAAGCGACCACCGTGCAGGCTGGCGAGCCGCCCCTGCGCGTCGCGCCAGGCGATGCCGGCGTCGCGCCCGCCGACCCGCGCCCGCCGGCCTCCGGAGACGTTGCGGTGGTGGGGCGCTTCGAGTCATCGCCCCAGGCCCCCGCGCCGGCAACCACACAGCCCGAAGGCGAGCGCGGCGGACTCGAGGTGCGCTTGGGTGGTCGTCGCCGCCGCTCGGAGCCAAGCCAGCGCGCTGCCGTCGAGCGCTTCGAGGACATCGCGCGCGTGCAGCGGGCACGTGCCGCGGCCTCGCGTCTGGCCCTGATCGAACAGGCCGGGCTTGATGAAGCCCAGGTACAGCGCGTGGATACCGCCGTCGAGCGTATGAACGGCCAGCTCTCCGGTTACGGCGAGGAGATGATCGTGCAGCTGGTGGAACAGAAGGCGCCCAGTCCCGCCCAGGCGCTGGGGCTGGGCCACGACATCAGCGGCATCTTGCTCGACGGTCAGAAGGAGATCGACGCCGTCGTCGGCGAGGCTGCCGAGCAGGTCGAGCCGTCGGCGCTCGAGATCTGGAACTACGTCGATGTGGAACAGTGGCGCCCGCTGGTGGAGCAGCACCTGCAGGGCCTGGAGGTTCCGGGCGCCGCACCCGAAGCACAGCCGCAGCCCGGGAGCGCCGGTGCGGGCGCGGTGGAGTGAGCCATGAGTCGCTCCGCGGCGCGTGACGTATGGGTGGTGGCCGGCCACGAACTGGCCGAGGCCCTGCGCTCACGGCGCGTGCTGATCCTGGCGCTGCTCTACGTGGGCGGCGCCGTGGGCGGCACCCTGATCCTGATCGAGTCACTGCGCGGGCTCGAGGCCATGCTCGCCGAGACGCTCGCCGTCGGCACCAGCGAGCGTCCGGGGACGTTTACCCAGGAGTTGATGGGCAGCGCCCAAGCCCAGCGCTTTCTTGCGCGGGTCCTCGACGACGCCGAACTCGCCGCCGAGTTGGTGAGCATCCCGCCGCTGTCCCTCTTCTATGGCTGGCTCGTGCTCGCCTTCTGCCCGGCCCTGGTGATGCTCACCGCCAGTGAATCCGTGGCCGTCGATCTGGCCACGGGCGCGGCGCGCTTTTCCCTGGTGCGCACGCCGCGCCTGAGCTTCAGCGCCGGCAAGTTCGTGGGCCAGGCGGCGCTGCTCGGGGTCAGTATCCTGTGCGGTGGCGTCGGGGTTTGGGTCACCGGCTACCTGGAGTTCGAGGGCTTTGAGCCGCTCGCCAGCGCCGCTTGGATGCTGGTGCTGGCCGGCCGCGGCTTCATTTATTGCCTGGCCTATGTGGGGCTCGCGGTGGGCCTTTCCCATCTGACGCGCTCTGTGCCCTGGTCGCGCGCCCTGGGGCTCATCGCCCTGGGCGTCGCCAGCGCCCTTTGGGGCCTGGCCCAGCTGCGCTGGACGAGCGAGCACCTGGGCGCCCTGCCACGCGCGCTGTTGCCGCTGCTGCCCAAGGCCCATCAAAGCGATCTGTGGCGTCCAGAGTGGATCGAGCGGGCGCCGGCGCAGCTCATGCTGTGCGCGCTGGCGGTCTTCTACTTTTCCCTCGGCTATCGCTTTCGCGCGCGGAGGGATACGTGAGCGCCCTGGCCTTGCGGCTTGAAGGCGTGGAGAAGCGCTTCGGCGCCGTCCGCGCCCTCGACGGACTCGGTTTTTCGCTGCCCCGCGGCAGCATCACGGGCCTCATCGGCCCCAACGGCGCCGGCAAGACCACCTGCTTTGGCGTGATCGCCGGACTGCTCACGCCCGACGCCGGCCGCGTCGAGGTATTCGGCGGCGGCCCCTTCGAGCCGCAGGAGAGTTCCGGCCGCCTGGGTCTTTTGCCCCAGGACTGCGAGCTGCCACCCCACACGCACGTGGAGACCTACCTGCGCTATCTGGCGCGGCTGCAGGGCGCCAGCGTCCGCCAGGCGGCGAAGCTGACCGACGAGGTGCTCGATGAGGTCGCCCTCGGCGATCGCCGCAGCTCGCGCATGGCCGAACTCTCCCACGGCATGCGCCGGCGCGTGGCTGTGGCCCAGGCCCTGCTCGGCCAACCCGAGTTGATCCTGCTCGACGAACCCACCAGCGGCCTCGATCCGCAGCTCGTGGCCCAGATGCGCGAGCTGCTCCAGCGCCACCGGGCGCGCGGCGCCAGCCTGCTGGTCAGCTCCCACGTGCTGGTGGAGCTCGAGGCTGTCTGCGACCACGTGGTCTTCATGCAGCGCGGGCGCGTCACCCGCAGCGGCAGCCTGGCCGAGGTCACCGGACGCCAGCGCATCGTCTACTTTCGCCTCGCCCGCCGCCCCTCGCTCGAGGCCCTGCGCGCCCACTTGCCCGAACTCGAGGCCCGTTACGAGGGCGAACTGCTCAGGGTATCGCTGCCGGCCGACGCGGAGCCCTCGGTCCACAACGATCGGGTGATCGCGGCGCTTTTGGCCGAGTCGGCGGGCGTGCTCGAGCTGCGCCCGGGCGAAAGCCTGGAGCGGGCCTACCTCGACGCCGACTGAAGCGCCCGCGGATTGATAGGGGGCGGGAACTGTGGGCGGTGTGCTCACGTCCCATGTGTCACCATCTTGCACATCTGCGCCGAGCTGCGCCCAACGTGAGCCACCGGAGGAGTCATCCAGATGCGAATCGTCCCGCGTGTTTTCCTGAATTCTGCCCTGCTCTTTTCCCTGATCGCCTGCGGCAGCGACGGGGAAGGGGCGTCCGGAGACGGGGTGATGGATGGCCAATCGCCGACCGGTCAGGCCACTGGCGGAACCGGGGCCAGCGAGGGCGCCGCGGCCAGCGTCAGCAGCACGACCGGCAGCGCCGGCACTTCGGGAGTCCCTTCCAGCGACACCATGGCCAGCGACACCATGGCCAGCGACACCATGGCCAGCGACACCATGGCCAGCGACACCATGGCCAGCGACAGCAGCGCCGGTGGCGCGGGCGGTGCCGCGGCGACGGATCCCGAGCCCCCTGCCAGCAGCGATGAGCCCTTCAGCTTCTTCGTTACCAGCCTCGAGATCATGCGCGAGCTTTCCGGCAGTGAGGACGGATTCGGCGGCGATCTGGGGGGCCTGGCGGGCGCCGACGACATCTGCCAGCAGGCCGCCACCGCCGTGGGCTTCGGCGGCAAGACCTGGCGCGCCTTCCTCAGCGCCACCGACGGCGGCGACGGCCAACCGGTGCACGCCAGCGAGCGCATCGGCGAAGGCCCCTGGTACGATCGCAACGGACTTCTGATCGCAGAAAACATCCAGGGCTTGCTGGGCGACCGCCCCGACGGTGATCCCGCGACCGTCAACGACCTGCCCAACGAGTTCGGCGAGGGTCTGGAGGCCATGGGCGACACCCACGACGTCATGACCGGCACCAACGCCATGGGGCAGCTCGACTCCACCGACCCGGCCAATACTTGCAACGACTGGACCAGCACCACGGTCACGCCCGTGGGCGGTGGCCGCAGCGGCGGCGGTGGTCTGCGTCTGGGTCATGCCTGGCCGGCGGAGCGCAGCGGCACCAACTGGATGGCCGTGCACAGCGCCAGCTCCTGCGGCGCGGGCGTGAATCTGGTGCAAAACGGCGCCGGTGACGGCAGCAGCGTGGGCGCCGGCGGCGGCTGGGGCGCCATCTACTGCTTCGCCCTCAGCCCCTGATGGCTGCTTCGTCCCGTTTGGCCAGCTGAATATCACCGCCTCAGCGCGCGTCCTTTGGACTGCTTGTCGCGGTCGCGCAGGCTCTTGTACGATCGCTTCCTACCCTTGGCTCGGAGTATGGTGATGGGCTCGACTCGCTTTGGTTTTCGGCGTCGTGGTGTTTCTGTGGTGCTGGCGCTGGTCGCGCCCATGGCGGTCAGCGGCTGCAAGGAGACGGTGAGCGGCGACTACCTGGACACCGAGGGTATCGCCATGGTCGCCGATGTACGCGCCTTCAGCGACACCAAGGCCGAGGTCGACATCGAGTTCCTGGTCGGCGGCGACGAGAGCAATACCTACGTCGACCTCTCGGATGACGAGCTGGTCATCAAGGGGGGCGACCAGAGCAAAACCGTAAGTCAAAGCGCAGTCGGCGAGTACTCCGCCAGCTTCAGCAGTGGCGAGGCCGGCACCGAATACCGCATCGAGCTCGACCGCGAGGACCCCAACCGTGCAGACGCCTTCGACAACGTCGGCACGCTTCCCGAAGCCTTCACCATCGGCATCGAGCCCGGCGGAGAAGTCAGCCGCCAGGAAATGCTGACCGTCACCTGGGAGCCCTCGGGCAGCGACGACGACATGCGCATCGACCTGGACGGCGATTGCATCTTCTTCACCTTCAAGTCCGGCGAAGCCGACGACGGCGTGTTCGCGATCGAAGCCAACGACTTGATCTTCGGCGGCGACCCGGCCGACGACGACAAGGGCGAGTGCGAAGTCGAGGTCACCGTCACCCGCACGCGCAAGGGCGAGACCGACTCGATCTTCGACGCCGAGAGCAAGCTGCGGCTGCACCAGGTGCGCTCGACCACATACCGCTCGCTGCCCTGACTCAAGGTCTTCACAGGCCGGTGAAGGTGATGCCCGTGCCGGCGCTCTTGTAGCGCTTGTTCAGGTGCAGCAGCACGGGCGTCAGCGACTCCAGGGCCACCGCATTGGCCAGGGGGCCGGCGTCCAGGGCGCGCACGCCCAGGTCCGCGACCAGTGCCACCACCTTGGCCAGCGCCTCGGCATGGTCGGAGCAAACCAGCACGTCGCACTCGATGGCGTGTTCGAGGTCGGCCAGGTGCACCGAGCTGACGTGGTGCAGGGCCGCCACCACGGCGACTCGGTCGCCCAGCAGCGCCTGGGCTTCGAGCGCCGCGGCCTGGCCTTCGGGCAGCTGCACTTGACGCACCTTGGGGGGCTTCAGGGGCACGGTGATGTCTACCAGCACTCTGCCCTCGAGCGCCTCGCGCAGGCCCTCCAGGGTGCTCCTGTGGGCCGCGTAGGGCACGCTCAGGACGACCACCTCGGCGTCGGCCACGGCCGTGCGATTGTCGGCGCCTTCGATCGCCACCCCGGCTTCGCCGGCGATGGCCGCCGCCGCTACGCGTGCGCGTTCGGCGTCGCGCGAACCGATGGTCACGCGATGGCCCGCCCGCGCCCAGCGCGCCGCCATGCCCTTTCCCTCCTTGCCGGTACCGCCCACGATCGCCACGTTCATCGCTGTCTCCAGGGGTCGCTCGCGGCGCCGCGGCCGCAGCCCCCGCCTACCACATTCAGTGGGCGAGTTTCGATGGCATCGGTCGTGTATCGCCTGTGATGCGCGCGTCGCACATTAGGCGGAACCGCCGGTCCCGGTGCTACCCTGGTGCCGCGGTTTTCCGCCGGCACTGGCCGGCCTGAGGCATCGATGACGCAATCCGATTCCGATACCGAAGAGACTCAGGACTGGCTGGACTCGCTGGAGTCGGTGATCGCCCACGAGGGGCTCGAGCGGGCCCACGCTTTGATCGAAGCTTTGATCGACGCCGCGCGCCGGGCTGGCGCCAACCTACCCTACAAGGCCACCACGGCCTATCTGAACACCATCCACTTGAACGACGAGGCGCGCAATCCGGGCGACGAGGAGTTGGAGTATCGCCTGCGTTCCTATGTGCGCTGGAACGCCATGGTGATGGTGGTCAAGGCCAACGTGCGTAGCCCGGGTATTGGCGGTCATCTGTCGACCTTCGCCTCGGCCGCCACGCTCTACGACGTGGGCTACAATCACTTTTTCAAGGGCCCCGAACATCCCGATGGAGCCGACCTGGTCTACTTCCAGGGGCACTCGGCGCCCGGCATCTACGCTCGTGCCTTCGTCGAAGGGCGCCTCGAAGAGAGCCACCTCGACGGTTTTCGCCGCGAGACCAGCAGCCCCGACGGGCTGCCTTCGTATCCTCACCCGTGGTTGATGCCCGGTTTCTGGCAGTTTCCCACGGTGTCGATGGGCCTGGGGCCGATGACCGCCATCTACCAGGCCCGCTTCATGCGCTACCTGCAACACCGCGGCCTGATCGAGCCGAGCAAAGCTCGCGTCTGGGCCTTCCTCGGTGACGGCGAAATGGACGAGCCCGAGGCCCTGGGAGCGATCTCGCTGGCCGCGCGCGAGGGGCTGGACAATCTCACCTTCGTGGTCAACTGCAACCTGCAGCGCCTGGATGGACCCGTCCGAGGCAATGGCAAGATCATCCAGGAGTTGGAGGGCGTTTTCCGCGGCGCCGGCTGGAAAGTCTTCAAGGTGATCTGGGGCGACGGCTGGGATCCTCTGCTGGCCAAGGACCGCAATGGCCTTTTGCTCCGACGCATGGAGGAGGCGGTCGACGGCGATTACCAGAACTACGCCGTGCGCGACGGTGCCTGGAGCCGCGAGCACTTTTTCGGGCGCTACCCCGAGTTGCGCAAGATGGTCGCGAGCCTGAGCGACAACGACATCAAAAAGCTCAACCGCGGCGGTCACGACCCACAAAAAGTATACGCCGCCTACGCTGCGGCTGTCGAAACCGTGGGTCAACCCACCTGCATTCTGGCCAAGACCATCAAGGGCTACGGCATGGGCGAGGCGGGGGAGGGCAAAAACCCCACCCACCAGCTCAAGAAGCTCGGCGAGGACGCGCTCAAGGCCTTTCGCGATCGCTACCGGATTCCGGTCTCCGACGACGCCATCGGCAAGTCGCCCCCCTTCTACCGGCCCCCGGCGGACGCGCCGGAGGTGCGCTACATGCAGAAGCGGCGTCAGGCCCTGGGCGGTCCCGTGCCCCAGCGCAGGGTTCGTAGCGAGTCCTTGAAGGTGCCGGAGCTATCGGCCCTGGGGGCGCTACTCGAAGGCTCGGGCTCGCGCGAGCTCTCGACCACGATGGCCTTCGTGCGCCTTCTGGGGCTGTTGCTGCGCGACGAGGCCATCCGCAAGTTCATCGTGCCGATCGTGCCTGATGAGGCGCGTACTTTCGGCATGGAAGGGCTGTTTCGGCAGCTTGGCATCTACGCCGCCCGCGGCCAGCTCTACGAGCCTGTCGACCACGATCAGGTGATGTACTACCGCGAGGATCAGAAGGGGCAGATTCTGCAGGAGGGCATCAACGAAGCCGGCGCCATCAGCAGCTGGATCGCGGCAGGCACGGCCTATGCGAACCATGGCGTCAGCACCATCCCCTTCTACATTTTCTACTCCATGTTCGGCTTTCAGCGCATCGGCGACTTCATCTGGGCCGCCGCCGACTGCCGCGCCCGGGGCTTTCTCCTGGGCGCCACCTCGGGCCGCACCACCCTGGCCGGAGAAGGGCTGCAGCACTGCGACGGCCACAGCCACATGATGGCCGCCAACGTGCCCACCTGCCGCGCCTACGATCCGACCTACGCCTACGAGTTGACCGTGATCGTGCAGGACGGGCTGCGCCGCATGTACGCCGAACAAGAGGACTGCTTCTATTACATCACCGTAGCCAATGAGAGCTACGCGATGCCGGCGATGCCCGAAGGCATCGAGTCGCAGATCATCGCCGGCATGTACCTGCTTCAGTCAGCCAGAGGCGAGGGTCCGCGCGTGCGTCTTCTGGGTAGCGGCACGATCCTGCGCGAGGTGCTGGCGGCGGCCGAACTCCTGGAGCGCGACTTCGGCGTGGCTGCGGACGTCTACAGCGTGACCAGCTTCACCGAACTCGCGCGGCAGGGCGATCGCGTCGCGCGGCGGGCCATGCTGCATCCCGAGCAGCCGCTCGAGCCGAGCTACGTCGAGCACACCCTGGGCGACGGAGACGCGCCCGTGATCGCGGCCACCGACCACGTTCGGCTTTACGCCGAGCAGATCCGCGCCCACGTGAAGGCCCCCTACCGCGTGCTGGGCACCGACGGCTTCGGCCGCAGCGACACGCGCGAGGCCCTGCGCCGCTTCTTCGAGGTCGATCGCCACTTCGTGGCCGTCGCGGCCCTGGGCGAGCTGTCGCGACAGGGGCGCATCGAGGCTGCTGTGGTGGCGGGGGCTCTTGCCGACTTTGGCATCGACAGCGAGCGCGGCGAGCCGTGGCTGCTTTGAAAGACGCGTTGAAGAGCGCTTTGAAGGTGATGAGGCGAAGCGATGGCTGATTCCTCCATCGAAGTACCCGACATCGGCGACGTCGAGGAGGTCGACGTGGTCGAGGTCCTGGTGCGTCCGGGGATGCGGGTCGAAGTCGAGCAGGGCCTGGTCGTGCTCGAGAGCGACAAGGCCTCCATGGAGATCCCCTCACCACGCGCGGGCGTGGTCAAGGAGGTCAAGGTCGCTGTCGGCGATCGCGTGGCCCAGGGCACGCTGCTGGCCGTGCTCGATCTGGACGAGGATACCGAGCAGGCGACCGCGGCGGCTTTGCCCTCGGAGCCGACGAAGCCCGCGGCGGCCGCGCCGGAGCCCGAGCCGACCGCGCGCGACGAGGAGCCCGAGCGTCTGCGTGCTCGGCGTCGGGCCTCGCAAATGGCGCGCACGATGCCTCCTCCCAGGATTCCGATGCCGGACTCGCCGCCGGCCAGCAACGTATCCAAACCCCACGCCACGCCTTCGGTGCGGCGCTTGGCCCGCCAGCTCGGCGTCGACCTCAGCCACGTGGGCGGCACCGGTCGCAGCGGTCGCATCACCAAAGACGACGTGCAGCGCTACGTGAAGCACGCCATGTCGGTTGCCGGCACCGCCACCGGCGGCGGTTTCGCCGTGCCGGCCTTGCCGGACATCGACTTCTCGCAATTCGGCGAAGTCGCGCGCGAGCCCTTGACCAAGATTCAGCGCATCTCGGGACAGAACCTGCACCGCAGCTGGGTCACCATCCCCCACGTCACCCAATTTGACGAAGCCGACATCACCGAACTCGAGGAGTTCCGGCGCAAGATGCGCGCCGAGCGCCCCGACACCAAGCTCACGCTCACCGCGTTTTTCATGAAAGCGGTGGTGGTGATGCTCAAGGCCATGCCGCGCTTCAACTCCTCGCTGGAAGCCGGCGGCCAGGCCCTGATCCTCAAGCGCTACTTTCACGTGGGCGTCGCCGTGGACACGCCCAGGGGCCTGGTGGTGCCCGTGATCCGCGACGTCGACATCAAGGGCCTGCACGATCTGGCCGAGGAACTGGCCGACGTCAGCGCCCGCGCCCGTACGCGCAAGCTCTCGCCTTCCGATCTGCAGGGCGCCTCGATGACGATCTCGAGCCTGGGCGGCATCGGCGGCACCCACTTCACGCCCATCATCAATCCACCCGAAGTCGCAGTGCTCGGGATCTCACGCGCTGTCCTGCGCCCGGCCTGGAACGGTCAGAGCTTCGTGCCGCGCCTGATGTGCGGCCTGAGCCTCTCCTACGACCACCGCGTCATCGACGGCGCCGACGCTGTGCGCTTCACCACGCGCCTGCGTGAAGTGCTCGGGGACATTCGGCAGATGTTGCTGTAGTGCTCGGTGTGGGGCTTCGCGCCAGGCGCTCGTGCCTTGTCTCTGGTGTCTCGTGCACGTGGTCGAGCGAGCATTCCGCGCCAGCGATCAGCGCGGGATGCCCCATTTTTCAGGTGTCGCAACACCGCCTCGCGGCCCCGACCTCGGCTGGCGGGGGATCGCGGCTTGTGCTCTAATCCAGCCAGGTGTGCATCGCGTTTCCAGCGGGATGTGCGCAGGAGGTTCCATGGTTCGATCCAGGCAGGCCCTTGGCGCTTCGTTCGGTGCGGCTTTGAAGGCCGCTAGTTTTGGCGTGGCGTTGATCCTCTCTGTCACCACCGGGGCATCGGCTCAGGAGCCGTCCCCCCAGCCTGCACCCGCGCCAGCGGCGCCCGAAGCCACCCCCGTGGCACCTGACGCCGCGCCAGCAGCGTCTGAAGGGGAGCAGGCTCCTGCCGCTGCTGAGGCAGAGCAGGCGGCCCCGCCACCACCGACCTATCCGGAGGCCAAGCCTGCGCCAGCCAAGGCGGGCGGCGCCGGCAAGTCCGGCTATGGTGAACTCGGTGGGGGTATCGAAGCGCCGGAATCCGAAGAAGGCGACTGGGATCCCTGGGAGCACGTGCGGCGCGGCCGCGAGCATGAGGGCTTCTATTTGCGCCTTGGCATCGGTCCCGGCATCGGCACTGTCAGCGGCAAGAAGGGCGATTTTCCCGGCGTGGTTGACGAAGAGCAGTACTCCGGCTTCGGCCTTGGCACTTCCATCGGCATCGGTGGTGCGCTCACCGAGAACCTGATCCTGGCGGCCGATATCTACCAGTTGACCCTGGTCGACCCGAACCTCGAGCGAAACGGCGAGGACCTCGATGACGTGGGCGAGAACATTCGCATCACGGGATTGGGGGCCACGATCACCTACTACATCATGCCGCTGAACCTCTACTTGCTCGGTGGCGTCGGCATCGGTCAGGTGGTGTATTTCGAGGGCGGCGGTGGTGACGTCAAGGGCAGCGACTACGGCCTGGCCCTGGACTTCATGGTCGGCAAGGAGTGGTGGGTCGGTGTCGACTGGGGCATCGGCGTCGCACTGCAGTTGGTGATCGTCAGCACCAGCGACGAGATCTCGGGTGACATCTCCGCTGGTGGCCTGAACCTATTGTTCAGCGCCACCTACAATTGATCGCGGCGACAGCGTCGAGGTCGAAGCCGGCGCTGGGAGCGTCGCTCGCATCGATGGGCGCTGCCAGATCGCGGATGCGCACGTAGCGGGCTTCGCTGAGGCCCACGTCCGCAAGGTCGAAGGCGTCGCCTCCGGTGAGTTCGGGGTCGAGAGGCGAGGGCGTGGCGGGATCGAAGTCGAGCGTGGGTGTCACGCCGGCGCAGCCCGGATAGCGGCCGGGCTCGGGTGCCTCAGTCTGGCAGGGGAAGCTCTCGAAGCGCTCTCCGTCGGCGCTCACGGCCACCTCGCCAAGCTCGGCGAAGACCGCGTCGGGGTTGCCCCCGGGCCAGAAGGGGTTTTCGAAGACCAGAAGGTCGGGACCCGCTTCGTCCACGAGCGTGCAGCGGCCGAAGTCGAGCACGATCTCGCCGCCCAGCCCCAGGCTCAGCACATCGGTGGAGCCGGCGCCGCTGCCCTTGCCCGTGGGGGCACCCAGGACCACGTCGGGCAGGTCGTCCTGGCCGTAGCCAGCGTTGTCTCCGGGCTCGAAGTACACAACGGCCGCGGCGTAGGGGGACTGTGGCTGTTCGGAGCCGATCGGAGCCGCGCAGCCGAGCGCTCCGATCAGCGCCCACGGGCGAACGTCGAAACGTCGGCGGCTGCGCGGCCCGTGCGGGGGCCTCACTTGGGCGCGAGCTTGGTCCACGAGAAACCGCCGCAGCCGTCGTTGGCGGGGTCGCTGTCGTCGGCGGTCATCGCACTGGCCTCTGCGTCGTCGGCGCTGTCGAGGCCGTAGTCGACCGTGCAGTAATAGAAGCCGTCGTCACCGGGCTCGGTCCAGACGATCTTGTTGAACTTGCCCGGGTTGTACATGTCGTCCTCGGGGGTCTGGGTGATCGCCTCGTTGGCGTCGTTGTCGAAGCTGACGACGGCGGAGCCAGCCCAGCTCGCGTCATCGATGCTCTCATCGCCCCACTCGCTACTCCAGTCGCCGGCCACCTCGATGCCGCCAGTGCTGGGCTCAGTCGCGCTGGCTTCGGCGCCGCCGCTGCCGGCGGTGTCGGTGGTGCCGCCGCTGCCGGCCGCAGCGCTGTCGGCGCCGGTGGTCTCGTCATCCTCGGCGCAGCCAGCGAAGGCAAGCGCCGCCAGCAGTAGCCAGGCCATCGACCGCGCACTCGGCGCCGCCATCCCAAAGTTCCGCTTTGCATTCATGATTCGCTCCTCGATCCCGGTCTCGCGCCGGTGGGCCGCTGCGGATGGGTGCGGGAGGAGCGGCCATGGCAATGGTGAAAGCTCCGCCCCGCCCCATCGTCCGTAGGGCTTGGTTGGGGGGTATGCGGATGGCCGGATGTCCTGGCTTGCGGTTTGCCGGACTCGCTCCGCCTTCCCCGACGCGTAGTCGAGTGGCTGGCGCCGGCCGTGGCAGACGCCGTGGAACGCACCGAAGCTGGCTGTCCGAGCCGGGGCTAGGACGACCACCTGGCCGCTTACAGTGGCGGGACCGCGCCGGAATCACACCGGGCTTCCCCGTCCATCCAGCGCCGTCTCTACTGCCGCGGCATCAACCGGTCAAGCCGGGCGGCTCAAACCGGGGGACAAACCCGGGCCGGCAGGGCGTGAGTTTATGTCCTTGAAGACGGCGCAACGCAGCTCGGCGGGACGGATCGGAGTCGAATCGATCGACTTCCTGCTGTGCGGGCCCCTAAGTCGCGGGTCCCCAATACTCCGTGTATTTCAAGGGGACCGGACGCCGCAGCTGGCGCCGTAGCGGTCCCGAGAGCGGATCATGACTTCCGCCGAGCACATCTAGTCGCGGGCCACGCCGTCGGGGTCGACGTCGAGCACCAGGCAACCTTCGGGGCTGCTGCCGTCCTGTGCAGGACCGACGCCTTGGCCCTCGACCCAGTAGGTCGCCTCGAGGGTGCAGCTCTCGTCGTGGTCACCGATGCCGAAGCGCAGCTCCAGATCGGTGGTGTTGTTGTAGTCGCACTGGAAACGGAAGCCTTCACCCGCCTGGAAGCGCAGCGGTTCCTCCAGGGAAAGCGCGGCGTTATGGGGACCGGCGCTGTGCCACAGCAGCTCGCCATCGCGGTCGCCACCGACCTGCCAGACCGCAAAGCCGGTGCCCCACCGGCCGGTGCGTCGCGCCAGCTCGCTGACCAGGACTTCCTGCTTGACCAGGCATTCGGCCAGGTGGCTGCTCTGACCCAGCGGCGGGGTGTAGATGGTGAGGTTGTGGAAGCCCGCGGTGTGGGCGACGCGTCGGATGGTCTTTTCCTCGACCGTGTGGAAACTCAGGGCCAAGCCCACGGACGCCGGGGCATCGCCGGTGTTGACCACGTGATACTCAAGGGCGAGCTTTTGGCCGCCGTAGAGGATCTTGCCAACGCCGTCGGGGAATTGCTGGTCGCGGTAGCCGACGCGCACCGAGGTGACGTCTTCCAGGTCCTCGCCGAAGGCCTCGCCGGCGCGGGTGCAGGCCACGCGGCTACCGATGTCGGCGATGGCTTCCGTCTCGCTGCCCAGATCCAGGGCATGAACGATCAGGTCGCGGGCGCCATCGGCCAGCTCGGACTCGATGCGGTCGATGAAGTACACGTCCTGCTGGCCACCGGGCAACGCCACGATTTCGCACAGGCGTAGGTCTTCACCGGGATCGACCCAGAGCAGGGGGCTGCGGACGTGCACGCCACGGGCGGGCGGCTCCAGGGTGAGTTCCGCCGAAGCGCTCTCGGGGGCCGCCTCCACCGGACCGACGGGGGGGCTGATGCAGCCCGTAAGCGCCATCATGAGCGACAGCGCGACCGTCGTCGGGTATTTGGGGCGGGCAGTCATCTATTGGGCCCTCCGCCGTCGGGCGAGGGCTTCTCCGATCGGGACCTGGGTAGTAAGGGGAAAGCTTAGCGCGAAGCAACCCCTGGGCGCCAATCTGGCGTGATTGCCGGACCATGAATCGGGGAAATTGCAGCGCTGGCGGAATCTGACCTCAGGGCCTGCGGCGATCCCGGGATGGGATTTCAGCTCAGCAGGGCCAGTAGATCCTCGCGCGTGATACCACCGGCGGCGCCCGGCCCGCCCGTGGCTGCCTGGGCCAGGGCGCGTTTGCGTTCCTGCAACTCGAGCATGCCCTCCTCGACGGTGCTCTCGGCGACCAGGCGGTGTACCAGCACCGGACGCTGCTGGCCGATGCGGTGGGCGCGGTCGGCGGCCTGATCCTCGACGGCTGGATTCCACCAGGGGTCAAGCAAAAAGACGTGGTCGGCGGCCGTGAGGTTCAGGCCGGTGCCGCCGGCTTTGAGTGAGACCAGCATTACGGGAGGGCCATCGTTGCTCTGGAAGCGCTCGACGACTTCTCCGCGGTCGCGCGTGCGGCCGTCGAGGCGGCAGAAGGGCACGTTGGCCTCGTGAAGCAGCGGCTCGACCAGGTCGAGCAGGGAGGTCCACTGGGAGAAGACCAGGGCCTTGTGGTCTTCGTCCAGGGCCTCGGTGAGGGTTGCCATCAAGAGCTGCAGCTTGGAGGACTCGGCGCCGGGGCGATCCTGCTGGCCGGGCAGCAGGGCCGGGTGGCAGCAGGCCTGGCGCAGGCGCAGCAGGGCCTCGAGGGCGGCCAGCACACTGCCGCCGGTGGAAAGCTGCTGCAGCACTTCCTTCTGGGTTGCGGCCTTGACGGCGTCGTAGAGCGCGCGCTCGTGGTCGCCCAGGCTGCAGCGCAGCACCACGTCGGTGCGGGGCGGCAGCTCGGCTTCCACCTCGCGCTTCATGCGTCGTAGCAGGAAGGGCTTGAGGCGGGAGCGTAGGTGGGCGGTTGCCTGGGCGTCGCCAGCGGCGATGGGTTGGCCATAGCGCCGGTCGAAGTCGCGGCGGCCGCCCAGCAGGCCCGGATTCAGGAAGTGAAACTGGCTCCAGAGCTCGTCGAGGCGGTTTTCCACGGGTGTGCCGGTGAGGGTCATCCGGAAGCGGGCGTCGAGCTCGAAGGCTGCGCGGGCGACCTGGCTGTCGGCGTTCTTGATGTACTGGGCCTCGTCGATCACCACAGTGTCCCAGTGTTCGGCGGCGAGCTTGTCGCTGTCGATGCGCAGCACGGCGTAGGTGGTCAGGGTGACGTCGGCCTTCATGTCCAGCGTGCGGCCGGGGCCGTGGTAGCGGTTGACGCGCAGGGAAGGGCGAAAACGCTCGATCTCGCGCTCCCAGTTGTACATAACGCTGGCGGGGCAGACGACGAGGGTCGGTGTGGTGATGGCGCACAGGGCCTGCAGCGTTTTGCCCAGGCCCATGTCGTCGGCGAGCATGGCGCCGAGGCCGGCCTCGGAGAGGAAGGAGAGCCAGCGGACGCCGTGCTGCTGATAGCTGCGCAGCTCGGCGCGCAGGTCGGTGGGGAGCTGCGGTGGTGGCAGGGCCTCGAAGTCGTCCACCAGTGCGCGCAGCTTGCCGAAGCGGGGGGGAGGGGGGTGCTCGAGGGCCTCGCAGAGGCGGGCCAGGTCGGGCAGGGAGCTGTCGGGAAGCGCCTCGCGCTCGGCGGCGGCGGCAACGAGATCGGCCACCAAGTGCCCGTGCTGTTGCAGGAAGTCGGCCGGGAGCGCGGCCCAGCCGCCCTCGACCAGGGGCACCAGGGACTCGCCGCGTTGAAAGGCCGCCACGACGGCTTCGGGACGGGCGCTGCGGGCCTTGCCGCCGCCGGGGCCGTCCATCGAGAAAAAGCGCAGGCCCGAGGCGCTGCTGAAGTCCAGTTCGGCTTGTAGCTCCGGGGCCACAAAGCAAGCGTCCAGGCCGTTGCCGGTAAGCTCCACGAAATCCATACGCCGCAGCCGCTCGGCGGCGCTGACGGCCTGCAGGCCGACGAATTGCTCGGTGCGGCCCAGGCGCATCCCGGCGCGGTGCTCAAGCTCGGCGATCAGGCGTTTTTCGCGGCGCTCGTCGCGCATGGGCAGCTTGCCGCCCAGGTAGTGCAGCTTGGCGCCGTCGAGGCGGGCCGAGGGGGGATCGCCGTAGACCAGCACGGGCAGCACCTGCAGGGCCAGGCCATCGTACTCGGTTTGAACCAGGAGGCGTGGCTTCATGGGGGTGGCCTGGGGCAGCACGCGGCTTTGATTGTCCACGGGCACGCGGGCCTGCAGGGCCGGCAGCACGCGACCGACCAGGTCGGCTACCTCGCCGAAGCCATAGACCTTGCCCTTACGCAGCTCCTCCACATCGCGTCCGCTGAGATCGAGCTCGCCCACCGGGCGCAGCACGCGGCCGTGCAGCACGGCGCCGTTGTCGAAGATCTCCTTTACGGCCGGATCCTGTCGCGCGACGACATGGAAGCCGTCGTTGCGGTCGCTGACGAGGATTTGGATCAGCGGGACCGGTGGACCGATCTGGACCGGCCGGCCGTCCAGCTGCACGTCGTCGCATTCGGCCAGGGCGCTGAGCACACGTGGCACCAGGGGGCGCGGAAGCTTGCCGGACAAGAGCGAGCCGAGCGCCACATCGACCTCCAGGTCGGCCTGGGCCAGCGACAGCTCCCCGTCCTGGCTCTTGAGCTGGCACAGCCGGCGCTCCAGGGGCTCGAGTTCACCGCCCGCACGGCGCCAGTGGCGTTCTAGGGCCAGGGCGCCGTCGCTGCGGCGCAGCCGGTAGGCCAGCTTGGCAACCGGGGCGGACAACTCGTGCAGGTCCTCGCCGCGGGCGTGGGCCGCCTGCAGCCACAGGGCGCCGGCTGCCACGTGGATGCAGGCGTCCTCGTTGCTATCGCAATCGCAGCTCCAATCGGTATGGCGTGGGGACAGCACCACCAGGGGGGAAACCATGCCGCTGCGGGTGCGCACGCGCAGCTCGAGCTCGTCATTGTGAGTGCGCTTGCCATTGACCTGGGCCGAGCGCGCCAGCGCCTGAGCGCGGCGCCAAACCGCTGGCGAGCATTGCTCGCGAATCGCCTCGAGCAGGTCTTCCATAAAAGGCCGCGCATTCTAGCACGCAGGCGCCGCCGCCGGGTGCAGCAATCGCCCCGCGCCGCCGGGCCCCGCCGCCTGAAGGCCGCCTGGAAGCTGCCAGGACGTTTTTTCTCGCCGTTCGACGCAACCGGCGGGGGCCACTGGCCGATACATCCTGCATGAACGCCGCGACCAAGCCCCCCAAGCGCGCACGGCCCCTGCGCAGGGAGTCCAACGC
>JAOUOP010000110.1 GCA_029880325.1 Myxococcales bacterium | reverse complement strand
ATCGACGAAGGACATACAGAGTATATTCGAGGAGATAGCCCGAAGGGCGGTCGACGCGGCGAGGGCCGGCGAGGGCCGGCGAGTTTTGCCCAAGACTACCGACACAGGTGACTAGCTTATAGGTGGCGATCTCGGAGTCCAATGCGGCCCAGGGGATGTCGACCGCAGCCCCAGGCACCCTTGGAAGCGTCCCTGGCAGTTTTCAAGCCAAGCCGCGAATCCGCTTTGGCACCTGGCCACGCTCCGCGACCTGGCGAAACCCGCCGACATCCTGGGGGCCGCCCTGGGTCACGCCGACCGAGGCTTCCACGGCGCCGCCCGGGGCCGCGTTGGATCTGCAGCCGCGGACGAGCAGGTCCAGCGCCAGCAGCAGCGCGCAAACGCATTGACTCTCAGTCATTGTCCGATGCACGCAGTCGACTTCGGGGTCAGTCCGCATGGTGCACCTCGATCCACTCGATGCGTCCCGAGTCGGGCGGGTGCTGCGCCGGGCTGAGAATGGGTCGCAGCGCCCGACGGGTGATAAAGGTCACGTCGCCGACTCTCACCGGCTGACCCGCGGGCAACGGCGTTCCATCCAGCGAAACCTCCATCGCGCGCCAGATCTCCCCCACATCGGTGCGCAACCATCCGCAGTCGGCGGGCGAGACCTCCACCGGCTCCGACGGGAGCGCCGAGCCGACCTGCTGGGCCGGCCGAAAAAACCGTGGCAGCGTCACCCCCCTCCAGTTGACCTCGGTGGCGACGATCGTCAGCCGCGGCACAAGCTCGCCGGCGGGTCGGATCACCAAGCCTTCGTACAGACCCGGATGATCGGTCTGCTCCCACTGCACGTCCACCGCCATGCCCGGCGCCACCGGCAGCAGCTTGCGCTCGATGCAGAGGTGCAGCTGCGAGTGATTGGCGTCCGCGGCAAGAGCGACGGCCGCATCGATGTCGACCATACCCCCATCGGCGTCCTCCGGTGGGATGTTCGATGCCGTGTTGGCGCCACCGTCGCCGCCCTCGGCAGCCGAAAAATCCAAGGTCATGCAGCCGTCGCCATGTTCGGTCACCGCCGTCAAAATGCCACCGAGTCCGGTGCCCGAACGGGAGGCTTCGAGCGGAGGCCCCAGCTCCTCGGCGCAGGGGCCGGGGTCGAGGGGCTCGTGCGCCGCGATCGGCGCGAGCGCGCGAAAGGCATCGCTAAAGCGCAGCTCGCGGCCTCCGCGAGCGTCCACCACTGACACGATCTGCCGGTGCTCGAGCCCTCCCAGCGGTCGCACCGCGCGCGTGATCGGTTTGAGCCCGGGGTCCCAGATCAGCGTGTGCACCTGCTCGTCGAAGCTCAGGCGCGCCGCACAACCGGTCAGGGCCACGAGGGTTCCCGGCGGCACTTCGGTGCCGCGCTGCTCCGCCTGCCCCGGCTCCGCCGTCGCGACGGAACGCCGCACGAAGTCGTCCTCGCGCAGCATCGCCTCGCCGAACTCCCACATCGGCTCGCACTCACCCGAGACCGCAACAACCACCACACGAAGCGTCTTCGAGCTGCGATTGGCGAGCAAGGCCCTGGATGACCGGGCCGGCTGCCTGCAGGCCGACAACGACGCGAGCACCCCGATCACCACCGCAAAGCCAATCCAAACCGCCATCCGTGAGCGCATCCGAGCCTCCCTAACACTACTGTGTCAGGGTCGCGGAGGAAGATCGCGCCGGGCAGGGAATTTGTAGGGTTTGGCGGACGTCGACGGCAGGGTGGGCCCCTTTCGAGACGGCCGACGAAGCCTACAAATCCCCTGAACAAGCGAGGGCCGCCGCGACCCTGACACAGTAGTGCTAAGGGCCCGCGGGTCGTCGAGCGCGGCGTGGATGCGCCCTGCATCTGCGGACTTCAAATTCCCACTCCCAATTGAACCATCACCAGCGTCATGCCGCCGGTCTCGAGCACGAAGCAACTCAGGTTCAGCTCCGACAGGCGCGCGCTCGTGGCATCGTATTGCGCGAGCGACAGCGCGATCATGGGACCGTAGCTCGCCGAGGAGTCACGGCCGGAGATCGGGACATGACCGCCGAAGCGCGCGCCCAGCATCCAGCCGAAACCGCGCTGGGTGTGGGTGCGACCGTCGAGGGCGCCGAGCCAAAGCGCCGACCACCCGAGACTCACGCCCAGGTTGATGCCGGTGAACACCCTTGCGTACGAGACCGTATAGGTCGCCTGGGCGCTGAGGTCGTAGCCGATGCCGCTCCAGAAGCCGCCGGAAGCGTCGGGCAGCCTCGAACCCAACGCGCCGCGCACGCCGCCGGAAAGAAAACCTCCGTAGGCGTCCACATCACGCAGCATACGCAGGCCGCCCAGGCCGGTGTTGAGCACGAAGTAGCCGTGGGGCCTGGGCTCGGGCTTGGGGACCGCCGGCTCCGGAGCGGGCGTGGGCGCAGAACCCTGTTTCGACGCGGGCTCGGGAGCCACGGGGGGCACAATCGCTTCGATGACCGCGGCCGACAGAATCACATCGCGCCCGTCGTCGAGCCGCATCACAGCATGGCTTCCGGGCACGTGTACCACCACCACGCCCTCCAGACGCCGGCCGTCCTTCAGGGCCACGCGAGCGCGCCAGGGTCGCGGGGCATCGGGGTCGCCCCCGCCCAGCTCGATCGAAGAGTCCACAGGCACCTGCTCGGGGGTTTGGGCCCGCGCCGGTGCCGCGCCCACCAGGGCGACCGTGGCCAGCGAGCGCAGCAGGTTCCGAAACCGGGCCGAGCTCCCCACGGCAGCAGGACGGCGCGCCGACGCCCCGTGAGAGCGGCTCGACGAGGCGGACACGGCGGACACGGCGGACACCGCATGCGGCATCCCTTAGAAGCTCCAGCTCATGCCCAACGACGCCCCCTCGGGGCGGGCATCGAGCCTGAAGCGCAGGGAATTGATCTCGTGCTTGAGGCTGCGGATCTGGACCGAGATGGGACGGCGCCGCCGTTGGGTGATGACCAGCAGGTTCAAGCCCACCAGGCCGATGCCCATGCCGAGGACGCTAACCACAGCGGCAGCCCTCGAACCGTCGCGGTCCGAGCACCCCTCGACGCATCCCCTGGCGGAACCCTCGCTGACGCCCGTGTGCGTGGCGGACACGAGAAACGCCGACCCGCCCATGGCGAAACCGAGCGACATGACGGCGATGGGCCCGCCTGGCTTCGGCCGGCTGGCGATCAAATCCGCGAGCTGCCGCTCCAGCTCGGCGATGCGCGCCGCCCTGGCTTCCCCATTGGGAGCCGACATTCCGGTCTCAACCCCTTTGCCATGGGCGCGGCGGGGGGGCTCGGCGGCGGCCGCGCCCGCCCGAGGCGGCTCCGCATCCAGCGCCACGCTGGCGATCGACGCCCACGGCAGCAGCTCCTGGCTGCCGTCGGGCCGCTGAAGCGTCAGGCTCTCACCCAGCTTCACGGCGATCACCTCCACCCGCGCGACCTCGCCACTGGTGCGCTCCAGCGTGGCAGGCCGCGCCGCGACGCCCACGGCGGGGAGCCAAAGCGAGAGTGCAAGCGCGAAACCGATCGAGTGGCGAAGCATCAACCCCCCGGATCCACCCCGCGGCGTCAGCCACGGCCGGTGGCCGGCAGTCCCGGCCTTCACTGTACACGACCGCGCGCGGCGCGAGAACCGCCCCCGGCCCTGCATCCCAGATGCCCCAGCGGCGGCGCTCCGTGCGCCCGCGCTACCCCGCGAAAACGTCCCGCGAAAACGTCCTGGCAGCTTTTTCGACCCCCAATTTTCCGCGGGAAACGCCCCCGCGAAAGTGTCCTGGCAGCTTTTTTCGCCGGCAGCCCCGCATCGTTGCGGTGTGGAGAGCCTCGGCTTCCAATGTCACCATTTAGGGATGAAGACGCCGAAATTTCCTGGACAGACCCAGCCGGCACGGGCCCGCTCGGTCGGCGCCTGGCTGCCCGTTGTCGCCACCCTGCTGCCACTGGGCTGTGGCTCGAGCACGCAGCAGCAGCCGACGGTAGTGGCCACCCACGAGCGTTCGCTGCAGGTGGTGCACACGCTGCTGGAACACGCGGCGGCCAACTCGCGCAATCTCCGGCGGCCCGAGCAGGGTTCCGAGTCCCTCGAGCAACAGCTGCGTGGCCGTCAGGGCGATGAGCGCACCCAGCTTCTGCGGCAGCTGGCGGTGGCTCACCTCTACGAGGCCGAGGGCGAGGCCGACGCGCGTCAGGCCCGCAAGCACTATCGGCAGGCCAGCAGGCGCGCGTCCTCGGCGGCCCAGCGCCTGAGCGATCCCTACGAGGTCGACGAGATGGCCTTCATCTCCGTCTGGGTGGCCTGGCGGCAGGAGCTGGCGCAGGCGGCGCGCATCGCCGAGCGCTTCGCCAAGCAGCACCGCACGGCCCGGGAACTCAATACCCTCGCCTGGCTGCTGCAAGGGGAGGCGTCATTTACCCGCAAGCGTTTTCGCGAGGCCGAGCGTTCCTACCGCTACGTGATCTCGATGATGGAGACACCGCTGTACGCGCTGGCCCTCTACCGCACGGCCGAATGCTACGAACAGCTGGGTCGCGAAGCCGACGCCGACCAGGCCCGTGACGAGCTGATTCAATTCGGCTGCGCCACCGATGCCCGCCGTATCAGCGACGAACTGCTGGTCAACACCGCCGCCGCCCGTCGCGTCAAGCTGGTCGAGACCCGCGAAGGGCAGCTCTTCCCGGCCCGCTGCGCGCCAAAACCGAAACCGCAGGCGTCGTGATCGGTGCGCTTCGGCCTCAGGCCGCGCGCACGGCCTGGTCGCGCAGAAGTTCGACCGCGCGACCGAAGTTGCTGTAGTCGCGCTGGGGAGCGGGGCCGATGAGGTTCTGTAGCTGGCCCTGCAGGCGCGCCACCGAAGCTGGGCTCAACGAAAGCTCCGAGGCGGAGCGGTAGAGCTGGGCCATGGCCTGATTCCACAGCTCGATGTAGGCGGCGTACTCCTCGGGCGACTCGGGCAAACCCTCTTCGGCGATGCCCAAGAGGGTGGCCAGCTGGAAACCGAGTTCGTACCAGTCGGCCAGGGCGCG
The DNA here is from genome assembly GCA_029880325.1 of Myxococcales bacterium. GTDB lineage: Bacteria > Myxococcota_A > Polyangia > Polyangiales > JAFGIB01 > JAOUOP01. The sequence continues at coordinate 9,181 of JAOUOP010000110.1, read as the reverse complement.
CTGCTGTCCCCGCAACCCCTCGAGTAGGTTGTCGACGGCGCCGAGCCAAACGTCGATGTCGCGCAGGCCACGCATCCGCGACCAGCTGCCACCCAGGGCGTCGACCATGCGCCCGAAGCTCATGTCCAGCTCGCGCGCAGGATCGCCGTCTTCCTCGCGATGGAAGGCGCACTCCCCCATGGCGCGGCCGGCCTCGAAGGCCAGCGGGGGGTTGGCCTCGCGCAGGATGTCGGAGCCGAGCAACTCGGCGTCGTCCTCCGACAAAAGCGGCGCGGCCAGCTGCTGGGGGGTCTGCATGGACGGCATCCGCGGCGCCGGTGGTGGCGGCGGCGGCTCCGACTCCAGCGCTTCGTAGTCGTCGACGGCCTCGAGAGGACGCAGTAGCTCGGATTCATCCACGTCCGTGAGCGGCCACTGGGGCTCGGGCTCCACGGCGTCGGGCAGCGGCCACAGCGGCTCGGGGTCGTCCGCGTCGGTCGGCGCCCTGAGCGGCTCCGGAGCCTCGGCGAGCACCGGTTCGGCCACAGGCTCTTCCGCCCGCGGCGGCGCCGGGCGCTCGGTCGACATCGGCGGCGGGGCTTCGGGCGACGCGGCAGCCTCTGCGAAGGGCGGCGGAGGGTAGGAGCTGAGCTGAATGATGGCGTCGCGGGCAGCCGGGCCGAGACGGGGGCTCAGCCCCAGCTCGAAAGCCAAGTCCTCGACCATCGCGGACAGCGCACCGCGGTCGCGGCGGACGACCACGGGGTTATTGCGCAGGGCACTGGGCAGGCGCTGCTCGGCACCATCCTCGGCCAAGAGCTTCAGCGGACGTCCATAACTGAAAGCTACGCCCAGCTCGAGCATCAGCTGCGGGTCGATGAGCGAGCTGGGGTCGAGCAGCGCAATGGCCGCGGCGCTGTCGCCGATGGCAGCGCGCAGGCCCTCGGCATCCAGCGGCCCGTCGGCGTAGCCGGGCAAGGAGCTGCAGCGAATCGCGTGCTCATCGAGGGAGAGGGAGGCCTCGAGCAGATCGACGAGCGTACTGGCCTGCTCGATCTGCGATGGGGTGTGTACGACGTAGATCCCGGACATAAAACAATCCCAGTCGGCAGCAGACGCACGCGAAGTGGGCCCCGCACGCGGCACTACCGTCAGGGATGCCCCAAGTCGGGGCCGGGAGTAAAGGGGGCAACAGGCCGCCAAAGGGGACCGATGCTGCCATTTGCGCAAGCGATGACTCACCTTAGGGCCCGCGCTCGCCGACGGCCGACGCGTCGGTTACCCCAAACGCTTCGGGAAAGTGGGTACCGGCGATCGCATTGCGGAGCCCCGGACCCGCTGCTATGCGTCTTGGACTCGGCGGGGTTTGGTCATGGACGAATCGGTGCGTGTAAAGGTCGATGCAGGGGCGGCAGCGGGGGCAGGAGCGGAGGAGGACGCCAACGCCGCGGGGGAGCAGGAGGCCCGCCGGGAAGCTCGCACCCACAGCGGCGTCTTCGTGGCCGACGCCATGAACCGACTGTTTCAATCCGCCGAGGTCTCCATCACGCGCGGCGACGAGACGCGTGTGATCGATCGCAGCTGGGAGACCGGTACGGCGCGGCAAAATCCTCTTCCGAGCGGCGAGGGTGGTGCCGTCGAAGGCAGACCGCCGACCTCGAGCCCCCCCGCCGAGCCGCGGGTCGATCCGGTGCTATGGGCCGTGATGATCGCCGGCTTGCTCGCGATCACGGCCACCATGCTCTACCTCGCGTTCTGAAGGCGCGAGCTTCAGGCGGAGGTCGCCGGCCCAGCGGCGGCGCATGCGGCGCGGCTATCGGCGAGCGCCAGGCTCAGCACCGGAAACACGTGGCGCACCATGTCGATGTCGGGTCGGTAGTGTGCAAAGAGCCCGCCCAGGGTGGCGAAGACGCGACCGATCATGACGAACTCCGGCGGTAGCTTGCGCACCGGGTCGCGCTCGAGGGCGGCGCCCAGGGCGCGCATACGTGCGAGCAGGGCGTCGCGATCGGGCCAGCGCAGCTGCCCCTTCGCCGCGTCGGCCAGCTCGGAAAGCAGGGCATCGGCGAAGGCGTGCAGGGTGTCGGGCGCGCCGCTTTCGGTGCGGAAACCCAGGCGTTCGTAGAGCGCTTCGGCCGCATCGCGATCGCGACCGAGGATCGCGGTCAACAGCTGCACGTAGCTTCGGCGGCGCTCGCGGTCGATGGTCTTGTGGCAGCCGAAATCCAGCAGGCAGAGATCACCGTCATCGGTGACCAGAAAATTGCCCGGGTGGGGGTCGGCCTGGAAGAGGCCGATATGCAGCACCTGGCGCAGGTAGGCTTCGAGCAGCCGTCCCAGTAGCCGGTCGAGTTCGGCGGCCGCGGCGACGTCGCCCGCAGCGCGCTTGGCCGACAGCCCGTCGAGGGCGACGCTGAGCTTTTGGCCTTCGATGAATTCGGTGGTGAGCACCGCAGAACCCGACAGCGCATCGAGCGGGCGCGGCACGACAATGCCTGCCACGCCCTCGAAGGCCTCGGCCATGCGCGCGGTGACGAAGCGCTCCTCGGCGTAGTCGAGCTCGGCGCGCACGGCCGAGCGCACCTCGGTGACGATGGTCCCGTAATCGGCCGGGGGCAGCCCGTCGCGCAGTGCATCAACGAATAGGGCAAGCAACTCCAAGTCATCTTCGACCACCGCGACGACGCCGGGGCGTTGGATCTTGACCGCCACTTCATGCCCCCCATGGGTCACCGCGCGATGCACCTGGCCGATGCTGGCCGCGGCCACGGGAGTGGGATCGACGTGGTGGAAGAGGCGTTCGAGGGGGGCGCCGAGGCTGTCTTCGACGAGCGGGCGCAGGCGCTCGAAGGCCAGCGCCGGGGCGGCATCCTGCAGGGTCGACAGCTCGGCAATCCAAGCCGCCGGCAGGATGTCAGCGCGCGCCGACAGCAGCTGACCGACCTTGAGGAAGGCCCCGCCCTGCTCGCCGCTCAGGCGGGTGAAGCGGCGGGCCGAGCGGCGGTGCAGGCGCCGCAGGCGGCGGGCGGCGTGGCGGCGCGAGGTGAAGGCCGCGCTGAAGCTGTGAAGGCGATAGTCGAGGGCGATGCGCGAGAGGCTGGTGGTGGTGCGGCGCAGGCGGGTGAGGCGTGTGCCAAACGCCCTACCCTGGGTCTGCAAGCGGTCGCTGCCGTCGCGCCCGCGGCGCAGGCCCTCGGTGGCCGCCTGGGTGCTGCTCTCGGCCAGCTCGCGCAGCTGCCAGGCCACTTTCTCGACGCCGGTGAGCACGCGGTCGGCAAGCCGCAGCCAGCTGCGCAGCTCGTGGGAAAAGGCCTGGGCGGTGTGTTCCATCTGGGATCCTTCATACATCGTCATGTTTTGTAATACGTTTAATTGTATTACAAAACATGACAGCGCGTTGCAAGAGCGAATGCGCTATTTTTCGTGTGTCCGGGGCGTGACGCCGCTCAGAGTTCGCCGAGGCAGGGGTCGCACAGCCATGCCGGTGGCGCAGCGGGCTGCTGGCTCAGGCCCAGGTGGGCCTGGCTACCGCGGGCGAGCTGGGCCCCACAGCGCGCGCATTCGGCGTCGCGATTGAGCACGACCCGATTCCAGGCCAGCACATGGGCCAGGGGGCCGGGTGCGGGTGCGGGTGCGGGTGCGGGTGCATTGTCGGCTGCGGGACTCTCCGTGGCTGCGGTATCGGCTGCGGCGCTTTCGGCTCGCGTCTCTGCAGCCCCAGCGCCTGACTCGGGCGTCTCGCGCCGGCCCTCGCGCGCTGCGCTGCGGTCTCGCAGCCCCGTTGCGCTGCGGGCGATCTTGGTCGCATCGCGGCGCACCTGGTCGGCGAGGTCGACCGAGTCCTGAACGAGGGTGTCGACCTGGTCGACCACATTCTCCACCAGGTCGAAGGTATCCTCGAGCACATTGCGGATCAGGTGGGAAACGGACAAGCGGCGCCGCGCCGCCTCGCGCCGTAGGGTTTGCTGGAGATCGCGAGGCACACGCGCCTGGATCAGAAAGTCCTTGCGCTCCTCGGGCTCCTTGCGCGGCCCACGACGCCCGCGACGGCGTTCTGAATCAGCCATGTATTACAACATACGACGCCAGACCGCAGGCGGCAAGAAGCTGGCCGGGCCGGTGGCGAAAACGTCCGGGAACATGCTCGCTGCGAAGGCCTTCGTGCCTTGACCATTTCGGCCATGCCCGCGCGCGCTAGTCACAGCACGGCCCCCTTCTTGTCAGTACACCACCCAAGGTGCGCCGTAGAAGCCGTCGCCGATCACGCCGATGTAGCCGTCCGACTCGGGCCGCCCCTCATGCGTGTCGCCCTGCGGCAAGAGAAACGCTCCGCCGCTGCTGTCCTGCACCCAGCCGTTGACGCTTCCGTCGATCGCATTGCTCGTCATGCGCAACGAGAGGTCGATCCACGCCAGCGCCGAGCCCGGGTCGTCGCCGTCGACCACCTCCAGCTTGCCGGCCAGCGCGTTGGGAAAAAACGCCTCGTCGCGATCGGGTTGATTCGGAAGGCGCCCACGCCAGGTCGGCGCCTGCAGCACCACGATCGCTTCGTCCACGTCGGCCGAGACCAGCGCGCCCCACCACTGCTCGTCGAGCGTCCCACTGGCGCTGCGCAACTTCACGTTCACGCCCAGCTCGAGTTGCCCCTTGGGGCAATGGAGTGGCAAGCCTGCGTCGGAGTCCGGCCAGAGCGTCGAGCGATAGCGCGGGGGCGCGCTGTCATGACTTAAAGTCAACTCGAGCGTCTCGTCGAGATCGCTCGGCGTCACCTGCACGGCGTAGAATTCGGTAAAAGGCTCCGCATTCCAGTGCACTTGCGCCTCTTGAGTGCCACCGACCAGATCGAGAATGTCGGCCGCCGAGAAGCCCAGATCGGTGTCGTCTTCGAGCGAGTCGAGCGCCTGCGTCTGGCCCGACGGAACGCAGGAGCGATCGGTCACGGCGCCTCCTGGACTCCATGGCTTCTGCCCTTCGTCGCCGGTCTGCCCGGCCGACGCCAGCGTCTTGTCCTGACCGACTTCGGGCTGCTCGCTCTTTTTCGTGCCCGCGGAGTCGCAGCCGACAGTGCCCAGCAGGATCCACAGCAGCACTGCACCGAGGGTTGTTCGCGCACTCGTCATAGCCTGCAGTCAAGCATGCGGCCCGAACCCGGACCAGCGATAAATGGAACACAGTGCCTCGATGAATTGGCCATGAGTGTGCGATTCTTCCAGGGCCTGACCACGAGACCATCGCCTCCGAGCAGATGCGGGCGAGCGACCCCTCCGACCCGCCCTAAAAAAACCCGTATTTCGGACAACTCTCAGTTTGCGATCTTGAGCCGTCGCCTGCGCCGCGCCTCCAACATGCCTAAATTTCGTACCGCGGCCCCCAAGCGCCCCCCAACGCCCAATTTCGCGACTTTCGCCGTGCTGCAGACGCACCAATGCGCCTCAGCAGTAGGCTCAAGGTGGGTCGGAAATTAGAGGACATCTGGCTGAGGTTGTGCAGGAGGATGCCGTGCTCGTTGGCGTTGTAGCCGAGCGCGTAGAGGTAGACCTGCTGCGATATCCCGTCCGCATCGGGCCTGAGCAACCAGGTCGGGCGCGTGACGCGCCGGGTCAGCATGTACGTCTTGCCGGGGAGCACTTGACGGGCGAGGGTCAGGCCCGACGCAAAGAGCAAGCCCCATGCCGGGTTCGCACTCGCGCAATTTCAAGCACTTACAGCCCACCAGGTGTCGGATCGGCGGAGCCCTCCGAAAGTCCGCCACCCGGAGAGCCTCCCGCGGTCACGCAAAGTGACGTCGCTCACACCCAATCTTCGGACACCGGACAAAGCCCCGGCAAAAGCCCCGGGCACGCCCGAAGCCGCCCCGAACCGGCCCCCCGCAGACGCCCGCCAGCAGCCCCCCCAAGCCCCCCATCCGGCCTTGCGCCCTCGAACCCCTCTGCTATCAGACGGCCATGGAACGCGACGGCGCGCATGTCCCCTTCGTAAGTTCAGGTTCATATCCAATTCGAAGCGGCAACGCGGTCGAACCCCTGGTCGACGGAGAACCCGCCTTCCGACGCATCTGCCAAGCGGTAGAAAACGCACGCCACAGCGTATGGCTGACGGTGGCGTTCTACGAACAGGCCTTCGAGATGCCAGACGGCCGCGGAAGCCTATTCGACGTGCTCGACGCAGCGCGCGGCCGCGGCGTGGACGTGCGCGTCATCTTCTGGCGCCACCGCATCTACGAGCAAATGGAGCCCGGTGTACACTTCTCGGGCACCAAAGCCGAGCTCGACGCCCTGCGCGCGCGCGGCAGCCACTGGCACGCGCGCTGGGACCAGGCCGAGGGCGCCTACTGCCAGCACCAGAAGAGCTGGCTCATCGACGCCGGCACGCCGAACGAGGTCGTCTTCGTCGGCGGCATCAATCTCAACGCCTCCTCCGTCGTGCCCCCCGGTCATCCGCCCACGGACGCCGGCAACACCCACGACGTCTACGTCCAACTGCGCGGCCCCGCCGCTACCGACGTTCACCACAACTTCGTCCAACGCTGGAACGAGGCCAGCGATCGCGACGAGCCCGATGGGGCGTGGCCGATGGTCGACACGCCGGCCCAGCACAACGCCCTCCCCTTCCCGACCGCCGCCAGCGCCGACAGCGGCGACGCAGTCGTTCAGGTCCAGCGCACAGTACGACGCGGCCGCTATCGCAACGGTCACCCCACACCCGGCGGCGAACCCTTCGCCATCGAGGCCGGCGAACACTCGGTTGTCGACCAATACCTCCACGCGCTGGCCGCAGCGCGCAGCACCATCTACCTGGAGTGCCAGGCCATCGGCAGCCCGCAAATCGTCGACGCCCTCGACGCCGCCCTCGTCCGCGGCGTCGACGTCGTCTTCGTCGTCCCGGCAACCCCCAACGAGGGCATGGGCCGCGCGCGGGACAACGCCAAGAGCAAGCCCTTCTTCGAGTCGCTCGCCGCGCTCGGACGACACGACGGCTTCGCCCTGGTCGGCATCTCGACGCGACGCGCAACCGGCCAGTACCAGGACATCTACGTCCACTCCAAGCTAACCCTGATCGACGACCAGTGGTGCACCATCGGCTCCGCCAACGTCCTCAACCGCTCCTTCTACGGCGACACCGAGCTCAACGCATCGATCTGGCATGCCGACACCGTGCGGACCCTGCGCTGCGCCCTCGTGCACGAGCACACCGGCGAGGACACCGCACACCTCGGCGATCGCGCCGCCCTCGCGCTCTTCCGGCAGCTCGCCCGCGACAACGCCCCCGCCCGCGCCGCCGGCGAACCCATGCGCGGCCTGGCCTTCGCACTCGACCCGGCCACCTACGGCACCTGAGGGCACCGCCTTCCAGCACAGCCCCGAAGAACGCCCTCGGCACGCATCTTGCTCCGTTCCCCACGGCCATGCCCGCCCCGACACACTCTGGCACAGCCGCAATCGCCTTCCTCTGCGCTGTGCTCGCCTGCACCCCATCCAAGGGGACTCCCTCCAGCAGCGGCGGCCCCAGCCCGCGGGCCCGGAGCCCGATAGGCGATCTCGCCTGCGACCCGCCACCCGAGGTCGCATTCTGCCTCCTGCCGGGCGAAGAAACCGACCCACCTGGCGAAGAAATCGAAGCGACGGTCATGGCGGTCGAAACACTGACTGGCGACGAAAGCACATGCTGGGCCGACCTACGCGCCCGACGATTGGGATCACAGCCGACGCGCATCAGCCGCCTCACGCTCCTCGACGCCGCCGGAGACGACTGGTTTCTCGAACTGCCAAGCCGTGACCTTCCAGCAGCCACCTCAACTCCCGGTCATGCCCTCGAACTCAGCTTCGCCCTCGAGACGGGCGAATTCTGGCAACGGGAATCTTTGCGCATCGACGACGCCGAGGGCCTGCTGCTGGCAGTCGGTTGCGCACCGCCGGGCATCACAGCACAGCGCGATGGCGAACCGCTCTGCTCCCCTGCCGCCAATGACGAACTCGATCCGTGTATTTTCACCGAGCTCTACGCGGTGAGGCTCACGGCCGATGATCTCGAAGCCCTGGTCGAACCGGGCGAGGATCTCGACGTCAACGGATATCGCGTCTCGGCAACGCTCGGGAGGGTCGACCTCAGCGCCTGCTCGACATCGCTCGACGGCCCCGGCGACGTCTGCTCGCTGCGCATCGTGCGCTGAGCCTCCGACTCGACCCGCGTGCAAACGTCCAGGATCCAACCCCGGAAGATCGCAAACCCACAACGCCCCCGCAGGCGCCACCAAGGCATCCCGGCGTCAACCGTCTCGGTAGTCGAGGAGCTGCAGCCTCAACAGCTTCCGGTCAGGATGTCTCGGAGCCACCGCCGTGCTGTAGGGCGGCGGAATAGTGGGGGTTTGGGGCCTCAGCGGTGTAGGCAGCGTGGCATGCGGTGCCGATATGGCTGAAACTGGGGGTGCCTAATCTGAAGTTCCAGCGGCGTGCAGACAAAAAGCCCCATGATTTCAATCCGTTGGATTGAAATCATGGGGCCTGCTCCTGTCTACAGTTGGATGGATGCGACGAGGTCGAGGGCCTTCTGCTGGAATTCGGTGGGCCTGGTGTCCACATCAATGGTTGCTTCTGCACCTTCGGCCGCAGGTCGTCGACAGGTGTCTCGAACGATGGTCGCGAGGCTTTGGAGCAGCGTCTGGAAGCTGTGAGCCCGTTCGCCGTCGTCGGTGCGCTTGGTAGCGGCCTTGTCGTCAGCCGCCGCAGATCGCTTTGCTGGAGCCACGGGGTCGCGCTGGGCTTTGGCATCGAGTTGCTCGTCGCACAACAGCAAAGGACGCCAAGCTTCGAGCATGTGCCAGCGCACGTAGTAAGCGAGCGTGCATAGCAGGATGTGGGCGCGTACCCGGTCCTCGGTGCGGTGATAGATCGGCCGTACGTGCAGGTCCATCGTCTTCATGGAACGGAAGCAGCGTTCGACTTGGGTCAGCTGCTTGTAGCTGCGCACGACGTCGTCTCGCTGCATGCGGTCGGCTGGCAGGCTGGTGCGCACGACGTACAACCCGTCGAGGGCAGCCGCATCGGCGATGCTTTGCTCGTTGGTCTCGAAAGCGAAGTGCCCGTCGCCGATATCGAGGGTGAAATGCTTGGCGACCTTGTGCTTGTTGACCACGCGACCGACTCTCACGCCGATTTTCCCGTCATCCTGCAGGCGTCCGGATTCGACCATGCCACGGACCTTT
>JAOUOP010000109.1 GCA_029880325.1 Myxococcales bacterium | reverse complement strand
CGTCGGTCGCCCCTCGCCGGGCATGGACGCACTGCGCGATGCCTTCCGCATCGAGCGCCGGCGCAAGCAGCGCCGCAGCGACGGCACCTGCACGGTCGAAGGCGTGCGCTTCGAGATTCCTTCTCAACCGATGGCAGCGAGAAGCGGCGCTATTCCGGCGCGACCTATGGCACATGGCATGCGCCAGCGGTGCATGAAAACGGGACCGTATACGTCACCACCGGCAAGGGCTGGCTCCATGCCGTCTCAGCGACGGGCACCCCGAAGTGGAAGAGGCAACTCGGCGACGAGTCGATTGGCTCACCAACCGTGACGCCCCAGGGCCAGGTATACGCTGGATCTGACGATGGCAAGGAGTACGCACTCGGTCCGTTCGGACAGCCGCAGTGGACGTTCCAGACCGTGGGCAGGATCCGAAGCTCGGTGGCGACGGGCATCGATGGGACCCCTTACGTCGGCTGCTACACGGATCAACAACAGGGCGCAAAGTTCTACGCGATCACGCCTACGGGCCAGCAAGCGTGGTCAGCGGACGTCCGCTCGGTGATGAGCTCCGCGGCCATCGACAACCTCGGCCGAATCTACGTCGGCACCGCGGCCCCTGAAAAGCAGGGCTCGGTCATCGCATTGAGCAGCTCCGGAGAGCTGCTCTGGCAGCATGAGACAGCCACTGGCGTCTTCGCCTCGCCCTGAGCGGTCAAAGCAGATGCATAGAGCGAAGTCAGTAGCGGCTTCAGCGCCCACGTCAGCACCGGCGTCCAGGCGCACTCAATGAAAGGGACACCGCGCGGTAGCCTTCGTTGCCGCACCGGTGGGCCGCGCCGTGGCGGCGACGTCGAAGCCCGAGTCGAGGCGGCGCTGATAGCGGGCCGGCAGGGTTTCAAGGCCGCGCAGGAAGACGCTCGGGCTCCATTCGGGACGCTCGAGTTCGGGAAGGCTGATATCAGGCAACCGCGACAGCAGCGCACCCAGGGCGATCTGCCCCTCGATGCGCGCGAGCTGCGCGCCCAGGCAGAAGTGGATGCCGCCGCCGAAGGCCACCGGCTTGGTTCCACTGCGAGTGATGTCGAGGCGGTCGGGGTCCGGATACACCTCCGGGTCGCGGTTGGCCGCGCCCAGCACGCACACCACCAGCTGCCCCTTTTCGATGCGCTGGCCGCCGAGTTCGACGCTCTCGAGCGCGCGTCGGTCGCTGGTCTGCACCGACGAGTCGTAGCGCAAGAGCTCGTCCACCGCCGAGGGCATCAAGTCGGGCCGGGCCCGCAGTAGCGCGAGTTGCTCGGGGTGGCGATGCAGCGCGAGTAGGCCGTTGCCGATCAGGTTGACCGTGGTGTCGTGGCCCGCGTTGAAGATCACCGCGATCATGGCGATCAGCTCCTCTTCGTCGAGCTCGCCGCGCTCCTTGGCGGCGACCAGGTCGCTGATCAGATCCTCGCGGGGCGCCCGGCGCCGCTCGGCGCACAGCGACAGGAAGTAGTCGCGCAGCTCCAAGAATCGGCGATTCTCCTCCGCCAGCTCCTCGGGCGTCAGCGGCACCGGCACGAAGATGCGCTCGGAGACCACGCGACGGTCAATGAAGCGCTGGCGGTCGGCTTCGGGGATGCCCAAAAGCTCGCAGATTACGGTCACTGGCAGCGGGCGCGCGAAGTCCACCATCAGGTCGACCTCGCCGGAAGCCGGCAGGCGATCGACTAGCTCGTTGGCGATGCGGGCGATGGCGGCCTTCAGCGACAGGACGCGGCGGGCGTTGAACGAAGCATTCACCAACTTGCGCAGCCGACTATGATCGGGATCGTTGCGCACGATCATCATGCGGTTGAAGTTGCGAACGACCGGCTCGTCGTTGATGCCCGGACCGTGGATGGCCTCGAAGGTGGGCTCGGGGTCACGGCCGAAGCACGGATCGCGCAGCACCGCTTGCGCGTCTTCGTAGCGCGTCGCCACCCAGGCGTTGCTGCGCGGGCGATAGCACAGCGGCTGCCGCTCCCGCAGCAGCGCGTAGGTGGCATAGGGGTCCTGCAGGAACTCCGCAGACGTCGGGTTGAGCAGGCGGCGTCGGGCGGCTCGGAGCTCTTCGTCTTCGGAGACCTTCGGCTCGCTCGGATGCACGTGGGTGGCGGTTGACAGTTCCATCTCGTTCCCTCCGGGGTTACGAGGTGGGGGCGCGCGCCGGGGCGGTGTGACGGGAAAAGTGCGCGGGCTACGCATTTTCCGCGCGCGCGAAGTACAGCTCGGTCCAGCCCGGCGAGCGGCAGCCGAGTGCGCGCAGGGAGGCTTCGGCTTCTTTGCGCATCTGCCCGCCGCGCTCGCCGCCGACCAGATCGCCCAGCCGGGCCGTAGCGCACGGCTCCGTGACGACCTCCGGACCAAGCCGCGCAGCGGCGAGTGACGCCTCGAAGCTGGCGGCCGCCTCCTGCAGCAACCGCTCGAAGGCCGAGTCCTCGCCCGAGCCATCGCTCTCTGAGATCGCCATCCGCTGCTCCCCTGGCCTGCTGGGTCCGCACCGTATCACGGGGAGCGAACGCCCCTCGCTGCGAGATGGGGGCAACGGCAATGGACGTGTGACGAGAAAAACCGCACGCCACGGTTTTTTCCCCGTCGTCCCGCCACTTCCGCACCCCTTTCGCAAACGTCCCTGGCGGCTTTCACCAGTCCTCAGCGGCGGCCCAGGTCCGGCCGGTGAGCGCCCCGGTCGCGACCCATATACATGTGGTCGAAGCGCACCGGCTTGCGCGTCCAGCGCCACTCGGCCGGCAGCTCAGCGGGGGACTCGGAGGCCACCTTCACCCCGGGCTGGGCGCTCAGCTCCGCGGCGCTGCCGGCGAGAGCCCGGGCGGTCCGCACGAGCACGCAAGCGCTCGCGACGGCGAAGAGTGCACACAGGATGATGACCGTCTTGTTCATGGCTCGTGACCTCCCCCGGGGCAGCGCCGCTGCGCTGCCTTTCGTTGATCGGTAGGGGCCGCTCCGGCCCGGTTGTGACCCAGAAGTGTGGACGGCCTCGACCTCGCGCCAAGCGGGCGATCCGTGTCCGCGATCGCGCATCGGAGCCTCGGCGCTCGCCCGCAGCCGCGCGCCGCGCTCACCTGCCGTCGCCTGCCGTCTACGCCGGGCGTCGCAGCACCGTCACCCACACGGGACGAAGGCAAGCGTCGGTTGCCCCGTGCATCGCCCATCGGCTACAAGGTTGGATGCGAGGGCCAGCATGGGGAACGATGTGGAGCGCGAGGGGGAGAGCAGCGGCGACTCGTCGGCCGCACTGGATGCGCTGCTACAGCAGGTCGCGAAGGTTTCCGTGGGCCCAGGGCTGTCGGCCTCGCTGGCGGCGGGGCAGAAGTTGGTTTCGGGGCGCTTCACCGTGCTGGGGCGAATCGGCGAAGGCGGCATGGGAGCGGTCTACGAGGCCTTCGACGAAGAGCGGCGCGAGCGGGTGGCGCTCAAGACCCTAACCAAGGTGAGTCCAGCGGGGGTGTATCGGCTCAAACAGGAATTTCGCTCGCTGGCCGATGTGAGGCACGAAAACCTGGTCAAGCTGCACGAACTCTTCGCCGATGGCGAGCTGTGGTTTTTCACCATGGAGCTCGTCGAGCGCCAGCCGATGGACCGCTGGTTGCGCCCCGAGGGCGAGCTCGACGAGGGCCGCCTGCGCAGCGGCCTCGCCCAGCTCACCGCCGCGGTGGAGGCGATCCACGCCGCGCGCAAGCTGCACCGCGACCTCAAGCCCAGCAACGTCATGGTCGACGCTGGCGGGCGCGTGGTGGTGCTGGACTTCGGGCTCGCGGCCGATCCCGAGGTTGGTGGCGTCGGTCAGACTGTGACCCAGGAGAGCATCAGCGGGACGCCGGCCTACATGGCGCCCGAACAGGCAGCCGGCAAGCGCCTGAGCGAAGCCACCGACTGGTACGCAGTCGGGGTGATGCTCTTCGAGGCGCTGACCGGACGCTTGCCCTTCGAGGGGAGCACGGCCGGGCTTTTGGTGGCCAAGCAAACGGGCGAGCCGCCGGCGCCGGCGAACCTGCGCACGGACGTTCCGGCTGCATTCGATCGGCTGTGCGTGAAGCTTCTGGCGCGCGATTCCAGCCAACGCGCAGACGGCCGGGCGCTGCGCGCCGTGGTGGGGCAGCCTGCCGAGCCGGCGGGCGGGCCGACGCCAGAGGCAGGCCTGGCTCGAGAGCCGGCGACCGAGCTGCTCGGTCGCGACGGCGAGCTCGAAGAGCTGCGCGCGGCCCACGAAGCGGCGCGCGACGGTCGCAAGCCCGTGGTCGTCTTGCTCGCGGGCGAGTCCGGCATCGGCAAGAGCGCCCTCTGCGAGCACTTCCTGCGGGCCGTGGGAAAGAACGAGCCGGCCGTGATCCTCTCCGGGCGCTGCTACGAACGCGAGTCGGTCCCCTTCAAGGGCTTCGACGCCCTGGTCGATGCGCTCTCGCGCTACCTGCGCCGGCTCGGACCCGACGCGGCGGGGCTGTTGCCGCGCGACGCCTGGGCGCTGCGCCGGCTCTTCCCGGTACTGTCGCGGCTCGATGCGCTGGCGGCGCAACCCGAAAGGCACGTCGACGACGCCCACGAGCTGCGTCGCCGCGCCTTTTCCGCTCTCGGCGAGCTGCTCGGCCGCATGCGCGATCGCGTGCCGCTGATCGTGCACATCGACGACCTGCAGTGGAGCGACGCCGACTCCACCTCCCTGCTGATGCACCTTTTGCGCCAGGTCGATGCGCCGCACATGCTGTGCATTCTCGGCCATCGCAGCGAGAACATGGAGGATAACCCCCAGCTCGTGCCGCTCTACGAGCTGCTACCCCACGACAACCGCATCGACTGCCGAACGCTCGCCCTGGGGCCGCTGTCCGAAGCGGCCGCAGCCCAACTGGCCGCCTGCCACGACGAGGCGCTGCTGCGCGACGCCGGCGGCAATCCCTTTCTGCTCGGCGAGCTCGCCCGCCTCGCCCGCAGTGGGGTGACGGTCAAGTCGCTGGCGGAGGCCATTCGGGCGCGGCAGGCGGCGCTTCCGGAGGCGGAGCGGCGCCTGCTCGAAGTCTTCGCCCTGTGCGGAGAGCGCACGCCCATCGCCGTGGCCGCGCAGGCGGCAGGCGTGACCGAGCAGGCCCACGCCGCCGTCGATGCCCTGCGTGGCGCGGGGCTGTTGCGCAGCAGCGCCGGGCAGGGCGCGGCCGAGTGCTACCACGACCGCATTCGCGAAGCGGTCGCCGCCTCCCTGGACAGCCAGCAGCGACGCGCGCTGCACCTCGCGCTCGCCGAGGCCCTGCTCGCCCGGGGCGAGGCCGACCCCGAGCGGCTGGCCACGCATCTATTGGGTGCCGAGCAATACGAGCGCGCCACACCCTACGCGGTCGAGGCGGCCGATCGCGCCGCCGACGCGCTCGCCTTCGAACGCGCCGCCGAGCTCTACGCGCTGGCGCTCGAGCACGGTACGCTGACCCATGCGGAGGTGCAGGCGCTGCGCGCCAAGCGCGCCGCCGCCCTGGCCCGCGCGGGGCTCGGAGTGCTCGCCGCTCGGGCGTTTTTGCTCGCGCGCGAACACGCCACCCCCGAGCAGGCGCGGCGGTTGACCCAGAGCGCCGCAGAGCAGTTCGTGTTCTCCGGTCACGTCGAACGGGGCAAGGCCCTCTTCGGCGAAGTCGCCCGGGCGCTCGACATCCCACCCCCACGGGGGCAGGCCGTCACCGTCGCGGCCATCGCCGTCAATCGCGCAGTCCTACGGCTGCGCGGCCTGTCCTTTCGCGAGCGCGGCCCGGCGAGCGGCACCACGGGCGCGCGCCTGGAGCTACTGCGCAGGCTGGCAGACACACTCTCGCTGACCGAGACCGTGACCGCCATGGGCTACGCCGCACGCTACCTGCGCATGGCCCTGGCCTCCGGCGACCCCACCCACGTGGTCCACGCGCTGGGCTTGTCCGTGGGGTGCGGCGCGATGGCGGGCGCGAACGCGGAGCAGCTGCGGGAGATGCTCGACCGGGCCGAAGACTTGGCGAGCACCCTGGGCGACCCCGACGCCCAGCGCGGCGTACTGCTCGCCCGCGGGGGTTTCGAGTGGCTTGCCCAGAGCGAGCCGGACGCCGCGGTTACAACCTACGACCAACTCTTGGCGCTGTTTCGGGAGCAGACCGTTCAGGACGTCTCCCACTACGAGGCTTGGACCCAGCTCCTACGGTGCGCGGTGCGTGCCTTGGGCCTCTTGGAGGTCGCCATCGTCGCCGAGGAGGTACCCGTCCTGGTCGATGCGGCGCTGGCGCGTAGCGATCTCTCGGCCGCGCCGATGCTGGTGGGCGCCTGGTTCACCTGGGTCCGGCAGGCGATGGGTGACGTGGAGGGCATGGCGGCCGACCTCGAGCGCGTCAAGCGGCTGTGGCCCGGCGGCATCTACAACCTGCAAGCGCACTACCTCGCCACTGGAGAGATCGACGTACGCTGCGCCCAGAGCCGCTACCTGGAAGCCATCGAGGTCGGTGAACGGGCGCTGTGTCTGCTTGACGGCCCTTCGCGCCGCCGCATCCCGCACCGCCCGCTCGACCTGCTGCGCCGCATGGCGATGGCCACCGCCGCCCTGGCCCATCGGAGCAGCTCCCCGAGCGAGCGCGCCCGGTGGCTGCGACAGGCCGACACGCTGCTCGAGCGCATGGCACGCATCAAACCCGCCGCGAATCCTGCCCACGCGATGGACGTCGGACCCACCGCCGTCGCGCTCGCCAGGGGCGACAACGACACGGCCGTCGCCTGTCTACGGCGGCTCGGGCGACCGGGTAGCCTGCACTCAATCCGCTTCGTGGAGGTCTCTGCGCGCTACGTGCTGGGCTGCCTGCTCGGGGGCGACGAGGGGCAGTCGCTGCGCGAAGAGGCGGAGGCCCAGTTCAGCCGCAGCGGCGTCCCGGACGTCGACGCCCTGGCCTGGAATACCGTTGTGGGCTTCCGCGTCCCCACGGGCTGACAGTTGACCTTCAGTTTACTCGAGCGGACCCGCGCCCGCAGGACCCAGCGGGGCCGGCGCCTGCGCGTTTTCCGCGAGCCAGACAGACTCGATCAGAGCGCTGCCGCATTGGCTGGCGTAGGGCTCGAGGGTCGAGCCGGTGACCACGTTGGGCAGGGGGGCGTTCATCTGCAGCAGCTGGGCGTAGGTTTCTGCGACGAAGGACGCGGGCAGCGCCGCGGCCGTGATGGCACGCATGGCATCCAGGAAGGCCTGCAGGTAGGGGTTTTGCGAGTTGCCTTCGGTGTCCACGGGCTCGAGGAAAATCGGGTTGAGTCGGTCGGCCAGCGTGGTGCGAATGAACATGGGGTTTACAGTGGAAACCTGGATCGGACTGCCGGAAACCTTCAAGAACATGCCCAGGCTGTTGGCGTAGGCGAGCAGGGCACGCTTGCCGGAGTTGTAGGTGCTCAGAAAGCTAATGCCGTTGGCCTCGCTCAGGTCCGAGCCCCCGGTCAGCGTCCCGGCCACCGAAGCCGTGAACAGCAGGCGCGAATAATCCGACTGCGACATCAGGGGCAGCAAGCGGTTGGTCACGCGCACGTGCCCGACGTGGAGCGTCTCCATGGCCAGCTGCGCCTGAGACTCGAAGAGCGGCGCCAGCTGGGGCGCGATGGGGATGGCCGTACCCACCACGAGCCGACCCGCGTTGTTGATCAGGATGTCGATGGAGCGGCCATCGAGCATCGCGACAAGCTGGCTGGCGAAAGCGTCGACGCTGGCCGGATCCGCAACATCGAGCGTCAACAGCGGAAACGGGTGGCCGGAGTAGTACGCGGGCAAGCGCGAGGTCCCGATCACGGTCACACCCTGGGCCTGCAACGCGCGGCCCGTGGCCAACCCGATGCCTCGCGAGGCGCCTGTGATCACCGCGACCTTGCCGCCCAGGGAGATTTCGGGCACGAAGGAATCCCGGGGGAAGTAGCGAGGTGAAACCTCGGTCGCCAGCGGCGGGGGTGATGTTGGGGACGACTGCGCGAAGGCGCTCTGTGCGATACCAGCCCCGGCACCGGCGGCCACGAGCAGCCCGCCCGCTTTCAATAAATCGCGACGCGTGCTGCGCGCGTTCGGCTCGACTCGTGGCTGGGATTTCTCGTTTCGACGCGTATCTCTCGGCATTTTGAAGCCTCCCTGTTCTCGGTGATCGACGCGACCACCGCGGGGTTGGGGCGCCGGCAGCGGTGCTGTGACGAGAAAAACGACCTCGAACGCATTTTCCCTGTCACAAGGGCCGCCGCTCCGCCCCCACCACTCGACCGTGGCTGGGCGCACAGCCGTGCCAGCTCGCAGCACAATGACCGTTTTCCCCGAGAGGCCGCGCATGATACCAACCGAGACTCCAAGGCAAGACAGGCCCGCGATGGGTGAGGAGACCGGGGTACAGGACTGGCGTGCGGCCAGGGAGGCCCAGATCAGGACCGCCTGCGACGACGGCGACCACGCCCGGGGCGTCACGTTACTGCTCGAGACCTACGCGCAGGAGCTACTGTCCTTTCTGGCCGTGCGCCTGGGTGACTCTAGCCACGCCGACGATGCTTTCTCGATGCTGGCCGAAGACCTGTGGGTGAGCCTGCCGAAGTTCCAGTTCCGCAGCAGCGTTCGGACCTGGGCCTACACGGTGGCGCGGCACGTAGCCGCCCGCTACGCCCGCACGCCCGCGCGCAAGCGAGACAAGAACCTCACCCTGAGCAAGAACGCCCCACTGTCGCAACTCGTCGAGCAGCTGCGCACCCGCACCGAAGTCTATCGGCGCACCGACGTCAAAAGCGAAGTCCGGGCGCTGCGCGAAAAGCTACCAGCGGACGACCAGACGCTGCTGGTCCTGCGCGTCGACCGCCAAATGGCCTGGCGCGACCTGGCCCTGGTGATGAGCAGCAGCGGCGACCCCACCGTCGCCTCCATCGACGACGAGGCCCTCGAGCGCGAGGCGGCACGCCTGCGCAAGCGATTCGAGCGCATCAAGGGTGAACTCAAACGCCTGGCCAAGGAGGCGGGGCTTTTGCCATAGCCGCGGCTGCGACGCGCGCCGTGGCGGGCATCGAAAACGTCCTGGCAGCATTCATGTCGGCGAGGCCGGCGCCAAAAGGCGCTCGAGCAACCCCCTCAGAGGAGCCTGTGACTTGCGGAATTTCCGGGCTGATTTGCGGCAAAACGTTCGGGACTACGACAGGTACCTACGGTCCCCCGCCTTGCCGACCCGCACGGGGGTGAGCCGAAAGCCGCCCGCTTCGTCCCGCACCTGCCAGCCAGCTGCCTCGATCGCCGACCGCAGTCGATCGGCGGCGTCGAAATCCTGCCGCTCACGCGCCCGCTGTCGCTCGCGTGCCAGCTGCTCCACCAGACCCGGGGCGCGGACGGGCTCGGCCAGCGACGAAAGCCCGAAGATCCCCAGCGCCCGCTCCAGCAGATCCAACTGCCCGCCATCCGCCCAACGATGCAAGATCGCCAGCGCCTCGGGCGTGTTGAAGTCGTCGTCGAGAACCTCCACCAGCGCTTGCCACTGGGCCTCGTCACGGGGGGCACGCTCCTGCGCGAACGCCTCGCGCAGGCCCTCGGCGCGCGCACCCGCCTGCTCCATGCTCTGCTCGGAGAAGTCGATCGGCCTGCGAAAGTGGCCGCCGAGCAAGAAGAGCAAGAGGCTCTCGGCGCCCCAGCGATCGAGGGCCTCGCGCAGGGTGACCAGCTCGCCTGCGGACTTCGACATCTTGGCGCCGGTGGAACGCAACATGCCGTTGTGAACCCAAATGCGGGCAAACTCACGGCCAAGCGCGCGCGACTGCGCCAGCTCGTTTTCATGGTGGGGGAAGAGCAGGTCCACGCCACCGCCGTGGATTTCGAAGCTGTGGCCCAGGAGCTGCTCGGCCATCACCGAGCACTCGATGTGCCAGCCGGGACGCCCCCGCCCCCAGGACGCCTGCCAGAAGGTATCCTCGCCGGGCTTGGTCGCCTTCCAGAGGGCGAAGTCGCGCGGATCTTCCTTCGCCGGATTGGCAGGCCCCTCCTCGGGCTCGGCCTGCGTGCGCCCGGACAGGCAACCGTAGTCGGCGGCGCGCCCGACGCGAAAGTATACGTCGCCCTCGGCCGCGTAGGCAGCACCGGCATCGATCAACTTCTGGATGAAGTCGACGATCGCAGGCACGTAGTTACTGGCCTTCGGCAGCTCGTCGGGAAGCCCCAGGCCGAGCGCCGCCACGTCCTGCAGGTACCAGTCTGTCGCACGCTCGGCCAGCGCTGCGCTCGCGCCCGGCGCCGCGGCGTAGATCTTGTCGTTGATGTCGGTGATGTTGTGAACCAGCGTGACCCCGTAGCCGCGTGAACGCAGCCACGCGCGCAGCCACATGCCGAGCACGAAGGGCCGCGCATTGCCCACGTGGGCGCGCGCGTAGACCGTGGGGCCGCAAAAGTACATGCCGATGTGCGCGGGTGCAGGCGGCAGGGTCTGCAGGGATTTCGTGGCGGCATTGAAGAGACGCATGAATCGCTCCGATTGGCGTGTTGAAAGTTTGCGGCTTCGGCACCACGGCACGAAAAAGCCCCCTCTGGCCATGCCGGAGGAGGCTTTTCGAACCGCGGTTGCTCAGCCGATGGTTAGATGTGGACCCTTTCCGACAGACGAAGATCGCAGGCGCAACGACAGCAACAGGAACAGCCGAACGAACGTCCGTCCTGCCCTCGCTGCTTGCCCAGCACGCAAAACTTTGTCACGGTCGTGTGGTCCATGGAGTTGCAAGGTTGGGAGCAGCACGACCCCGTGTCAAGTCGATCTCGCCGTGAGGCTTCGATACGTGAGCGACCCCGGCCCCCCCCGATGACCGACACACGCCACCAACTCGCGAAGCTCCTGCGCTTTACGCTGCCAACCGCGACGCCGGACCATCAACGCACCGAGCGCGTCGACCTCGACGGCTTCGCACGCACGCTCATCGTCTACCGCGGGGCGGACGGCGGTCGGGTGCCGGCCTTTCTCTTCGAGCCGCACGAGCCCGGTGGAGGCGCCGTGCTGGCCGTTCACCAGCACGCGAGCCAGTGGCAGTTCGGCAAGAGCGAAGTCGCGGGCCTGGTCGGCGATCCACTGCAAGCCTTCGCGCCGGCATTGGCGAAAGCCGGAATCACGGTGCTGGCCCCCGACATGCCCGGCTTCGAGGAACGCATGGTAGGCGCCGGCGCCGGCGCCGAGCTCGCCCCAACGCTCGAGCGCCCCGGGAGCACCAAGCAGGGTTGGCTGCAGTACTACAACCTCGCCATGCACCGCATCGTGTCCGGTGACTACCTGCTGACCGAGATCCTGGGGGACTGCGCGGCTGCCATCTCCCTGCTGCTTTCCCTCCCCGAGGTCGACGCGTCGAGGGTCGGCGTCTTTGGCCACTCCTTCGGCGGCAATACGACGCTCTTTCACGCAGCCCTCGACACCCGCGTCGCGTTCGCCTGCGCCAGCGGCGCCGCCTGCAGCTACCGCCACAAGCTCGAACACGGCACCGGCCTCGAGATGGCCCTCGTCGTGCCCTCCATTGCCGAGCGCTTCGACCTGGACGACCTTTTCCGCTGCATTTGCCCGCGCAGCCTGCTCGTCGTCTCCTCCGAGGACGACCCCTACTCGGCCGACGCCCGCGTCCTCGTCGACGACGCGCGGGCGCACTACGAAGCCGCGGAACGAAGCAGCTACCTCGAACACCTGCGCACAGCTGGCGGTCATGACCTGGACGCCACGCGCTTCGCGGCGATCGAGAACTGGCTCACTCGAACGGCAGACGGCTGAATCCACGCGCACGGCAGGGACTTGCCGCCCCGCCCCACCGCGCGCATTTCCGCCCTACAGCACGGCGGTCTGGCGTGCGCCTCCGCGGGCTGCGGGTTCATTGGGTTCAATCCCGAAACCTGCGTCGACGGCGTGTGTGGCTGCTGAACGGGCCTGGAACGACGCGGTCGCAGCCGCCAACTGCCGCTACCCTGACACAGTCGTGTTAAACAGAACAGCGCCCGGGAACGATGCTCCCGGGCGCTGCCCTCGGTCCTCAGCGCCTCAGGGCGCGGTGCACTTGCCCGCGGAGCAACTTCCCGAGCAGCAGTTTTGGTTGGCCGTGCAGGCCTCGTCGACGCCGAGGCAGCCGGCGTAGGCGCACTTGCCTTCGGCGCAGATGCGCGAGCAACACTGGGGATCCACGTCGCACTCCGCACCCACGGGGGCACAAGCAGCCACGCAGGACCCGTCGAAGCAGTTCTGGCTGCAGCAGTCGTCGCTGGTGGTGCAGGCACCGTTGACCACACCGAGGGTGCAAGAGAGGCTGACGAAAATTGGCCTGTAAATGGACATGCCGCACGATCCTGTCGAGCAACTACCGCTGCAACATTCGGATCCCGCAGCGCAATCCGAGCCGGAGGCCTTGCAGGCCGTGCACTTGCTGTCGATGCAGGAGGTTCCTGCGCAGCAGATGGACTCGCCCGCCGTGCAGGTCGTACCTTCGGGACGACAGCCGCAGGTGCCGGAGACGCACTCGGAGCCGGAGCAGCACTGGTAGCTGCCGGTGCAGCCGGTGCCTTCGGCCTTGCAGGCGTTGCACGCGCCGGTCTCGCAGTAGAGGCCCGTGCAGCAGGGGGTGGTCTTGTTGCAGCTGGCCGACTGGCCACCGCAGGCGCAGGAGCCGGCGTTGCACGCCAGATCGCAGCATTGGGTGGGGCCGTCGCAGCTGGTGCCCTTGCCGTCGCAGGTGGTGATGAGGCAGCGGTCAACGACGCACTCGCCGGCGCCGGCCCCGCAGCTGGCTCCTGTGGCCGAACAGCCGGTGGCGCCGAGGTCGACGGTCGTGGTCGTCGTGCCCGAGTCTGTGCCCGAGTCTGTGCCCGAGTCTGTGGAGGTAGTCGTCTGATCGCTCGCGGCATCGCCGCCGCCGTCGGTGCCGCCGGAGGATGAGGTCGCCGCGTCCATGTCCCCAGACCCGCTGGGAGTATTCAGCTTACTTGTGCGGTCCGCATTGGAGTCGCGCGAGACCCCCGAGTCCTCATTCGAGCTGTCGTCGGAGGGAGCCCCGGAGCTGCTGTCGCCACAGGCCAGGGCCAGGCTCAGCGTCAGGACTGAGAAAAAGAAGAGCTGCGGTTGGGAATACATCTCGTACCTCCGCGGGGCCTCTATCACCCCGCGTGAATGCCTCTGGCTAACGTAACACCAGCCCTCGCGCGGGGGCTACCCTGCGAGTGAGGTGTAGGGAAAAACCGCAAGCCGGTGCAGCGTGTCGGTGCGCAGGGCGCGTGCAGGAGCCTTTCGAGGGGAAGAACTCGCTGGTAGCCGAGCCACGCTCATCGAAAGCGTCTGCCAGCTCAGTCCGGCCGCAAGGTTTCGCAGCCAGGCGAATGTCGACTTGGGCGTCCATCGCGTTTTCGAAGCGACTGCAGGTGCTGTCGCAGATGAGGATTTTATTGGGCGTGGTGTCACCGGTGGGCGCGACATCGTAGTACCAGCCGAATTTGGCGCGGTCGCAGCCGGCGGCGCTTTCCACGTAGAAAAGGTTGGTGGTGGCCGCGCCCTCGGTGAAGCTGACGTTGACTCGCTGGTAATCGAGACCGATGCGGTCGGGCGGGTCGGGAACCAGGTATTCGCAGCCCAGGCTGCCGCTGCGGATTTCGCCGAGGGCTTGTAGAAATTGCTCGCTGACGTCGGCGCTGGGGTCGACGAACAGGGCGCGCTCGGTGCCGCCGGCGGCGGCCAGGGTGTGGAGGTTGTCGGTGGCGAGAATCTTCTTAACGCCGACATAGCCCTGCCCGGCGGTGCGTGCCTCGGTTACCAGTTCGAGCTGGCGCCTGTTGAGCTGCTGGCGGAAGTCTTCCACCAGGTCGGGCAACGGGCGGTCGCCGACCTGCGGGAGTACCGCCGGCAGTATCGGGAGTCGTGGCAGCGCTATCAGTCCCGTGCCAGCCTCGACCAACGAGATGGGGCATTTCGAGCAAGCCCTTGGCCAGCTACACCAGGCCTACCCCGGAAGCGGTCGTGGTCGGCTCTTCGAGCTCATCAGCTACGATGCGGGCGCTTGCTCGCTGCGCAATGCCACGCTCATTGTCGAGCACGACCTGCACGACCTGCTGGCCCTCAATGACGCGCAACCGAGCCTACTGCTCGAAGCCCGTCGCTTGCTTCAGCAGCGCGAGCCATCGCAAGCCGATGCCTGCACCGAAGACGTCGTCGGTGCCACCACCGTCGTGCGTAGACTTTACTTGACCGATGAAATGTAAGCCCTCGGCGAATGACGGGCTTGTGCTGAGCCTGAAGCTGTGATGCGGGGAATGCCGGGGCGGAGGAACAGCGAGTGCTGCCTGTCGGGAGACGCGGGCGCGCTGGCGGCAGTCCGGATG
>JAOUOP010000009.1 GCA_029880325.1 Myxococcales bacterium | reverse complement strand
TGCGGCCGAGGCGATCGAGGGTATCTTCATGGATCGCCAGCATCTGGAATAACGCGAGCACGAAGCCGACGGGCTTCGGGTCGTAGTCTTCGTACTGCGCAAAGGGGCGCCGTGCATGTGCGCTGCATCCGGCCAGCTCGATGTCGAAGCGCGATGTGAGCTCCGGATTCGTGACAAGATTCGTCGTGCTCAGATCCGCCTGGACGGTCAGCTTGCGCTTGTCCGGTTTGCGCCGCGTGAGCAGCATCTCGAGCAAGTTGCCGAGCGAGCCCAAGTGGCTGCGGTAGAATACCACCATGCTTGAGGGGTCGTCGGGATCGGCACGCCCGGTGATCACCGTCGTGTTGAGCGATTGCTTGGGGCCTTCGCCATTTTTACGTGAAGACTCGAAGTCGAGTTCGCGACCGACAAGCACTTTCAAGGGGACCGGCTCGATGGCGGCCTTCTTCGCGTCTCGATCTCCCTCGGCACGGCGCGCGAGTAATTCCGATTTTTGCCGTTCGTACTGCTCGAAGCTTTTGTTGGCCTCGGCCGTCGTAGCGTAACTTCGCCAAGGCGCCGGCTGCTGCGGTTCGTCGGCCGGCGCCTGCCGTGCCTTGGCCTGGTAGGACGAAACCTCCAGCACTCGGCAAGAGGTGTCATCGCCCGCCAGGATGTCGCTGTCGGCCAGTTGCTCCATCAGGACGAAATAGATGGGAGCGAGACGCTCGGCGACGTAGCGGGCCATGCGAGCGAGGCTCGTTGCGGTGAACTTCTTGGTCGCCGTCGACAGCATCGTACCCAGGCGATTGAGCGGCATCGCAAACTGACCCACCATCACCGCCAAGGTGGCCAGCGCCTGCCAGGTGACGGAGAACCCTTTGGGGCCGTACTCCTGCACGTCGCCCGACACCACGCGTCGCTGGCCGTCCTTGGTCACTACGATCTTCTTCTCGACGTCCAGCTCCAGACACGTCACCGTCATGGCGAAGTCGTAGCGAGTCCGCGACTCGACGATCGTGTCGACCACGTCGCTCTGTTGCACGCCCTCGGGCAGCTTCGCCGGGACGAGCGCATAATCCTCATCCACGCACACCACGTCGGCGTTCATCAGCGCCTCGTCCGAAGACTGCAGCGCCGGGTCGACCCCTGCGCCGAGATTCGCGCGTTCGATGAACTCCTCGTTCTGCGCCTTGATGGCCTCGAGCTTTTCTGCCGACAGCTTCTTGGGCGGCGGCTGCGCTTCGCTTGCGGCCTTTGGCTCATCGCTGCGCTCGTCATCCTTCATGCCCTGGGGCTCCTCGCGGTTTTGCTCCACACGCTCGAGCCCCTGCTGACCTCGACTCTTCGCAATGCGCTGCTGGGCCTGTTCAGCGTCGCAAGGAGCATCACCTGCCGCATTGGACTGTGAGCCTTTGCCGCCGCCCTTGGCTTTTACTCCGCTCAGCGGCCGCCCGCTTGGACGGCGCCGTTCACTCGACGGGATCAGGCCCATCGCCTTCGCCAGTTGCCGTCTGTGCTGGTTGAACGTCCTTTGCGACACCTCTGACGACATCAGCTTCGACAGAGGCTCTGCCAACTTTAGGCGCACCGATGCCGGAGGCTCGTGCTCGTGCCGCGCGAACCACGCCACGACCTGTGCCTGGTCTTCGCGGCTCGTGTGGTGGGCGCTGTCGATCACAGGCAGCGTAAGATCGCGTTTGCGACCGTCTGTCAAGACGCAAACGAAAAAGACGTTCTTGGCCCTGCGCTTCTACAGCTCGCGGCACGCACCCGCACGACGCTGCACCGTGAAGCTCGCCCCCTCGAGCAGCAGCGACAGCTCGGCCGTTGTGATCGTGTTGGCCGATGGCTCGTCGGCGAAGCGCAAGAGCTCTTGCAGCCCGCCTCCCTCGAAACGTCGGCTCACCAGGTACAGACCCACGTGGTCGCCAACCAGCGCGCGCAGCTGCGTGCGGCCCTTCTTGACGAAGACCACGCAGTCGCCGCCGTAGGGGTCGGCGCCCAGCCAGTAGCACTCGGCCAGCAGGCCATTGTGCTGCTTGCGGAAATCGACACGGTGTTGCGCCAGCAAGACTCGGCGGATGGTGACCGGCAGCATGACTCGGCTACCCGCGGCCGATGGGCCGAATGACGAGCGACCAGCCGCCCAGCCGAAGCTCCAGCGCCTCGCTTGCGGCCGCTGAGCTGCCGCCCTCGTGAGCCACTGCCGGCTCTGCACTCAAAGGTGGGTCGGCGACCTCGAACACTCGGGGGCTCGGCAGCCGCCCCGCCGCTGGCGCCACCGCCTTCGCCGCCGCCGAATCACGTTGCCGCCAGCTCTGCACTTGCTTGCTCGTGACGCCGAGTTCCCGTCGCAGCGCCTGCATCGACACGCCCCGGTCCACCGCATCCAGCACCGCCCGCCGCAGCGTCTGCGGAACCTGGGTTCCCGTGGTGCTCTGCTGGCGAAAGTGCTGGAAGCGCCGCAGCAACGCCTCGGGCACCTCGCGTCCCCCGCTCCGGGGCCGTGGCCTCCTGGTCTGTGGTCCGGTCCGCTTCACCCCAGCCCTACGCCCTGTGCTTGCCTTCATCGCTCTCGCCTCCGCCGCCGCGCGCTGGCGCGGCGCGGCCGAAGCTACTGCACTCGGGCGATGGCGGTCCTGGGCCCGCCTACGATCTGGTTACAACCCATCCGTAATTGAACTCGGGGCCGGCGTCGACGGCCAGGGCGACGATGCCGACGCCCAGGCCATCGGCGATCATGTCCAGATCGATGGACGAATCCTGGGCCGCCTGGGCGTGCAGGCTGTCGCCCTGTTCGTCGCAAAGGTAATCGGCCGCGGCCCTTGCGGCCGCGCCCTGCTCCACCGGCAGCGCCCACTCACAGATGCGGGGCATACCGCCGGAGCCGCTGGTGCCGCCGCTCCCATCGCTGCCGTCACCGGGGTCGACGGCGCCGCCGCTGCCGCCGCTGCCGCCGGGGACGCTGGAGTCGCCCGGCGGCGAGCTGTCGTCGGCGTCGCGGAACCCGAGGTAGAACTCGCCCAGAACGCAGAGATCGTCGAGCTCGTCGGCGTTCGCCCGGCGCACAACGATCGAGCTTCCCGGGCACGCTTCCCAGTCTGCATCACAACTTCCCCCTTCGCTGAATCCGCGGTCCGCGCTGTAGGGGTCGCTGATGTCCCGTAGCTTGCGGGCGTATTCACATCGCGCCTCCGTGACGCCCTCGCCCTCGATACACAAGACCTCGAAGCCGGTCCCATCCGCCACCGGGAACTCACAAGCCCCGGCAGGCCCCTTGTCCAACACGGGATCGTCCGGAGCCGGCGCTTCGGCCACGCAGCTCAGGACTTCGTGCTTGGAGTCACAGTTGTCGAGGCAGTTCTCCGGGTCGCGGCAAACCACCAGCGAGCGGTGATTGTCCCCGTCGGAACAGCACGACAAGACGTTCTGGTGCAGCTCGCCGCATCCCGCCCGCTCCGCCACCCGCGCCTGTGCCAGGCAACTGTCCACGCAACTGGGCACGCGCTCCGGATCCGGTTCACAGCCACCGCGCGCGATCGAGCAAATTTGCTCGCAATGCGCTGGCTCTCCCCCGCCTTCACATCCGAGCACGGCCACCCAAAACCCGATCCCCACGACAGACCCAACGAATCGCCACTTCATCGATAGATCGTACGCAATCGACCGACGCATCGCGATGTGCGTAACGGTGGATGCGGGGTGCAGCCACACCCATGCGCGCCGCTGCGCGGCAACTTGACATCGTTGTGCGGGCTGGGCTTGCTTGGCGCGCCACCATGGACACCAAGGCGACCATCCGAGGATTCTGCCGCTCGAACCTCGATGCGCTGCTGCGACTGTACCGCCACCTGCACGAACGCGACGAAGCGCCTCCGCCCCGCGCCGAACTCGAGCGCATCTGGAACGGTCTCGTCGACGATGTGCAGCAGCTCTATCTCGGCGCCTTCGTGGGCGAACAGCTCGTCTCGGCCTGCAACGCCGCAATCGTGCCCAATCTGACTCGCGGCGCACGCCCCTACGCGGTCGTGCAAAACGTCGTGACCGATCCGCAGCATCGCCGACGCGGCATCGGCAGCGCCACGCTCGAGGCGTTGATCGGGCGCTGTCGGGCGCGCCGCTGCTACAAGATCATGTGGATGTCGGCGACCGGTCGCGACTCGGCCCATGCCTTCTACACACGCATCGGCTTCGATCCGGATGCCAAGCAGGCCTTCGTGTACAAGCCGTAGGGAACTCAAGCCGCGGGTGCTCAGGCCGCCTTACGCGCGTAGACGCGGACGCTCCAGAGCAAGAAGCTCTCGTCGGTGGCGAGTTTGAGGCCTTGCTCCTCGCAGCACGCATCAATGGCGCCGTGGGGATGAACGAAGCCCTGGAAGCTCCAGCGCAGCACCACTCGCATGAACCAATTGGCGACGCGTGCCAGCCTGCGTATCCAGGCCGCGTCCTGCGGTACGACGATGGCGTAGAGCGCCGTCGCCTTCTGCGCCGAGGCCCGCACCAACGCGGGCATGTCCGGGTAGCAGCAGATCACCTTGTCGAGCGTCACGACGGTGGAGGGCTCTACGCGATCGGCCACGTCGGTGAAGTCGCCCTCGATGCGCTCGTGGCGATCACCGTAGCCACGCTGCTCGGCCGCCTCGCGCAGCAACTCCAGGTACGGTGCCGACGCGTCGACCGCGGTCGTCCGTGTGGCGCCGCCGCTGGCGAGCTCATGCTGCAGAACGCCCACGCCTCCGCCGATGTCCAGGTGGCTGAACTCCGAGAGGCCGGCGGACTGCAGGCCGCGCTCGACGGCCTCGAGCAGTCGACGACTGGCGCCTCGCGCCCCGCGCTTGTCGTAGGACTGAAGCTCGCGTTTCGCTGTCTTGAGGTCGAACATCCGGTCGTAGTCCTGGCCTTGGCAGCACGGCATGACTCGAGTCTAAAGCACCCGCTGGCTGGGTTCCATTGCGGTGAAACGCCGGGAAGTCGCGAACCGCCGCGCCTCGGAAGCCGCCGTGCTGTAATGCGGCGGAATCGCGGGACCTGGAGCCTCGGCGGTGTCAGCGCTCGCACAGGACGGGGGCGCTCGGCCCTCATCCCCAAAACGCTCCACCCACTGCCGGATCTCGTCCTCGGCGTCGAGCCGTTCGCCGATATTCGCCTTTCCCCTGTTCGCATCGCCCCAACGCCTGACACTGCTGGTCAATAGCCCCTGCAACCACCCGAGGCCGTTGGCAACTCCGAAGATTCTGTCCGATCGTTGCGCCTTCGCTGCGCCCCCTACCAACGTCGCTCGCACCCTCCACTGGGGGAAGGCCGCTTGGTGAAGCTCGTAAAAAACGGCGCCGCGAAGAGCGAGGCTGACTCCGAAGCTGAGCGGTCGCAGCTCCACTCTTGGAGCGAAGCGACTCCGTCGCGCGGTAGCGGTTGAACAGATCCGTCCACAGGCGTCGGCCTGCAGGAGCACGGGAGGGCGAGTGACGGTGGCTGGTTACGTTGATACGAGCACGATCGTCGGGATCGCAGCCGGTCTCCTGACAATGGCAATCATGCAACTCGGGGTCTGCTTCGAAGGCGCGAGCGTTCCGTCCGTAGGAATCATTGAACGCTTCCATTTTGAACGCTTCCGTTCTGCGGCGAGCCCTTAGGCGGCGCGGCCGGCATTGGCCTGGCGCGCCGCTTCCACCAGTCGGCGCACGGCCTGGGGATCGGCCTGCTTCACGAATTGGGCTCCAAAGCGATCATCGCTGCAATGGACTACCCTCGTACTGAGAGCCAGTTCTTCACCGTTGAGCTGGAAGACCAGGTTGACGGTATCGCCCTCGCCCAGGTCGCTGGCGCCGACGACTGCGATGCCGCCCATGGACACGTCGGCAAGCTTCGCCCGCTGCCAGCGGCCATGATGCTCCAGCGCGACCGGCCAGTCGACGTTGTGACGCTCGTGGGCACGGCGATAGTGGGCCAGCGGCTCGGGTAGCTCGGCCTCGAGAAATTCCTGTGGGGGCAGTGGATGCACCCCCGAGGAACGCTCGCTCGCCCGAACCGGCTCACTGCGGCGGCGCAGGCTGGTGATGTCGGTTTCGAGCAGCGTTTCGGCCAGCGATAGCAACGCGCGCGCTTCCGGCGTTTCACTGCTGTCGGCGACGAAGGGGCGGCGGCGGCTTACGCTGGTATGGATGCGATCGCTACGCGGCAGCACGGTCGACAACGGTGATCGCACAGCCAGAAAGTCGGCGATCATGCGCGTCATGGCGCGCAGAGGTCCTTGGTCTGCCTTGCTTTGAAGTTGATTTCCAATGAGTGAAACGCGGTATCCGTCGAGCACCCAGGTCAGGGCTGCCGCGAGCTCGGCGTCGCGCGTTCGGATCGCTTCGATCAGCTGCAGCAGGCGATCGGTTTCGCTCGGGGCGGCCAGCTCGTCGAATAGGGCGGCCTGGCCGTGGGCGCTGCAGTGCTGGCGCACGGTTCGGTAGAGCGAAGCCTTGAGAGCGCCGTAGGCGTTTTGTAGCGAGACAAGCTGCGGTGTCAGCACCAAGAGCCGAAGGTCGGCCAGGTTGAAGAAGTCGATGACGTTATAGTTGATGCCTGCGCCGCAATCGATGACTACGGCTTCGGCGTCGAGCCTACGGATATGCCGCATCAGCTTGAGCTTGCGGGCATGCATCAGGTTGGCCGCACCCGGGATCGCAGTGCTGCCGGGGACCACGAAGAGCCGGCGCTGTGGACTCGGAATCACCACGTCTTCCAGCGTACTGACCTGCTTCTGCAGAAAGCCCGCGATACCCGGCCCGGGGTGATCGACGCCCAGGATGGTGTGAAGGTTGGCGCTGCCCAGGTCGGCGTCGACCGCGACCACGCGAAAGCCGAGCTGGGACATGGCGCAGGCCAGGTTGGCCGCAACCATGGATTTGCCCACGCCGCCCTTGCCGCCACCGACGGCGACTATCAGGGGACCGGTATTTGCTGACGCTGTCATGGGGCGGCTGCTCGTTGATCGATACGGTCGAAGCCGGGTTCAACTTGAACCCGCTCCCTAGAGTAGGCAGAGGTAGGCCGGTGAAGGTTCTTGCAGAAGTTCCAGGGTCTGGGCGCCTTCGGGACAGCTGCAGGCGCCGGTGAGCGGGTTTTCGAGATCGCAGTCGCCGACGCGGTTGCGCTGGTAGACACCTGCCCAGGTCGCATCGGCGTTGGCACCGAAGCAGAGGTTCAGGCTCTTGGAAGAAGTTTCGCCGCAGCCGGAATCGGCTCCGAGGCTGAGCGTGAGCGTGACGGCGCCGGCTGGGCACTCACAGGCGTCCAGGTAGGGGTTTTGGACGCTGCAGCGGGGCTGGCAGTCGCTCGGGTCGATCGTATGCACGTAGGCGCCGAGCCACGCGCCCCCGGCGGCAGCGGGGCTGCTGCAGAAGACCAGTGTGGCCGCCTCGGGGTCCTGGCCGTCGGTACAGCTGTGGGCGGTGGGCACGCTCGGCAGCTCGTCGAAGCCCGCCGGGCAGCTGCAACCGGCGGTGTAGGGATTGCGTACGGCACAGCCGCTGGCACAGGTAGCGGCGTCGGTGTGTCGTGCAAAGTGGCCGCCGAAGGCGCTGCATTGCCCGCGCAGGCAGGTGCCGGTGTCGCATGTGCCGTTGTCGCAGCAGGGCGTGCCCGGCACACCGCACATCGGTGTGGCGTCACCGACATCCGCGTTTGGTAGCGGCTCGATCGCGGCATCCGGGGGGCGCGCCTGCAGGGCGAGCGCCGTGCTTTCGGGCTGCGCTGCATTTGCGTTCATGGTGGCGTCGACCGCCAGCTGCTCGAGGGGCCAGCCGGCGTCCTCTGGCGCCTCGGGTGCCGCATCCCCGGCCTCGCGCAGCTGCTCGAGGTCGAAGCTGCAGCCAATGCATGCGAGCGCAACGATCAAAGCGAGGGTGCTGCTAGAGCGCCGACTGGGTTGAAAGTGCTGGAAATTCGAGCGGGAGGGCGGGGGCAGTGTGCCGATGCGGTCCTGAAGTCGTAGCCCGGCCACTTCGAGGCGCCGTCGTGGTGCGCTGGGCCCACCCAACCCGCGAAGTTGCGGTACGTTCAAACCGATAGCGGCTTTAGAAACGAATGGCCGTGGCATGGCTGACCACCGGGGATCCGGGGCGTGGTGCGGACTGTTCTTCTTCGTTGTCTTCGATGAAATACAGGGAAATGGCGGCGGCCAGCGCCGTCAGGGACAGGCCCAGGGAGATGTTGGCTGCCTCGGCCGAGTTCGACACGGCGCTGAGCTCGGCGTCGGAGCAGCCGCCGCGGGTGCCGCAGCCTCCTTCGAGGGTTTGGTAGCGCGCCCGGGCGTCCAGTCCGAAGACAGCGCTGCTGGCGCCGAAGACCAGGGCGCCGCCCAGGGCGATCCAGGTCCAGGTCCGGCCGGCGAGCAAGCCACGGGATGGTTCGGGCGGGTCGAGCCGGATCGGCTGGGCCGCGCCTGCGGCTGGGTCGCCCGACTGCAGCATGGCGATGCGCGCTTCGATCACATCGCGGTCGGGAGCTTCTGGAACCAGCTTCAGGTATTGGCGGAGGGCCACCGCGGCCCGGCGGCGCTGCCCGAGTTCCACCCGGGCGTTGGCGATGTTGACCAGCATCAGCGGCTTGCCGGAAAGCGCGAAGACCTTTTCGAAAATCTCCACCGCCTTTTGATACTCGCCAGCTCCGAAGGCGTCGCGGCCGTCGGCGAACAGCGATCGGGCGTGGTGCTCGATGGGGTCGTCCTGGGGCGCGGCCCCGCCCGAGGGTGTCGCCGTTGCCGTTGGCGGCGCCGGCGTTTCAGTCTGGCTGCTGACGGAGGTATCGAGAGCGGCCTCTGCGGCAGCCCCGAGGGGCCAGGTGAGCCAAGCCACCACAGCCATCGCGCCAAGGGCGGCTCGATCGGTGAAAGCTTGGAAGGAAGGGGCTTGGGTCGGCATTTCGGGCATCGGGAGTTCCGGCCTTTTCATCGACCGATCAAAGACGGGGCTTGAATCGGCCGCAGGCGGTTACCGTTGGTGACGATTTTTTCGACGCAAGTGCCGTGCCAGGCTCTTGGCCACGAAACTTCGGACAAAACAGGGCTTGGCCAACCGCCGCGGCTGTCGACAACCCGTCGGCCAAGACATTTCCTTGGCGCTACAGGGCGTGTGCGGGCTCAACTTTTGGAGGGGTCGTCCGACCGGTGGGGGTGAGGCCACGACGCGTGGCTGGAGCGACCGAAGCCCCGGGTCAACGACCCAAATCCTCAACCAATCCAACTGGAGTCAAGAACAATGGCGTTCTCAATCGTTACCAACGTCGCTTCGCTCAATGCGCAGCGGAACCTGGCCAAGAACCAATCTGCCCTTCAGGGCAACATGAGCCGACTGTCGAGCGGTCTTCGCATCAACGAGGCGGGCGACGACGCGGCCGGCCTGGCCATCAGCGAGCGCCTGCGCTCCCAGATTCGCAGCCTGTCGCAGGCCGAGCGCAACGCCTTTGACGGCGTCAGCTTGCTGCAGACGGCCGAGGGCGCGATGAATGAGATCAGCGGCATCGCAACCCGTTTGCGCGAGCTGGCGGTGCAGTCCGCTTCCGACACCGTCGGTGCCACCGAGCGTGGCTTCCTGCAGTCCGAGTTCGCGGCCCAGGTCGCGGAGATCGACCGCATCGCCGCGGTGACCGAGTTCAACGGCACCAACTTGCTCGATGCCAGCGCCGGCCCCCTGGACTTCCAGGTCGGAATCAACAACACCGCCAACGACCGGTTGACGGTCACGATTTCCGACATGCGCGCCGCCACGCTCGGAGGTGACCTCACTGCTCTCGATATCTCCACCAAGGCCGGTGCCCAGGCCGCCCTGGGCGCCGTGGACACCGCCATCGACGACGTTTCCTCGGGCCGTGCCGCCATCGGCACGGTGCAGAACCGGCTGCAGGTGACGGTGGCGAATCTCTCCACCGCCCGCGAAAACCTCTCGGCCGCCAACTCGCGCATCCGCGACGTGGACGTGGCCGAGGAGACGGCGGCCATGACCCGGCACTCGATCCTGCTGCAGGCGGGCGTTTCGGTTCTGGCCCAGGCCAATCAGTCGCCGTCGCTGGCGCTTTCGCTGCTCGGCTAACACTCGCACGGTCCGGTGGCGTCGCCCAGGCTTCGGCCCGGCGGTCGCCATCGGACCCGTTCGGAAAGCAGAGCGGGCCCCGTTTCGCTCCGCTTTCCAGACGTTCGCATCGAGTTGAATTGGAGCTGACGTGACTGCAGGACTGACATTTTCAGGTCTGGCGACGGGCCTCGACACCGCACGCATCGTCGAAGAACTGGTGAAGGCCGAGAGGCGCCCGATCCAGCGCCTCGAAGGTCAAAAGAGTGTGCTCGGGTTCAAGAGCGACTTGTTGCGCGATGTGCGCGATCTGCTGACGACGTTGCAGGAGTCGGCGCGCGCCCTCGACAGCCGCCCCGAGACCCTGCTGTCGCGCGCCACCTCCTCCCAGGAAGGCGCGGTCCGTGCGAGCGCGGAGGGCGATGCCTCACTCGGCAGTTTCGACGTTTCGGTCACCAGCCTTGCGCAAGCGGAGCGAACCTACAGCAATGCCTTTTCCGACAAGGACGTGGCGGGGCTCTTCGGTAGCGGCACGCTTACGATTCAGGTGGGCGCTGAGGCGGCGGTCAACATTGACGTAACCGGCACCGACACGCTCGAGACCGTGGTCTCCAAGATCAACGCTTCTGGCGCCAACGTCACGGCCGGATTGTTCTTCGATGGCACCAACCATCGCCTGCAGGTCAGCGGCAATGAAACCGGGGCTGCCAACGCCATCAGTTTCTCTGAAAGCGGTACCAGCCTCGGGTTGATCGACCCGGTCAACGAAATCAAGAGCGCCGCCGACGCCGTCTTTCAGGTTGACGGCTTCGCCATGACCAGCTCCACCAACACCGTCAGTGATGCGATTCCGGGTGTGCGTCTGGAGCTTTTGGCCCCCACGGCAGGAAATGCCACCGTTTCCATCGAGCGCGATCCGGAGGCGATCGAGGAGAAAGTTCAGGCTTTCGTCGATGCCTACAACGGGGTGATGACCAAGCTCAATGAGCAGTTTGCCTTCAACGGCGAGGGCAAGGTCGGCAACACGTTCTCCGGTGACGCCACGCTACGTGGCCTTCAAACCAGCTTGCGCCGCGAGGTGGGCCGCGTGGTGGCTGGTCTCGCCGAACCTCACAACGCGCTCTATAGCATCGGCATCGGCAGCAAGATCGACGGCACCCTGGAACTCGACGGCGACAAGCTCGCCGCAGCACTGGCCGAGGACTCCGGCGCTGTGGCCTCGCTGCTGATCGACGACCCCGCCGCCGGTATCACGGGAGTGCTCGCCTCGCTGGACACGATGATCGACGGCTACGTCGACTCCAGCAGTGGCCTTCTCAG
The DNA here is from genome assembly GCA_029880325.1 of Myxococcales bacterium. Lineage (GTDB taxonomy): Bacteria > Myxococcota_A > Polyangia > Polyangiales > JAFGIB01 > JAOUOP01. The sequence goes on along the minus strand of JAOUOP010000009.1, from coordinate 158,924 downwards.
CGAAAAGATCGAGGGCTTCGACACCCGCTCACGGCGCATCGATGACCAGATCGACCAGATGGAGCTGCGCGTCGACAAATACGAGATGAGCCTGCGTGCCCAGTTCGCATCACTCGAAACGCTGGTCAGTCAGCTCCAGGGCCAAAACAACCAAATGGTCGCCCTGCTCGGGCAGCTTCAGCAGTAACTCTCGAGCGCCTCGCGCGCTCTATCGACCCCGACCGGAATCATCAGAACGCAGCGACCCGAAAGTAGGTAGGACGTGTCTTTCGCAGCAGCCCAGTATCGAAACGCAGGAGTAACCACCGCCTCGCCGGCCAAGATCGTGCTTCAGCTGCATGAGGGAGTGTTGCGCTTTCTGCGACAGGCGATGGATGCACAGCAGGCGGGCGACGTGGCTACCAAGGGCAAGGCTCTGGGCCGTGCCCACGCCATCATCACGGAGTTACAGGCTTCGCTGAACGCCGCACACGCGCCCGACCTCTGCGATGAACTCGACAGGCTCTACGACTTTGCCCTACATCGCGTGGGCCAAGCCGTCTTCAAGCCCGACCCGAGCTTGGTGCCGCCGGTTGTGCGCATCTTCGAGCAGCTGCGCGGCGCCTGGGCCGAATTGGCGGAGAAGCAGGCGTGAGCGACGGGCTTTGCGAGTTACTGACGCGGCTGGCTGCGGTGAAGCTCGATCCAGCGAGCCACAGCGTCGAGGAAATGACGCGCGCGCTCGTGGAGCGTCAAGAGATCCTCGACCGCTTGGCTCAGCTGGAGCTTTCGACACTCGCGCCCCCAGCGCGTGCGGCCGCCGCCGCCGCCCTACAGGCCATACTGAGCACAGACGCCGCTACCGTCGGCGGGATCAACGCCAAACGGCGCGAAATCCAGCAGGCAAGCACTCGTTCCCAAAGTGGCCTCAGGGCCCTGCGCGGCTACCGCAGCGGCCCCGCCCAACGTGGACAGGCGCCCGTGCGCCACATCGCCTGAGCGCCGGTATGCTTCTTGCTCTGTTCTGCGGTCGTGAACCCGATCGTCGATAGCGGAGCCGATTGTCGAGTCAATGGGAGTCCGGGTCGGTACCAGCGCCGAGTCGAAGACGGCTTGCTGGTTCTGGTCGCGATCGGCGCGGGTCTGCTTGTGCCTCTGATGCTCACGGCCGTGGCTCACGGTCAAGTCGCCCAGCATGCTGTTGGTGTGATGCCCGGCAGCGGTCTGCTCGTGGGAGGCGGTCCCGGCGGCAGCCAAACCCTCAGGGCGCCCTTCTTCATCGACACCAGTCTGCGCACCTGGTCTGATGAGCAGGCCGACATGTTGCTCGGCGGTTCGCTGCGGCTCGAGTTGGAAAACGGCTCAAGCGCTGCCATTGTGCCGCGCGCCGAGTTGCGCCATCGCATGGGCCCCCTGGAGCTGCGCCCAGGAGTCGCGCTGCCGCTCTACTTTGTACCTTTTAGTTTGTTCGGCGTAGAGACCGGCATCTCCCTGCGCGGGCCTACCCGTTCGCGCTTTGGGCTCTTGGCCATGTTGGGGTTGGGAGTCTTCTTCTTGGGGAGCGATCTGCCCGACGACTCGGCCGTGGTCTTCTTCCATGGAGGGTTGGGTGTTGAGCTACAGATCTGAACGCATGCTGCTGGCGGTGGCGGCGCTTGTTGCCGCGACCGTGGGCTGTGGTTCCGCCCAATGCGTGCGCCACAGTCAGTGTGCTGGCGGCGAAATGTGCATGAGCGGAGTATGCGAATTCGCGGGCCGAGGTGACGGAGGCCCGTGGGACGGCGCCTTGCCCACCGAGGATGGTGGCCCGGCCGACATCGAAGTCGCGGAGACGGAGTAGGCGATGGCAGAGCAAGCACGTCCGGTGCAGGCGCTGGGAGCGCGAGAGCTGGCCAAGTTGATGGACGAGGTCGACGCCTTGCCCAGCGTACCACTGGTGGCCGAACGCGTCGGAGAGCTCGTGCATGATCCGCGTGCCGACGCCCGTGCGATCGCCGCGGTGATGCGCGGTGATCCGGCGCTGACGGCCAAGGTTCTGAAGCTGGTCAACTCACCCTATTTCGCGATTCCAGGCGGCGTGACCGACATCACGCGGGCGATTTCCTTTCTGGGCTTCAACGCCATCCATCAGCTGGTGCTGACGGTTTCGGTGTTCCAGGTCTTCGGGGTGGGTGCGGGTCATTACGCCGAGCGCTTCTTCCGCCACTCGCTGGCCGCGGCCGGCGTGGCGGAGGGCATCGCAGAGCTGATCGGCCACGGCGAGACCGCCGAGTGCTTCACTGCGGGCCTGCTTCACGATCTCGGCAAGCTGGCGATGCTGCAGGTGGCGCCCGAGCACTTCACGCGCGCTATCGAAGTCGCCGAAGCTGAATCCATTACCGTGCGAGCGGCCGAACTCGAGCTGGGCCTGCCCAGTCATGATGCGCTGGGCCTGCGTCTTGCCAAGCGCTGGCGTTTTCCCCTGAGCCTTCAGAGTGCCATTGGGAGTCACCATCAACTCGCAGTCGACCAGCGCCGCAACGTGCCCAAAAATTTGCACGCCACGGTCGACATCACGGGCCTGGCCGATCTCCTGTGCCACCGCTGGGGCTTCGTCAGTGCCGACGGTGAAGCGCCGCCCCTGCCGAAGGAACTTCTGTCGCGCCTGAACCTCTTGCCCAGCTTTGAGCGTCAGGCGCGCGACCAGCTCAAGCGCAAGATCGACCGCAGCGAAATGTTGATGCGCATCCTGGCGGAGTAGGTCGAGCGCGAGGCAGGGCGCCGCTTCTCAATTGCGCTGATTGTGCCGGCGGATCAGCGCCAGCAGCTCCTCGCGCGAGACCCCCAGGCGCGCCGCCGTCTGGTGCGCCAGCGATGTGGTCGCGACCCCCGGGATGAACTGATAGGTCGGCAGCCGGCCGTCGTCGAGTTCAACCTGCAGAAAGCATAGCGCCAGGGTTTCGGCATCAGCTGCCAGTTGGGCGGCGAACTGCAGGAAGTGGGTGGTGATGTAGACCTCGGGGCGCAGCTCCCGCAGCAGGTCCACAACCAGGTGAAAGATCTCTTCACCTTCCGAGGGATTGGTGCCCGAGCACAGCTCGTCGAGGATCACCAGGGCGCCGGGGCGGGCCGATTCGAAGAGGCGGCGGATGCGCAAGAGTTCGGTGCCTAGGCGCCCCTCTTGCTGTTCGGCGCTGCTGTCCTGGCCGAGGGACACGAAGATGCCCGGCGCCGTGCGCAGGCGGGCGCTTCGGGCCGCGACGAAGTAGCCCGCCTGACCCATCATCTGGGCCAGGGCCAGCGCCTGCAGAAGCCGCGTCTTGCCTCCCGAGTTGGGCCCGGTGACGATGCAGGCGCGGCGAAAGCTGTCGACCTCGAGCGTGCACGGCACCGGCGCGTGGGACTGAAGTAATAACAGTGGGTTGAAGAGAGCGTCGATGTGCTTGGGCGCCTCGGCCTCGCCCTCGAAGAAGTCCGGCAGACACACCGCCAGTCCCAGCTCGCGGGCCTTTTTCGCGAAGTGGCAGGCCGAGAGATAGAACTCCAGGTCCCCCCGCAGCTGCAGCAGCGCCGGAATGAAGTCGAGCACGCCGGCGTAGACACGGTCGAAGTAGCGCTCCACCAGCTCCACATCGCCCACCCGGTAGCCGCGCAGGAAAAAGCCGATGCGCGAAAGCAGGCGCAGCAGTGGGCCGCGGTAGAAGGGTTCGCGGCGGGTTTCATCGAGTTCGATGATCTCGAGGCGGCGCACGCGGCCGTCGACGCCCAGGCACAGGTGCAGGTCCACGCGTGCCATCTCACCTTCGAAGTCGAGCAGGGAGACCAGCTCCGCGTAGCCCTGGCTGTCGCCGATGGCACAGCCGAAGTCCCGCAGCCGCGACAGGGCCGAGCGGCAGTCGGAAAACGGCCCCTGCAGCGCATCGAAGCATTCGCGCAGGCACGCAAGCACATCCAGGCGCCAGCGCGGCTGGTCATAGCGGCTCTGGCCGCCGGATTCGTCGTAGAGCCTGAGCAGCCGCACGATGCCGCCGTAGACGCGCTGCAGGGCCTCGAGCAGCTCAGGCGAAGCGTCGAGCTCGCGCAGCACGCCTTGCCGTAACTCCCGGTCATCAGCGGCAGCTGGGGGATTGCACAGCAGCTTGCGCAGGAACTTCTTGTCCAGGGGCGCCGGCCGTCCGCCCAGGCCAAAGCTCAGGGGGCCGTCGATCAGCTCGCCGATGAACAACTCGTGCTCGAAGCTCTCGGCGCGCCAGGAGCTTTCCGCCAGCGCTGCCGAGCCCAGCGCATGGCTGGCGATACCGGCGGAGTCGCCGGCGGTGAAGGCGAAGTCCAGGGCGCGGCGGGCGGCGCGGTGGTCGATGCTGGCGGAGCGCACGGCATGGAGCAAATCGGGGCAGCGCGCGGCGGCCTCGGCATCGGCTTCACCGACCACGTTCAGCGTGGTCAACGCCGGCAGGCCGTAGACCGGCTCCACCGGCCCGTCGCTGCCGGCGGCGCGCGAGAGTTGGGCGCTTTGCAGATAGCGGGCGACAGCGCTCGATCGGTTGCGACTGGCGGACATCGGCAGCGCGATCAGTAGCGCGGATCGGCGTCGAAGTCGCCTTTCGAGGGCCCTTTGGACCCGCTCACTCGGCGGGGGCGCCGCCGGGAACCGTCTGGCCGGGGGGAGGCTCGGCCAGGCTCTGCAACATCACTTCGCCGGTCTCGAGCTGTTCGAAGGTGGGGTACAGCTCCGGGTAGCCCTGGTCGAAGCGCGGGCCCTTGAAGCTCTGGCGGATTACGGGCATCACGTCGAAAAAGCCCGAAAAAGCCCCGGCCAGGCGTGCCACCAGTTGCTCGAAGTCGTTCAATTCGGCGGTGCCCTCGACCATGCGGCGTTTTTCCTCGGCGTCGTGGGGCGGCATGATGGCCGTGATCAGGCGCAGCTTCTGGGCCTCGAAGACCAGCGACTCGAAGCGGAATAGGCCCAGGTAGTAGAGCCCGGTTTGCGTGCTCAGCTCCGGTAGCTGCTCGGCCACCGAGCGCGGGTCGGCGCAGGCGGCGAGATAGGCGTCGCGGCCCTTGCCGATGATGTGGTGGGTCAGCATCACCAGGTGGAAATAGGTCTTGGCGGGAATCAGGGGCTTGAGCCCACGACCCAGGTAGAGCGGCTCGAGCTTGGCTGTCAGCACCATCGACAGTCGGCACAGCACGCGATAGAGCCTGCGCTGGGTGGGCCGGTCGTAGCGCTGTCGCAGCTCGGCGACCAAGTCCGGCAGGGTGTCGAAGTCGTCGCGTTGCTCGAGCCCGACCATGGGCACCACTTCATTCCAGAACAGCTCCACGTCGGCTGCGCTCAGATCGCCGCCGTTGGCTACGGCCAGCGCCAGCGGGTCTTCGTCACCGCGGCGGGCGCGTTCCATGACCTTCCCGAAGCGCGAGCGCTTGCGCCAGAAAATGGCCTCGAAGTGCCACATCTCCGGCTCCGGCAAAAACTCCTGCCAGAAGTAGGGGTCGACCTCGCGCGGCGGCAGGTGGGGACCGATGTAGCTGCGCTTCCAGTAGTCGCCGGTCTCGCGATGTTCCTTCAGGCTCGTGGGCTCGAGCATGATGGTCGAAATGCGCACCGCAACAGGCGGCTGCTTGTGCTCGCGCAGCACCGTGCCCTTCATGAAGTCGGTGCCGCTGCCCTCGGCGATGCGCTGGGCCAGCACGTTGGCCGCCGGCTGGGTGCCGTAGCTGTACGGGTCCCAGGGGCCGACCATGCTGCTGATGAGACTGGTCGGATTGAGGCCGAAGGTCTCGTAGATCACCGCCTGGTCGCCCCGGGGATGGTAGGGGGCCACCCACTTGGGCGGGCTTTTGGAGCTCGAGGGCGAGAAATTGAACTCCACCTCATGCCAGCTCTCGCGGTCCCAGGTGACCTCCACCAGCAGGGAGATCTTCACCCCGGGATAGGTGTTGGGCGGGAAGACGCCAAAGGGGTGCAGCCAGCGAAAGGGATGCAGCAGGCGGAAGAAATCAAAGGGCAGCTGCAGAAGCCGCGGCAGCCGGTACCAGGTCGACCACAGATGCCAGCTCTGCCCCACCCAGCTGTTGAAGATGAAGGCCACGCAGGCGCCCAGGGTGTGGGCCAGCACCACCGCGTTGGTGAAGTTGGGCTGGCCGGCGCCGAAGAGCTGGAGATCCAGCTGAAGGGGCGTCTTGTTGTCCAGCAGCGTGATGCAGGCGACGATCGTCAAAAAGCTGAAGTAGCCGAAGCTGCCCATCGAGACGATGCCCACCATCAGAAAAGCCGTCACGAAGGCGCAGATGATGCTGAGATCGCCCGGGAAAAACGGGAAAAACGGCACCGGGATCTCGGCGATGAACATGAAGATCACCAGCGACTGCAGCATCCACAGCGGCAGCTTCTGGCAGTACCAACCCAGGGGCGAGGGCAGGGGTTGGGCGATCAAGAAGCCGCGCAGGTAGGCCAGGTCCTTGCCCGTGCTGCCCATGAACTTCTGTTTGCCGAAGCCCATCATCAGCCGGAAGATGGCGATGCGAAATGCCCAGGTGATGGCGGGGGCGGGCGCAGCCACGGCGGCCAGCTCGGGCAGTGGCAGCGTGGCGGGCAAAAAGAGCGACAGGATCATGCACTCGAAGAGCATGCAGTCCCAGGGAAAGATCAGGCCGATGGCCATATCCAGGGACAGGTAACAGACGTAGCAGGTCAGCAGCGCGTAGAAGGAATGCTCGCCGCCGTAGATGACCAGGCACGAAGCGATGATGCCGGCCCAGTTCAAAAGCCGCAGCATGGCGTCGCTGTCGCTCAGCCACAAAAGGGTCGGGAAGTAGAGGAAACGCTGCGGGGCGGGAAAGTCCTCACGGATTTTGTCCAGGCGCCGGTGGATCGGCATGCCCCCCTCGCGGCCGGCCCCGCGCACGATTTGCCCGGCCAGGGAGCCGAACGAGATGAGGAGAATTAAACCGAGCCCGCGGGTGAAAAGACCCCAGATCAGCTCGGGAGAAATCGCGTCGATCGCTTCGAACATGCTGCCTCGCTCCGGCCCGGCGGCTGGCCAAAGCCAGCGAGACGGGCGCCGCTGCCGCGTTCCCTCGCGCGCCCCATGGTAGCCGAAGCCGCCGCTGCTGCCCAAGCATCGGCGCAATCGAGACCTGCGATCGCGCAATTGCCGCCCCCGCTCACCCCCAAGCGAGCAGATGGCAGCACGGGGGGGCCGAAATTGTCCGACTTCTGAGCCCTTTTCGTCACCCGGGCCCACTTTTTTCTCGGGTAGCTCGCGCCGTGGGTGATTTAATCGTGGCAATGCTCCTGTGGATTGCCGCAGCGCTGATGGCGGTGCTGGCGGTGGCCTGGCTCGTGCTCCGCCCGAGCGCGGCGGGGCGGCGCCAGGACGGTGCTCCGCCCATCGCCACCACCGTGCGCGCCCGCAGCGGGCTGCTCGGCGGCATGCTGGCCCGCTCCGTATTTCGGCGCTGGGTGCTTTCGCTGCGTTCGTTCATGGCCAGTCGCGAGCATCAAAAGCGCCTGCGCGAGCGCTACCACATGCAGGTCGCCGAGGAAGCCACCGAGCTGATGGGCAACATGAAGGGGGCCTTCATGAAGCTCGGCCAGATCATGAGCTTCGCCATGGAGGCGATGCCCGAAAACGCCCGCGACGCCCTCTCCAAGCTACAGATGAACGCCCCGCCCATGGCCTTCGAGGTGGTGGCCAAGGTGATCGAGGAGGATTTTGGCAAGCCGGTCGACGAACTCTTCGCCCACTTCGAGCGCGAACCGCTGGCGGCCGCTTCGATCGGCCAAGTCCATCGCGCGCGCCTGCACGACGGTCGCCAGGTGGTGGTCAAGGTGCAGTATCCGGGCGTGGCCCAGGCCATCGAGGCTGACCTGCGCGCAAGCTCCGGGCTCGCGGCCATGCTGGGGGCCATCAACCACAACATCGATGCCAATGCCGTGGTCGCCGAGGTCAAAGACCGCTTGCTCGAGGAACTCGACTACGGCCGCGAACTACGCAACCAGCAGATTTTCGGTGAGCTGTGGCGCGGCCATCCGCTGATTCGAATCCCCGAGGTCTACCCGGAGCTGTGCTCGGCCCACGTGCTCACCCAGCAGTACTGCAAGGGCCTGCACTTCCGCGACTTCGTCAAAGTCGCCACCGACGAGGAAAAGCGCCGCGCGGTGCACATTCTACACGACTTCATCTTCGACTCGATGAATCGCTACGGTCTATTCAACGGCGATCCCCACCCGGGCAACTACATCTTCCAGAGCGACGGCGGCATCGTCTTCATCGACTTCGGCTGCGTGAAGTACTTCGACAGCGGCTTCATCGAAGACCTGCAGGCCCTCAACCGCGCGCTCATCGGCAACGATCGGCAGGTCTTCGAACAGCTCCTGAAGAAGATGGAGGTGGTGCTACCCGACCGCCCCTACGACCTGGACGAGCTGTGGGAGTTCTTCTGTTATCACAGCGAGCCCTTTCGCGAAGACCGCCCCTTCACCTTCACCAAGGACTGGGTTCACAAGGCCTTCAGCGTCATGGATCCCACCAAGCAGACGCGCATCAACCTGCCCAAGAACTTCGTCTTCCTCAACCGCATCACGTTTGGCTTGAACTCGATCATGCTCGAGCTGGGCGCGGCGGAAAATTTCCACGCCATCCACCGGCGCTACAACTTCCCGCACGAAGATCATCCGCCCAGCCTGATGCGTCTCGGCATCGAAGTGCCTGCGCGTTTCGTGCCGATGACGCGTGAGCCGGTGAGCCCGCCCGAATCAGAAGTGCTCGGCCCAGAGCAGGCGCAGGCGTAGTCCCAGCTCAGTCGTGTAGCCCACCTCCACGTCGCGGATGTGGCCGTCGCCGTCGATTACGAAGGTGGTGGGCAGCGAGTGCACGCCAAAGCGATCGGCCAGGGCCCCGTCGCTGTCCAGGGCCACCGGAAAGTCCGCTCCGCGCTTTTCGAGGTAGCTCCGCACGGCCTCGGCGTCGCCCGAGCGCGTGGCCACCGTCAGCACGGGCCGGTCGGTGGCCAGGGCCACGAGGTTGCTTTCCTCGGCCTTGCAGACGCCGCACCAGCTGGCCCAGAAGTGCAGGACGACGGGCGCGCCCGCTGCCTGCGCAAGAGCGCTTTCGAGCGAGATGGGAGCGCCCGCCGGGTCGAGCGAAGCCAGGGCGGGGGCCTGTCCGCTGGGGGCATCGCGCCCCTGGTAGGCCTGGATGCCGAAGTAGAGCAGCGCCACCAGCGTCACGTCCTTGAGCCAGCCGGGGATGCGCTGCCAGGCCGTGGTCCACGGCGCCGGGCGGGAGCCTGGCTCGGTATGGGCTGCACTCTCCATGTGTCGATGGGTGTAGCGCAAAATGGCGTCCTGGGCCCGCCGTTCGTGCCGAAGACCCATGCGGAAAACCGCACGCCCACCGGTCTCAATGCCCGCACTCGGCAGGCTTCGGGCGCCGCCGCAGGCTGCTGTTCATGCCGCGGCGGATCACAGCCCTCACGTATTTGGTGGCGCTCGGCGGCTGCGCTGTCGCCACCATGGACGAACCGGTCGAGGCCATCGACCCTCCGGTTGATGCCGGCGCGCCGCCCCAGGTCGAAAGCGGCGAAACACCCGAATGACGGCTCCCCTTGTTGATCGGCCATCGCGGCACGCGTGCAGCTGCCCCTGAAAACACCATCGAAGCCTTCGCCTGGGCCGCCATCCACGGCGCCGACGCCATCGAGCTCGACGTGCGCATGAGCGCCGATGGGGTGCTGGTGGCGCTGTACGACGACGGCGTCGGCCGCACCACCGACCATCCGGAAGATGCCCCGCTCGCGGAGCTGACGCTGGCCGAACTCGAGGGCCTCGACGCCGCGCTGGCCCTGCTGTCGCAGGACGCGCGCGTAGCGGTCCAGGGCCGCGGTGAATCCGCCCGCTACAGTTGTCCGGAATTCACCATCGGTTGGAACGATCCGGACGGTTGGGAGGCGGCCCTATTCGACCACTACCAGGCGATGGTCACGGCGATCTGCGCCAAGCTGCAGCGCGGCCTCACGCACGCCGAGCCCGACGATTCACTCGGAGGCAGCACCTACGCCTTCGACCTGTGGCAGGGCCACCCGCTGCAAGAGGAGGTGCTGGGCCTGCCGTCGCGCCTGCGTGCCACTGCGGTGGATCTGCGTGGGCGCGTCGACGACTACAATCGCGCCCACGATGCGGGCGGCGCTCCGCGTATCCAGGTCACGACCTACGTCGGGCAGAGCACCCGCAGGGAAGGGGAAAGCGACGATGATTGAAGCCGCCAAATGCAGCCTGGGGGGGGCTCTGGCTTCTGTGCGGCCTCTGCTGCCTCGGGGCGGCGTGCGCCAAAAGCAACGATCCGCTGCCCAGTCGCGAGACCAATTGGCTGCGGCTGTGCGACTCCGACGGCGAATGCGTCGACAGCCAATGCGTTTGCGGCCTGTGCAGCCTCTCCGGCAGCGACGGTGAAAGCTGTGGCATCGGGGCCGACTGTGGGCCCGACGACAGCATCCTGGTGCGCGCGGCCTGCGGTGCTGCGCCGAGCGTGCCGGGGCTGTGTGCCCCCGAGTGCTCGAGCGACGTCGACTGTGCCCAGGGCCAACGCTGCGTGCAGGGCGGCTGCGCCCCTCTCTCGGAACTCGATGCGCGCCGCGCTAGCGGCCAGGGCCTCGACGCCGGGCCCTGAGGCCGTGAGCCGCTACCCCTCGGTCCCCCGGCTCCGCATCATCCCCGCCCCAATTCGAGTGAAATTCCACACCGGGAGGTGGGGCGGTCGGTGCGAGGCGTGTGCCCCGCGCCCGACCGCGACCACGTTCCCGGGTGAAGCTGGTGTTCAGTAGCGACCGCGTCCGCGTCCGCCACCGCCACCACCACCGCCGCCGCCGCCGCCGCCGCGGCGACCACCGCCGCCGCCGCCGCCGCCACCGCCGCGGTTCTTGTCCTGGGCTTCATTGACGACGATGTTGCGACCGTCGAGCGACGAGCCGTCCAGCTCCTGCTGGGCTGCACGCGCCGCCGCCGGGTCGGCGAAGGTCACGAAACCGAAGCCACGCGAGCGACCGGTCTCCCGGTCCTCGATGACCACCGCGTCTTCCAGTGCGCCGAAGCGCTCAAAGGCCGTGCGAAGACTGTCCGTGGTGGTGTCCCAGCTGAGGCTGCCTACAAAAAGTTTGTTGCTCATGTCTGTCTTTGCTCTGAAGGCTGGTGCCTTCGTCCCCGATGTCGTCGTGGTACCGAAGCACCCCGACCCTTCGGCCCCGCCTGGGGTTCGATGGGCCTACACGACCCAACGAACGGGACCTAGCGCTTCCGGTCCCAAGCACGATTCGTTCCTCTGAAAGTCCCGAGCCAGACCAGGAACCATGGAAACGCCAATGAAGTGCGTGCCCATCGCGGCTCGGGTGCGCGAATGATGGCACAGACGGCTGCTAGAAGCAAACCGCAAGGTGGTGGCTCGGGCGTCGGGGAAGCCCGCTCCGGTGGCCGCAGGGGTCACGGTCCGCTCCCGCCGCGCACATCTAGTTCAGTGCTGTTCAGGCCGTTTTGCGGTCCTTGACCGGCGGAGCCACCCTTCCTGCGTCGCACCAAACACCCTGAAAAACCTTTCCTGCGCGATCATCTGCCACAAACCGCCAAAGTCGAGTCTAGACTCCCGCCCCCATGGGTACCCGCGACCGCACGCGACCGGATGAGTCGAGAAAGCCGAGTTACATCACCGCCGAGGGGTATCGGCGGCTGGAGGAGGAGGCCCATCGCTTGTGGACCGAGGAGCGCCCCAGGCTGGCCCAGGCGGTGGCGGTGGCCGCGGCCGAAGGCGATCGATCCGAAAATGCCGAGTACATCTACGGCAAGCGCAAGCTCGCCGAGATCGATCGGCGCTTGAAATTTCTGTCGGGGCGCCTGGATGTGCTCACCATCGTCGACCAAAAGCCCCGGGCCGACGGCAAGGTCTATTTCGGCTGCTACGTGACCGTCGAAGACGAGGCCGGTGAACGCGCCTGCTACCGCCTGGTGGGGCCGGACGAGACCGGCGCGGGCGAGGGCTTCATTAGCATCGAGTCGCCCATGGCGCGGGCCCTTTTGGGCAAGGAAGAGGGCGATGAGGTTACCGTCGTGCGCCCCCGCGGGGCGGTGACCTACGTGATCGACGCCGTCGATGTGAATCCCCCCGGAAACGCCCGGCGTTGAATTTTCGTTTGCATTGACGAAAAGTGCTCGCCGTGCGTCGAATCCTGCGGCGGTTCCCGCGCCGTCGCCGCCCATGTTCCACGAATGGGACGCACCTGCCTGGAGTTGAGATCCCGTGTCACCTCGCAAATTCGTGAAATTCGCTCTCGCCCTCGTGCTCCTGCTGGCCGTTGCTGGCTCCGTTTCGGCCCTGGATGCCGGCGCCAAAGCCCCCGAAATCGGGCTCAAGGACCAGCACGGCAAGCAGATCTCGATGGCCGGTCTCAAGGGCAAGGTCGTGATCGTGGACTTTTTCGCCTCCTGGTGTGCGCCCTGCCGCGATGAGATGCCCGTGCTGCAGCACCTCTACAAGAAGTACGGCAAGGACGGGTTGGTGGTGGTGGGCGTCAGCGTCGACAAGGAGCGCCAGAACGCCATCGACTTCGCCAAGAAGCTCGGCGTGACCTTTCCGATCGTGCACGATGGTGAGCACGGCGTTGCCAAGCGCTACGAACCCAAGAAGATGCCCTCTTCGTTCATCATCGATCGCTCGGGCAAGGTCTCGAAGGTTCACGCCGGCTTCCACAAGAAGGATGCCGCCGAGATCGAGAAGAAGGTCAAGTCGCTGCTGTAGGGCCTCGGCCCGTCGGACGAGCCGGGGGGAAACGGCTACGCGCCACCACGCTCGCGTAGGTGGCCCGCGCTGGTGGCCCGTGTCGCGCCCCGTGTCGCGCCCCATGTCGCGCCCCATGGCCGTGGGGCGCATGGCGCTGCTCTGCGGGTATTTTGAGGCCCCCAAAGGCATCGGGAGGTAGATCTTCCCGGCGGTCTGGGCTACCCCATGGGTGCGTGTGCGTCCGGCCAATGTGAAACGCCGGGAGCATCCTTGCGACCCGAATTCACCAATGACAAAGCAAGTAGTGCCGAGTAGGGACGTCGACAGGCAGGCGGGCTTTCCGCTGTGGCTGCTTCCTGTCGCATTGTTAATGTGGCCCGCGGCAGCCCAGGCCGAGGCCTTCGGTGACCTGGAGTCTCCCTTCCGGGCAGCCCTGGAGAGCGGCAACTTCGGCTTTGCCCTGGCCCTGATTTTTCTGGCCGGGGTGGGGACGTCGCTGACGCCCTGCGTGTATCCGATGATCGCGATCACCGTCAGCGTCTTCGGAGCGCGCCAGACCGAGACGCGGCTCGAGGGCATGATGCTCTCGACCTCGTTCGTCCTGGGCATCGCTGCGCTCTTCACGCCGCTGGGGCTGACTGCAGCCATGACCGGTGGCGTCTTCGGTGCGGCCCTTGCTTCGCCCTATGTGTTGGTGGGCCTGTCGGTGCTTTTTCTGGCGCTGGCGGCATCCATGTTCGGTGCCTTCGATCTGGACCTGCCCTCGGGCCTGAAGAACCGCCTGGCCATGGCCGGTGGCGCCGGTCTGCGCGGTGCTTTCGTGCTGGGGCTGGTCAGCGCCCTGATCGCGGCGCCCTGCACCGGCCCCGTACTCGGCTTTTTGCTGACGTGGGTTGGCACCACCGGCAGCGTGGTCTTTGGCGGCCTGAGCCTCTTCGTCTACGCGCTGGGCCTCGGGCTGCTCTTCTGGTTGGTCGGCACTTTTTCGGTCAGCCTGCCCAAGTCGGGCTATTGGCTCGAGTGGATCAAGAGCGTCTTCGGCATCGTGATGGTGGTGGCGGCGATCTACTACGTGCGCGCCCTGATCCCGGGACTTCAGGATCTCTTCCAGCACACCGACGTCTTTCTGGGCGCTGCGGCGGCCGCGCTTGTGCTCGGCCTGGCCCTGGGCGCCGTGCATCTCTCCTTCCACGGCGCAAGCACCGCGGTGCGCGTGCGCAAGGGGCTGGGCATCGCCCTGGCCGTGACCGGCACCATGGGCATCGTCGGTTACCTGGAGGCGCTGCCCCCGGGTGCCAAGCTGCGCTGGATGGAGGACTACGACGCCGCGCGCGAGTTGGCCAAGACCTCCGGCAAGCCGCTGATGGTGGACTTCGGCGCTTCCTGGTGTGGCGCCTGCGGCGAACTCGATCGCAACACCTTCTCCGACCCGCGCGTGGTGCGCGAGGGTCAGCGCTTCATCAACGTGCGCATCGATCTGAGCCCCGGCGAGGACACGCCCGAAAAGCGCGAGGTCCTGGCCAGCTACGAGCAGCGCGGCCTGCCGCTGGTGGTCCTGCACAATCCCGAAGGCGCCATCTCGGCGCGCATCACCAGCTTCGTGCCACCCGAGCGGATGCTCGAGTTGATGCGAGCGGTGCAGTGAGCGCGCTCCCGCGCGGGGTATGAAGCTCGGCAGCTGTGCCTGCGCCGTGGCGTGCTGCACGCTGCTTTTGCTCGCGCTGCCGGGCTGCTACTTGGTCAAGCTCGCCGGGGGGCAGCTGGAGCTGATCAACGAACAGGTGCCGCTCGCGCAGGCGCTTTCAGCCGAACGCGATCCCGAGCGCCAAAAGCTGCTCTCGCTCGTGCCCGATCTCCACAGCTACGCCAGCAAGGTGGTGCAGCTGCGCCCGGGTAATAACTACCGGACTTACTTCGCGACCGAGAAGAAGGGCATCACCCACGTGCTGGTGGCCTGCGAGAAAACCTCGCTCGAGCCCTACACCTGGAGCTTTCCCATCGCCGGTGAGGTCCCCTACAAGTCGCACTTCGAGGAGGCCGACGCGCGGGTCGAGGAGGCCGAGCTGATCGCGGCTGGTTACGACACCTGGGTGGGCCACGCCACCGCCTACTCCACGCTGGGTTTTCTGCGCGATCCGGTGACCACCGTGATGACCCAGCGCGGGCTGGTCGCCTTTGTCGAAGTGCTCTTCCACGAGATGGCCCACGGTCGGTTCTACGTGGCCGGCGACAGCGATTTCAACGAGCAGTTGGCGAGCTTTGTCGGTGCCCGGGCCGCCGAGGACTACTTGCGCTCGCGCTTCGGCCACGACCCGGCGGTGATGGAAGAGCTGCGCACCCACCTCGCGCGCCAGGCGCCGTTTCGCGAGGCCGTCGCAGGGGCTTTGGCGCAGCTCGAGCGTCTCTATGGCAGCGGTCGAGCGCCGGCCGAGGTGCTGAGGCGGCGACAGCCGATCTTCGCCGCGCTGGAGAGGCGCCTTTCGGCGCTCTATCCCGAGCTCGACCCCGAAGAGCTGACGATGAACAACGCGCGCCTGACCCAGTATCGCCGCTACCGGGGCGATGCGGCGTACCTGGAGGCCATGTGGCAGGACAGCGGCGGCAGCTGGGTCGCCTTCTGGCGTCGCGTGGAGCTCTACGCGCGACTGATGTGATTGTGATCCGGGGCCGGAATCTGATCGGCTGTGCCGGCGTCAATCGGTTTGCAACCACCGCAACTTCGCGGGCCCAGCGCACCGTTACTGCGCCTCGAAGTAGTTCGGGCTACGACTGCGGCACCGTAACGGCACGCTGGGCCCGCTCTCGCTCGCGAAGTCACGGCGATCGAGTCTAGAAAAATCGAGCCTAGACAACGGCGTGGCCGATGACCGTCAGTCGGAAAACGATAGTAGGAATCGCGTTTGACCGGCCGGGCTGCGACCGGTGGTAATTTCGAGGTGGTAGTGTCCATCGTAGGGGCCACCCGTGTCGCAATACTTGATCGCTTTCAGGTCTGATGCGTTAAACCAGTCCGGTGTGCGGGGGGTATCGCGTCGCATGCCCACGGTGTCGGGTCGGCACGGCAGCCTCTCGATGAAGACAAGCGCACGATCGTCAGGTAGCTCGAGCGAAACGAAGTGCACGATGGTCCGCAGGCCGTCGACGGCGGTGTAGCGTAACGCGAGTGCTTGCTTCGGTGGTGGGAGCCCACGCGCCTTCAGAAATGACTCGGCCGTGCGCTCCCCATCTCCGCAGGCGCTCACCATGAAGACCCGCGCCGCCAGCGCGATTGGCACCAACCCACGCTCCGTCTTGCGAACGCCCGTGGGCCAGCATTCGGGTAGCTTCCCCCTTCGGCACGCACCGCGGCCACGCCCGCGCCCTACGCCCTCGATGCGTTCATCAAGGCATCTCTGGTACGCCGCTGGACTCTTTTCCGGCCGCCGTCCCGATCGCATACCGCCGTCGCGCACCAAAGGGGGCGGTTATGCTTTTGCGAGCCCCTGGACCAAGCCGTGCGCTTCGGGCAAGCCCAGCATCAGGTTCAGCGACTGCACGGCGGCGCCCGAGGCGCCTTTGCCGAGGTTGTCGAGGATGGCCACCAGCAGCAGGTGCCCGCTGGGGTGGGGCAGCACGCGCAGCTCTACGCGATTTGTGTCGTTGCAGCGCCGCGGGTCGAGTTCGGCGCCGTTTTCCGATAGCGCTCCATCGATGCGCCCGACGTCGATGAAGGGGGAGTCGGCGTAGCGCGCCTGCAGGCATTCCACGACCGTGTCGGCGTCGAAGTCCGCCGCGAGCAGGTCCCGGTGCAGCGGGATCTGAACGCGCATGCCGCAGCGAAAGGCACCCTTGGCCGGCTCGAAGTAGGGTTCGGTGCGCAGCCCGGCGTGGCGCATGACCTCGGCGATGTGCTTGTGCTTGCGCTCGGTGGCGTAGGGGGCCTCGAAGGGCAGGGTGGCGAGGTCGCTGCCGGGCGCTTCCCATAGCTCGATGGTGGGGCGGCCGCCGCCGCTGTAGCCCGATAGGGCGTGGATGCTCAGGGGGGCGTCGGCGGCGAGCGCACGGGCGTCGATGAGCGGGCGCAACAGCAGCGTGATGCCGGTGGGGTAGCAGCCCGGGTTGGCGACGCGCCGGGCGCCAGCGATGGCCGCGCGCTGCTCGGGCTGCAATTCCGGTAGCCCAAAGACCCAGCCCTCGGCCACGCGATGGGCCGTGCTGCCGTCGATGACACGGGTGTCGGCGCCATCCAAGAGCGCCACCGCTTCGCGCGCGGCGGCGTCGGGCAGGCATAGGATCGCCACGTCGGCGCTGCGCAGGAGGTCGCGGCGTGCGTTGGCATCCTTGCGCTGGGCGGGGTCAATGGACAGCAACGCCAGATCGTCGCGCCCGCCCAAAAGTTCGCGGATGCGCAGGCCGATGGTTCCGGCTTCGCCGTCGATGAAGATCGCGGGTCGGGTGGCCATGGGCGATGCTCTAGCATGCCCGTCAACCGTTGGCGAAAGCCGCTGAGCTGTGCCAGGCTCGCCAGCGGATCGTGATGGACGCTCGGCCGCAGGTGCAGCGCGGGGTGATGGGGCCCGAGTCCAGGGCCCGCGGTTGTCGGCGAGGGGCCGCACCGGGGAACTCGGGGGAGCCGCGGTGATCTTCGAGTTCGGCGACTTCGAGCTCGATCTCAGCGCCTGGCGTCTGCGCCATCGCGGCCAGGATGTGCATGTGCAGCGCAAGGCTTTCGATGTGCTCTGCTATCTGGTCGAGCACCGCGAGCGGCCGGTGTCGCGCGATGAGCTGCTCGACCGGCTGTGGGAGGGCGATGCGGTCAGCCCGGCGGTGCTGACGGTGGCCGTGTCCAAGGCGCGCCAGGCCATCGGTCAGGCTTCGGGTGAGGATGGTCCCATCGCCACCGAGCATGGTCGCGGCTACCGCTTCGTTGCCGAGGTGCGCACGCGCGCCACGCCGCTTCCGCAGAGTTCCACGGCGCCGCCCGTCTTCACCGATGACGCGGCCGCCGGGCCGGCCAGTGTCTTCGTCGGCCGCGAGCGGGTGATGGCGGCGCTTTTGCGCGCCCTGTCCACGGCCGAGGCCGGTCAGCCCCTCTTGCGCCTGATCGAGGGCGAGCCGGGGGTGGGCAAGACGCGCGCCGCCGAGGAGCTGGCCAGCCGCGCGGCCGGCCATGGCATCGAAGTGCTGTGGGGGCGCAGCCGCGAGGCCGAGGGCGTGCCCGCGTTCTGGCCCTGGCTGCCGATCCTGCGCAGCTGCCTGGCGTCCCTGGGCGAGCGTCGGGCCCGCGAGCACCTGGGCGCGGGCTTCGCTGAGCTGTCGCGGCTTCTACCCGAGCTGGGCGCCGAGCCCCTGACCGCCGGCCAGCAGGCGCCAGCGGAGGC
Organism: Myxococcales bacterium; assembly: GCA_029880325.1. Classification (GTDB taxonomy): domain Bacteria; phylum Myxococcota_A; class Polyangia; order Polyangiales; family JAFGIB01; genus JAOUOP01. The sequence continues at coordinate 140,836 of JAOUOP010000009.1, read as the reverse complement.
TACCCACTACCGCATCTTCGATGCCGTCACGCGGCTTTTGCTGCTCGCCTGTCAGGACCGGCCCCGGCTGATGATCTTTGATGACTTGCATTGGGGCGATCCCGCCTCCGTCGATCTGCTGGGCTACCTCTTGCCCGAGCTGGGGCGCAGCAAGCTGATGATCGTGGCGACCTTTCGCGACACCGAGTTGGTCACCCGCGAGCATGGTCGCACCCAGCTCGATCACCTGGCGCGCTATCCCAATTGCGAGCGGCTGACCCTGCGGCGCCTGAAATACGAGGACGTGGAGCGCTACACGGCGGCGCAGCTGGGGCGCTCGATGCCGGAGTTGAGCCGGGCGGTCTTCGAGCGCAGCGAGGGCAATGCGTTTTTCATGACCGAGGCGCTGCATTCGCTGAGCGTCGATGGGCGCGGCGAGCCGACCCTGGGTGAGCTGCCCAAGGGCAGCTTCGACATCGTGCGCCGACGCCTGCGGGCGCTGGGCTCCGAGGCCGAGGCGGTGCTGCGCGCGGCGGCCATGTTTGGGCGCAGCTTCAGCCTGGGCCTGCTGGCCGAGGTGATGTCGCAGCCGGCCTTGCAGCTGCGACAGCGGCTGCAGCCGGCGTTGGATCGGCGTTTGATCGTGGCGGTCGATGCGCCCGCTGGCGCGCCCCACGAGCGCTTCGACTTCGCCCACGGTCTGATTCGTACGACGCTGGTCGATGACCTGGAGTTGGCCGAACGCGCGCGCTTGCAGCTGGAGATCGCCAAGGCCCTGGATGTGCGGCGGCAGTCGGGCATCGACATTCCGGTGGCCGAGATCGCCCATCACTACATCAGTGCGCTACCCCACGACCACGTCGAGCGGGCGCTTTCGCTCGCGCTGGAGGCGGCCCAGGGGCTGGAGGCCCTCTACGCCTACGACGCCGCCGCCAAGCAGTATGAGAGCGCGGTGCGGGCGCTGCGCTTCTTGTCTGTCCCCGACCCCGGGCGCCGCATCGACATGCTGCTCGCGCTCGGTCACGCGCGGCGCATGTCGGGGCAGCTGTGGGCGGCGCGCACGACCTATGAGCGGGCGCTTTCGCTGGCCCGTCGCGAGCAACGCCCGCGCCAGCTGGCACTTTCGGCCATCGGTCTGCGCGCCTGCCAGCCGATGCGTGCAGTGCCCGAGCCGGAGCTGGACGCGGCGCTCGCCGAAGCGTTGATGGTGCTGCCCGACGGGGAGCGGGCGCTACGGGCGCGGGTGCTGGCGCGGCTTTCGGGGCAGCGCACCATCGGCACCCGCAGCCTGATGAGCCAGCGGGCCGCGGAGCTGGCGGTGGACATCGAGGATCCAGTGACCCGCCACGATGTTCTGCTGGCGCGGCTGCATGCCACCCAGACCCCCGACGCCCTCGACGAGCGGCTGGAGTTGGCCGACCAGCTGGTGGCCTTCGCCGATGCCCAGGGGCAGCCCTTCTACCGGTGGGAGGGGCTCTTGGCGCGCTTCGACGTGGCGCTCAGGCGCGGTGAGATGGGGCGCGTCGACGCGCTGCTGCAGGAGCTGCGCGAGCTTGCCGATGCCTTGCACCATCCGGGGCTGCGTCACGAGGCGCGGCGCCTTCGGGCCCAGCGGCGGCTGTGCGCCGGCGAGCTCGGCGTGGTCGGGCCCGTCATCGAGGGGCTCTTGCGCGAGGCCCAGCACCTGGGCCTGCCCTTTGGCGAATTCAACTTCATGATCCAGTCGGGCACACTGTTTCGCGATCTCGGCATCCCGCGCGATCTGGTGGCCGGTTCTGAACTCTTCCTGGAGCGCTTCCCCTGGGCCCGCGACAACAGCGGCGCCCAGATCGCCGTGCAGCTGATCGAGGCCGGGCAGCACGAGCGCGCCGAGGCGATCTATCGCAGTTACCGCGATCAGGACTTCAAAAACGTGCTCTTCGGAGAGGACTACGTCTTTGTGACGGCGCACCTTTTGTTGCTGGCAGCTCAGCTCGGGTGCCACGAGGATGCCGAGGTTCTCTACGGGAGGCTCGAGCCCTACGCCGACCATGTGGTCGTCAACTCGGCCCTGATCGTGCACGGAAGCTGCCAGGGCTTTTTGGGGGCGGCGGCCCGGCGCCTGGGCTGGGTCGAAAAGGCGCGCGAGCACCTGGAGCGCGCGGTGGAGAGCAATCGCCGGATGGGAGCGCGCGCGTCGCTGGTGCGGTCGCTGCTCGAGCGCGCCGAACTCGCGCTGCAGGAGCCGGGCGGGCAGGCGCGAGTCGATACGCTGCTGGACGAGGCCTTCGCGTTGGCCGATGCGGCTTCGATGGCCGCCCTGGCGGCGCGCGCCCGCGAACTTCAGGGCTGATTGGGGGTGCGGCCTCAGCTGGCGTCGGCCTGGGCTGCCAGCTCGTGCATGCGCGTTCCGATGCGCGTGGCGTTTTCGGGATTGCGTTCGGCCTCGGGGCCGATGAGGTTGCGCAAGAGCGCGCCCACCTCCGATATGGCGTCGGCCGGCAGCTGCACCGAGAGGCCGGCCTCGAGCAGGGCCTCCCAGGCGCCATCCCAGAATTCGGTCAGTTCTTCGTCGGCGCCTTCTTCGTAACCGTCGGCGGCCAGGTTTAGCAGCGTCGAGAGCTGGAAACCGGCTTCGTACCAGCCGCGCACGCGCGGGGCGTCGGCGTCGAGGGCGTCGAGCAGGTTGTCGGCGGCTTCCATCCAGACGTCCAGGTCGCCGACCTCGCGCAGCGCCACCCAATTGCCGCCGATGCCATTGAGGAAGCTGCCGAAGGGGTCTTCGAGTTCGGCCACCGGCGGGGGGTCGCCGTCCTCGCGGCTGTAGACGCAGTCGGACACGGCGCGACCGGCCCGCAGGCTTTCGCTGCAGCTGGGGCCGGCCATGGGGGCGGCGGCCGCGGGGACCGCTTCGGCTTGCGGTGCGGCAACGGCCGGAGCGGGCTGGGGTGCGGGTGCCGGCGCGGCGGCGACCGGAGCGGCAGCTGGCGTGGCAGGCAGCGGGGCGGGCACCGGGAGCGGAGCGGCAGCGATCGGCGCGGGCACCGGGAGCGGAGCGGCAGCGATCGGCGCGGGGGCCGGTGCGGACGCTGGCGGTGGTGCTGCGGGCAGAGGCGCAGGCGCCGGCACGGAGGCGACGGCGGCGGGTGCGGGCACTGCGGCGGGTGCCAAGGCAGGGGGCGCCGAGAGCGGGGCGGGGGCCGCCGAGAGCGGGGCCGGCGCCGAGAGCGGGACCGGCGGCCCGGACAGGGGCGACAGTGGGGCGGGCACCGAGCGCAAGGCCGGGGCCGGTCCCGACAGGGGCGACAGCGGCGGGGGCACCGAGCGCGGTGGTGCCGAGGGTGTGGCGGCAGCGGCCGGGGGCGGCACGCTCGCGGCTTGGGGACCGTGGGCGCCGGGCCACTCCGGGTAGAGCGCGCCCAACACACGTAGGGCCGGCCCTTCGAGCTGAGCCGGAACCGAAAGCTGTCCCGCCAGCGTCCTGGCCAGGCCCAGCAGACTGTCGGGGGCCAGCTGGATCGCGGCCAGATCGGGCACGCTGCGGGTCAGGGCGGCGACCCGCTCGGCGTCGCTGCCGCGATGCAGCAGGACCGCCGGGCTACCCAGGGCCCAGGCGGCGCCGAGCTCGAAGCCCAGACGCCCGTCGATGGGCTGCCCCTCGCCGAGCACCACCAGGAGGAGTTTCAGACCGCCCAGGCTCTGGCGTCCCACGGGGTCGGCATCGGCACGCTCGGCGACCTGCACCTCGAGGCCTTCGACGGCCGCCTCCAGGAATGCGGCAAGCTGCACCGCAAGGGCCGTGTCGCTTCCGGTGTGACTCAAATAGGTACGCGCATCCATGCCCTGCGGGCCTCCGGGGAGAGGGGGAAGTTGGGCGCTTACAAAACGGCGGCCCCGGGCACTTGTCAAGACCCTCGGCCGGGGACTGCCGGCTGGGAACGGGGCAACGGCCGCCCAAGCTACGCGCCAAGGTACGCGCCAAGGTACGCGCCAAGGTGTGCGCCAAGGTACGCGCCAAGGTACGCGCCAAGGTGTGCGCCAAGGTACGCGCCAAGGTACGCGCCAAGGTGTGTTGCGTTCAGTGCGCGATCACCCGATTGCGCCCGGCCTGCTTGGCCTCGTAGAGGGCGGCGTCGGCGTCGGCGACCAGGGCCTCGACGTCTTTGTGGCTGGGGCGCAGGCTGGCGACACCCACGCTGGTGGTGACGCGAACGCGCTGGTCGTGGTGCTGCAGCTCCAGCTCCTCGATCGCCCTGCGCAGGCGTTCCGCCAAGGCAAAAGCTCCCAGCTTGTCGATACCGCGAATGCAGATGGCGAATTCTTCGCCGCCGTAGCGCCCGACCATGTCCTCGACGCGAACCGCGTGCTCGAGCAGGCGGGCTACCTCGCGCAGCACGGCGTCGCCCACCTGGTGGCCGTAGGTATCGTTGACTTCTTTAAAGTGGTCGATGTCCACCATCATGCAGTGCAGGGGCGAGCGATGGCGTCGGGCGTAGGCAAACTCGCTTCGCAGCCGATCGTCGACCTGGCGCCGGTTGACCAGCTGGGTCAGAGGGTCGCGGATCATCAGCTCCACGGTCTGCAGCGAGGCGGCGCGTTCGATGCGGTCCTGGAGCGAAAAACGCATCACGGTCTGTGCGCCCAGGGAAATGCGGTCGCCGTCGTAGAGCTTGCGCCGGCCGCGTATCAGCTCTCCTTGACACTGGGTTCCGTTGCGACTGCCGGCGTCCTCCAGATAGAAGCCGTCCTCGTGGCGCACGACCCGGGCGTGCTCGCGGGAGATGCCCTGGTCGACCAGGTACACCTGACAGCCGCTGCCGCGCCCGATGGTGATCACCGGCTGGTCGAGCATGAAGATGGCGCCGTTGTGGGGGCCGGACAGCACGTGCAGGGCGCCGTGCTCCCGCGCGCCGCTCAGCACGCGCGGCGCGCGCTGGAGTTGGGCGGTGGAGACCTCGTCGGGCTCTGGCGGACTGTCACTGCCGTCCTGCATCGAGGCCAAGTATGCCATGGCCCGCGGCGGCTGTCGCCACACTGAAAGGGGGCGGCCTTTCGGTGGCAGCATGGTTGTCGATTCTGCCGTACACTGCCCGATGATGTCGGCGCCGCCGCGCTATCCCATGCTTCCGGGCGATCCCCCGGAGCTGTTGGTTCACGACGAGCCCATGGGCTGCCCCTACCTGCCGGAGCAGCAGGCGCGGCTTCCGCTTCGGCTACCACTGGCGCGTCTGTCTGGGCGACAGCTCGACGAGCGGCTGGCCAAAGGCGAGCGCCGCCAGGGGCGACTTGTCTATCGAACGCGCTGTCCGGAGTGCCGGGCTTGCGAAGCCATCCGGCTACCGGTGGCCGACTACCGGCTCAGCCGCGGTGAGCGTCGGGTGTGGCGCCGTGGTCAGGGCTTGATCGAGACCGAGATCGGCCGCGTCGAATGCGATGCCGAGCGGGTGGCCCTGTACAATCGCCACAAGCGTTTGCGGGGGCTGGACCTGCGCGAGGATCCGATCAGCGAGGCGGGCTACGGCGCCATCTTGGCCGACAGTTGCTGCGATAGCTTTGAGTTGCGCTACCGGGTCGAGGGCAAGCTCATCGGGGTGGCCATCGTCGACCGCAGCGACGACGCACTGTCGGCGGTCTACTGCTATTACAATCCCGACTTTGGCTGGCTCAGTCCTGGCGTCTATTCGATCCTCGAGCAGCTGGAGTGTTGCCGTCGCTGGGGGTTGAGCTACCTCTACCTGGGCCTGACCATCGAGAGCTGCCGGGCCATGACCTACAAGCTGCGCTACCGCCCGCACCAGCGCCTGATCGACGGCTGCTGGACGACTTTCGCGCGCTGATCTGAAGCTGGAGGGTGAGGCCGCCGACGCCGAATTGCGCAGGCCGTTCTCGACTGTCTTCGTGGTGGCAACCCACGGCACGATCGACGGGGCCAGGGCCTTCGTTACCGAACGTCCGCGGCCGCTTGCATTCTACATCCACAGCACCGGCGCCGCCCTCGCCGCTGGTGTGCTGCAGCCCACCACCGCTCGGTTGGGGAGCCGACCCCGACGCCCTGGCCCGCGCCCGTTCGCGGCTGCCATGGGCGTCGAGGTCCGCCCGACGTGCTACCCGCCGCAAGTGGCGCTTGCCGGTGCACTCTCGTTGATCGCGCACTGCTCGAGCGCCGCTCCCGTGCGCGAGCAGGCACACAGGCAGCCCGAGAGCGCGTCGTCGAAGCAGCGGCCCTCGGCCTCGATTTGGTTGGCCTCGCACTGCTCGGGGGTGTCGACGCGTAGGCCGCCGGCGCAGGGATCGTTGTCGCAGCTCAAGACGCACTCGGTGTAGGTCTCGAAGCGGTTTGCGTTGCCGTCGCAGCCGCCCCAGGTGAAGGGGGTGCAGGAGTTGACGCTCTCGTCGTAGAAGAAGCGCGGCTCGACCGCGTCGCAGGGGCCGATATCGGCGGGTAGGTAGCAGCTTTCGGGGGCGGTGCACACGCCCGTGGCCAGCTGTTGGCGTCCCAGCGACAGCAGTGTTTGCTGCAGCCGGGCGATGCCCGCCGGGATTTCGGTGCAGCCGGCCAGGCCGTCGCAGGGCTCGCCGATCAGGAGCTCGAGCCCATCGATGCTCACAAGCAGGATGGCGCCGTCGACCGGGCGCGTGTCCTCGCCAAAGAGCGCCGGCGCCGCCGCAAGGGCGCTGACCACGTCGGCGTGTTGCAGCACGGCGCTCAGGGCGTCGGGGCCGATGCGCAGGTCCTGGCCGCAGGCGGGTAGGGCCGAGGCGCATTCGACCTGGTCGTCGCGCAGCTTCTCGAAGCTACCGCAGCCGGCCACGCGGTAGCTCGGCCGCGTCGGCGCTTCCGGCGGCAGCTCGCCGCCGTCGTAGCGCCAGCGCAGGTCGCGGTTGGTGCAGCAATCGAGCGGCCCCGGATCGGCGTAGTTCCAGTTGCAGCGCCCGGCCTTGCAGATGAAGCCGTCGGCTTCGGGGCAGTCGCAGTCGCTGCTCGAGTCCAGGCAGCGCTCACCTGTCACCGGATGGGCCAGCTCGAGTAGGCGCTGTAGCTCGCCGTCATCGGCATCGTTGCGCAGCACCAGGTCGCGGGTGCAGCCGCAGCTGCTGCCGCTGAGAACCGCACCGCACTCGGAGTCCAGCTCGCAGCGCTGGGCGTCCGCCAGCTCCATGGCAAAGAGTCCGGCGGCCTGCGAGCACTCGTCGCTTGCGGCGTCGGGTTGGGGGCCGGCGTCGCTTCCGGCGTCGGGTGCTGGGCCGGCGTCCGATTGCATTCCCGCATCGGTGCCAGCATCGAGCCCGGCGTCCAGGCCCGGACGCTGCCGACACAGGCCCGCCTCGCAGCGCATGTTTGCGCCGAGCTGTGAGCATTCGGTGTCAATTTTGCATTCTAACTCACAGCTGGTGACGGGCTCGGCCCTCGGGGTGTCGGCACCGTCGCAGCGCAGGCCCTGGTCGCCGCCGTGGGGCTCGCAACTGGCGCCCTGGGCCAGATCGGTGCACGTGGCATCGTCGTCGCAGCTGCGCGTGCAGACGCCACAGATGCAGCTCAGGCCCGCCTGGCAGCGGCTGTCGCAGGTCGTCAGGAAGTGCGACTCGCTGTCGCCGCCGCCGTCGTGGTGAGCGCCACAGCCGAGCGCCCAGAGCGCGACGAGTGCGCCAAGCAGCCAGCGCTTCGAGCGAACGATGCCATCGCGTCCGTCAAATATCGTCTTGTTCATCTTGCTGCTCCGTTTCTTCATCGTCATGCGCGATCACGCACTGGCCCGCGTACAGCGTCACGTGGCGGGTGTCGGACGGCGCTTCATGGTTTGCGTTGTAGTCCTTGAGGCGTGCGCGCAGCTCGGAGCTGCGCCGTCGGAAGGCGGCGAGCTGACCCAGGACTTCGTCCTCGAGCGGGTGGCCCGCCCAGATCTCGAAGCTATAGGTGCTGCCGCCGACGTGGGGGCTCGGCTCCTGCACCAGCTTGGCGCAGATGGTTTTGACCACCGCATGGAAGTGGTCGTAGACGGCGCCCTCCCAGCCGCCCGGTGCCTGCAGTGGTTTTTGAAAGCTGGCGGCGGCGTAGAGCTTGCGGCCGTCGCGTTCGAGCGCCTCGATGCGGCCTTTGTCAAGTAGGGCAAAGAGGGTGGCGTCGAGGGCGTCGCTGCGCACCAGCTGTCCCAGGGCGTGTCGGTCGAGGGGGCCCTCGCGGTAGATCAGGGCCCACAATAGCGCTTCGCGCCCGGTTTCTTCCCCGTGCTCCGAGTCGCCCCGGTGCAGGGCGTGACTTCCGAGTTCGTCGGCGTTGGCGGCGCGAAAGACCGTGCGCGCGCCGCTGCCGCTACGAAAAACCAGGCCACTATCGCAGAGTTCGTGCAGCACGCCGGCAACCAACTCCGGGTCGTCGCCGGGAAAACGCGCCAGCACTTGGCCGCGGTTGACGACGCCGCCCTCGCTGACCGCCTCGAGCACCGCATCCCACAGCGAGCGTCCCCCCTGGGTTTGCGATTCGCTCAGTCGCCGGAGCTTGCGCAGATAGGTCCGAAGCGCCATGCCGAACATCTCGGCGCTGACCTTGCGTCCGACGCCCTGGCGCCGGAGTTCCTCGGCCAGGTCGACGAAGACCTGATTGGCCACGTGCGACAGCGGGGCCCGGGCGCCGCCGGCGGTGGCGAGCTGGGCCACCAGCACGGTCGTCTGTCGCACGACGAAGTCGATCAAGAGCTCGATGTTCAAGCTGCACCTCGCGGCCGCATCGCGGGCGGCCTGTTTGCTAGCATCGGCGCTCGCTCAGCTCCGCGGTAGTGTCAATTTTGCCATGGGCGGGTCGTGGCCACGGCCGTGCCAAACGAACTGCGGCGGCGGGCCCGCGTTATCGCTGGGCCCGCCGCCGCAGAGGTTATAACTCAAAGTTTGGTGTCTAGAGTCCGCACAGCGGGTCATCGCCGCAGGCGTCGAGCTTGTCCAGCGCGTCGCCCGCCTTCGCGTCGCGGTTGGCCGGCCGTCGCCGCGTCGGCTTGCGGCGCGTGGTCGCCTGGCTTGTCTCGTTCGCTTCTGCGGCCGCCGCTTCGGCCACGTCCGCCGCGGTCGCACCCGCATCGCTCGATAGCAGCGGCGGGTCGACCTCCTCGAGCAGCGCCACCTCGGCCGCCTCGGCCAGTGTTTCCTCGGCCGCGGCTTCGGCTTCGAGCGCGGGCGCCGTCGGCGCACTGGCACCCTGCGCCTCTGGCGCCTGCGGTGCACCCGTCAGCAGCAGCGCAAAGCAAGCACAGGCGACGGCGACACCGGTCAAGGCCGGCGTCCAGCGCGAGGGGCGCGCGGCCAGGCGCTTGACGACGGCGTCGAGCTGCTGCTGGCGCTGCTGTCTGAAGCGCTGTTCGGCTTCGAGCATTGCCGTCAACTGTGAGTGTAAATCGCCGATGCGTTCCAGGGTGCAGCGACTGATGCGTTCGCCAGTTTCGAGTGCTGAGCAGGGCGCTGCTTCGGCCTCCACTGTCACCGCCTCCATCGCTTCGGCAAGGGCCTGCGCCTCTTGTTGCTCGCGCAGCCGTTTGGCCGCTTCGATGCGCGCACGCTCACGCTCGGCGATGCGCTGCTCGCGCAGCTGCCGGATCTCGGCGAGCGCTTCCAGCGAGCTGTCGCGCTGTGAAAGGGTCGTCGGGGTCGTATTCGTCGCGTTCATCGGGCTGCTCCAGTTTGGTTGCCCATGTAGGACGCGCCGGAGGCGGATTCGATTGAAGCGCCCAGGGGTTTTTTCGAGCAGTCCGCAAGTTGCGCAGCCGCAGGGGCTCGCAAGAAAACGGCGGAAGCGATTTTTTTTGCGAGCCCCTACAGCGACGACAGCCAGCGCACCAACTCGGTGAACCAGGCGTCGGGCTGATTGGCTCCCAGGTGAACGCCGACGGCGAAAATGGTGGCGGCCACCAGCAGCGGCAACAGCACCCAGCCGACCAGTGTCGACACCAAGCCGCGCGCGGGCGTTTCCGCTTCGGCGGTCTCGATCAGCGGCCGCGAGCGACGGGCGCCCAAGCCCTCTTCCAGGTTGCCGCCCGGGTTGTTTCGATTGGCGTTCATCGATCGGCCTCGGGCTCGCCCTCGAAGGGGCGCGACTTGCGCTGCAGGATGCGCGTGCGGTTGTCCATGTCGATCCAGGGCGGTCGTCCGCCTGGCGCTGGCGCATCGCTCATCCAGCTGCCCAGGCGGTAGGCTTCGCTATGGGCATCGCCGACGTGTTTGGCGCCCATCAGGTGCCCCAGCGCCCGTAGCGTGCCGCGCAGGAAGGGGGCGTCGGCGGTGGCGGCCTCGCCGGGGTCGGTCACCAGGGCATAGGCCCCATTGAGCGCGCTCTCGTCCAGCGGTGCGCCCTGGGCCAGTGCCGGGGTGTCGAGGCGGTCGGCCACGAAGCCCAGCAGCACGTGGGCGCCCTCGCGCCCGTGGCTGCGCAGGTCGGCATGGAGCTCATTGCCACCAAGGCCCTGCAGGGCGCGGGGCCAGCGCACCACACCGGCGAGCGTCAGCTCGATGCCGAAGTCGGCGCGGTAGATGCGTGAAGCGTCGGCGATGGTGCGCTGGACGTGGGAAAGCCAGTCGCCGCGTTCGCCGGCGAGGCGTTCGTCGACCAGGACCTTGACGCGCAGGGTCACCGGCACCGCGCGCTGCTGCTCGAGGCTGCCGGGGGCCGGGGCCGGCGGTGGTGGCGGCAGCGTGGGCAACGGGGGCAAGGCGATGGGCGCCTCGGCCAGGGCTGCGGCGTCGGCCGTCGGCAGGGCGGCGTCCGTCGAAGGCAGCGTCGCGACGGGCACGGGCGGCGGTGGCGGCGGCGTGGGAACCGCGGCCGGTGCCGGCGGTGGCGGGGGCATCGGCGCGGCTGCGATGGCGGTCGTTTCCGGGGCCGGCGCGATCGGCAGGCCGGTCCAGGCCAGGTAGTCGCGCTCGAAGGCCAGCACCGGTCCCCGGTTGGCATCGCCGAAGCGCACGCCGGCGCTGAACAGGACCGTCACCGCCAGCAGCGGCAGCCCCAGCAGCCAGCTCAGCCTCCACAGTGCTTTGGTTTGCTTGCTCGCCATCGTTTGGGACCGATCTGAAGATTCCCAAATGCCAGGCTACCCGGTGCGCGATCCGAGCACCAAGTCCTCGCCGAAAAACCACGCAAGGGCCTGAACGCCCAAACAGGACTTTGGCCGCTTCCGGCGGTCGTGCGTAGTTTCGAAACTGCGGTTGCCGCTCCAGAGAGCGCCGCCGGAGGTGCTTGCGTGGGCGTGGAGCTGTCGATCGTTGTCATCGCCATGGTGGCCCTGGTCATCGGGGCGGCGACCCGCGGCTGGGCGCGGGGCACGGGGCTGCCCTACACCGTGGCGCTGTTGCTGCTGGGCCCGCTCGGCGGCTCTTCGGCGTCGAGCGCTTGGCCGTCGGTCACGACCTCGCGCGCGCCATCACGACTGCCAGTGAAGAGCTGCTGGCTTTCATCGAGCACCTCGAAGGCGCCGACGCCAACTCGGTCGACGCGTAGCGGGCCAGCTACCGGGGCTACGGCCGCGGTTCCCACGCCGCCGCCACCGCCGCCCGTGCCCGTCGCGACGCTGCCTTCGACGGACGCTGCCGTGTCGATGGCCAGAAGCTGGGCGACGGCGCCCTGCGCGAACTCGATGCCGCCACGCTGGTAACCGCCACCGAGCCCTGCACGCTGGCTTTGCTCGCCCCCCTACCGCGTCTCGCCGGGCCGGTCGCTTCGCTGCACCATCGGGCCTGATCGTCGCGCAGGGCGCGTTGCGAGCCCTGCGGTGATCGGGTGTAATGCGCCGATGCTGAGCTTGGGATATTCGAGGGGCCGAGCCCGAAGCCGGGTCGGGTTTTTGGCGCTCCTGCTATGCCTCGAGTTATGGGGCGCGCCGGCGTCGGCCCAGACCGCAGAAGAAGAAGCGCGCGGGCGCGCCCACTTTCGCCTGGGGCGCGCCCACTACGACAACGGGGACTTCTTGAAGGCTGCCCACGAGTTCGAGGAGGCCTACCGGTCCTCGAAGCGCGCCACCCTGCAGTACAACGTCTATCTGGCCTATCGCGACGCCAACCGACAGGCCGAGGCTGCCGAGGCCCTGCGCAAGTACCTGGCGGAGGCCGATGACGTGGAAAACCGACCCCAGCTGGAGGCCAAGCTGCGGGCGCTGGATGCTGCGCTGGCGCGTTCGGCGCAGGCCGAGCCTGCTCAAGAGCCTGTCGCCGAGCCGGTGGCACAGCCGACAGCGCAGCCGCCCGCCACCAGTCCGCCCGCCAGCCAGCCTGCATCGGAGCCCGGGCCCGCGCCCGCGCCCGTCGCCCATCAGGATGATGTGGTGGCCGCCGTCGAGACCGATACCGCCATCGATAGCGGGGCGCCGGCCGCCGCCGGTTCCAAAAACCTATTGCCCCTGATCCTGATGGGTGGCGGTGGTGCCATGGTGGTGGCCTCGCTCGTCACCGGATTGATGGCGATTTCCGACCAGGGCAAGCTCGAGGACGAGTGCCCCACGCGGCTCTGCACCGACCCGTCCCTGAAGGATACCGAGTCGCGTGGCGAGACCCTGGCGCTGGTCACCGACGTGCTGCTCTTCGGCGGCTTGGCCGTGGCGGGCACGGGCGCAGCGCTCTACTTTTTGGGCCGTGGCCACGCAGCCGAAGACTCGACGGGCGTCGCCTTCGGCTGCTCTACGGGGGGCTGTTACGGCAGCGTGCGCGGCCGCTACTGAGCAGCGGGGCTGGGGCGCTCAGCTCAGGGAGGGGGCAGCCAGCCCAGCTGGTCGCAGGCGGTGTACCAGCGGCTCAGGCCCTTTTCCTCGCAGCCGCCACACCTGGAGCTGCCGCAGTCGCCGCCATGTCCGTTGGTCCAACCATCCCATTCGACCAGCACGTTGTTGGCCCCGCTGCCGCCGGCAATGACGGTGCCGAGCTGCCCCTGGGTCACGCCATTGGCCTTAGGGGCACCGGGGGCGGGCGCTGGAGCGTCGACCAGCGCCACCACGCGGTCGCCCGTGGACAACGAGCCGCCGCAGGAGCAGGTGAGGCGCAGGGGGACGAGGTCGTCGCAGTACACCCACCAACGCGAGGTTCCAGCCGGTATGCACGGGGGGCAAGTGTCGGAGGTCACGGTGTCGCAGAGGCCGTCATAGCCGTCGAACCAATCCTCCCACTCCACCAGCACGCCAGGCTCCAGGGGGTCCACCGTGACCACCCGGCCGCGCGCGCCGGCGGGCAGAACGAGGGAGCCCAGGCCATCCAAGATATCCCAATCGGCCATCACCGCATCGCCGACCGCATACGCTCCGTCACAGGCGCATTCGCCCACCTGTCCGCAGAGCGGGGGCTCCCCGAGCCAGCCGCCCACGCCGTCCGGGCCGCATACCGCGAACTGCGAGCCGTTCAAGCGCAGGCCGCCATCGCAGCTGTACTTCACCGTCGAGCCCGCCGCGGTGGAGTCGCCGCTGACGCTGCCGCCCACGGGAAGCGGGGGCGGTCCGCAGCCCGACACCGGGCAGGAGGGCGCGCCGCCACTCCAGGTGCCGTCGCTCTCGCAGCGGCGGCTGGCGTCGCCGCTCAGGGCATAGCCGAGGTCACAGGCGTAGCTGGCCTCCTGGCCGTAGGTGGTGCCGGCTGGCGTGCCAACGTGGCCGTTGGTCGGTGGTGAAAGCGCGCCGCAATCCACCGCGCTGCAGCTGCTGCCGTCGCCCGTGTAGCCCGCATTACAGTTGCAGCTGGTGCCGGTCGCGGTCTCGTTGCAGCTGGCGTTGACATCGCAGGCCTCCGAGCCCTGGTCGCAGTCGCAGCCGTCGGGGACGCCGTCGCTGTCGCTGTCGACCCGGTCGTCGTGACCCTGGCAGGCATCGCAGCCGTCGGGGACGCTGTCGGCGTCCGCATCGACGCTGTCGTCGCTGCCGTCGCAGCGGTCGCAGGCGTCGGGCACGCCGTCGGCGTCGGCGTCGGCGCTGTCGGCCCCATCGGGGCAGACGTCGTTCGCGTCGCAGACGCCGTCGCCGTCGCTGTCCTTGCAGGAGTCACCGCCGCTGTCTTCGCCGCCGCCCACGTCGCCGTCGGTGCTCGGGCCCGCGTCGATCATGGCGTCGGTCATGGCGTCGGTCGCATCGCCGGGGGCGGTGTCGGCGTCAGGGCCGCCGTCCATGCTCGACCCCGCGCCCGCGTCGTCGGTAGCGGCGCCGCCTCCACCTCCACCGTCTTCGGCCCCGCTGCCATATTGGTAGTGGTCGAAGTCTGTCAGCAGCGAGCAGCTCGAAAGCACGAGCGCCACCAGCGCAGGGCCGAGCAGCCCGCCCACACTCCCAAGCACCCCTCGTTCGGTTTCCACGTCCGTTCGCTCCTTGCGGCTTGCTCCGCGGCGCGCGGCCGACGATCCTACCCCAATTCCGTGGGGGAAGCCCAAATCGGGCCGATCATCGCCACTGCTGCCACCAGAAAGTCGATTCGCGGCGGTCGTGGCGGTAGCGTCCGCCGATGGCATCTCGGCGACGCTGGCGTGGCCGTCCTCGAATCGCGTTTCGCCGGGGTCGGCGTCGATCCCGAAGGCGGGCTTCGCGCGGTTCGGCGTTGCGCCGGCTCGGGCTGCCCCTGGCCGCGCTGCTGCTGGGCTACATCCTGTGCGTGAACCTGGCGGTGGCCCAGCTCGGAGGCGACCCCCATCCGGTCTCGACGCGCCATCTGCCCGAAAAGAGCCGCGCCCTCTCGCACTTCGCCCTGCACTGCCTGGGGCACGTGGTCCACTGGCACCACGGGCGCGGCACCGAGGCCGCCGCCCAGGCCGCCCGCCGCCATCGGGTGCCGGAGGCGCTGTTTTTGGCGATTGCCAGGGTGGAGTCGAGCTTCGACCCCCACGCCGTCAGCCGCACCGGCGCCATGGGTGTGATGCAGCTGATGCCGGCGACGGCAGCGGGCTACGGCGCCCGCGACCCCTTCGACCCCGAGGACAACGTGGACGCTGCCGGTCGCTACCTGCGCGAGCTGCTGTCGCGCTACCGCGGTGACTGGTCGCGCACGGCCGCCGCCTACAATGCCGGACCGGGCCGCGTGTCGGTGACCGGCAGCAGCCGGCTGCCCGCCGAGACCCGCACCTACGTGGCGCGCGTGCTGCGGCTGTCGCGGGCGAGCCGCCGCTGACGCGGTTTGAGGCGCCCGCGCCCCTGCCCCACACTGCCGTTGCGATGACGCATTTCGAGCTGGAAGCCGGTTTGGTCGAGCGCAGCGGGCAGGTGCTCGACGCCCTGGGGGTGCAGCGCCCGCTGATCTTGACCTCGTCCTCGCGCCGCCACCTGGAGCGCCTGCTGTCGGCCCTGTCGCCACGGCAGTGCCATGTCTTCGACGGCGCCCGCGTGCACGTGCCGCGGCAGGTGGTCGAAGCGGCTGCACGCCAGCTCGAGCAAAGCGGGGCCGACGGGCTTGTGAGTCTCGGTGGCGGCTCGGCCACGGGCCTGGGCAAGGCCCTCAGGCTCGAGCACTCACTGCCCTTCGTTGCCATTCCCACCACGTTTTCGGGCTCCGAGGCGACGGCCATCTTCGGCATCACCGACGGCTCGAGTAAGCGCACCGGACGCGACGGGCGCGTGCGCCCCGAGCGCGTGCTCTACGACCCCACGCTTTTCCAGGGCCTGCCGGCCCACATCTGTGTGCTCAGCGCCTGCAACGCCCTGGCCCACCCGGTCAGCACCCTATCCACAGACGCGCTCGATACCCCCCTGGATGCCCCGGCAAGGGACCGGGCGGTGGAGGCGGCCGTCGCGATTTTTGCCGCCATCGCCGACTTGGCCGACCTGGCTGACCCCGAACGGGTCGCCGCCGCCCGCATCGCCCTCCTGCGCGCGACGCCACAGGCCGCCGCCGTGCTCGATGCCGGAATCATGGGGGTGCACCACCGCCTGGCCCACCACCTCGGCGGCCGCTATGGCCTCGAGCACAGCCTGATCCACAGCCTGCTCCTGCCCCACACCCTCAAGGCCCTGCTCGACGGCGGCAGCGCCGCGGGGCGTGCGCTTGCGGTGGCGCTGGGACGGCCACGGCCGTGGCAGCTGCTGTCCGAAACGCTGGCGGCGGTGGGTGCGCCGGCGGGTTTTTCCGCGCTGGGGCTCACAGCGCAGGCGCCATCGGAGGTGGCTGCGCTCGGCGCTGGGGCCCAGCGGCTGCTGACGGCGGCGCTCTAGATGTGCTCGGCGGAAGTCATGATCCGCTCTCGGGACCGCTACGGCGCCAGCTGCGGCGTCCGGTCCCGCCAGGGGGCCGCGACGTTGCGGTGGCTTCAAACCAATCGCCGCTCTGGAGCGTGGTACAATCGGACGTCGTGGGATTTCGCTTCGGCGAGTTCGAGCTCGACGTCTCGCTCTTCGAGCTTCGTCACCAAGGCGAGCGAGTCCAGATCGACCGCAAGGTCTTCGACCTGCTCTGCTATCTGGTGGAGCACCGCGAGCGGGTGGTCACCAAGGAAGAGCTGCTGCAGCAGGTGTGGCACGGCGAGGCCGTGGTCGAGGCGGTGGTGCCGACGGCGGTGGCACGCCTTCGGCGCGCGCTGCAGCAGAGCGGCGCCCGCGGCGGGCCCATCGAGACCGCCCATGGGCGCGGCTATCGCTTCGCGGCCGAGGTGCGCCACGCCGGCGACAGCACGGCGCCCGCCGGGGAGATCGACACCGACCTGCACCCCGACCTGCGCGACGCCTTCGTGGGCCGCGAGCGTTTGATGCGACGGCTGGAGGGGGCGCTGTCGCGGGCCGAAGACGGTCGCACCCAGGTGCGGCTGCTCTTCGGCGAACCGGGCATCGGCAAGAGCCGGGCGGCCCGCGAGATCACAGCGCGCGCCAAGAAGCGCGGCATCGAGGCCTGGCTGGGGCGCTGCCGCCCGGACGACGGTGGCGCGCGGCCCTGGCTGTGGGTGCAGATCATCCGCCAGCTGCGCGACGAGCTGGGCGATGCTGGCGTCGCCGCCCTGCCGGCCGATCAGCGCCAGGCCCTGATCGCGCTGCTGCCGGAGCTGGCGGGTCCCGGAGCGCCTGCGTCGCCGCCCTTCGGCCGCGAGCACTTCGACGCCCTGGCGCGGCTTTTGCGCACCAGCGCGCGCCACGGTACCCGGCTGCTGGTGCTCGACGACATCCACTGGGCCGACGCCCTGTCGCTGTCGCTGCTGGCCTATTTGAGCGAGGCCCTGGGCGCGGCGCGCATCCTGATCGTGGCGACCGTGCGCGACACCGAGCTGCCCCCCGAGCATCCCAGCTGGGGCCTGATCGAGCGCATCGAACGGGCCGAGAGCGGCAAGCGGGTGCCGCTTTCGCCGCTGTCGCGGGAAGCGGTGGCCGAGTACGTGCACATCCTGTGGGGGCACGCGCCCGAGGCGCCGGTCGCCGAGGCGCTGCACCTACAGACCGCCGGCAATCCGCTGTGGGTTCGGGAGGCGGCGCGCACGGTCTTGTCGCGTTGGCTTGCGGGCGAGGCGCCCGATCCGGCGACGATCCGGGCGCCGCCCAATGCGCGTGACGCGGTACGCGCCCGTCTCGAGGCCCTCGATGAGCAGACACGCGAGGTCGTGGAGGCGGCGGCCGTGATCGGCCAGTACTTCGAGCTGCCGGTCTTGCAGCGGGTGTTGCGGGCCGAGCCGGGGGCGCTGCTGCGGGCCCTGGACCGGGCCGAGCGGGCGCGCCTGATCGAGCGCACCGAGGATGAAAGCGGGGCGCTTTGCTTCGCCCATCCGATGCTGCGCGACACCATCTACGGGGGCCTCAGCAGCGCCCTGCGCTGCAAGCTGCACCTGCAGGTGGCCGAGGTCTTCGAGCAGCAGCGGCCCCTGCAGGGCCGGGCCACCGCCGAGATCGCCACCCACCTGCACCGTGCGCTGCCCCATGGCGAGGCCGCCCGCGTGGTCGACTACGGCCTGCGCGCCGCGCGCCATGCCCAGCAGCAGGGCGACCCCGAGTCCGCGGCCCAGTGGCTGGCGCGCGCCTACGAGGGGCTGTGCTATGCCGATCAGGCCGACCCGGCCCTGGCCGCCGAGTTGATGGTGGAGCTGGGTCGCAGCCACGCCCAGGAAGGTCGCACCGCCGCCGCCCGCGAGGCCTTGAGCTGGGCGCTCGAGCTGGCCTCCCGCAACCAAGAGGCCGCGCTCTTTGCCGCAGCTGCAGAGCGCGAGCTATCGGCGCTGGATGCGCCCGGGGAGGATGACGACGGGGCCTGAAGCCCCGGCGTCCCGGTCACGACGTTGCGTTCCAGCGGCATCTACACTACACAGCCCATCGCGGTTTGCCGGCCCGCGGGGCACGGCAGGCGAGCGAGCGAATCGCCCGGCGCCAATCACAGGATGCGGCGGGCCCTTGATGGAGAGACCAGAGATGGGCACGAACGCCGAGAACGCAGCCGAAATCTTCCAGAAGTTCGTGGGCAAGCAGGACGAGCCGGGCGAGTGGTTCACCATCGACCAGGACCGCATCAATCAATTTGCCGACTGCACGATTGACCACCAGTTCATCCACGTCGACCCCGAGCAGGCCGCCAAGCTCTCGCCCTACAAGGTGCCCATCGCGCACGGCTTTCTGACTCTCTCCATGCTCACGCACCTGGCCACCTCGGTGAAGGCCTCCTTCGGCGCCGAGCCCTACGCTGGCATCATGATGGGCGTGAACTACGGCTTCGAGAAGGTGCGCTTCCCGAATCCGGTCAAGGTCAACTCCAAGATTCGCATGGTCCGTGAGCTCGCTGGCGTCGAGCTCAAGAACCCCAACACCATCCACTTGATCCAGAAGTGCACCATCGAGATCGACGGTGAGAGCAAGCCGGCGTGTGTGGCCGAGTGGATCACGCGCCTGATGTACGCCTGAGCGCGGCCGGGCGCTCCGGCGCCGGCTTTTCATCCAGAGATCGACCGGTAGACCTGCCCGTGCGCGTTCGCGGAAGGGAGTGAGCGATGTTCCGCAAGGAAATCAAGGTGCTCGATTGCACCGTCCGTGACGGTGGACTGATCAACCAATATCAGTTCAGAGACGACTTCGTGCATGCCTGCTACCGCGCCGCTTGCGAGGCTGGCGTCGACTACTTCGAGATCGGCAAGAAGCTCGAGGTCAGCGACGCCTACCCGCGCGACCAGTGGGGCAAGTGGAACTTCTGCGACGACGACGAGATCAAGCGCTGCATCGACTCCTGCGATGCCCAGACGCGTCCGGCGATGACCGTCATGTACGACGTGGGCCGCGTCGACGTCAGCAAGCTCAAACCCGCCGATCAGAGCCCGATCGACATGGTGCGCACCGCTTGCTACGTGGCCGACGTCGACAAGGGCATCGACCTGGTCCGGCGCACCAAGGACCTGGGCTACGAGACCACGCTCAACGTGATGGCGCCCTCGGCGGCCATCGAAGTGGACCTGGTACAGGCGCTGGGAGAGATCAACGAGGCCGACGAGGTCGACTACCTCTACCTGGTCGACAGCTACGGCGCATTCTACTCCGAGCAGATCACGGCCTACATCGAGCTTTACCGCAAGTACGCGCCCAAGCGGCCCCTGGGCTTTCACGGTCACAATAACCAGCAGTTGGCGTTTTCAAACACCCAGCAGGCGATCATCGACGGGGTCAATCTGCTGGATGCCACCATCAACGGCATCGGTCGCGGCGCGGGCAACTGCAACCTGGAGCTGTTGCTCAACTTCCTGAAGAACCCGAAGTTCGACGTGCGCCCGATCTACCGCGTGATCCAGGAGCAGTTCGTGCCCCTGCGCGAAGAGATCGAGTGGGGCTTCAACGACATCTACGGCATCTCGGGCTACTTGAACCAGCACCCGAGGGCGGCCATGAAGCTGCGCGCCAATCCCGAAGAGCGCGACCGCTGCTACGACTTCTACGTCGAGAGTCGCAACCTGGACGGCTGATCGCGGCGCTCGCAGCTGCCCCGTAGGGCAGCGTCTCAAAGCGGCGCGCACACCGACGTGCTCTCGCCCTGGATGCTGCTGCAGGCGAAGGCCGGCGGGCAGGTGTTGTCGGCGTCGCAGGTCACCAGGCAGATGTTGCCCTGGGACGGGACGTCGACGCAGAAGGCTTCGTCGTTGACGAAGCCGCAGCAGTCGCCGTTGCCAGCGCAGCTGTCGCCGGGGCGCTGACAGCTGCGAACCCCGCAGTCGCTGCAGTCGGTGCTGGGGTTGCAGTCGCTGGAGACCGAGCCCTGGTCACCGTCTTCGCAGACGCCGTTGTCGGCCAGGTCGCCGCCGGTCTGACCGCTCAGGGTGCCGCAGGTGTCGCTGCAGCCGGTGGCCGGGCTGTGCACGCAGATGGGATCGTCGGCAAAGCAGCCGGATACGTAGAAGCCGGTGTCGTCCTCGTAGCCGAAGTTCGAGCAGCGCTTGTCCTGTTCCTGCTCGCAGAGGTTTCGGGCGCAGTCGACGCTAGCGCATTGATCGAGGCAGACGCCCAGGATTTCTCCGCCCGGCAAGCAGTCGTCGGGGAAGCAGCGCGAGTCTGGAGTCGCGCAATAGCGCTCTTCGTTGCGGGAGCAGGCCTCGCAGAATCCGATGCAGGCGGTCTCCTTGTCGTCGGCCTCGCAGGGATCGGTGGTCGGCGTCCCGGAATCGGTCTGGGTGGGGCCCGAGTCAGGATCCGGATCGGGAGGAGGTTTCTTCGAGCCGGCGGCCTCGACGCAGAAGCCATCCTCGCAGACGGCTCCACCGCCACAGCTGTCGTCGCTGGTGCAGACGCAGTCGAGTTCGCCGCGCTTGCAGAGGCCGGCGTCGGTGCAGGCGGCGCTGGTGCACAGGGCGCAGAGGAATGCGAAGGTCCGACGCCAGCGTTCGCCCAGGGTTGGCCAATGCGATCGGTGCATCAGAAACTCCCTCCGCAGCTGGCGCCCAGGCCGGTGACGTCACAGTGCAGGGCCGCCGTGTTGGCGGGCTCGGCGCTGTCGTCGGTGAGCACACCGTAGATGAGGGTGCCCACGGCGCCGATGCCGAAGAGGGCGGTCAGGCCGAAGGCCACGTTGCGCTGGGTCTTCACGGTGCCGCCATTTTCGCAGAAGTTGTCGCGGGAGTCGCAGCCCTTGTACTCGCTGGCCCGCTCGATCATCCAGATTCCGCTGATCAGCGCGGCGCCGCCCAGGGCTGCGGCGGCGATGTAATAGGTGGAGGGGTCGCCGGAGCCGCCGAAGAGGTCCGAACTCGATGCGCTCGCCGAGGTGCTGCCCGGTTCGGATGACGAGCCGTCGGGGGCGCTCGTGGTCTGGGAAGATCCCGGCCGCAGCTCCACCTGCACCTGCACGACTTGACCTGCGGGTACGCCCACGTCTGCCACGAAGTCCTGGTAACCGGTCAGCGCCACGCGCACGCGATGGGAACCGGGCTCCACCGGGATGCGGTCGGGCCGGGGCAAGCGACCCCACTCCTTGTCGCCGATGATGATGGCGGCGCCGTCGATACCGCCCACGAGCACGATGCCCGTGGCCTGCAGCCGCTGCTTCAAGGACGCCATGCGGGCGGTGGCATCCGAGTAGTGCGGATCCTCTGGATCGGCGGTGCTGAGGTAGCGCTCGAGAGCGGCCGAAGCGCGGCTCAGGTCGCCCAGCCGTTCGTAGGCCTGGTAGAGGTTGTACTGGATGCGGGGCCGGGGGTCGGCCGCGTAGGCCGTCTCCCATTCGCTGACCGCCAGCGAGTAGTTGCCCTTTTGATAGGCCAGTTCGCCGCGCTTGAAATGCTCGCGTGCTTCCTGGGCCCCCACCGGCGCTGCCAGCAGCAGCAGCCCGACGAGGGTTGCAAATAGCCAAAGCCAAGTAGTGCGCACGATTTGATTCTCCGCCAATCCCGCATTTGTACCATTTCGCAGTCATTGGGGGCGACTTGGCGGCGACGGCCGGTTCTTCGGCGGTGGCCGGAAAAAAAAGCGATGACTCGGAAAAAAACTCCGACCAGGTGAACGAGCTTTGCGCACTGTAGGCTTCGGGTGGTGTTTCCATACATAGCGCCACCCCGAACCCCAGCCGCGCTGGCGCCGCTCCGAGCCGAGACCATGAAAGACACCGGAATTGCCGTAAAATACGCATTTCTCGTCGCAGTGCTCGCCGGATCGGGGGCTGGCTGTGGTGGTGACGATGGCGGTGGCTCCCGGGTCTGCGAGCCCAACGGCGTGCTGCCCTGTCCCTGCCCTTCGGGCTCGGGCTCGGGCACGGCGTTTTGCTCTGCCGATGGCATGACCATCGGCATTTGCCAGTGTCCGCTGGCATCGACCGGCGTTGGAACGACCGGCGTGACGGGTGCGGGCGCGACGGGCACGGGCACGGGTGCGACGGGCACGGGTGCGCCTGCGGCGACCACCACGACGAACACGATGCCGGCGCCGCAGCAGCAACAGTTCGATCCGGCCCAGTTCTGTATGCAGTTTCCCGATATCTGCGCCATGTTCGGCGGCGGGCCCAACGCTGGAACTGGCGGCGCGGCTGGCGCGGGTGGTGCCGGCGGTGCGGCCGGCGAAGGTGGCAGTGGCGCCGGCGCAGGTGGCGCGGCTGGCGCAGGTGGCGCGGCTGGCGCAGGTGGTGCCGGCGGTGCGGCCGGCGAAGGTGGTAGTAGTGGAGCCAGTGGTGCAGGTGGTGCCGGCGGAACCGGCGGAGACGCAGATGCATGAGTCTCTGCCGGTTTTTGGGTGTGTGGGTGTTGGTGTGGTGAGTCGCCTCCCGAACGGGTAGACGGGAGCGCGGCCCGGTGGGTGCGCGACGGGTCCAGCGGTGATGCGCAAAGCGTCGCCGCTGGGCCCGCGCGATTTACCGGGGTCCGCGCCGGGGAGCCGAGAGACGCTTCAGGTCAGCGCAGCCGGGGGCTCCTGGCGCGGCGCGTCGGCCTGGGACTCGCGCGCCAGGCGCCGGCTTTCGCGGGCGGCCAGGCGCTTCTTGCGTTTCCACTCCATCATCGCGTAGGTGCCCCCAAAGGCGAGCAGCGCGGTGGCGGTGGCCACGATCAACATGCCCACCAGAAAGGCCCAGACGTGGCCGCGGGCGTTGTCCCAGAGGTGACTGGCCACCTTGCCGACGCTGAAGAGGTTCAGGGCGCGCACCTCCTCGAGGAAGTTGAAGTCCACCGCGGGCGGGTCGAGCAGCGGCAGGCCGACGCCGAAATAGCCCAGGGGATAGAAAAACAGGAAAAGCGTCGGCGGCACCGCGATGAAAGAGGCCAAAAGGCCCGGCCCCTTGGGCACGCGGGCGATCTGAGCGGCGATTGCGGTGAGGATCAGGGCGATGCCAAGGGTGGGCATCAGCCCGATCCAGACGCCGAGGAAGACAGATACGGCCACCGGGAGACTGCGCTCGTGGCGTGGGAAAAGGCGGTGATAGTAGTACCGCAGCGTACGGGTAAAACTGGGCTGGACCGCCATTGCGTTGGGGGCAGAGCCTACAGGACTCGGCGCCCGGCGCCAGCCGGAAATGACCTCGCCGCGGCGGCTCGTTGGGGGGCGATGCGGGGCGGGCTCAAGGAGGCCGCCGCTCCGGCCGTAGTCTCGAGTTGTGAAGATGGTTTCGCTATTGCCCCGCAAGCGCATCCTCGGGCAGCGCTGGGAACTGCTGGGCCAGCTGGCCGAGGGGGGCATGGGGGTGGTGCACCGGGCGCGCCATTTGCACACCGGACGCGAGGCGGCGGTCAAGATTCTGGCCTGCAAGGATCAGGAAATGCGCGAGCGCTTCCAGCGCGAAGCCTCGATCGCCGCCCAGGTCCGCCATCCGGGTATCGTCGATGTGCTCGACGCCGACCATGACGCCGACAGCGGTGCCTTCTACATTGCCATGGAGTTGCTCGAGGGCAAGACCCTGCGCGAGGTGATGGAGGACCCGGACTCGAGGCCCGGTCGCCTGCTCGATCTTCTGCTGCAAGCTCTGGCTCCGCTTTCGGCGGCCCACGCCCATGGCTGTGTGCACCGGGACCTCAAGCCCGACAATATCTTTGTGGTCGGCGCCGGCGGACCCTCACCGCAGGTCAAGCTGCTCGATTTTGGAATCGCCACCCACGACGACGACCTGAGTCTGACGCGCACGGGCATGGCCATGGGCACACCCCACTACATGAGCCCGGAGCAGGCCCTGGATGCCCGCATGGCCGGCACGCAGAGCGACGTGTGGTCGATGGGTGTGATGATCTACGAGGCGCTCAGCGGCACGCTACCCTTCGACGGTGACAGCGGCCATGCCGTGATCGTGCGTGTCTGTACGATGGATCACGAGCCCCTCGCGAGTCGGGTGCCGGGAATCGATGCGGCACTTTCGGGTTGCGTCGATGCCTGCCTGAGCAAGGAGCCCGCGGATCGGCCGGCGGACGCCCTGGCCCTGTTGTCGCAGCTGCGAGCCCTACGCCCCGCGGCTTCGTTGCCGGCGTCGCGACCGGCCGCCGCGTCGGAGCGCATCGATACGCTGCCAGCGTCGGGGGTCCGAGCGCGCGAGACCGAAGCATCCAAGCCGCGCACGCGTCCGGTTTTCTGGACCGCGGTGGGGCGGGGCGGGTTGACCGGCCTGGCTGCGATGACTGCCTTCACCGCTGGCGGCAGCGTGTCGCTCGAAGGTGCCCTTCCGTTGCTCGGCGGTCTACTCGGCGTGGCTGTCATCGGATTGACCAAGGGTGGAACGCGTCCAAGCCCACAGCAGCCCGCGCGGAGCGCCGCGACCGTCGCAACCATGACCCGTGCGGCCACGCTTGAACCCATCGACTGGAGCCATCCCGTGCGCGGACCGGAGTCGGCGCTGGTGACCATTGACCTCTACCTCGATCTGACTTCGGGGCGTAGTCGTCGCATGGCCGAGCGCTTCGCTTCGGTTGCGCGTCACTTCGGAGACAGCCTGCGCCTGGTACATCACATCCACCCGCGCAGCGACGACGCGCGCGCCTGGACCGTGGCCGAAGCCCTGTGCGAGGCATTTGACCGCGGGGGCAACGGCGTTTTCTGGCAGCTGCACGACCGCGTGCTGGCCCATCGCGACCGCCTCAGCACCGATATCGTCGTGCGCCTGGCCGAGGGGCTGGGGTTGAACATGGTCAGCTTTCGCCACGCCCTGAGCGTCGGTGTTCACCGCCGTCGCCTCTCGGAGATGTTGGAGGAAGCGAGTCTCGATGGTGTGGGGGAAAGCCCCACGGCCATCGTCGCCGGTCGTGTGATCGAAGGCCTGCTGTCGGAGCAAGAGCTGCGCTGGATCGTAGAAGATGCCGTGGCCGATGCTCGCCGTCGCTCCTCGTTCGACCTGGGCCTGCGTTTCACGGAACAGGCTCCGATGAGTCGAGCCCCGCGCCATATGGGGCTGCGTGAGGTGTTGGTGCGTTACGCCGGTGCCCGCGACGCTCCCCGGAACCTGAGGCGCAACCGCAGCCAGGCCGAGGAGCGCGCGCGTCGCATTCTGGCGCGCGCCCGCGAGCCCGGGGCCGATTTCGCGGAGCTGGCTGCGCGGTTCGGTGACGAAACGTTGGAGCGAGGCATGGTGGAGTTGGCGGCGTTTTCACCACGCGTTCAATCCCAGATCGCGCGGCTCGAGGTCGGGGAGATAAGCGAAGCCATCGCCACCGAGCGCGGCTTCGTGCTCTTCCAGCGTTACGCCTGATCTTCTGGATGATTTGACCTTTTCGGTCGCGCTGAGCCGTTTTGGGCTTCAGACCCGGGCCACAACTGCCGATTGGAAGAAGTGCCGGGGCGGTCACGGGCCCGGCGAAGGGAGAAGGTGACGTGAAAAAGGTTCTGACCGTAGATGACGCGCGGGCCGTGCGTATGATGATCAGCAAGGCCCTCAAGGACCTGCAGATCGAACTCTTTGAGGCCGAGGATGGGCAGGTCGGTCTGCAGAAGGTGGGCGAGTGCGAGCCCGACCTGATTCTGCTCGACGTCACCATGCCGGTGATGGACGGACCGACCATGCTCAAGGAGCTGCGGGCCACCGGCAATCAAACTCCCGTCATCCTTCTGACGGCCGAGTCGGGGTCGACCATCATTGGACCCATGCTGTCGGCCGGTGCGGTCTTCGACTACGTCATCAAGCCGTTCAAGGCCGATGCGTTACGCTCCAAGGTCGTCGCGGCCCTCGACGGTCAAGTGAGCGAAGCCGCGGTGACAGCGCCCACCGGAGCTGCAACCGCACGCACGGGGCCCCTGGGTGGCAATGGCGTTCCGGCCGCCGGCAAGGCCTTCGTCGACGTGCTCGTGATCGACGACATGGACAACGTCTCGCGCAAGCTGCGCTCGATGTTGCCCGACCGCATCAGCTTCAACAGCTCCATCGATCGACGAACGGCGATGAACCTATGCCGCGAGCGAGTCTACCGGGCCGTCGTGATCGACCTGGAAATTCCCGACGTCGACAGCGTCGACCTGTTGCGCGACTTGCGGATCTTGCAGCCCACGGCGGCGTTCGTAGCGCTGGTGATGCGCTCGGTGGACAACCCCGAGGAAGAAGCCCGCGTCAAGGGCTTCGACAGCTATCTGGTCAAGCCCTTCCGCCCCGAACAGGTGGAGGAGTTCGTCGGCAACTACTTCGAGAGCCTCGACCTCTTGCAGGTCGTCGGCAACATCATGGAGCCGAGTGCGCCGAGCGATCCGGACCAGGCTACCGAGTCTTATTATCGGCGGCTGTCGCAGCTGATGACCGATGGCCTCGATTCCATGGCCGCGGCGTGCCACGAGGATGTGATTCTCGATCTGGCGAACCTTCCACCCTCGGCCAAGATGCAGAAGATGTTGGTGAAGCTCCGGACCAAGTCCTCGGAGCTGGGCATCGACCTGTGCGTGGTGGGCTCCGACGAGGTCAGCAGCCTGCTCAAGCAGCTGGTGGAAACTGCGGAGATCAATGTCTACCCGAGTCGTGCCGAGGCCCAGGCCGCCTCCGGAGCCTGAACCATGACGGCATCGGCGGCAGCGTCTGGACTGAATGTGGCGGGGTTCGCGGACAAGCTTCGCGAGCTGATGTTGGCCAAGATCGCTGCCGACAAGCTGGTCCTGCCACCGATGCCCACCACGGCGTCCAGGGTGATGGAGATGCTCGATCGCGGCAATCCCGACACCAGCCGGGTCACCTCCGTGCTCGAGTCCGATCCGGTGATGTCGCTCGACATTCTACGCATCGCCAACAGCGCCCTGTACTCGCCGAAGGTGCCGATCGACAGCTTGAACCGCGCCGTCTCCCAGATCGGCCAGCGCAATCTGCGCAACGTCCTGACGGCGGCGGCGGCGCGTCGCATCTTCAACTCGCGCAATCCTGAGGTGCGCGACATTTTCAACAAGCTCTGGGAGCACTCGGTGGCCGTCGCCATCGCCGCGCGCCAGATCGCAGTGCACGCGGCACTCGAAGACAAGGACGTGCCGTACATGGCGGGCCTGCTCCATGACGTGGGCAAGCCTGTCGTGGGGTCGCATTTGCTAGAACTCGAGCGCGCCGTGGCACGTTCGCGAAGCGGCCGTTGGCTTGACACCGACACCTGGATGCAGCTGGTCGACGGTCTGCACCGCGATGTGGGGCTCGCCATTGCGCGAAAATGGAAGCTGCCTGAAGCCGTCTGCCAGGCCATCGAGGACTGTGTCGAGTACGACGCGGCTGACCGCAAGTCTTCGGCCAACGCCGTGCGCTTCGCCAACGCGCTGGCCAAGCGCGAGGGTGTCGTCGCGGGCGAAGCCGACATCGTACAGGTCAACACTGTGCTCATGATCGGCCGCTCGATTCTGGGCCTCGAAGACGAGGCCATCGCTTCGATGGCCTCGGCCGTGCATGAAGCGGCCGCCGGACTCGAGGCCTGAGGGGATGTCAAGGCCATGTCAGCACAGCGCCAGAGGCTTGCCGAAGCGGGGGCTGGCGACCGACATCACGCGCACTTTTTCGCGTGCTTTGCCCTGCACCGGCGAGGCACGCGTCTTGCTTAGTCACCGGGTACTACGACGGTACTCATCTGCGCGGCGAGGGAGCTGTCACCGCGTAGGGGTCCGGCGCGCACCCGACCTTGAATACACCGACCCGCACCTTGTGATGGAGTGCAAGCGAAGCCATGGATGATCTCGACGACGTCGTACAAGAGTTTTTGATCGAGAGTTACGAGAACCTGGACCAGCTCGAGCGCGACCTGGTGATACTCGAGGAATCGCCCAACGAGCCGGAGGTCATCGCTCGCATCTTCCGGACGATCCACACCATCAAGGGTACCTGCGGCTTCTTGGGCTACAGCAAGCTCGAGGCCCTGACCCATGTCGGTGAAAACCTCCTGAGCCGGATTCGCGATGGCGCGATCCAGCTCGACGGGGCCATCGCCACGGCGTTGCTCAAGACTGTCGACGCCGTGCGTGAGATGCTGGCTAATATTGAGCACGTGGGCGAAGAGGGCGACGGCGATTACTCGGCGCTCGTGGCCGAACTTACACGTCTGCTCGAGCCCGGCGCCAGCGAGGAGGCCGAAGCGCAGGCCTCCGAGCCCGCAGCGCAGGCCTCCGAGCCCGTGGTCGAGGTGGAGCCGCGGTCGGCCGGCGTCTCCGAAGCGGCTCCTGTCGCAGCCACAATCGAGTCCGACTTCGAGCAGGCGATCGAAGAGGCGGCTGCGCAAGCTCCGGTCGCCGCTCCCAGCGCGCCGCCGACTGAAACGAAGGTGCCCGAAGCCGCAGCCGTGGTCGACTCCGAGGAGGCCTTCAGCAGTGAAAGCCGCTCCGGCTCGACAGCGGTGGCCGACTCCAGCATTCGTGTGCACGTAGACCTCCTGGACAAGCTGATGAATCTGGTGGGAGAGCTGGTTCTGGCTCGCAACCAGATTTTGCAGTTTGCCGATGAGGTCGATAACCAGGCGTTACAGGCCACCACCCAGCGCTTGAACCTGGTGACCACGGAGCTGCAGGAGGGCGTGATGCGCACGCGTATGCAGCCCATCGGCACCGTCTGGAGCAAACTACCGCGGGTCGTTCGAGACCTGGCCAGAACCTGTCGCAAACAGGTCCGCCTAGAGATGGAAGGCAAGGAGACCGGTCTTGACCGTACACTGATCGAGGCGATCAAGGACCCGTTGACGCACCTGGTCCGCAACTGCGTCGACCACGGCATCGAGCGCCCCGATGATCGCAGGGCCGCGGGCAAGGATCCGGTGGGCGTGCTGCAGCTGCGCGCCTATCACGAGGGTGGTCAGGTCAACATTGAGATCGCCGACGACGGCGCCGGCATCTCGCCGGAGAAGCTCAAGCAGCGTGCCCTCGACCGCGGTCTACTCAGCGCCGAGCAGCTGTCGCGAATGGGTGAGCGGCAATTGCTCAACTTGATCTTCCTGCCAGGCTTTTCGACGGCGGAGCAGGTCACCAATGTTTCGGGTCGGGGCGTCGGTATGGACGTGGTCAAGACCAACATCGAGCGCATCGGTGGCACTGTCGACCTCCACAGTGCGCCCGGCAAGGGAACCACCTTCAAGGTGAAGATCCCCCTGACGCTGGCCATCATCCCCGCCCTGATCGTGCGCTGTGGGGGGGAGCGCTACGCGATCCCGCAGGTCAGTTTGCTGGAACTCGTGCGGCTGGAAGGCGAGCAGGTGCGCAGCGGTATCGAGCGTATCCAGTCGGCGCCCGTTTACCGGCTGCGCGGCCAACTTCTACCGCTCGTATACCTCAATCAGGAGTTGGGCATTGAATCCCCAACCGATGGGCAGGACGAAATCTGCAATATCGTGGTGCTGCAGGCAGACGATCGCCAGTTTGGACTGGTGGTCGACGGGGTGCAGGACACCGAGGAAATCGTGGTCAAGCCCCTGGGCAAGCAGCTCAAGGCTGCCAGCGCGTTCGCGGGCGCGACCATCATGGGAGATGGGCGCGTGGCGTTGATCCTGGACGTGCTCGGTCTGGCGCAGCAGGCCCGTGTCATCTCCGAAGCCCAGGCGCGCGACCTGAGCGAGGTGCTCGAGTCGGAATCCTCTGAGCGTGGTGACCGTCAAACGCTGCTCCTGGTGGACGTCAATCAACGCCCTTTTGCGATTCCGCTTTCCAAAGTCGCGCGGCTCGAGGAACTGCCAGCGACTGCGCTCGAGAGCGTGGGCACCTACGACGTGATCCAGTACCGAGGCGACATCATGCCGGTCGCCCACCTGGGTGCCGTAGTCAATCACCCCAACATTGGTTCCGGAGGGGGTGACCGCGACGTGATGCATGTGGTGGTCTACTCCCAGAATGGTCGCAACGTGGGCGTGGCTGTGGACACGATTCGCGACATCGTCGACGAGCACGTCGATCTGCGTCCAGTCGGGCGACGCAACGGGGTGCTCGGATCAACCGTGGTGCAGGGGCGCGTGGTCGAGTTGATCGACCTCGATGCCGTCGTCTCCACGGTCTCCAGTCATATATTCGAAGACAGCTTGCCGATGGCGGCGGGAGCCTGAGCGATGCACGAGACCCATCAGATTTGCACCTTTCACCTCGGCGACCTCTTCTTCGGGGTCGAGGTGGAAAAAGTTCAGGAAGTTCTGCGCTATCAGCAGATGACTCCCGTTCCTATCGTCTCCAAGGTGGTGCGCGGGCTCATCAACCTGCGGGGGCAGATCGTGACGGCCATCGATCTCAGGCGCCGCTTTCTCCTGCCCGATGCAGACGAGGGCCAACTTCCGATGAACGTCGTCGTGCGTACGGGAGACGGTCCGGTCAGCCTCCTGGTCGATGAGATCGGCGATGTGATGGAAGTCGACGACGACTGCATCGAGTCGCCCCCGGCCACCCTGCGGGACGTTACCCGCGAACTGGTCAGCAGCGTCTACAAGCTCGAGGGCAAATTGCTGCTGATTCTCGATATCGACCGCGCCATCAACACCGTCGGCGGCGAAAGCCGGCATCACGCCACGGTCAACTGAAAGAACATTCCGAGCGATTTTCCAGGAGAGCCCATCAATGTCACGTTCCGCAAACGCAGCCGCTAGCACCCCGCCGCTCTTCGAACGCCTCGGAGGCCGCAAGGCCATCCGTGCGGTGGTCGACGAACTCTACCTGCGCGTCTTGAGCGACGATAGCCTGGAGCCGTTCTTCGAGGGCGTCGATATCCGCTGGCTCAAGAATCAGCAGGTGGATTTCCTGACCCATGCGTTCGGGG
This sequence comes from Myxococcales bacterium, assembly GCA_029880325.1. Classification (GTDB taxonomy): domain Bacteria; phylum Myxococcota_A; class Polyangia; order Polyangiales; family JAFGIB01; genus JAOUOP01. The sequence goes on along the minus strand of JAOUOP010000009.1, from coordinate 109,876 downwards.
GGCCGAACCGCTACCGGGGTCGCAGCATGAAGGATGCCCATGCGCATCTTCCGATCGAGGGCGAGCACTTCGAGGCCGTGGCCCTGCACCTCAGGGCCGCGCTGAAGTCCCTGCGCGTGCCCTCCGCCCTGGCCAACGAAGTGCTGGGCGTGGCCGCGTCTGTGAAGGAATCGGTCGTCAATCAAAAGAGTACTCGGGCGAGCGAAGAAAAGCCCGCGAACGGAGGAAAGTCGATGCGAAGCAATGGAACGTCCGTGCAGCCGCCCGCACATTTGTCGGCTGTGCCCAAACCGCCCGGTGAGATGGCGCGCGTGAGTCAGGTCGCGCTCGATGCGGCGCCGGTCTGCATTTTTGTGGCCGGGGCCAACTTGAAGATTACCCACGCCAACGAGGCGGCACGACAGGCCCTCGATGAGCTGCCCGAAAGCGCGTTGGAGGCGTTGGGCTGGGGCGTCGACGACTGGGAGGGGGCCGACCTCTTCGACTTGCACGAGCGCGGTCGCAAGGCCAAGAGGTTGCTTTCCGATCCGCGCAAGCTGCCCGAGAGCAGCAGCGTGCAGCTGGGCGAGGCCACCATCGAGACGCGCTTTCAGGCCATGCTCGACGACAAGGGCAAGATCGAGGGCTACGTTGCGAGCTGGGAAAACGTAAGCGACCGCGCCGCTTCCGACGATGACGATCTGGCACAGTACCGCACCATGCTCGATGGGGCGCCGCTGAACGTGATGTTCGCCGACACCGATCTGGTGATCCGCTATATCAACAAGGCTTCGGTCGAGACGCTGAAGAAGATCGAGCACCTCTTGCCCTGCCGCGCCAGCGAGGTGGTGGGCTCGTCGGTCGACATCTTTCACAAAAATCCATCCCACCAGCGGAAACTCCTGGGTGACCCCAGGAACCTTCCCCACCGCGCGGTCATCGAACTCGGAGGCGAGTACCTCGACCTCCTGGTCAGCGCCGTCTACGGCACCGACGGGCAGTTCGTGGGACCGATGGTGACCTGGGAGGTGGTGACCGATCGGCTGAAGCTCGAGCGCGAAATGGCGCGCGTGAACTCGATGATGGAGAACGCGCCGGTCAACGTGATGTTCGCCGACCGCGACAACGTCATCCAGTACGTAAACCCCGCGTCCACGCGTACGCTCAAGACCCTCGAGCAATACCTACCGGTTCGGGTCGACGATCTCGTGGGCACCTGCATCGACGTTTTCCACAAGAATCCAGCCCATCAGCGCGCCCTGCTCTCCGACTCCAGCAACTTGCCGCACAACGCCAAGATCGGGGTGGGCCCGGCCACCCTCGATCTGCTGGTCAGCCCGATCTACGACAATCGGGGCGACTACATCGGTGCCATGGTGACCTGGTCGGACATCACCCAGCAAGTGGCCGACGAAAAGACCGCAGCCGAGCTGCAGACCGCGCTTGCAACCTCGTCGGAGGAGCTGCTCGCTGTCAGTCAACAGATGGCTTCGAACGCCGAGGAAACCTCGGCCCAGGCCAACGTGGTCTCGGCTGCCAGCGAGCAGGTTAGCCGCAACGTGCAGACCGTGGCCGCCGGCATGGAGCAGCTGGGCGCCAGCATCAAGGAGATCGCGCAAAACGCCAGCGATGCTTCGGGCGTCGCCACCACGGGTGTCGAGCTGGCAGAGCGCACCAACGCCACCGTGGCCAAGTTGGGTGAGAGCAGCACGGAGATCGGCAAGGTCATCAAGGTGATCACCTCCATCGCGCAGCAGACCAACCTGCTGGCGCTCAACGCCACCATCGAGGCGGCGCGCGCGGGCGAAGCCGGCAAGGGATTTGCCGTCGTGGCCAACGAGGTCAAGGAGTTGGCCAAGGAAACGGCCACCGCCTCGGAGGACATCAGCCAGAAGATCGAGGCGATCCAGGGCGACACCAACGGCGCTGTCGAGGCCATCGCCCAGATCAACGAGATCGTCAAGCAGATCAACGACATCCAGGTGACCATCGCCACGGCGGTTGAGGAGCAGACCGCGACCGCCAGCGACATCAGCCGCAACATCAGCGAGGCCGCACGCGGCAGCGCCGAGATCGCCGAGAACATCACGGCGGTCGCGGACGCGGCTCAGAGCACGACGACCGGAGCGGCCGATTGCCAACGCGCCGCCGAGGAACTCAATCGTATGGCGGCAGAGCTGCAAAAGGGTTGACCCGAGGGCCGGGCGGGCGTCCGCCCTCGTCCGCCCGGCCTCTTCATGACCCCTATCGAACGACACGGCCGACAGGTCGCGCACAGGAGAGCAAGACGATGCGAGCATTGGTAGTCGACGACTCGACCGCGATGAGGAAGATCCTCGGCAAGATTCTGAAGGAAGTGGGATTCGAGGTTCTCGAAGCGGCCCATGGTCTGGACGCGCTGCAGCTGCTGCGCGAAGTCGAGCACCCCGAGCTCGCCTTGGTCGACTGGAATATGCCGGAGATGAACGGCTACGACTTCGTGCGCATGATTCGCACGCGCTCAGATTTCGACTCGATGCGAGTGATGATGGTCACCACCGAGTCGGAGTTGGAGCAAATGCAGCAGGCACTGGACGCGGGCGCCGACGAGTACGTGATGAAGCCTTTTACCAAAGAGGTAATTCAGGAGAAGCTCGAGCTTCTCGGCGTCGGGGGGGGCTAGTGTCTGCCATTCGCGTGCTCGTCGTCGACGACTCGATCGTCGTACGGCGCATTCTGACCACCACCCTCGGTGAGGATCCGGCCCTGCAGGTCGTGGGCAGCGCCGCCCACGGCAGGATCGGCCTCAACAAGATTCAGCAGCTGCAGCCTGACGTGGTGACGCTGGACATGGAAATGCCGGAGATGGACGGGCTCGCGACCCTTGCGGAAATTCGCAAGCTCTATCCAAAACTTCCGGTTATAATGTTCAGCACCCTGACCGAGCGCGGAGCGGTGGCAACGCTCGATGCGCTCGCCCTGGGTGCCAACGACTACGTCACCAAGCCCGCCAACGTGGGCAGCGTCACCGAGTCCCTCGATCGCCTGCGCAAGGAGCTGATCCCCAAGATCAAAGCCTTCGGACCCAGGCCGACCAAGCCCGTATTCACTCCCGCCAAGGCCGCAGCGAAGTCCGAGCCGCGGCGCGTGGTGCGCCCTCTGCGGCCGCCACCGTCGCAGCCGGTGGAGCTGGTGGCCGTCGGGTCCTCCACTGGAGGCCCCAACGCGCTGGCGGAGTTTCTCTCGGTGTTCCCGGCGGACTTCCCCGTGCCGCTTGTGTTGGTTCAGCACATGCCACCGGTGTTCACCCGTTTCTTGGCCGAGCGCCTGGACGGGCAGTGCAAGATCGGTGTGGCAGAAGCCAAGGGGGGCGAGGCGCTGATACCGGGTCAGGCGTTGATCGCGCCGGGCGACCATCACATGAGACTCAGCGCTTCCCCGAAAGTCACGGTGAAGCTCGACCAGGGGGCTCCGGTCCATTTCTGCCGTCCCGCGGTGGATGTGCTCTTCGAGTCGGTCGCCACGCTCTACGGTGGCCGAGCTCTGGGGGTAATCCTCACGGGCATGGGTCAGGACGGCTTGCTGGGCTGTGAGAAGCTCCGCGATCGGGGCGCCCTGATCATGGCTCAGGACGAAGCGAGTTCGGTGGTGTGGGGCATGCCCGGCCACGTCGTTCGTGCCGGGCTCAGCAGCGTCACGCTACCGCCCAAGGAATTGGGAAGGGAGCTGGTGCGTCGTGTCTTGGCGTCCCGATCGGGACGCGGTGCGTTGAGTGTAGCCGCGCGGGTCGCGGTACAGGAGTAGGAACATGGGTGTTACCCCCGCCGAATTCCAGTACATCCAAACCATGGTGCGTGACAACTCTGCCATCGTGCTCGACGACACGAAGGTCTATCTGGTCGATGCGCGCTTGGGGACCTTGGTTCGTTCGGAGAAGCTCGAAAGCGTCGCCGAGCTGATCAGACGGCTGCGCGCGAGCCGTTGGGGTGAGCTGCACCGCAAGGTGGTCGAGGCCATGACGACCAACGAGACGTCGTTCTTCCGGGACGCCGGTGTCTATCGTGCGCTGGAGCAGAAGGTCATTCCGGACATCGTCGCGCGCCGCGGCCGGCAGCCGATCCGCATTTGGTGCGGTGCGACCTCGACCGGCCAGGAGCCCTACAGTGTGCTGATGACCCTGGCCAATTGCATCAAGGGCCTGGATCGGCGCTCGGTTCAAATGTTGTGCACCGACATCGACACCCAGGTGCTGGCCCGGGCCCAGGAAGGTCTGTATTCGCAGCTCGAAGTCAATCGCGGGTTACCCGCGCGCATGCTCGTCAAGTACTTCGACAAAAACGGTGCCCAGTGGCAGGTCAAGCAACAGCTGCGCGAGCTGATCGACTTTCGCCAGATGAACTTGGCGTCCGCCTGGCCTGCGATCCCCAGGATGGATCTGGTCCTGATTCGCAACGTGCTGATCTACTTCGACACGGCCACCAAGAAGACCATCTTGCGCAGGGTGCGCGGCGTGATGGATCACGAGGGCTACTTTTTCCTGGGCGGCTCCGAGACCACCTTGGGCATCGACGACGACTACCAGCTCACGCGCTTCGAGCGGGCTGTCGCCTACCGAAAAAAAGCTGTGCCGAGCGCCGCGCTGGAGGCGGCGAGCTGAGGGGGCTCCGTCCGCTGCCTGTCTGGTCCGGGCCAATCTTTTGCCAATACTTTGGCCGATTGGGTCACGATTTTGCCGCCTTGGGCGACGCGGGGCCGAAGCCGTAATGCCTCAGTTGCAGCCGCAGCCGCCGCCGCTGCTGCCGGTGGCCCCGCTCGAGCCTTCGCGGTAGGCGGTGGCATGCTCTTCGCCGGCGCGCAGGTCCGGGTTACGGCCCTCTTGCATGTCGGCTTTTGCCAGGCGTTCGCGCTCGTAGGGGGCGACCGTGGCGCAGGCCGGCGCGGCCGAAAGCACGAGCAAGACGGGCAGGGCGAAGCGCGCACCGAAACCGCGAGCCGCCGCTCGTTTTCCAGCGATCGCGGCCTCTCGCGACTTTTGCGTTCTAGGGATCGGCATCCCCAGGGGTGTAGCATTCTCTTCCACTTGCGGGTAGGTTCGGGTCGGTTTTGTAGGTAGTGGATTCGCAGGTATGGGAAGGCCTTGGTTCCGAGCATTCGATGGCGAGCGAGTACAGCGCTCGTGGACTGCTTTGGGACACAGGCACGGTCGGGTCGCCGCGAATCGTGGAGGACTCAGATGCAACGCAATCGACTGAGGCAGTGGCCGGGCATCGCCCTCGCTGCGACGAGCTTTTTGGTATCCTGGGGCTGCAGCGCGGCCAACGATGACCCCGTGGGCACGACCCTCGCCGATGGTCCGTCCAATACGTCCGGCACCGCGGACGGGGCCGGGGGCGGCGGCGCCACCACCGACGGCGCCACCGACGGCAGTGGCACGACGCCGGCCACCTCCAACGACGGCACCGGCAGCGACAGCGCGAGCGAAGGCACCGCGCCTCCCAACGAGGTGCCGCCCGAGGTCGCCGAGATGCTCGACCCGAACGTCGACTGGGAAGCGCTGACGCTCGTATACGACACCATGTACTCGGCCTTCGACGGCGTGCACACCTTCCAGGTCCCCGTCTACGTAGACGGGGTGACCATCGAGCTGTCGGACTGGTCGGCGATCCCCGCCAGCGCCGTCATCTTCGACCCCGACCCCGACAACGAGGGCGTGCTGGTTACGATCGTCGAGGACGTGCCCGAGATCACCATCGCCGCCCGCAGCGGCGACATCGGCGGCACCGCGCCGCTGTTCGTGACCTCCGCCACGCCGGAGCAGTGGGCCGCCGGTGAGGCGCGCTACGCCAACGGCATCGAGCTCGATCTCGGGACCGTCGACCTCGAAGCGTTTGCCATGGCGCTGCTCGATCCGACCTGGATGCCACCGCCGCCCGATGAGGGCTTGGCTTGCAACAACTGCCACACCTCGGGCGCCAAGTACTTCGAGATCCAGCACACCCCGACCCAGGCCGCGCGCTTCTCCGACGAGGAGCTGCGCGCCATCATGACCACCGGCAGCAAGCCCGAAGGTGTGGGCTTCCGCATCCTGCCCGAGATGTTTGGTGCCATGACCGATCAGGAGACCTACGAGTACTTCCACAAGTGGGACGCCACCGAGGAAGAGATCACGGGCCTGATCATCTACATGCGCTCGCTGACCCCGACCGGCCAGGGCGACATCCTGCTGCCCGATGGCACCTACGTGGCCCCGGGTGGCGCGGACGGGGCGGTACCGGCGCCGTAGGGCCCACGGCTCGCCCGTCCGCGCGCGACGCCCCCCCGGGGGGGGCGTCGGCGTTGCGGTCGGGCGGCGGGAGTAGCGTGTTGTGAGCTGGAGTCGGACGCCGATCTTGGCACTCGTCATTTCTCTGCTGACCTGGGCGGGGACGCACGGCTGCGCCAAGTCCACCGATCAAGACAGCGACGGGGACGCCAGCGCCGCCCGCGCCGGCCGCGGCAAGGACGGCGGCACCTCGGCCTCCGCGGATGGTGATTCGAGCGGCTCGGGGAGCGGCGGCAGCGGCGGCGAAGCCACGGCGAGTTCGGGTGGCGGCAGCGGCTCGAGTTCGAGTGGCGGCGGCGGAGACAGCGCCGCAAGTGGCGGCGGAACCATCGCCCCGGCCCCGGCCGGCTGCCCCGACCCGGCGGTGAACATGGTCCACGAGACCCTCTCCTGCGCCGGGCTCTACGCCGACATTGGCAGCAAGGAGCTGGCCGCCGGCGTTCGCCCCTTCACCCCGGCCTACAAGCTGTGGTCCGACGGGGCCGAGAAGCAGCGCTGGGTCTACCTGCCGGAGGGCTCGAAGATCGACAACTCCGACCCCGACGCCTGGGTGCTTCCCGTCGACACGCGCATGTTCAAGGAGTTCAAGTGGAAGGGTAAGCGCGTCGAGACGCGCCTGTACTGGAAGGTCAGCCCGACGCTCTGGCTCAAGACCTCCTACCACTGGAACGACGACGAGACCGAGGCCACCCGCTTTGCCGGCGGCGAGGTCGATGTGGCCGGCGACACCTATTACATCCCCAGCGCCAAGGAATGCGACCAATGCCACAAGGGTCGCACCGACCGGGCGCTCGGCCTCGAGCGCGTGCTGATGGCGCTGCCGGGAGCCGAGGGGCTGAGCCTGGCCGATCTAAAGGCCGACGACCTGCTGACCGAGCCGCCCGGCGACGAGAGCTTCGAGCTGGGTGACGACGGCACGGGCGTGGGCGTGGCAGCGCTGGGGTATCTGCACGTCAACTGCGGCGTAAGTTGCCACAACGGCAACCCGGCTTCAGAGGGCTACTCCTCCGACCTGCGGCTGCGACTGCCCCCGGAGGCCCTCGACGGGCGCTCGCCGGTGGACTTCGAGGCGCTGACTTCGACCATCGGCGTGCCGGCCCAGACCCCGCGCTGGAGCGACGGAACCCGCATCGTGGCGGGCTCGGCGGCCGACAGCCTGCTCTACCAGCTCATCAGCATGCGCGACCCCGCTAATCCCAAGGATCAGATGCCGCCCATCGGCTCCCGCGTGGTAGACACCGAGGGCATCAAAGCCGTCGAGGCGTGGATCAACGCGCTTGCCGCGCCGTGATCGAGTCCGCGCCCGACGATCGAATCGCCCCCTGACTCCGGCCCCGAGCTGCCATGCGAAGCCCGCACGGAAACCTTGTGCGCTGTCCCGAGTTCCGACTTCGCCGGTCGGTGTTTGCGGCGTTTGTGGTGTCCCTCGTGCCCGTGGCGCTCACGGTCCTGAGCAGCGCTCCGGCCCAGGCCTACTCCACACCCGACGCCTATGCGGAGCTGGCTTCGGCCGGCGGTGGTGGTGGCCGCTGGTTCACGGGATCGCCGGCGGAAGGCTTCAGCTGCAGCGTCTGCCACCAGGCGAGCCCCGGGCTGCGCGAGTTTCCGCTCTACGTTGCGGGGCTGCCCCTGACTGGCTACGAGCCCGGCCAGCAGCAGGAGATCGCCCTGAGTTGGCCAGAATTCGCCGCCCGCTGGCGCGAACTCCGGCCCGATCCCACCCAGCCCCACGACCCCGAGGCGATGACACCGGCGGTGGGATTGGTTGCGGAGCTGGTGGCCGAAAGTGGCAAGGCCTCGGGCAGCATCGAGATCGATGCGTCCGCCGCCGGGCCCGATGAGCTGTGCGAGATGACGCGGCCGAACCTCAAGCCACGTCTCGGGGTCAACCTCTACCAGGTACGCCCCGGGTTGCCGGCCCGGCGCATCAAGCCCGACTCCACCGGCATCATGCGTTGTGAATCGCGCCAGCTGGGCCAGCGTTGTGTGGTGGCGCTCAACTCCTGCGGCGCCCATCAGGTTCGAATGCGCTGGACGGCTCCGTCGAGCTGGGAAGGGCCGATCTGGTTTTCCGCCGGCTTTGTCGCGACCGAAGCCCTCTCGGGTAGCTTCGACCGCGATTCGGTCGACGAGGTCACCATTCCCATCCTGGAGCGTTCGTCGGAGGCGGGAAAGTACCAGCGCGTGTTGCGCGGCGGTTGCTCGCTGGGCCCGGTGAACTCGAGTGCGGACGGTCCGTGGTTTGCCCTGCTGGCGGCGCTGGGCCTGCTGAGGGTGTGGCGTCGCGCGCCGGGACGGCGGCTCTGGCGCCCGACGGCCCCTTCGCGTTCGCGGATGCTGGGTTTGTTATTGGGTTTGTCATGGGGTTTGTCATGGGGCTTGTCATGGGGCTTGTCATTGGGTTTGTTTGGCTGTGAGTTGGACGACCCGCCGGTCAAGCCAACTGCCTATCCGAGCGCGGGGCTCTACACGCCCGGCAGTCGGCTGGGCGCCAGCGATCCCACCGACACGCCCACGCCCGGTGCGGGCCTGGGTGATCGCTGCAAGCCCCTGGCCCTGCCGCCCGATGCCGGCGTCATTACGGAGGGCGTGCTGACCCTGAGCTTCACCACGCGCTCGCTCGGCGGCCGCTACGCGCCGAAGAATTGCACCGCCGTCTGGATCGAGACCGAGGACGGTCACTACGTCGCCACCATCGAGCTCAGCGCCGTGCTGCGTTTGCCGGGCCTGGTCTACTACCAGGACCACGCCTGCCCCGAGAAGACCGGACCCGACGTGATGACGGGCGCCACCCGGCCCGACCACGACAAAGAGCACCTGGGTCTGTGGCGCGGGCTCGACCTCGACGGCATGCCCGTGCCCGATGGCCGCTACATGCTCTTTCTGGAAGTGGCCGAGTCCGACAAGGAACCCGGCGAGCTGCAGAGCTTCGAGTTTTCCAAGGCCTGGGAGGGCTACGAGCAGGACCTGGCGGTCGACGTCGAAGGGGCCATCGACAGCGGTCACCTGAGCTGGGCGCCCGCGTCCGAGGAGGGCCAGCTTGGCAACTGAGTCGCGGATGCTCGCGGCGGCGCCGTTGGCCTCGCTCGTGCTGGCCGTCTGTGCTCCGGGGCTCGCCCAGGAGAGCAATCCCACCCAGGCGAGCACCGCGCTATACGTGCGCTCCGACACCGACAACACCACCGTGGTCACGCCGCGGCTGCGCGTGGGTGCCCCGCTCGCTGAGAGCTCGCGCCTGGACCTGGTCTACACCGTCGACGTCTGGAGCAGCGCCTCCATCGACGTGCGCACCGCGGCCTCCCTCGACGCCCGCGGCAACTACAAATACGTGGTGGAGCAGCGCGACGAGATCGACGTCAGCGCCGAGCACGGTCTGGGCGATAGCATCCTGGGCGCTTCCTACCGTTACTCCGTCGAATACGACTACGAGTCCCACGGCGGTAGCCTGGGCCTGTCGCAGAGCCTGGCCGAAAAGGCGACCACGCTGGCGCTGACGGCCCGAGCCTATTTCGATCGCGTCGGGCGCGCGGGCGATCCGAGCTTCGACCGACCCCTGCGCCAGCTCGGCATGCGGGCGTCGTTCAATCAGGTGCTCACGCCCGAGGCCTTTGTCAGCGCCGCCTACGAGCTGACCCATCTCGAAGGCTACCAGGCCAGTCCCTATCGCTCCGTGCGCTTTGGCGAAACGCCCCAGGCGTGGCTCGGCGGCTGCGTGCTGCCGGTGAAGGCCTGCAAGCCCGAGAACAACCCCAATACGCGCCTGCGCCACGCGCTTGCCCTCAGCGGCCGCCATGCGCTCAGCGATGGGCTCTCGGCCGGACTCGGTTACCGTTTCTACATCGATGACTGGGAGTTGATGTCGCACACGCTGGACGCCGACGCCGCCTTCGGCTTTGGCGAAGGCTGGTTGGTGTCGGCCGCCTATCGCTTCTACACCCAGGGCAGCGCCGCCCACTTCGAGTCGCTCTATCCGGCCGACTACGCCGGCGCCTATTACACCGGCGACAAAGAGCTGTCGGCCCTCTCCAGCCACCGCCTGGCGCTGGAGCTTTCCAAGCGCACCGCCCTGGACGAGCTGGGCAGCGAGCTTGGGATCGCCCTGCGCATCTCGCCCAGCTACTACCTCTACGATGCCTTCGCGCTGCTCGACGACGTCAGCGCCATCGAGGCCACGATCGCGACGGAGCTGTCGCTATGAGCACGCGCGGCTTGTGGCTTGGGTCGTTGCTGATGGCGCTGTCGTGCGTCGGTGTTGCCGTGGCCCAGGACGCTTCGGCGGTCTCGGCCGCGGCCTCGGTCTCGGAGCCCCAGCGCGCGCTCCAACTGCGCAGCAGCGCCGGCCTTGGCTTTGGCAGCCTCGCCTACGAGCGGCCGGCGGGAGCCGGGGTTGAGCTGATGCCCACCACCGTCTTCGGCGCCGCAGAGGTGGCCCTGGGGGTGCACGTGCAGCCCAGGCGCCAGTTTTCCCTCGACATCGCCCTGAACTACGCCAGCTCGCTCGGGCTGACGATGCGTGTCGAGCCGCTCTTCGGGCTGCCGGAGGAGGTGCCCGCGCGCTTTCAGCGCGGTGAGTTCACGTTGGCGCCCGTGATCCGGCTCGGCGCCACGGCCGAGGCCCTGAGGCTTGCGATTCCCATCGGGCTGTCGATGCTGAGCTTTGCGCCCACGGTCGGCCAGTACAGCGTGGAGCCGATCCAGTTCGGCGGCCCCAGCGCCCGGGCCGAGCTGCGCGCGCGATTTGGTGACGTCGTCTCGCTTCGCGTCGGACCCGAGCTACAGTGGATCGCATGGATGAGTTCCGAGCTGGCCGACGAGGGAGCCTGCTGCCAGGGCTTCGCCGCCGGTGGCCGCGGGGAACTCGACGCCCTGGTCGGTTCGTCCTTTCGCGCCTCGATCGCCTTTCGCCAAAATCACGCGTTCGCGCCGCTCGGGGGCTGGCGTTTCAAGAGCGTGGAGCGCCTGCTGATCGCCCGCCTCGCATGGGAGCCATGACCGCCATGTCTCGACGCGAAGACAAGGGGCTTTGGGGTCCGGTGAACATCGCGCGAACGGCCGCACCGGGCCGACCCGGCCGGTCCATCGCGGGCTTGCTCGTATTCTTGTGGGGCGTGCTCGCGGTGCCGGCCTGCAGCCAGTCCGACGCCGTCGCCGAGGGCATGGTCAAGCGCGACTTCGGTCAATTCCAGCGCGAGGTCTATCCCGTGCTCTTGCGCGACTGCGGCTTTCCCTCCTGCCACGGTGACCGCGGTCGCTTCTTCCGCGTCTACGGTCCGGGTCGGGTGCGGCTGCCGGGGGAGACCGAGACCCCCGGTGCGCTCGACCAGCCCACCGGCGCCGAGATCTCGACCACCCATTCGCTGGCCCGTTCCATGATCGACGAAAACGCGCTCGACAGCTCGCCGCTGTTGCGCAAGCCCCTGGCCGTGGAGGCCGGTGGCGCCGGTCACTTCGGAGTCGACCCATACGATCGCGACATCTACCGCACCGATCAGGATAGCGGCTACCAGGCCCTGGCCCGCTGGGTCTTCAGCGGCGAAACGCAGAGCGAGGAGGCGCCATGAGACGGGTTGCAGCGCGCGGGCGTTTCGGGCGTCTCGGCTTGCTCTTGGGGTTGTCGCTGGTGTCGCTCGCGCTCAGTGGCTGTGAACTCTTCGAGCGCTGTGGCGTGCCCGGGGTGGTCTTGCAGTGCGACTGCGGTAGCCTCGGACAAGGCGCGCGCGTGTGCGGTGAGGACCGGCGCTGGGGGCCATGCGACTGCGCCACGGCGATTGCATTGCCGCGTGAGATCACGTCCACGAAGCCGGATGCGGGCGGCGCCGACGACATGTCGAGCGCTGGCAGCGACCGCGGCAGCAGCACGCGGCCGCCCCCGACCGGCGGCGGCACGAGCGATGACGATGGCGGCGTCGATGCCGTCGGCGGCACCGGTGGCGGCACCTCTTCTACCGGCGGCACCGGTGGCAGCGGCGGCGTGGTGCAGGCCGGCAGCGGCGGTGCCGGTGGTGAGCCCGCCGTGGTCGAAGATCCCTACCGCCCCTGTGCGGCGACCGCCGACTGTGGCGACGCCTCCGAGTGCGTCATCACGCCCGGATTCCCCGCCAACGCCAGCGTCTGCGCGCCCACCTGCGTCGACGCCGGCGACTGCACGATGCCCGCGGGCAGCTATGACGCGACCGTCGTCTGCGATGCGGGCTACTGCAAGCTCGACTGCACGCCGGTGCTCTTCGCACCGCTGTTGAGCTGTCCCGAGGGCATGGTCTGCATCGCACCGCTGTTGGGCATCTCCCACTGCCACGACGACGGCATTTGAAGAACCGTGGCAGCCGCCGGCCCGCTGATGGAGAGCGCCGCCATCTTCAAGCTGCTGATGCAGAGCGACACCGTCAAGGTACCCAAGACCATCACGCTCACCATCGATTACCTGCGCTCGCCGCGGGTCGTGGAGACGACCGCCCGCGCGCGCATCACGCGCACTTTCTGCTGTCGTGACGGCGACTGGACCGAGCCTCTGCGGAGCGTCGAGGTCAGGCGTTGGTCATCACCATGACCGAGACACGATCGTTGGCGACTGACATTTGAACGATGTTGACCTTCCTGGCGTTGCCTTCTTCGAGCCGACCGTCGATGAATACCGGCAGGCCCAGGCGTAGGCCGGGTTCCTTCTGGGCCATGCCTGCCTTGACGCGGCCAGCCAGCATGTTCGAGATCTCGCACACGGCGTCGGCCACGTCTTCGCTGGTCAGGTCAGCGTCGTCGGGATCCATCTGCAAGAGGCTGCGAGCCATGTTCCTGTTGCCCTGCGCGCTCGAGAGCACGGCGAGCTGGACGTTTGCGCGGTCACCGACCACGGGGATGTAGGCGCCGGCCAGTCCCTCCGATAGCTTGCCGTCCCGGGAGATGAACTCACAGTGACCCAAATTGAGTGCTTGCGCGATCTCGCGCATACCCTCGATAGTATTGTTGACCCATTCTTCGCTCACAGAGGACTCCCAGGCCCAGGGCAGTTTGGGGCGTTCGAAAGTGTCACCCGACTTTGCTCCCAGTACTCTACATAACTCGGCAGAAGCGCCCGGATCTTTACCCGGCAACGCCACGACCACCGCGGGAATTTTATCCGGCCCCCCGAGCGCGGCGCGCCTGGGCTTCGAAGATCCAGCGCGTCAGGCGTTGTCGCAGTTCGTCGTCAATATCGACGAAGCGAATGCCCGCCCGTGGCTCGTTGCGAGGCGTGGTCCACACCCGTCTCACCTCACCCTGCATCGTGGTCGACTCGTGGGCCGAGAGCCGCAGGTCCAATGCAACGGCGCTTTCGACGCGTAGCCGAAATGGGCTGCAGATGGCCGCGCCTCCAGCGCTGAGGTCGAGGATGCGGGTCTCGAAGCGCGACGTCCGGTCGAGTTCTTCGCCGCTTTCATGGCCAAGAGCCACTACTGTGCCGGTCAGGCCCGGCGTCGGAAGGCGAAAGTATGCCCGCTGTTGGACGCGATTCCAGGGGGCGATCGGTCGCAGCGACAGCGTGCGCCCATGGCGTTTTTCAACGGCTGCGGGGACGCTGTAGCGCGCGTCACCCGGGTTGCCGAAAACTATTTCGATCTGTGTTCCAATTTCTAACTCTAAGTTATCTACGTCTACGCGCAGCAAGCCATCGCCGCCGGCGTTCAGTCTGATGAGTTCCGCCCGCGTCACTTCGTCGCCGGTGTGCGGGTCAATGAGCTCCAGATCGCTCCCCACTTTCGGTGAGGTGGTCCTTCCATGCGCGCCGCCCGAGCGCTTCATGTTGCCTCCGACCTTAGCTCGCTCGCATCGCCTGGCTCAGTCGCTCCACGGCACGCTTTTGGAGCTGACAAGCACGAGACTCGGTGATCGCCAGGTGATCGCCCACTTCGCGCAGGGACAGGCCGTAGAACAGGCGGAACTTCAGCACCCGCTGCTGGCGCGGTGACAGCTCGCTGATGGCGTCCATCAGGCGCTGGCGTTGGCGCTGGACGTGGGCATCGTGCTCTGGGCCGGTCTCGTTCGTGCAGTCGCGATCATTGCTCAGGCGCGACATGAGCGAGCGGCCGTCGCTTCCGGTCCAATCCAGCGACATCATCTGACGCGAGGCGGCGGCGCGTCCGGCCTCGTGTTCCTGCTCGTTTTCGGTCTCGCCGTGAGCGTATTTCATGGCCAGCCGGATCTCGTCGCGAGTGCGGATATCGAAGCGCCGAATGGTGTCGATCATGCGTTGGCGGACGCGGGTGCGGACCCAGGTGCGCTCGGGTACGCCGTATCCACCGTAGGAGGAGATGGCTTCGAGCACTGCGATGCGGCCTTCGGCTCGCAGGTCATCCAGGTCCAGGGCCCGCGCGCGCGCCACCGCTGGCCGCAGACGCTGGGCCAACTTCTCGACGTCGGGTTCGTAGCGCCGTAGCACCTCCCGTGCTTCGGCCTCCCCAAGGTTTAGCTTGCTCTGAGATCGCATGGTCGAACTCCCTTCGTCCAGTCTCTGATCTCAAGAGTCGTGCCAGATCTTCGGGGCGCCTCCGGCGGGCGTGATGGGGACCTGTTGCGGAGCCTCGCAGCGCCATTTTGGGGGACTACTGGCGTGGTGGTGGCCCCCGCAGTGAACATTTTCGAACGCGCGCTCGCCGCGCTCCTGCTGGCGGCTGAAGTCGGTTCCAGAGTGTGGACGTGCTTGTCCTGTCTTGGGATTTTTCCGTTTGATTTCAGAGGTATACGCGCTCGAATCCGGTCCGACGAACAAGCTCGAAGAAGACTCGAAAGGGCTGCCAGGACGTTTTTCAGACCCCGGCGGTGGCCGGCGTTCGCGGTGGTGGGGGCTCCGCGTCGGGAGCGTGATGTGGTGCAAGCGCCCTGGCGCACCCACACCGCGGGAAAGGGGGCAGTGGCGGCCCCTGAGGTCGCCTGGTGTGCCCTCCAGCATTCCGAGCGTCAGAACGCCGTCTGTACAGCCGTCCGATTCCTGGACGCCCTTCCCACGCGAGCCCTCACCAGTTGACGGCGACGAAGGGGGGCTCCGGGCGTGCGAAGAAGAAGCCCTGCTGCAGGTCACAGCCCAGTTCAGCCAGGGCGTCGCGTTCGGCGGCGCACTCGACCCCCTCACCGATCACATCCATACCCATTTCCCCACATAGCCGCGTCATCGAGCGCACCAAACGCTGCTTGGTGGGCTCGCAGTGGAGGTTGCGCACCAGGGTCATGTCGAGCTTGACCACGTCGGGCTCGAGCAGGGCGAAGCTGGACAGGCCCGCGTAGCCGGCGCCCAGGTCGTCGACGGCGATGCGGAAACCCATCTCTCGCAATTCGGCCACGCGCGACCGGACGCCGGGCACCTTCTCCAGCGAAGTGCGCTCGGTGACCTCGAGCACGACGCGCGAGGCGATCGAGGCCAGTGGCGTGGCGCGGTCGACCAGGGTCTCGTCACAAAGGTCCGCTACGTGCAGGTTCAAAAATAGCAGCTCATTGTCGAGGCGCTCGGCCACAGGCTGGGGGGCCAGCTCGCGGATGCGCCGGTTGAGCACGTCCACCTGTTCGAGGCGCTCGGCGGCGTCGAACAGGGCGCCCGGGTGCGGCAGGGCCGGCTCGGCCGAGCGCACCAGGGCCTCGTAGCCCCAGACCGAGCGCGTCGGCCAGTGAACGATGGGCTGGTAGGCGAGGTAGAGCTTGGCCATGGCCAGCTCGAAGTCATGGGTCAGCCGGGAACGCTCGCGGTCGACGCCATCCTTGGACTGCAGCAGCATCAGAGCCTGACGCTTCATCTTGGCCAGCTGGTTGAGGTGAATCGCCCAGTCCAGCTTCTTGCGCAGTACGTCGGGGGCGACTGGCTTGATCATGTAGGACAGGGCTCCGTACTCGACGGCCGGAATCGCTGTGTCTACCGAGGGATCACCGGTCACCAGGATCACCGGCAGGTCGCTGTCGATCTCGCGCACGGCCTTGAGCAGGTCCAGGCCGTTGACGCCGGGCATGGTGATGTCGCTGATGATGGCATCGTAGTCGGTCGTGCCCAGGGTGCGTACCGCGGCGGCGCTGTCGGAGACCCCGACCACGTCGTAGCTGCTTTCGAGCACGCGCTCGAAAGAGCGAACCACCGCTGGCACGTCATCGACCACAAGGACGCGCGGCCGCGCGAGGGTAGGCATCGTCTCTTCGAGCTTGGTTGATTCTAGCGCTTCCATCTCACCCCACCGACAACGGCCTGGAGCCCGTTCACCTTTAGAGTTGCGCTACGCCTTGCCAGCGCTTCCGAGGCCGGCGCTCAAGGGCGAACGGCCAACGGCCGATTGCTGGGACGAGGCGAGTGCCATCGCCGCGAGGCTCACCAACTGGAGAGCACAGACTGTGCCAACAAGGGGCAACAGCAGCCGCTGGAGCCGCCGTGGGCGTCAAGTTCAGGACAAAAGCGACCGCTTGCCCGCACAAGGAATGAATTGATGGATATCGCGACGCCCGTGGGAATCTTCGTCGGCTTCGGCTTGATCGTGGGATCGATTCTGGTCGGCGGTGAGCTCAGTTCTTACATCGACACACCGAGCCTGCTCATCGTCGTCGGCGGCACCATCGCCGCCACATTGATCTGCGAGTCACTGCAGAACGTCCTGGGCGCGATCAAGGTCGTCAAAAATGCCTTCCGCGTTCCGGCCGGCGATGCGGTCAAGACCATCGCCAAGATCGTGGAACTCTCCAACGTTGCGCGGCGCGAGGGTATCTTGGCGCTGGAGAACGAGCAGGTCGACGACATCTTTCTCGGCAAGGCTCTCCGGCACGCGGTCGACGGCCTGCCCCAGGAAGAGATCCGCGACGCGCTGACGGCCGAGATGGTCTCGATGCAGCAGCGTCACAAGCGCGGCCAGAAGTTTTTCAAGTTCATGGGAGCGACGGCGCCCTCCATGGGCATGATCGGCACGCTGATCGGCCTGGTGCAGATGCTGCAGACCTTGGACGACCCGGCCAAGATCGGGCCGGCGATGGCGGTGGCGCTGCTGACGACGATGTACGGGGCGATTCTGGCCTTCCTGGTCTTCAACCCGCTGGCCGAAAAGCTCGAACGACGCACCAGCGAGGAGACGGCCAACATGCGGGTCGTGATCGCTGGTATCGAGTCGATCCTGAAGGGTCACAACGCGATGATCATCAAAGAGAAGCTCGAGGCCCGCATCGCCCCGGCCGACCGTTCCCAGGCCGACCTGGAAGCCGCCTGAGCCCGAGGAGCCTGTGAGCCATGGACATCGATCTCGATAGCCTCGGCGACGCGGACTGCGACTGCGAGGAAGGCGCCCCGCCCTGGATGGCCACCTTTTCGGACCTGGCGACTCTGCTGCTGACCTTTTTCGTGTTGCTGCTGTCGTTTGCCGAGATGGACGTGGTGGAGTTCAAAGAGATGATGGGCTCGATTCGCGATGCCTTCGGCGTGCAGATCGAGCGCTCCGGCCACATCCAGGCCATGGCCACGACGCCTGTGGAACTCTCGAGTCACGAGTCGACTCTGCAGATGCCCCTCAACGACCGCGAGTTGAGCGCGCTACGGGCCATCGTGCGGTTCGTGCGCCAGCGCGAGATGCAAAACGACGTCGAGATCAAAGCCACCGACGATGGGGTGGTGATCCGCCTGAAAGACCGCCTGGTCTTCCCCGTTGGCTCCGACACGCTCAACGAGGTGGCCGATCCGGTGCTCGACAAGATCTCCGAACTGGCGCGCGCCTTCGGGGCGGGCTTGAGCGTCGAGGGGCATACCGACGACACTCCGATCCAGACGCGCCGTTTTCCATCTAACTGGGAGTTGTCGTCTGCGCGCGCCACGGCGGTCTTGCGTCACCTGCAGCGCGAGGCCCCGCTCGGGTTCGAGCAGCTGCGGGTGATCGGCTACGCCGACACGCGACCGCTGGCGCCCAACGATAGCGCCGAAAACCGCGCCCGAAACCGCCGGGTGGAATTTCTCATCAAGCGTGTGGGCGGCATGGCTGTGCCTTCCGACCCGGAGCTCCAGGCCGCGCTCGGGGTTACGGAAAGGGCGAGGCCGCGGGCCGGGCGGCAGGCCGCAACCGGATCGGCGGACGGAGTGGGCGCTGTGGTCGAGGCCATGGTCGCGCCCGCTGGGGAGGAGAAAGAAGCTGCGCCCGAGCCGGCCGGGAAGCCCGACGAGGTCGACGCGGCGAAGCCCCGGCGATCGAAGCGTCGCGGGACGGCCAAGAAGAAATGATCTGAATAGGGGGGACCGTCGAGGACGGTTGAGGTGATTTGGCCGGGTAGGTCTTCCCAGGCAGGGGGAATGCGGGCCCCTGCCGCAGGCTTCGAACTGCGCACGGGTTTTCCCAACACAGCGCCAAGGACCCGAGACGGGACGATGTGCAAAGCACGTACATCTTTCCCAGGTTACCCGGGTGTTGAACATGGCACGCAAAAATCAAGCTGATCGTATTTCCATTTTGGGACGGCTCGCGGTGGGCGCAGCGGTGGCTGCCGCGGCATCACAGGGGGTGATGGCATAGGCGTTAGGCGGGTTGCAGCTCACGAAATTGCCAGACTCCGAGGACCCGCGAATCCGAAGTTGAGACTGAAGGCGATTTCTGATGTCGCCTGCTTGGGAGGCCGAGAAAACCCAGCAATTTACGCCGCTTAACGCCTATGGGGGGTGATGGGCTGTGGAGGCGGAGAGACCGATGCGGGCGGCGCCGAGGTTTTCAGCCCTGCCACCGGGTCTGCACCCGCCACCACCGCCGACCTCGGGGGACAAACGCAAGGCTCGTCAGCCATGGGCCTATCGGACCCGACCCTCAGCGGTGGCGCGGCCGGCAGCGCGGCACAACCCATGGACACGTCGAGCGACGGCATGGGAATGACCTCCACCGACGACATGGGTGCTTCGGCCATGGACCCCAGCGAGTCGATGCAGACCGAGACCGACCCGCCAGCCACGACCACCGAACCCGCGGGCGACCACTGCCTGGCCGGGATCACCGGCTACACCGAAGACGGCCCCTTCAGCTTCGAGGCGGTGACCTCGGGCTCGGTGAAGATGAGGGTTCCCGTGGTGCCCGCGGGGTGCAAGGTACCTGTGGTGCACCTGGCCAACGGTACCGGCGCCAGCTGCTCCTCCTATCTGGCGGTCCTCGAGCACCTCGCCAGCCACGGCTTTCTGGCCGCGTGCTACGAAGATCGGAACACGGGCCAGGGCACCCAGTGCATCACGGCCATCGAGACCGCGCGCTCCGAATATCCCGACCTGGCCGACGACAAGATCGGCTCCACCGGTCACTCCCAGGGCGGAGGCGCGGCGGTGGTCTGCATCTACCGCGCCGAGGCGCAGTGGGGCGACAGCATGATCTACGCCGGTCACGCGATGGAGCCGGCCCATGGTTATGGTGACGCGCCGGCGGACTACGCCAGCCTGTACGCCCAGATCGAGTCGCCCATCTTCATGTTCAACGGCTCGTCGGACACCTTGGTCTCGGCCAGGTGGGTCGGCGAGGGCTTTGATGCGCTCAGCTCGAGCGTGGAGGCCTATTGGTATCAGGCGCAGGGAGCCGACCACATTCCGATTCCCACGCGCTGGACCGAAGAGTCCACCGTGGCCTGGTTCCGCTGGAAGCTGCTCGGCGATACGCAGGCGTGCCAATACTTCAAGGACATGCCCAATAGCTCGGACTGGACGCTCCAGGACTCCCAGAACGAGACCGACTGCCAGTAGGCTGCTCGCGGGGCGGGACGCCCGCCCTGTGCCGCAGCCACGAGCGTGGCCGTGGCCGTGATCGTGGTCGTGGACGAGCCAGAGCAACTGGCCACCTCGGTGGCTTGCGCGATGGTGCCCACGACACGCCGTTGATCGTCCACGATCACGATCATGGCTACGGCCACGGCCGGGCGAAACGAGTTCTCTTACGTCTGGGGACCAGGATCCACGTAGGCGAAGAGCATCACGTGCCGGGCCCAGGCCGCGCCCGGTGGCCTGTCGTGGGCCACGTCGACCTCCAAGCGCGTGGCCGCCTTCAGCAGGTCGTCGGGCATCTCCACGGCGTCGAAGCCGCTGATCCTGGCGCCGCTCTCGAGGGCGCCTTCGAAGCGGCGGGCTCAGCCCTCGTGGGCCAGCAGCTTCAACTCGAAGTTTCCACCATCGCCGCTCGGACGCAGCAGCAGGTCTCCGCCATGGTGGCGAGCCATCTGGCGCAGGATCGAAAGCGATAGCCCGGCGCCGGGGCGGTCGACGGCATGCAGGGGGGAGAAGATTTCCTCGCATTCGTGGGGCTCGGGGCGGGGTCCGCGGTCGTGGATCGAGACGACCACGTGGTAGCTCTCGCGCCGCACATGCAGCTGGAGGGTCGAGCCGGGCGGCGAGGCGTGGGAGGCGTGGGTGAGCAGGTTGATCAGGATCTGACTGACCTCGACCGAGGTCGAGTGCACGAAGTGGTCGACGTCTATTTCGGTCTCGACGCGGATCTTGCGGTTGCGCAGTGAACTCCTTAGCAGGCGTAGCGCGCGCTCGACCATGGGTGAAAGCGGGACTCGGGTGGAGTCACCGGGTTCGGAGGCCATGTTGCTGAGCGTGCCGATGACGTTTTCGATCATGTCGAGGGCCACGCGGCAGTCGCCAATGGCCTCTCTCAGCGGCGGGTCTTCGATGCGCTCGTCCAGGTAGCTTTGGTTGATCATCAACACCGTGAGTGGCGAGCGGACGTCGTGGGCGATCGATGAGGCCAGCGCCCCGAGCGTGGCCAGGCGGTCGCGGCGCATGAATTCGTCGCGCGCCGACTCGAGCAGGTAGCTGCGTTTGCCGATGTCGTCGGCGAGCTGGCGCATGCGCAGGGCATCGGCAGTCTGGCGCAGGGTCAGCTGCACGACACGGCGGGCATAGTCGTGCTCGGCCAGAAACTCGATGCGCACGTGGTAGCCGCTGCGGGAGGCGGTCCACAGCGTCGCATGCTGCACCACCGAGCCGAACTTGCTTTCGCCCTCGGCCGCTGCTTCGAGCTCGAGGGGGTCGCTGCGCTCGGTCGCGTCGCCCTCAGCGTCGTCCTCGGTGTCGAAGGGGGTGACCTCCACCTGGCGCACCCAGGCCAGCGAGCGCAGTGAGCGCTGCATGTGCGCGACCAGGGTCTCCCGCTCGACGACCTCGACGCTGCGACGCCCGATTCCGATGACTCCCAGTGAATCATCGATTTCGGTCTGCAGGCGCTCCAGGTTGTGGCGGTGTTGGATGGCGTTTCGCAGCACCAGCTCGAGTTCGCAGCCCCAGGGTTTGCGCAGCTGGTAGGCGCCGGTCAGCTTGGCGCTCTTGTAGACCTCGGCGTCGGCAAAGCCCGTGAGGAAGATGCGCACGAGATCTGGGTCGACCTCGGCGGCGCGCTCCAGCAGGGCCACGCCGCCCTTGCCCGGCATGCGAACGTCGCTGACAAGGGCGTCGTAGCGACCGGCCACCAGTTTTTTCTCGGCGGCCTCGGCGCTGTCGGCGCGGTCGATTTCGAAGAGGGGTCCCAGCTCGTCGGCGAGCGCTTCGAGCACGATGGGATCGTCGTCGACCAGCAGTACGCGCCCCAGCGGGTCGCGCCCGGTCATGGCGCTGGCATCGGCGCCTGAGCCGTCGCCTGCCTGTGTTTCCACGGTCTCATTCATCTCGCGCCTCCGGCAATTGAACGAAAAACGAAGCCCCTCCGAGCTCTCCATGGGCCTCGACCCAGACGCGTCCGCCGTGCTCGGTGACCATGCGGCGCACCATCGACAGGCCCAGGCCGGTGCCCGAACCCGCGGGCTTGGTGGTGAAGAAGGGTTCGAAGATGGAGTGGCAGAGGTCTTCGGGAATGCCGGCCCCGGAGTCGGAGACGACCAGGAGGGCGCCCTCGGGTGTGCTTTCGACGCGGATGCGAACGCTTCCCGAGGGCCCGGCGGCGTGCAGGGCGTTGTCGAGCATGTTCAGCACCGCGTACTGAATTTCGTCGCCGCGCGCGGTCACACGCAGGCCGGGCTCGGTGTTGAACTCGAGCTTGACGCCGACCGGCATGCGGTCGCGCATGAAGGCCACCGCGAGCTCGGCTTCCTGGGCCAGGTCGACGATGGCCTCTCCGACCGGCTTGGCGCTGCGACAGGCGCCGCGCAGCTCGTCGACGACTTTGGCCAGGCGGTCGCAGGCCGTCACACAACGCTCGATCAGGGCGCGCTGGCGCTCTCGGTCGGGGCAGGGGCTGGCTTGACCGCGAGCCAAGACGCGCAGCGAGCTGCCGAGGGCGGCCAGGGGATTGTTGATGTTGTGTGCGACCTCGGCGACCACCGCCGAGAGAAGGGCCTGGCGCGAGACCACCGCCATGCGCGCCGACAGCTGGGAAATCTCGCGCTGCTTGCCCTGGAGCTCCTCGTGGGCGCTGCGTAGGGCCAGGTGCTTGGTGATCAGCTCGCGCTCCAGCATGCGCCGTGCGGTTGTATCTCTGATGATACATATGCTGCGATGGCCATCGGGTGCGTGCGCGACGCGCACCGAGACGCTGGCGACAAATCCGTCGGCGCGGAGGATGGTGACCTCGTCGTGCAGGCCTTCCCGGGTGACCACTTCCCTTCCAAAGGGGATTTCGTGGGGCCCGGCATTTTCCGGTGCGAGGGTGGTGAGCGATGCACCCACAAGGGCCGACAGCATGTGTCCGGTGATCAGCTCCATGGCCTGGTTCGCACCCCGAATTTGGCCATCGTCCAGGTCAACCGATAGCACCCCGTCGCTCATGGCCTGGAACAGCAGCTCCTGGTCCACGCCGCTCTGCTCGGGTCTTAGCACCGGCGCATTCATGGCAGTGAAATCGGACGAAAATCGGCAAAGTCGAGTCCGGGGGGCCGAAAAAAAAATCATCGGGCGCCATTTTTTTGGCTAAAGCTGTCGGCGCAGCGTCCGTTTGCTTATCCTTGCCCGCGCGAACGACCAACAGGCTGGGGCTGCCGGAGGTTAATCGCGGGCGGCGTTTTGCCTGAAGGTCGCCCGCGAGTGAGCCGGGCTGCGAGCAATAAGCGAACCGGAGTGGAGCCAATGAGCAATAGCGCACAAACGATTCTCCTGGTCGAAGACGACGACGCCACGCGCGAGGCGGTGTGTCGCTATTTACAGCGCCGTGACATCGAGCTGCGCAGCGCGCGCAGCCTGGCCGAGGCCCAAGAGGTGCTTGCCGAGGATTCGGTGGATCTGGTTCTGACCGACATCCACCTACCCGACGGCAGCGGCCTGGACCTGGCCGATCACGCCACGCGCGCCAGTCATCGTTTTGGCGTCGTGGTGATCAGCGGGGACCATCGGGTCGAGACTGCGATCGACGCCCTGCGCCGGGGCGCCGCCGACTTCGTTCACAAGCCCTTCGCCTTTCATGCCCTGGACGAGGCCATCGACCGCGCCGAGCTGCGCCGGGGCCTGAGTGTTGGCACCAGCGCCAGCGCCAACGCCGACGCCACGCCGGCCCGCGAGTGGCGCGAGCGCTTTGCGCCCGGAATGCTGGGGCAGCACGAAAAGCTGCTCAAGGTCTTCTCGGTGATCCGTCAGGTCTGCGATACCGACTGTTCGGTGCTGGTCACCGGCGAGAGTGGCACCGGCAAGGAGCTGGTGGCCCGTGCCCTGCACGAGGCCAGCGACCGCGCCAACAAGCCCTTTGTCACGGTCAACTGCGCCGCGATTCCGGAAAACCTACTCGAGAGTGAACTCTTTGGGCATGCCAAGGGCGCCTTCACCGGGGCCACAGCTCCGCGCATCGGCAAGTTCGCCATGGCCGACGGCGGCACCATCTTCCTCGATGAGATCGGCGAGCTGCCCCTGGGCTTGCAGGCCAAGCTGCTGCGCGTGGTGCAGGAAAAGGAGCTGTGTCCTGTGGGTGAAAGTCGCACCCGCCGGGTGGATGTGCGTGTGGTCGCCGCCACCCATCGTGACCTCGACGCCATGTGCGACGAGGGCAAGTTTCGCGAGGATCTTCTCTACCGCATCCAGGTGGTGCCGGTGGAGCTGCCGCCCTTGCGCGACCGCGGCAGCGACATCCCCGAGCTGGCGGCCTATTTCATCCAGCGTGTGAACGAGCGGCGCGGGCGCAGCGTCAGCGGTGTCACCGGCGCGGCTCTCGACGCCCTGTGCAGCTACGAGTGGCCCGGCAACATCCGTCAGCTAGAAAATACCATCGAGCGCATGGTCCTGTTGAAGGGCGAGGGCGAACTCGATCTGGATGATCTGCCTCGGAAGGTTCGCCCAGAGAGCGAGCATTCGATCGCCCCCGGTGACGGCCGACCCGTGCTACCCGACGCGGGTATCGATCTTCGCGATGCGGTCGAGCAATTCGAAAACGCCCTGATCGTGCAGGCCCTGGAGCGTACCGGCTGGAACAAGAACCAGGCGGCCAACGTGCTGCGCATGAATCGCACGACGCTGGTCGAGAAGCTGAAGAAGAAGAAGCTGCGTCCGCAAATCGGCGTCGCCTGAAGCCCCCATCGTTGCCCTTCCAGGGTGAGTGACCCGACTTCCCACGCGCTGGGGGGTCGGGTCATCTGCGTTTGGGGCGTCTGAGTGTGGGTTGTCGTGGTGTGCATCGTGGTGTGCGTCGTGCTCTTTCGCCCTCAAGATTTTGGCGCCGTCAACCGACTGGCGGGGTGTCGGAAAAGATCCACCGTCGGCGGGTCCCATGGCCCAAAATCTCGGGCTTTTTCGACTTCAGCGCCGTGGCATGAAGGTTGCTTCGTATTCTGGCCATGCTGCCGCTGTCCAATGGCGCCCAAGCTCTGACGCAGGCTCTCGAGTACCACCGCGAGCGCCATAACGTCGTAGCTTCCAATATCGCCAACGTCGAGACCCCGGGATTTCGCCCCGTCGACATCTTGCGCGACAGTGAAGTGGAGCAGGGCAGAACGCTGCCGTTGGCGCGTACCGAGAAGAGCCACCTAAATCCGGCGAGCGCCGGCCCGGGGCTCGAGGGTGTTCACAGGGTCGAGGACACGACCGCTCCGGTCGGCGCCGACGGCAATTCCGTCAGCCTCGAGCGTGAGATGTCGAAGCTCGCGGCCAATGATCTGCGCTACCAGGCCGCCGCGCGTTTCATCTCCAAGCACCTGGGGATGCTGCGCTACGCGGCCACCGGAGGCAACGGCTGATGGTGACGGCGCTCGACGGTAGGTGGAGGGCCTCGGCGGCCCAAGGAGAACGATGATGGACTTCTTTTCAGCGATGGAGATCGCATCTTCGGGTCTCGATGCCCAACGGGCGCGCATGAACGCCCTGGCCTCGAACCTGGCCAACGCCCGCACCACGCGCACGGCCGAGGGAGGGCCCTACAAGCGCATCGATCCGGTCTTTCAGGCCGTCCCCGTGAATACCGACAACCGTTTCGCCGATGCTGTGGCCAACGCCGCGGGAGCCGAGCCCACCGCGGTCTACCGCGTCGAGGTCAGCGAGTTACGCCGCGACCAAGCGCCCCCGCAGCAGATGTACGATCCCTCGCATCCGGATGCCGATGAGCGCGGTTTCGTGGCGCTTCCCAACGTCAACGCTGTCGAGGAGATGGTGAACTTGATCACCGCATCGCGCGCATACGAGTCAGGGGTCACCGTGATGCAGACCATCAAAGGCATGGCCCAGTCGGCCCTTTCCATCGGATCCTGAAGATGGCACCGCTCGGACTTCCTCCCGCCCTGCTCACGCAGCAAACCCCGATCCAGTCGCGACCGGAAATTGCCAAGCCGGCCCTGGCCGAGCGCCCACTGCAGCTCGGTGACGAGAGCGCGGTCGAAGGCGCGCGCAGTTTCGCAGATCACCTTCAGCAAATGGTCAAGGAGGTCGACGCCCAGCACAAGACGGCCGACGCGAGGACCGCGGAGTTTGCCGAGGGCAAGAGCCACGACATCCACGGCACCATGATCGCGATGGAACAGGCCGACATCTCCCTGCGCACGCTGTCGAGCGTGCGCAACCGCCTGATCGACGCCTACCGCGAAGTGATGCGGATGGGGGCCTGATCGATGGAAGCCCTGCGCAACGCGATAGGAGTTGTCGGCGCCCGCTGGGCCGCTCTTGGAGGGGTGGCTCGGCTTGGCGTCGCTGCCTTCATCGCGGTTTTCGCGCTGGTGCTGATCAGTACTTCCATGGGAGGCATCGGTCCGGGCGACGCGGTGCTCTTCTCCGACCTCGACGGCGATGAGGAAGCCCGCATTGTCGAGCGGCTGCAGAGCCTGAACATTCCCCATGAGGTGCAGCCTGCCGGCACCGTACGCGTCCCGGCGGACAAGGTGCATGAGGTGCGCCTCCGACTGGCCGGCGAGGGCGTGCTCGATGGCGGAAGCGTGGGCTTCGAGGTCTTCGACGAGCAACGCTTTGGCGAGACCGAGTTTGCCGAGCAGGTGAAGTATCACCGTGCCCTCGAGGGTGAGCTGGCGCGCACCATCGGGCACCTGCGGGGAGTCGAGCGAGCCCGGGTGCATCTTGTTTTGCCTTCGCGTTCGCTTTTCCGCAGCGGCGAGCAACAGGCTTCGGCCTCGGTCGTTCTACATACGCGAACCGGCTTCCGTACTGGCGAAGAGCAGATTCGTGGCATCGTTTACCTGGTGGCCTCTGCGGTGCGCGGCTTGGATGCCAGCGCCGTCACCGTCGTCGATGGCCAGGGTCGGGCCCTGGGCGCAGAGAGTACCGACGACAAAGACCTTGCGAGTGACGCCCTGGGTTTTCGCCGCGAGGTGGAGCGCGCGCGCGAGCTGGCGGCGCAGGAGCTTCTGGATACCGCACTGGGCAAGGAACACTCCATGGTGCGGGTGTCGGCGGCGGTGAATTTCACCAGGGAGGAGCGGACCGAAGAGCGCTACGACCCCGAGACCATCGCCTCGCGCAGCTTTCAGATTAGCGAGGAATCCAAGGCCGGTACCGATCGCGGAGTGGGTGGTGTGCCGGGCACTCCTTCGAATCTACCTGGCGGTGAAGCGCCGGAGGCGGGCGCCGCCGGGCGTGATGGTCTGGTGCGGCGAACCGAGACCCGCAACTACGAGGTCAGCAAGGTCGTGCGCCACGCCGTCGAGCCGGTGGGTCAGGTCAAGGGCCTCCAGGTGGCCGTGATCGTAGACGGCATCTGGAAGACCAAGGGCGAGCAGCGGGTCTTTGAAAAGCGTGGCGAAGAAGAACTGGCGCGCCTGAAGGATCTGGTGGCCACAGCGGTTGGCATCGACACCGAGCGTGGCGACAAGGTGACCATCGAGTGCGTGCCCTTCGCGGCGGTGGAGTCGCCGCCGGAACCAGGCTTCACCGTGGGCGATGCGGTTCACGTGGCTCAGCCGCTGCTTCCCTATCTCGGCTGGGCGATCGTGTTGCTGTGCTTGCTGATTTTCGTGCTCGCGCTGCTGCGCGCCAGCGCTCGCCTCGCCCCACAGTCGGCCTTGGAAGCGCATCAGCTCGGCGATGGTTCCCAGCCGATGGCGCTGCCCGGAGTCCCTGGTGCGATGGCGGTCGCGGCCAGCGGCGGCAAGGGCGAAGACCTTGACGAGATGCGGGCGCTGGCGGCGGAACTCGCCAATAGCGAGCCCGAAAGCGCGGCCCGCGTGATCAAGGGCTGGATCACGGAGCAGCGGTGATGAGCGACGCGCTGACCAAAACCGATGAGGAGACCGGAGCTGATCTCGCGATGCAGCGAGGACTGACCGGCGTTCAGAAGAGCCTCTTGTTTTTGGTCAGCCTGGACGAAGCGGTCGCAACCCGCGTGCTGTCGCATCTCAATGACGCCGAGGTGAAGCTGCTCCGCGCAGCGGCTCTTCAGCTGAAGGAGGTTGAGCCCACTGCGGTTTCCTCCATCCATCAGGAGTTTGCTCTGCGCATGCAGCAGGGCGTGCCCACGAGCCTCAAGGGCAGCAGTGCGTACCTTCGGCGATTGGTAGGCAAGGCGCTTGGCGAGGGCAAGGCCGCTGACCTCTGGACCGACGAGATGGGCGCGCGGGGGCCGGTGGAGGCACTCTCCAAGCTCGAGGTGCCCACCATCCTGGGTGTGCTCGAACGCGAACATCCGCAGACCATCGCTCTGATTCTCTCACTTTTCGCGCCCACCCGCGCCGCTCAGATCCTGGGGGACATGCCCACCGAGAGGCAGGCTGAGATCATGATGCGTCTTGCGCAGCTGCAAAGCGTGCCAACCAGCGTGATAGAGGATCTCGAGCGTCAGTTTGCCACCGAGGTCGAGTCCTTCACCGACGCGGGTCGTTATGAAGTGGAAGGCATGGAAGCGGCGGTGGCCATGCTCAAGAACATGGACGCCGAGCGCACCGAGGCTCTGATCGAGGAGCTGGCCACCCTCGATGGATCCGTAGCTGATTCCTTGCGTAGCTCGATGTTCACGTTTGAAGACCTCGTCCGCGTGGAGAGCCGCGGCATGCAGCTTCTACTCAAGGAAGTCTCTACCGAGCAGCTGGTGACCGCCCTCAAGACCGCGAGCGAAGACTTGAAGGAGAAGGTCTTTGGAAGCCTCTCGGCGCGAGCCGCAACCGTCTTGCGCGAGGAGCTAGACCTGCTCGGGCCGGTACGCATTTCCGACGTGGAAGAGGCCAAGCAGGCGATCGTGGAGGCAGCTCTGAACCTCGAGCGCGAAGGTCGCATCAACATCGCCCGGGAAGGGGAGGGTGGCTATGTCTGATCCCCGACGCATTCGTTTTCCCTCGACTTCCGGCGGTGCGGTGAGTCGCGATGGCCGCAACACCGCCTGGATCGACGCCCGCGGCGATGAAGTGCGGCCGCTCCTTCTGCGTACGATCGGTGAAGCCATCGAGGCGCCGCCGCAAGAGCCCGAGGTCGATCCGCTTGAAGAGATGATGGCGCAGCTTCGGGCCGAGCAGCTCGAGACCGAGCGCGCGCGAGATCGCCTGATGGCCCAGGCGGGCGTTTTTGCTCAGGCGGCGCTCGAACTCGGGGTGGTCAAGGCGGAGGCGGCGCGCGCGGCCGAAGCACAGCTGCTCGATCTGGCGGTGACCATCGCCAGCGTGCTGGTCGAGCGCGAGGTGCAGCTCGACCCGGCATTGCACCAGCGCTTCGTGCGCGCGGCCATTCAAACATTGGGTGATGTGCGCGAGGCGCGCGTTGCGGTCTCCCCTGACGCCCATGGCGCCCTGTGTGAGGTGCTCGGCGACGATACTGCTGTGATCGACGGCGTCCGTGTGCGCTTCGTGCTCGACCCCTCCATCGAGGGCCTTGGCGGCGTGTTGCAGAGCGAGCTGGGGCACGTCGACGGTCGCATCGACGAGCGGCTGCGTTCGGTGCGCAAGGCCTTTGATGCCGAGCTGGAGGCGAACTGATGACGGCCATCGATCTCGGCAAGTACCAAAAGATTGTGGCGCAGGTGGCTCGGCCTACGCTCCAGGGCCGGCTCCTGGACGTGGTTGGCCTGTTGCTCGAGGCCGGCGATTGCAGGTCTTCGGTAGGGGACCTCTACGAGGTGCGCTCTCAACACAGCCGTGTACCGGTGCAGGCCGAGGTCGTGGGCTTTCGCGGTGAGCGCACACTGTTGATGCCCCTGGGTAGCACTCAGGGGCTCGTGGTCGGCTCCACATTGCACCGTGCGGGCGACGCGGCCACGGCTGCCGTCGGACCGGGCCTCTTGGGGCGCGTGGTCGACAGCCTCGGTCGGCCCCTTGACGGCAAGCCCTTGAGCAACTGCGAAGCGCGGGTTCCGCTCGAGGGTACGCCCGTCAACCCGCTGTTGCGCAGGCCGGTGGAGGAGCCCATGTGGGTGGGTGTTCGATCTATTGACTCCATGCTGACAATGGGCCGCGGTCAGCGCATGGGCATCTTTGCCGGCGGAGGAGTCGGCAAGAGCACACTCCTGGGTCTGATGGTGCGCGAGGCGGCGGCCGAGGTGGCAGTGATCGCGCTGATCGGAGAGCGTGGCCGAGAAGTCGAAGAGTTCGTCAACCGTACGTTGTCGCGCGCAGGGCTTATGCGCTCGGTCGTGATTGCGGCCACCAGCTCCGATCCGCCGCTGCTCCGGGCGCGAGGCGCGCTCTATGCAACGGCTGTGGCCGAGTACTTCAGGGCCCAGGGCAAGCAGGTGCTCTTGGTGATGGATAGCCTGACGCGCTACGCCATGGCATTGCGCGAGATCGGACTGGCCGTGGGTGAACCACCCGCCACCAAGGGCTACACACCGAGCGTCTTCGCGGCTCTGCCCCGATTGCTCGAGCGCGCCGGTCCCTGCGAAGGCTCTGGCAGCATCACGGGAATCTACACCGTGCTGGTGGAGGGCGACGACATGAGTGATCCGATCGCCGATTCGGTGCGCGCGATTCTCGACGGTCACATCCTCCTGTCGCGCAAGCTCGCCGACCGAGGGCACTTTCCCGCCGTGGACATTCCCGCCTCGCTCTCGCGCGTGATGCCCCAGTTGGTCAGCCGCGATCAGATGGCGCTGGCCCATCGTGTTCGGGAGTTGATGGCGGCCTATGCGGAGGTCGAGGATTTGCTGGCGATCGGGGCGTACAAGGGGGGGACGGTCCCTCTTTTCGATGAAGCCATTCTGGCGATGCCGGCGCTGACACGGGTTTTCTGTCAGGGCAGTGACGAGCCGGTGACGCTCGGTACCGCCCACCGCGAGCTTGCGGCGGCGCTGTCGGCACCGGCCGAAACGATGGAGGGTAGCTGATGCGCGATCCCAAGGGTCTCTCTCGTCTGGTTTCGACCAAACGACGTCTGAAGAAGATGCGGCAACTCGAGGCTGCGGCGGCGCTGGTCGACCTGCACATGGCGCGCGAGGAACTCGAGGGCGCGAGGGTCGATCGCCTTCGTCTAGGGCGCGAACTTGCGGTGGCCGCGCCGGCGGCGGCTGTTGACGTGGGCCTCAGGGCGTCACTGGCGGAGATGGCGCGCGGGAGTCTGGCTCGCGCGGCCGAGCACCTGGTCCGCTGCGAGCAAGAGCAGACTCTCCGCGTGGAGGCGGTCAGGCACATTGATCGCGAGCTGCGTAGCTTCGAGCATCTGCGCGATCAGGCGCTGCAGGAGCGGCGTCAGTCGCAGCAGCGGGCCGAGCAGCGCGAAAACGACGATCTGGCCCAGCGGGGAGGTCCGCGGTGAAAGCCACGACGCAGTCACTCGGCCGGGGGCCCCAGCTCGCGGAAGGCTCGCTCGGACGAAGCGCGTCGCCGCTCGAAGCGTCGCCTCTGGGCTTTCGGCGAACGCTGGGAGGAGCGCTCGGCCTGAGCGCTCCGGTCCAGAAGGCGCTCAAGGTCGACGCAGCCGGGCCGCCGCAGCACACCACCTACGCACGCGAAGATGCGACCGCGGAGGCGGCGCTGCTGGTCAGTGCCGTATGGGTGGCCGAGCAGGTGATTCAGGTCCTGGTCGAAGCGCGGCCGGGGCCGGCTGCCG
Organism: Myxococcales bacterium; assembly: GCA_029880325.1. Taxonomy (GTDB): domain Bacteria; phylum Myxococcota_A; class Polyangia; order Polyangiales; family JAFGIB01; genus JAOUOP01. Next base: position 78,278 of record JAOUOP010000009.1, on the reverse strand, counting down.
AGACTCCGAACGCCGCCGGTTCACCGGCGGGCGCAAAGCCCCATGCGCCCCAGCCGGCCGCAAAGGCGCCCGGCATCGAGGTTCGCCTTGTGCCCCACGAGTCGGGCGCCAGCGCTGCCGTGGTCAATTTGCGCCATCCGCAGCTGGGTCCGATCAGTCTCGAGCTCTTGCTCGAGGGCCGCGCCGTACAGCTGCGCGCCACGCTTTCCAACAGCGCCGCGGTCGCCGCCCTCTTCGCCCAGGGCTCGGCTCTGCGGGCGGCGCTGGCCAAGCACGACTTGCAGTTGTCGACGCTGGCGGCACGCACGATGGCGTCCGAACGCGCCAGCAAGAAGAGCGGCACACCCCGCTGGCAATCGATCGATACGGAGGTTTGACCATGGCCATCAACCCAATCACCGGCGCGGTAAACACGCAGACCTTGGCCCCGCGCAAGGAGTCGGGCCCTGCCAGCGGAGCCCTCGATCGCGACGCCTTCATGCAGCTGCTGGTGGCTGAGCTGCGCAATCAAGATCCGCTCAACCCCATGGAGTCGCGCGAGATGGTCAGCCAGCTCTCCGAGCTCACGGGCGTCGAGAAGCTGACGGAAATCGGCCAGTCGCTGCAAATCCTGGGCGCCGAGACCGCGGGCATCGCGAGCATGCAAACCGCGTCGCTGGTGGGTAAGACCGTGACCGCTTCGGGCAAGAGCCTGTACCTGGACCCGATCGGACCGGCCGAGACCAGCTTCACGCTCAACGGCCGGGCCGAGGGCGTGACGGTGTCGATCCGCAATGCCGCCGGTCGCGAGGTGCGCACCCTGGAGCTGGGCGACACGTACCCGGGAACACACGGCATCTTCTGGGATGGAAACGAGGGCGACGGCAATCGTGCCGACCCCGGCCTCTACAGCATCGACGTGACCGCGGTCGATGCCGCCGGTCTGCCCGTGGCCACTTCCTCCGAGGTGGTGGGCGTCGTCAACTCCGTCTCCTACGACAACGGCTATCCGGAGCTGCAGATCGGCAGCTCTTCGATTCCCCTGTCCAACATCATCTCCATCGCGGAGTGAGCTGCACCGTGCTTCACGCACCGGACGAGAAAACAACGAAAAGGAAAGACACATGAGTATTCTACGTTCCCTCAACACCGGCGTCTCCGGTCTTCAGTCGCACAGTGAGGCGCTGGGCGTGACCGGTGACAACATCGCAAACGTCAACACCGTGGGCTTCAAGCGCTCGCGCGGCGTCTTTCAGGATCTCCTCGGCCGCTCGATTCCGACCACCAACTCTACGCCGACGGCGGGCGCCGGCTCGCGCTTGGCTCACATTCAACAGGTGTGGTCCCAGGGAGCGCTTCTGACCACCGACTCCCCCACCGACGTGGCGCTGCAGGGCAACGGCTTCTTCGTCGTCGAGGGCACCGTCGGCGGCGCCAGCGGCAACTTCTACACCCGCGCCGGTCAGTTCCACATCGACAACACCGGTCACCTGGTCAACCCCGACAGCCTGCGCCTGCAGGGCTACACCGCCAACCCCGACGGCACCATGGGGACGACCGTGGGCGACATCGTGGTCGGTCCCGGTACCGTCCCGGCCAGTGCAACCACCTCCGCCGACATCGCCGCCAATCTCGATTCCAACGAGGTGGTGCCGCCGGCCTGGGACCCCACAGATCCGGCAGCCACCAGCAACTTCTCAAACACCCTGACGGTTTACGACTCGCTCGGAAATTCCCACGAGATCACCACCTACTTCCGCAAGAGCGCCAGCAACGCCTGGGAGTGGCATGCGATGGTGGATGGCGGCGACGTGGTCGGTGGTACGCCCGGCGTCCCGGTGGAAGGCGCCAGTGGTACCTTGACCTTCACGACCGACGGCGCGCTCGACACCGAGACGGCCGGCGCCAGCAGCTGGGACTTCATCGACGCCACCGCCGGCCAGGTCATCGACTTCGATTTTGGTACCTCCATCACGACCGACGGCGGCACCGGCCTCGACGGCTTCACCCAGTTCGCCGCGCCCTCCACCACCACTGGACTGACCCAGGACGGTTATGCCTCGGGCACGGTGGCGGGCGTTTCGGTTGGCGCCGATGGCGTCATCACGGGCGTCTTCAGCAACGGTCAGATGCGCACCATCGGCCAGTTGGCGATCGCCAACTTCACCAGCGTCGACGGCCTGTCGCGCGCCGGACAGGGGCTCTTGACGGCCACCGAGGCCTCGGGCGAGGCCCTGATCGGGGTTGCCGAGGCCGGCGGTCGCGGCTCGGTCGTGGCCGGAGCGCTCGAGCAGAGCAACGTCGACCTGGGCACAGAGTTCGTCAACATGATCGCCTATCAGCGGGGATTTCAGGCCAATTCCCGCGTGATCACGACCGCCGACGAGATGTATGGCGAGCTGGTCAACCTCAAGCGCTGATCGGTTTTGGAGGCTCGATTCGCCATGGAAAACCACCGTCACGACGCCGTCGCCCGCGCGCTTCCGGAAGTCGAGCTTTTGTCGCTCGAGAGCGCCTTTGGGGGGGAATTCCCCCGCGAATTGCGGGCACGGCGTTGGCACGGGACGTGCTCTTCTGAAGAGTCATGGAAAAGGAAGCCGAGACACCTACAAAACGTGGCAAGAGCGGGCTCCTGGTCGTCTTGCTCGCCGTGGTCAACCTGCTGGGCCTTGCGGGGCTTGGCTATTTCGTGGTCAGCACGGACCGCGTCGGCGCCGCGGGCGGGGGTGGCGGTGGGGCCAGTGATGCGGGTGTTTCGGAGGCCAAGGGCCCCAGTTTCGGGCCGCTGGTCGAGATGCGTCCCATCGTGGCCAATCTCTCCGACCCCGATGCCGGTCGCTACATCAAGGTCTCACTGAGAATCGAAGCCAAGAACGAACAAGCAGAAAAGCAGATCAACGAGAGCCTGGTTCCCTTGCGGGATCAGGCTCTTTTCTATTTCTCGGGCATCGGGGTTCAGCAGACCGTTGGCGTCGAAAACAAGGTCGCCATGCGTGAGGAACTCGAGAACAAGTTGGCCGGCGTCGTTGGCGAGGGTGTCATCAAGCGCATCTACTTCACCGAGTTCGTGGTGCAATGAGCGGTGACGCGAACGAGCCGCTGCTATCGGCGGAAGAGACCACGGCCCTGCTCGACGCCCTGCGCGTTGGCATGGAGGGTGAGGAGCCGGTCGACGAAGCTGACCTCACCTCCCCCGAGCGGCGTCTACGTGACTCCCTCTCCAAGGCTGACGGCGTCTCGCGAATCCTGGCCGAGCACACCGACCGCTTCTTTTTGCGCCTGGCCAACTTCTCGACCAGCAGTGAAGAACAGCCCGCCGAAATCGTGCCCTACAAGGTAGTGAAAAACAGCATCGAGCCCGGTTCGGCGGTGCTGTCGATCAGCACCCGCGGAGGGAGTTCGGCACTGCTGGTTCTGGGGCCGCTCTTGGTGAGCTTCTATCTCAATCGCCGCCTGGGCGCACCGTTGCGTCTCGACGAGGAGGAGAAGGCTCCGCCGCGCACGGAACTGAGCACTCTCGATCGGCGCATCTTGCTTCCGCTGCTGGTCGCGCTGGTCGAAGCCTTCGCTGAGCCCTGGTGCGACGACCCCAAGGCGCTCACGCCCGAGGAAATTCTCACTGACATGACCAACCTGCCAGCGCTCACGCAGTTCGAGCCGATGCTGCAGGTTTCGTTGCGCGTGGCGCTGACGCCTTTGATCAGCGAGCAAGTCATGCTGGCGCTATCGGCCGGAGCTGTGCGCGACACTTTACCGCGACACAAGCCGCGCAAGCACCGCAGCACGCCCGGTGACCAAGAGAGGCTCTGCGCGCGCTTGCGCGAGGCCATGGTCGACATGGTCGCCGTGCTCGGCCAGACCGACGTCACCCTGCGCGACGTCTTGATGCTTCGCAAGGGCGACATCATTCGGCTCGACAAGGCGCCCGAAGTGCCCCTCGAGCTGCGTATCGACGACACCACGGTGGCATTGGGCGCCCCCGTGATTCTGCATGGAAATTTGGCGATCGAAGTTTCGGCGACACCACAGGTGAGGAACGCATGACACAGGATGACGATATGGGCATGGAGGCATTGGCGGCCTCTTTCGGCGGTGGGCTTGCCGGCGGCGGGCGCAGCCTGGGCGATGTGGAGCGCATACTCGATGTGCCCCTTGTGCTGCACGTGCAGCTTGGTGGACGGCGCATGCGCGTCAGTGAACTGCTGGAAGTGGGTGAGGGCTCGGTAGTCGAACTCGACAAGCCGGCTGGGGCGCCGCTGCAGATTTTCGCCAATGAGACGTTGATCGCCCACGGTGAGGCGGTCGTCGTGGGTGAGCGCTACGGGGTGCGCGTCACCGACATCGTCGCTCCGGACGAGCGCGTTCGGCGTTTGGGGCAGTCCGGCGGAGGTCTGTGATGCGACGCGTCGAAGTCCTGTCGATGGCCCTGTGTACGGCGCCGCTGCTGGGTGCTGGCGAGGCGCGCGCCGAACGCATCACCGATGCGGCCTATTCGCTCTCCGCCGATCACGCCGAGGTTTTATTGCACACCAGTGCCGCCATTGGTGCACCGCGGATTCGTGTGGCTGAGCGCAGGGTGCGCATCTGGTTCCCCGGCATCGACGAGGACGTGCGCATGAGGCTTCCGACCGACGGTGAACTCATCACCGCCGCGACCCTGCGTCCCGGTGCCGAGCGCAGCAGTCTGCTGATGCTGACGGCGGGGAAGGGCGTCGTTCTCGACGCCCAGGCGGTGCAGGTGGTGCGCGACGGCAATCGCGCGCGCGTCTTGATAGAGCGCAGCGAGCGCACCATGCCCGGCCTCAGCGCCCGTTCGGCCGCCCGCGCGGTCGAGGCCGAGGCGCGCGTGGGTGCCGCAACCAAGGCCGAACCCGCGGCCGCCACAGCTGCGCCGACGCCACCCCAGCAGCAGGGGGCCGTAGCGGACGAGCCGGCTTCGACCGACACCGAAGCGCTTTCGGATACCCTCGGCCGTAAAAATGGTTCGGCCCTATCCGGCTTGGGCTCGCAGAGCGCATCCGACGCCGAAACTGCCTCGGGCCGCGGGTTCAACGCAGGTCTCTTGCTATTGGCGTCGCTGCTGCTTGGCATGATCTACGCCGGTCTGCAGCTCGTGGTCCGCCGCAAGCGTCAGGCTCAGCCTGCGCCGCCGATCACCGTGCTCGGCGCCCGTCGTCTGGGCCCGCGTCATCAACTCCTGCTCGTGCGTGCGCTTGGCGAAGACCACCTGCTGAGCGTGCAAGCCGGCCGCACCGAACACATTGCGTCGGTGGCCAGCAGTGGTGGCGACCAGGCTGCGGGCCTGTCCTTGCTCGAGGCACATCGCGGAATGCACTCCGACGAGCGCTCCCGTGGTGTCGGCGAGTCGAGCGCTTCGTCCTTCGGGGCCCAGCTCGGCAGTTTGATGGCCAAGCGCGCCGAGCGCGAGGCGGAGTCCGCGCCCCAGGGGCGTCGCTCGGGTTCTCATCCGGTTGCCTCTGAGTCGGTTGCGGGCCTTCTGCGCTTGCGCAATCGCGCTGCGAGCTAGGTGACGGTCATGGGCAAGCAGCCGAGCCGAGGTCTGTGGATGCGCCGCTTCCCGGACCTCTTCCGTCGCATCGCTTTTTCGCTGCTTGCGCTGGGCCTGTGGCTTGCGCCCGGGCTGTGTCTGGCGCAGTCCCAGATTCCCCAACTCAATATCAGCCTTACCCACCCCGAGGGTCCAGAGCAGGTGGTTCCGGCGCTTAAGGTGCTGCTGCTGCTCACGGTGCTTTCATTGGCGCCGGGTATTTTGATCACGATGACCTCGTTCACGCGAATCGTGATCGTGCTGTCCTTCGTGCGCCAGGCCGTGGGTACCCAAAACGTGCCACCGATGCAGGTGGTGATGGCGCTGTCGCTCTTTCTGACCGGCGTGGTGATGGCGCCGGTTGCCCAGAAGATGAACGTCGAAGCTTTCGAGCCCTATACCGAAAAGCAAATCGACGAGTCCCAGGCCTTCGAGCGGGCCGGCGCCATCGCCCGCGAGTTTCTGCTGAAGCACACGCGCGAGGCCGACCTCTTGCTCTTCTACGAGGTCAGTCGCACCGAGTCGCCGCAGCAGGCCAACGACGTGCTGCTGCATCTCCTGGTGCCGGCCTTCATGATTTCCGAGCTGCGCACGGGTTTTGAGATGGGCTTCCTGCTCTTTCTTCCCTTCGTGCTCATCGACATGATCGTCGCTTCGATCCTCACCGCCATGGGCATGGTGATGCTGCCGCCGACAATGTTGTCGACGCCGCTGAAGCTCTTGCTCTTCGTGGTGGTTGACGGCTGGGCACTTTTGACGCGCTCGCTGGTGGGGAGCTTTCTGTGACCGCGTCCTATGCGCTGGACTGGTTTCGCCAGGCGCTGTTCACGGCGATGATGGTGGCCGGCCCCACGGTGCTGGTGGTGCTGGTGGTGGGCCTTTTGTTGGCGATCTTGCAGGCCGCCACCCAGGTCAATGACCAGGCGGTGGCCTTTGGGCCCAAGGCGCTCGCCGCGGTGGCTACGCTGGGGGCGGCCGGGCCCTGGATGTTGACGCAGCTGAGCGAGTTCACCGTCGGCATCCTCACGGCCCTCGGCACCATGGGGCCATGAGCGGGGCGCTCGAGGCGGCGGCCGCGACTGCGCTGCCCCTGGTATTCCTTGTTTCACTCAGAGTGGGGGTGATTTTGGCGCTGATGCCACCACCTTTCAGCACCATGACGCCGATCAGCATACGTGCTGTGCTGACCCTGTGGATCGCGGGGGCCACGGCGCTGCCGCTCGATCTGGCGCCGCCCGCAAGCCATGAACCGCTGCTGCTTGTGGGCGCTGGTCTGGGGGAAATCATGGTGGGTTCCGTCATCGGGCTGACGGTGCGCGTCACGTTGGCAGCGGTCGAGATCGCCGGAACGGTGGCGGGCTTTTCCATGGGCCTGGGTTTCGCCACCAGCGTCGACCCCACTCTGGGTGAAGCCACACTGCCCACCACGCGCCTGTTGGGATACTTCGGGGCCCTAATTTTCCTGGTTTTTGAGGGACATCACGCCGTCGTGGGCGCGATTGTGACCAGTTTGCAGCTGGCGCCGCCGGGGGCGGTGATGGAGGTTTTCGCCAGCGAGGCGGCGCTCGGGGTGGGCTCTTCAATGCTGGCACGGGGCCTGCAGATTGCAGCTCCCGTGGTCGCCACGATGTTCATCGTTCAACTCGGTACCGCCCTGGTGGCGCGGGCCGCTCCGCGCGTGCAGCTCTTCTCGCTGACATTCGCGGTGGCCGTGACCATCGGCCTTCTCTCGCTCTTCGCCGCCGCCCCCACGATTGCCCGCGCCATCGGCATCGCCGTGCGTGGTCTGCCCTCGGCCCTGGCCGACGTGCTGGGAGTGCGCTGATGGAGGACAAGGAGCAGCGGACAGAGGAGGCAACTCCACGCCACAAGGAGCAGCTGCGCGAAGAGGGCCAGGTCGCCCGCAGTGCTGATGTGGGTTCGGCTGCCGTGGTCTTGGCTGTCGTGCTGAGCCTGGTGCTCCTGGGCGGCGATATCGTCGAGCGCTTGCTGGTCTTCGCCGAGCGCAGCTTCCGCCTGGCCGACGCCCAGCGCCTGCCCCAGGCCATCGAGCCCCTGGCGTCGGTCCTGCGGCTTGTGGCCGCGCCGATCATGGCGGCCAGCGTCATCGCCATGGCGGTGGGCGTCGCTCAGACGAGGCTGTTTTCGCTCAAGCTGGCGGCCTTCAAGTTCGAGCGCCTCGACCCGATGCCCCAGCTCAAAAAGCTCCTGCCCGGCAAGGAGTCGGCGCTCGAGCTCTTCAAGCAGCTGCTCAAGCTGATCGCGATTGGCTTCGTGGTCTGGCGTGTGGTGCGCAATGTGGCCCAGGACTTCTCCGTGCTGGCGGCCACCGAGCTTTCCATGGGTGCTGCGACCGTGGGTGAAGCGGCCATGAAGCTGGCGCTTCACGGTGGCGTCGCCTTCGTACTGCTGGCCGCCTTCGACTACTTCCTGGCGCACCGCCGCTTCGCCGAGGAGTCGAAGATGTCGCGCCAGCAACTCAAGGACGAGATGAAGCAGGAGGAGGGGCGTCCGGAGATCAAGATGCGCCGCCGTCAGATCATGCGTGAGATCGCCACCGGCGCCTTCGGCCAGGTCGCCGACGCGACCGTGATGGTGACCAACCCCACCCATTTCGCCATCGCCCTGCGCTACGAGCCCGAGCTCGATGCCGCGCCCATGGTGCTGACCAAGGGCGCCGACGAAGTCGCCAAGCGGCTCAAGCGCGAGGCGCGTCGCCATGGGGTTCCCATGGTGGAAAACCGCCCGCTGGCCCGCGCGCTGTACGCCGAGTGCAAGCCCGGTCGCCCGATCCCCGCCGAGCACTTCCGCGCCGTGGCGGTGATTATCGCCCAGGTGATGCAGCTCGGTGGCGGTAGCCGCCGATCCATGGGAGCACCGGTATGACGCCCATACTTCCTGGCGCCAAGGTGTCGCTTTCGGTCTTCGGCAGCCTGAGCCGCACGATCGAAGGCGCCGTGCCGTTGATTCTCGTCGGCATCGTGCTGCTGATGGTGATTCCGCTGCCGGCGCCGATCCTCGATCTCCTGCTGGCGACTTCCATCGCCATGTCGGTGGCGTTACTCCTGATCGCCATTCAGATCGAGCGCCCCCTGGATCTGTCGGCATTTCCCGCCATTTTGCTCTTCGGCACGCTGCTTCGGCTTTCGCTGAACGTGGCCTCGACGCGGCTGATTCTGTTGCGTGGCGCCGAGGGGCCCGCGGCCGCCGGAAACGTGGTGCACGCCTTCGGCGAGCTCTTGATCGGCGGCAACTACGTGGTTGGCGGCACGATCTTCCTTCTGCTGGTCATCATCAACTTCATTGTCATCAGCAAGGGCGCCGGCCGCGTGGCCGAGGTCAGCGCCCGCTTCACCCTCGATGCGTTGCCGGGCAAGCAGATGAGCATCGACGCCGACGTCAACGCTGGCGCCTTGACCCAGGAGCAAGCCAACGTCAAGCGCAAGGAGGTCGAGCAGGAGAGCGATTTCTTCGGCGCCATGGACGGTGCCTCAAAGTTCGTGCGCGGCGACGCCATCGCTGGGCTCTTGATGACCAGCATCAATATCGTGGTGGGCTTCATCGTCGGCGTTGCCCAGCAGGACATGAGTGCCGGCGACGCAGCCGCCCGCTATACGGTTTTGACGGTGGGCGATGGCCTCGCGTCGCAGATCCCGGCGCTGCTGGTCTCGACGGCCGCCGGTGTGGTGGTCACGCGGGCCGCCGCCGGCGCGGCGCTGGCGCCGGTGATGGTCGAGCAGCTCGGTGCTCGGCGCGATGCGCTGATGATGGCCGCGGCTCTGGTCGCCGCCATTGGCCTTCTGCCCTCGATGCCGGCGCTGCCCTTCCTGACGCTCGCCGGGGTGCTGGCCCTGGCGGCGCGCCTGGCCTCCGGAGCAAACCAGATCAACCGTGCGGCGGCCGAGGCCGAGAGCGAGGCGACGCCCGAGGAGCAGGAGCGCCAGCGCATCGAGGGGATGATTCCTGTCGACCTGCTCGAACTCGAGGTCGGCTTCGACCTGGTGCCGCTGGTAGACGCCCAAAAGGGCGGGGAGCTGGTCGAGCGCGTCAGCGCCATCCGCAAGAACCTGGCTGCCGAGCTCGGCCTCATCATTCCGCCGGTACACATCCGCGACAACCTGAGGCTGGCTCCGGGTGACTACCGACTTTTGGTCAGCGGCAACGAGGTGGGCTCCGGCAGTCTTCGCGTGGGTCGCTTTCTGGCCATGGATCCCACCGGTACGCTGCCGGTGGTCGAGGGCGAGCAGGTGGAAGAGCCGGCATTTGGGCTGCCGGCGCGCTGGATCGGGATCAGCGATCGGGCCACGGCCGAAGCCTATGGCTATACCGTCGTCGATGCCCCGACGGTGGCCGCTACCCACCTCACGGAGATGTTGCGCTCGGTGGCACCGGAGCTGCTCGGTCGGGGAGAGGCTCAGGAGCTACTCGACATCTTCGCTCAGCGCGAGCCCCGCCTTGTCGATGAGTTGATTCCGGGTGTGCTCAGTCTGGGCGAGGTGATCCAGGTGCTTAGAAGGCTGCTCGAGGAGTCGGTGCCGATTCGCGACATGCGCACTATCCTCGAGGCGCTGGCCGACCAGGGTCGCGACACGAAGGACCCGCAGCTCTTGACCGAGTACGTGCGGCGCAGGCTCAAGCGCGCAATTACAGCGCGTTTCAAGGATGACTTCGGCCAGGTCGCTGCTCTGGTGCTCGATCCCAACGCGGAGGACGCATTCCGCGGTCACGGGCCCGATGCCGGCTCGGCTCAGCGCATCCTCTCGTCACTGGACGGTGCCGCCCGGGCCTTCGGTGGCGTCACCACACCCCCGGTGGTGCTGTGCGCTCAGGATGTGCGCAGCGCAGTCAGCTCATTTCTCACCCGACGCATCCCCGGCCTATCGGTCGTCTCCTACTCGGAGATCGACTCCAAGGCCGCGGTGCGAACGCTCGGCGTGGTCAGCGCATAGGAGCATCGACGATGACCGTACAGACCTATAGAGCCCCGAAATATGAGCAGGCCCTCGAACGCATCAAGAGCGAACTCGGCCCTGGTGCCGTGATTCTGAGCACACGGGCGGTGTCTCCGCGCGGCGTCGAGGTCCGCGCGCTGTCGGAGATTGACGCTCAGGAAAAAGGGCTGTTGCTTGCCGATGGCAGTTTTCGCGGCAGCCTGGCACGCAAGCTCGAAAGTCAGGGGGTGCCCCACGCGACCGCTGCAGCGCTGGAGGACCGAGTGTGTGAACGCGACGGTGCGGTTCCCCGCCACCCGCGGATGTTGGCCGAGAGCGTGGCTCGGGCGCTGGGAGAGGAGTTGCACTTCGCCGCAGGCGACCCGGGCTGCCTGCAGCTTCCACGCATTACGGCTCTGGTTGGGCCCACAGGCGTTGGCAAGACCACCACATTGGCCAAGCTTGCCGCGGTCGCCGCCCTGGTCGATGGGGAACGCGTAGGCCTGGTTTCGCTCGACCAGTACCGCATCGGCGGTGCCGAACAGCTGCAGCACTACGCGGACCTCATTGGCATCCCGATGGTGCCGGCCGACGATGCCGCCTCCCTGTCGCGTGCGCTAGATCGCCTGGCTGATGCCGACCGCATCCTGATCGACACCGCTGGCCGAGCGCCCAAGGACTTTCACGCTTTTGGCCAGCTCGCCCACTTTCTGCACGATGGGGGACGCTCCATCGGGGTGCAGCTGTGTGTGGCTACCGCCACCCCGGCGCGCGAACTCGAGGCGGTCGTCGAGCGCCACCTTCGACTGGGCGTGACTGGCGTCATCGCCACCAAGCTCGATGAGGCCGTGACCTTCGGCTCCATCGCGCGCGCTCAGATTTCAGCCAATGCACCACTGACCTATTTCACCACGGGACAAAGGGTTCCGGAGGATTTGACAGCGGCCAGCGCCGACCACCTCGCGATGCTGCTGTGCCAGCGGGAGGAGATGCAATGATTCGCGCAAACGACCAGGCCCAGGGCCTCAGGCTGGTAACCAAAAGTCAGGGCGCGCGCCCTCCGCGGCGCTCTTCGCCTCGCCACGGAACGCGCACCATCGCTGTCACCAGCGGCAAGGGAGGAGTCGGCAAGACTCAGCTCAGCGCCAACCTGGCTCACGCCATGGCCAAGCTCGGGGATCACGTTCTGCTGCTGGATGCAGACCTGGGCCTGGCGAGTCTCGACCTGGCGCTGGGAGTGGAAGCGCCCCACGACTTGATGAAGTTGGTGCAGGGCCACAAGAGCATCGATGAGGTGTTGGTGCGTGGCCAGGGCGTCGACCTCCTGCCGGCCTGCCCCGGCCGTTATGAGATGGCGAACCTGGCTCCCCACGACCGGGCGCGCCTGATGGATGCGGTTCACGAACTGGCCATCGAGTACGACGCGGTGATCATCGACACCGGAGCCGGTCTCGGTACCAACACCGTCAGCTTCGCTGCCGAAGCCGACGACGTGGTTCTGGTGGTGACCCCCGAGCCCACTGCCTTTCGCGACGCCTACGCCATGGCCAAGGTGCTGCATCGGCGCAATGGCGTGCAGCAGATGCAGGTGGTGGTCAATCAGGTCCGCGATCGCATGCAGGGCTTCGAGGTTTTCGCTCGGCTCGAAGAAGTCGCTGGTCGCTTTCTCGAACTCGAACTGAGCTACCTGGGCTCGCTACCGCGCGACGAGAGCGTTACGCGCGCGGTGGCCCTGGGAGCTCCCTACATGCTCGGCGCTCCCGACTCCCAGGTGGCGCGCTCGACCGAGGCCGTTGTGCGGCGGCTTCGGCCCACGCTTTGTCCCCAGGAGGACCTATGTTGAACGAATCGATCGACCGAGCCCAGGCCTACGGCCGACATCGCGCGGAGCTGTCAGCCGATGAGTTGGTCGCCATCGGCCTTCCAATCGTGCGCCGTATTGCTTTTCGCATGGTGCGCAGACTGCCCAATTCAATCGAGGTCGACGACCTGATCAGTGCCGGCACCGAGGGCCTGCTCAAGGCCATCGGCGCCTACGACGCCAGCTGCAACCCCAACTTCGAGCCCTACGCCAAGGCGCGCATCCGCGGTGCAATTCTGGATGAGCTGCGCGGTCACGATTCGCTGACCCGCTATGGCCGCAACCGCATGGGTGAAGTGACCGCCGCGATTCGCGCGCTGCAGAACGAGCTGGGGCGCCAACCCACCGAAGAAGAGGTCGCAGCCCGCCTCGGCATGCCGCTCGAGCAATACCAACGCATCAGTGGAGAGCTCGCGCGGGGCCCGGCCCTGGGGCGCCTCGGCGGCGCCGAACCCGACCAGGTCGAGGCCGACACCCCCACGCCCAGCGCCCTGTTCGATCGCGCTGAGCTCAAGGCGGAGTTGACGAGGGCCATCTCACTGCTTCCCGAGCGGCAGCAGCAGGTACTGGCCCTCTACTACCAGGAAGAGTGCACACAGGCCGAGATCGGGAAAATTTTGGGTGTAACCGAAAGTCGAGTTTGTCAAATCCTGGGCGATATCACGGTGCGGCTTCGCGCTGCGATGAATGTAGATGCGCCACCTGCGACCAGGAAGCACCGCGCGACTAAGAACCGAAAGGCCAGCTAGCCCTTATGTCGAACGGAATCTACAGCGCCTTGAGCGGCGCGATTGCCCAGGAACGCAATTTGGCGATCGTGGCCAACAACGTTGCCAACGCCAATACCACAGGCTTTCGTGCCGACCGGGCTTCCTTCAAGGAAGTGCTGGCGCGGGCCCAGAGTGGTACCCAGGACAGCACCCTGAAGTACGTGGACTTTGATCGCGTGGCCATCGACGCGGCGCCCGGCTCGCTGCGCGAGACCGGCGGCCGGCTCGATGTCGCCCTGGACGGCGATGGCTACATCGCGGTGCAGACGGCCGACGGGGAGCGCTACACTCGCACCGGATCGCTCTTGATGGACTCCCAGGGCGTGTTGCGCACCCAGGGTGGCGATGCGGTGCTGGCAGAGGGCGGCAGCAATCCCAAGCCCCTGACGCTTCCAGAAAATGCCGCCGACATCCGTATCGGTCGCGACGGCAGCATCGACGCCGACGGGACCCCGGTGGGCCGCATTCGCGTGGTTCGCTTTGACGGTGAAGAACCGTTGGTCAAGGATGGCTTGACGCTGATGAAAACGCGGGGCGGCGTGGCGCCGCGGGTCGATGACCGCACCTCGGTGCTGCAGGGATACCTCGAGAACTCCAACATCAACGCCGTGTCGGGCATGCACGAGTTGATCACGGTGAGTCGCTCCTTTGAGGCCTTCCAGCGCGTGATCCGGGCGTTCGAGCAGATCGACGGCCGCACCGCCCGCGAACTGGGCGCCCGTAGCTGAACGCCGCGGCCCCGTCGGCCTACAGGACGAAGACGAAGAGAAGACGAAGAGAAGACGAAGAGAAGACCCAGGAGAAGTCAGGATGCTACGAGCACTCAATACCGCGGCCACCGGCATGGCCGCCCAGCAGACCCGCATCGACGTCACGGCCAACAACATGGCCAACGTCAACACCACCGGCTTTCGACGCAGCCGGGCTGAATTTCAAGACCTGGTCTACCAGACGCTGCGTGCTCCCGGCGGCAGCACCGGCGACGGCCAGCGGCTCCCGACCGGGATCCAGGTTGGCCAGGGCACGCGAACAGTCTCCACCGAACACATTCATATTCAGGGCAACCTGCAGCAGACCGGCGGCTCGCTCGACGTGGCGGTCGAGGGCAATGGCTTCTTCCAGGTCGTGCGCCCCGGTGGTGATGTGGCTTACACACGTGCTGGCAACTTCAAGACCGATGCCGAGGGCCAGCTGGTCACCACCGACGGCTTTCTGGTGGAGCCCGCAATCTCGATTCCGGCCGACGCCGTGTCCGTCACCGTCTCGCCCGATGGCGTGGTCAGCATCACCCAGCCCGGTCAGACCACCTCGCAGGAGGTCGGCCAGATCACGTTGGCCGGCTTCGCCAATCCCGGCGGGCTACTGGCCCTGGGTCGCAACCTCTACGGCGCGACCGACGCCAGCGGCCAGCCCATCGTGGCCCAGCCCGGCCAGGAGGGCCTCGGTACCGTGGCCCAGGGATTCCTTGAGGGCTCCAACGTGCAGGTGGTCAACGAGATGATCGACTTGATCACCAGCCAGCGCGCCTATGAAGTCAACCAGCGGGTGATTCAGGCGGCCGACGACATGCTGCGCAAGACCACCGAGCGCTGAGCATCGAGCCTTTCATGACCCATCCGCAGCCCGAGTCTCCGCGAGGTGTTCGAATCATGACGGCCCCGATGGTTTGCCGACGCGATCGGCGCAGGCTGGGTACGCGATCGCCGGGCAATCACCGCGCGTACGGGGGGCGGCACCCTGGCATGAATCATGCGTACTCCAGCGTCATGCCCTCACCACGCTTGCCCATCGCCGCGCTTCTGCTGTCGTTGATGCTCTTGCTTGGATCGACGCCTGCGGCCTTCGCCGATTCCGGCATCACGCTGGCCGAGATTATACCGGCTCTGGCCGGCTCCGAGGTGGGCGCGGTGGTGGTGGCGCCCGAGCCGCCGGTGGGGGCCAGCCGCACCGTACGGCGCCGCCAGATCCTGCGGGCCCTGCGGGCTGCGGGTCACTCGGCACAGGGCCTGAAGATCCCGCGCGCAACGCGCATCGAACGCGGGGTCCAGAGCCTCGCGGGCGAGGAACTCGAAGCGCTGTTGCGGGCGGCGGTGGCAGACGCCGTCGATCCTTGCGAGCTCGAAGCGCTGCGCGGACCTTCGCAGGTGCGTTTGGGCGACGGTGAGGTCGAGGCCGAGGTCGATGCACGCGAGCCGCTGCGTGCCGGCAGTATGGGCCTCGTCGTCGAGTTGAGTGCCGGTGGCCACAGTCAGCGACTTCCACTGCGCGTTACATTGAGCTGTCCGCCACCACTGGTCGAGGCCGGCGCGCGTGTGCGCGCCGTGGCGGTGGTCGGCAACGTGCGGGCTTCGACCACGGCCGAGGCGCGCCAGTCCGGCCGCCGCGGTGAAGTGATCAAGCTGAGGCTGCCGTCGCGCAGGAGCCTGATGCGCGGTCGCGTGCTGGATGCAAACACGGTGGAGCTACTGCCATGAGTTCTTCGCGCGCGCGCTTGCTGCGCCCCCTTGCCGGTCTTTTGATGCTGTCGCTCTTCGGTGGTTGCGGCGTGCAGCACATCCGCCCCCACAAGGCGCGCCAGCGCAACTACCAGCCAGGGCGCTACGAGCGTCCGCCCGAGGCGGTCAGCCCGGGCTCCATGTGGCAAGACTCCAGCCGCGGGCTGGTGGCCGACTTCCGCGCCAGCGGTGTGGGTGATCTGGTGACCATCGTGGTCGACGAGTCACCCCAGGCCCAGGGTGACGCCTCGACCGGCATGGATCGGATGACCGAAAGCTCGCTCGGTGCGCCGCGTCTTTTGGGGCTGTCGAAGGCCCTGGCCGATGAATACCCGGACATCGATCCGGCGCAGCTGATCGAACTCATGAGTCAGAGTTCCTTCGCGGGCAACGGCGAGACCAGCCGCAAGAGCCGCGTGCACGCCGCCATCGCCGTCCGCGTGCGGCGCATTCTGCCCAACGGAGACCTTTTCCTCGAAGGCACCAAGGTGCTGATGGTCAACGATGAGGAGCTGCACATCTACGTCTCCGGTGTGATTCGTCCCCAGGACATCGAGCAGGACAACTCCGTGCAGTCGAGCCTGGTGGCCGACGCCCAGATCGAGCTCACCGGCCGCGGTGTCCTCACCGACAACCAACGGCAGGGCTGGCTGGCGCGCCTTCTGTCCGCCATCAATCCCTTCTGAAATCCGCCATGCCGAACCAACCGTTGCTTAGTAACTACCAGTTTTTAGCCCGGCGCGGTGCCGCCCTGGCGTTGTCGCTGCTGGCGCTCTCGAGCCTGTGTCCTGGCGTCGCCCGAGCCGATCGCATCGAGCAGCTGTGCGACATCCGTGGCGTGCGCCCCAACCAGTTGATCGGCTACGGCCTGATCGTGGGCCTCAATGGCACTGGCGACCGTGGCCAGGCCCGCTTCACCGTCCAGAGCACCGCCGCCATGCTGCGCCGGCTGGGTGCGACCATCGCTCCGGACGCGATTCAGACCAAGAACGCCGCAGCGGTGATGGTCACCGCCACCCTGCCGGCCTACGGCAGTCCTGGTTCCCAGCTGGATGTGACCGTCTCTTCCCTGGGCAACGCCAGAAGTCTCGAAGGCGGCACGCTGCTGCAAACCCCGCTGCTCGGGGCCGACCGCACGGTCTATGCGGTGGCCCAGGGAGCCGTCATCGTGGGCGGCTTCGCGGCCTCCCAGGGTGGCTCCTCGGTGCGCCAGAATACGACCACCGTCGGCCGCGTGCCCGCCGGGGCCATCGTCGAGCGTCGCGCGCCCACGCCCAAACTCGGCGGCGCCCAGCTCACGCTACAGCTGCGCGATCCCTCCTTCATCACCGCCCATCGCGTGGCCGAGGCCATCAACGATCACCTCCAGAGCAAGGCGGCCCGTGCGCTCGACGGCGGTACCGTGCGTGTCGAGGTCCCCAAGGCCATGCGCGAGCAACCGGTGGCGCTTGTCTCGGAGTTGCAGGTGCTGGAAGTGGAGCCGGCGGTGCCGACGCGGGTGGTGATCGATGAGCGTACCGGTACCATCGTGCTCGGTGCCGGCGTGCGCGTGCGGGAGGCGGCCATCGCCCAGGGCGGGTTGAGCGTGGAGATCACGCGCACCCCACGCGTGTCGCAGCCGGCGCCGCTGTCGCGTGGCGGCACGACCGAGGTGGTCGAAGAGCAGCAGATCAAGGCCGAAGTGCGTCCCGGCGCCATTCACCACATGGGCGAAAGCGCCAGTCTGGCCGAGGTCGTCGCCGCCCTCAACGCCCTGGGGGCCGCCCCGCGCAACCTGATCGCGATCCTGCAGGGGCTGCGCTCGGCCGGCGCACTGCGCGCCGAGGTGGTGGTCCAGTGATCGCTGAAGTCCCGGGTGCGCCCGCCGCGCCGCCGCAGCGTGCAGCCGCCGCTCCGCTCCGCCAGGCGCCCACAGCCGGCGCCTCGCCGGACGCCGCCGCCCAATTCGAGGGTCTGATCCTGCAGCAGCTATTGAAAGTTCTGCGCCAGAGCGCCCCGTCCATGGCCAGCGGTCCGGGCGGCGAGACCTACATGCAGATGTTCGACAGCGCCATCAGCGAGCAGCTGGCCCAGCAGGGGGGCATCGGCCTGGCCGACGTGCTGCGCCAGTCCATCGACGGCCAGGGGGGCGGCGGCGGCGCGGGCGGCTCGTTCACGCCCGGTATGCCGATGCCGCTGTCGCCGCTGTCGATCCCGGCAGGCGCCGACGCCTTCGACGGACCGCCGGTGGGCGCGCCTGCCGCCGGGGCCACCGCCCGGGTGCAGCGGGCCGCGGTCTCCTTGCTTTCGGGCGGTGCCGAGCGGTGGTCGAGGGGAGGCACGCTCTCGGCGGCCGATTTGCGCGCCAGCGCCGCCCAGGCTCGTGTTCATGAACCGGGAGGGGGGGCGCGCCTCGCCGTCCAAAGCGCCCAGGGCTACCACGGCTACACCAAGTGCAACCTCTTCGCCTTCGAGCTGGCCGGCCGCGCCGGCTTCGACGTGCCCTTGGTCGAGCGACCCGGGGGCCTCGGCCTGCCGGCTTCCAATCGGGTCACGGCCGATGCTGCAGACGGCGAGCTGCAGGGCGGCTGGGGCGAGGTGCTCACGGGCAGGAGCGCCGACGAGCTGGGCGCCGAGTTGGCCAGTGGTCGTCGAGCCCTGATGCTCAGCGGCTCCGGTCGCGAGGGTCGTTCCGGTCACATGGCCGTGGTCGAACGCATCCACCATATCGACTACGACGCCCGCGGTCGGGCCGAGCGTGTGGTCTTCGATGGCTGGGAGGCCCGCACCGGCGGCGCCCAGTACCTCGAGCGCCGCAGCTGGACCCGCTACGGCAATGCCACAGCGGCCGAGCCCGGCGCCAGCCGCCGAGCAGGCTTCGAAGCCATTGAAATTATTGGATTAAACAAGAAAATGACGATGCCCGCCCGGGTCTCTGGGCAGGTCCCGGGCACAAAGCCGCCCGCAACTGTCGATCACGACTCAAGTTCGATCACCGATCGGTCGAAAGCAGGATCGGAGGTCATACCATGAAGATCCAAGGACCCCATCGGCCCTCACCCATCCAGAAACCCGAGCACACAAAGCCCACTGCCACCGGCCACGCGGCCCCAGGCGGAGCCCCCTCGGTGCAGGTCAACGTCTCGAGCCAGGCACGTCAGCTCGCCGAGGCGCGCGCTCCGGAGCAGCCCGACGAGGCCCGCGTGGCGCGCCTGACCGACGCCATCCGCAACGGCACCTTCACCGTCGACGTCGACCGCATCGCCGACGCCATGCTCAGCGAGGAACTCTGAGCATGGCTTCGGCGGTTGCAGACCTCGAGGCCGCTCTCGAGCGCGAGCGCCTGGCGGCGATCGCAGCAGACGCCGAAGCTCTGATGCAAATTCAGGAGGACAAAAGGCAGCTCTTGGCGAGCCTCGATCAAAGCTGCCTGCGCCCCGCGGAACTGGAGCGCATACGCCAGCGCGCGATGGCCAATATCGGTTTGATGCGGCACTTGACGGCCTGTTTGCGCAGCCTGGCCGGTGAAGAGCCCGCGGCGACCTATTCCCAGCGCGGTGTTGCCAGCATCCGGCGTGGGTCCCTTCCACCGAGGGGGCCAAGGGGGGCGCTATGAGCCTCTTCGGGATTCTCAATACTGGCCGCAATGGCATGACCGCGGCCTCTTTTGGCACCGCCACCGCATCCCACAATGCCTCCAACGTGGCCACCCCTGGCTTCAGCCGTCGCGTGGCCCACATCGAACCCATCGGCAGCCACGGCTTCGGTGGCGCCCGCGCCAGCGGCGCCGATCGCATCACCGACCCCTACCTGGAGCGCCGCCTGCTCGGCGCCCACAGCAGTGCCGGCGAGGCCAGCGCCCGCGCCACCTCGCTGTCGGCACTCGACGACATCTTCTCGGAGGCGCCGGGCAATCTCGGCCCGGCCTTCGACGATTTTCAGACGGCCCTGTCGGACCTGGCGGTCAATCCCGGTGACACCGCCGCGCGCCAGCTCTTCCTCAGCCGCGCCGGGGACCTCAGCCGCGCCTTCAACAACGCGGCCGCGGGCGTGGGCACCGCCATCGAAGACACCAACGCGCGCATCACTTCCGAGGTCGAACAACTCAACGCCAAGCTCCACGAGATCGCCAAGTTGGGGGCCGAGATCGCGCGCGCCGAAACCGGCGGTCAGGACGCCGGCGACCTGCACGACCTGCGCGACCAGCACATTCGCGAGATCGCCCAGTCGGTGCCCATCACGGTGGTCTCCGACGAAAACGGCGCCATCTCGGTGCTCTTATCAGGCTCGCAGGCCCTGGTCTCGTCGGACAATAGCGTCCATGAGCTGTCGACCGCCCAGGATCCGGCCACCGGCACGCTCGAGATCTACCGTCAAAGCGGCGCCGGCAGCACCCGGGTCAGCGGGCTGATCACCGGCGGTCGCATCGGCGGCTACATCGCAGCGCGCGACGGCACGTTGTCGGAGACGATGGCGCAACTGGACGCGCTCGCCTCGGACGTTGTCAGCGCCTACAACGGTGCCCACAGCGCGGGCGTCGGCCTCGACGGCGGAAGCGGGCGCAACCTCTTTACGCCCGTGAGTGGTGCCGACGCCGCGCGCCAGATGAGCCTCTCGGCCGACGTGGCGGGCCAGCCCGACCACGTCGCTGCCGCCATCGACGCTTCCAGCCTGCCCGGTGACAACCGGGGAGCCCTGGTACTGCAGGATCTGGCCGCCACGGCCTTCGCCGACGGAGGCACCAAGACCGCGGGCGATGCCCTTGGATCGATTGTCGCCTCCGTTGGCGTGGCGGTGCAGTCGGCGCGCGCCCACGAGAGTCAGACCGGGTCCATGGTCTCGCAAGTGGAGGCCGTGCGCGAGAGCATCTCCGGCGTCTCCAGCGACGAGGAGATGATCTCTCTGATGAAATTTCAGCGCTCCTACCAGGCGTCGCTGAGGGTGATCGAAGTGGCCGACCAGATGCTGTCGGATCTCTTGAACATGGGTCGTTGAAGATGCGCATACCCGACTCCCAGTTTTACGCCAGCAGCCAGCGCAGCATCGCGCGCGCCCGCCAGGACATGGCCGCCGCCCAGGAGCGCGCGGCCACGGGCCTGCGCGTCAGCAAGCCCTCCGACGACCCGCTGGCCGCGGCCCAGGCGCGCCGCGAGGCCTCCCGCGGGCGCAAGGCCAGCGATCATGCGCGCACCATCGACTTCGGTCGGGTGGGCCTGCGCGCGGCCGACGCCGCCCTCGACGAGGTCAGCGGCACCCTGCAGCGGGCGCGCGAGCTGGCGCTGCAGGCGGCCAACTCGACGGTCAGCAGCGGCGACCGGGGCTCCATCGCCGGTGAAATCGACTCGCTGCGCGAACTGGTGGTCTCGCTGGCCAACACCGAAGCAGCCGGGCGCTACGTCTTCGGCGGCTATCGGGACGAGTCCGAGCCCTTCGACCAGAGCGGCACCTACGCCGGCACCCTGGAGGGCCGCGAGGTCGAGGTCAGCCCGGGCGTGCGCATGCCCTTGGGTGTCACCGGCGAGCGCATCTTCGGCGCCAGCTCAGGCCAGGACGTCTTCGCCGCGCTACAGAACCTCTCCGATGCCCTGCGAGCCGACGACCTCGACGCCATCCGCAGCAGCGTCGGCGAGTTGGTCGCCGCCGACGAACAGGTGGTGGAGGCCCGCGGTGAGCTCGGCGTGCACATGAACGCCTTCGAAATGGCCCACAGCCTCTCCCAGCGCACCCAGCAGCTGACCCAGGAGAACATCTCCGAGTTGGTTGGTGCCGATCCGTTTCAGGCCTACTCGGACCTGGCGTCTTCGCAGCAGGCGTTGCAGGCGGCGGTCGAGATCGCTTCGCAATTGCCGCCACCGGGCTTGCTGGGGCGGGGCTGAGCTCACGCAGCGAGTAGCTCGGGTCCGGCGCGGAGGCTCGAGCGCACAGTCCTGTCGACGCGATTTCGCTCGATCAGCCTGTGGAATTGCGAGCGATTGCTGTCCGTACCACGCTATCGTGGCTGACCGGCAAGCGACCGCAGCGGAACCCACGCATAGCAGAGTCGACGACACTCGCCCGCATCGCAGAGGTGTGAAGTGCAGTCGTGCCAACCCTCGCAGCTCGCGCCCGGGTCGCCCAGGGCGTTGCAGCGGGGCGTCCCATCGGGGCCTGTACACGTAAGTCCGGGTTGGCAGCTGAAGTGCGCGAGTAGGCATTGCTCCCCTTCGCTGCCACGCTCTGCGCACACCCCGGTGTCGGTCCGGATGGTCGGTTCGGCCTCCGTTGAAAGACGGCAGTATTGTGAGGTGCACTGGGCGTACGAAGAGCACGGCTCCCCATTGCTGCGTCCGCTGAAGATCCCACCGCAGGAGGCAGGGGTGGCGGTGGATCCTGCGAGCAGCTCGATCCATTGGTCGCAGGACATGGCTTCGATCTCCGCGAAACACCGCTCCGCCTCCGCGTCGTCGATCGTCGTCGTGCCGTTGTCGATCGCACTTCGAAGATCTCTTGGCGGCTCGTGCGCCAGACATTCCTCAATTGTGTCGTCCATGAGTTCGTCGCCTGTGCAGCAGCGGAAGTTGTTGTTGCACAGGGCGCGTGCCCGCATTTCGACAAAGGCTTCATAGCCGGGATCGGGCGCTCTGCAGGAGGGCAAAACAAGGAGCAGCGCTGTTCCTACTGCGATTGTTGTCACCATCGTGAGCCTATCCTAGCCCGAGTCTTCCGCCACCGGCGGAAAACCCGGACCAGCTTCCCGCCCACATACGCCGCGTTCTATCCTCCGCCCATGGCCCAGCGCAATCTCTCCCTGACCTTCGCCGGCGGTGGCAACCGTGCGTTCTATCAGCTCGGCCTGCTCAACCGCTGGGGCCCGCGCCTGCTGCCGCGGACCGCTGCGGTGGCGGCGTGCAGCGCGGGCGCCTGTGTGGTCGCCACCTACCTCTCCGGCCGCGCCGAGGCGACCCATGCCTTTTGGCGAGAGCGCCGCGCCCACGTCACCCGCAACCTCGACCTGAGCAAGCTCTTGAAGGGCCAGCGCCCGGCGCCCCACGCGGAGGTCTATCGCGACACCATCGAGTTCGCCGCGGCCGACGGAGGGCTCGAGCGCATCCGGCAGCAGCCGTTTCCGATCTACGTCTTGACCGCGCGGCTGCCGCGCTGGTTGCCCGCCGGGCCGGCGGTGGCGCTCGGCCTTGGCGCCTACAACCTCGAGAAGCGCCTGCGCCCCAGGGCCATCCATCCGCGTTTCGGACGCCGGCTGGGCTTCGAGCCGCAGGCCTTCGACGCCCGCGAGTGCGAGACGCCCGAGCAGCTCGGGGATCTGCTGCTGGCATCCGCTGCGACGCCCCCCTTCACGCCCGTCGGCGAATACGGCGGCCGGCGCTTGCTCGACGGCGGCATGGTCGACAACGCCCCGCTCTTCCTGGTCGAGTCCCACCCGGACGCCGACCGGCACCTGGTGCTGCTCACGCGGCCCTATCCCGACGGCGTGACCGGTCGTGCGGGGGCTCGTCTCTACATCGCGCCCACGCGCCCCACGCCGATCGACCGCTGGGACTACACCCGGCCCCACCTGTTGGCGGAGACCATCGCGTTGGGTGAAACCGAAGCTGGGTACTTTGACTCGGAGCTAAGCACGCTGCTCGCCTGAGGCATGAGATCCGCTCTGCAAGGTTTGCGCGCAGGTCGTCGGCCGCGTGCCAGGCGTGCGGCCGTCAATCGCTCGGTGCGGTTCCGCGCAGCTCGAGCTGCAGGCCGCGTAGGAACTTGCGGAGCACCTGGTCCCGGCACTGGCGGTAGTGCTTGTTGCTCGGCTTGCGGAAGAACGCGCTCAGCTCGTGCTTGCTGAGCTTGTGGCCTCCCAGCTCGATCAACGCCAGCAGGCGGTCGCCCTGCAGGTCGAGCGCGATCCTGAGCTTCATCAGGATGGTGTTGTTGTTGATGGGGTCGACCGCGGGCGGGCGGGCGTCCTGCCGGGGGCCGCGGCGGTCGACGATCAGGCCGTTGAGGAACGCCGCGAAGAGCGCTTCGGCACAGACCTGGAAGTCCGGGTCCTCGTCGCGCTTGAGCCAAGCGTTCACCTGCGCGTCGGTTACCGTCTGGCCACCGAGGCCGAAGAGTTCGACCATCTTGGAGTCCTCCAGATCGAGGGCGTAGCGAAGGCGGCGCAGGACGTCGTTGTTGTTCACGGGGGCGTTTTCTCACAGCTGCGGCCCAATTGCTGCACTGGTGGTGCCGTCGTGGTGGATTGGGCCGCACGCATGGAGCAGCCACCGGCTGCGGGTGCTTGCCAGCGACCCGCCCATGATAGGATCGCCGTCACCCCATGGCGGATGTCGCGGCAGAAGAGCGGGTGGGCGAGACCATCGCCGGCAAGTACGTGCTCGAACGCCTGCTCGGCAGCGGCGGCATGGGGGCGGTGTATGCGGCCGAGCACCACTTTACCAAGCGTCGCGTGGCCGTGAAGCTGATGCACCCGAGCTTCGCCCGCTCCACCCAGGCCGCCGAGCGCTTCGTACGCGAGGCCCGCGCGCCCTCGACGATCGGCCACGGGGGCATCGTCGAGGTGCTCGACGGCGGCTACGACACCGATGGTTCGCTCTACCTGGTGCTGGAGTTGCTCGAGGGCGAGACCCTGGGCGACCGCCTCGACCGCGGCCCGCTGCCACCGGCGGAACTCGGCGCCCTTTCGGTTCCCTTGCTCGAGGCTCTGGAGGCGGCCCATCAGGCTGGCTTCGTGCACCGCGACATCAAGCCCGACAACATCTTTTTGCCGAGTGGCGACGGCGTCAAACACAGGGTCAAGTTGCTGGACTTCGGTGTCGCGGGCCTTTTGAACGACGGCGAGTCCAACCCGAACCTCACGCGCCAGGGCGCGGTGCTGGGGACGCCGCTCTACATGAGCCCGGAGCAGGCCCGTGGTCAGCGGGTGGATGCGCGCTCCGACATCTGGGCCGTGGGTGCGGTGATGTACCGCGCCCTGACCGGTCGGCCGCCTTTTGACGGCGACAGTGTGCAGGCGCTGATCATTTCCATCGCCACCGAGGAGCACAGCCCGCTTTCCACCGTGCGTCCCGATTTGCCGGCGCGGCTGGTGACCATCGTCGAGCGCGCCATGAAGAAGGATCTCGAGCGCCGCTGGCAGAGCGCGGGGCTGATGGCCGAGGCCCTGCGCAGCGCGCTCACGCCCACACGCGGGGTGCCGCGTCCGGCGGCGGCCGTCATGGCCAGCCCGGCACCACCTCCCGAGCCGGCCGGCACGCCGCCGTGGATTCTGGCGGCGGGATTGCTGGCGATGTTGGCGGTCGGCGCCGCGGGTTGGGCGGCCTTCGCGCGCCGGGCCGCGCCCGGTTCGGAAGTCGCAGTCGCTCAGGCGGCCATGAATGGCGCCGCCGAGGCTGCAGTCGGCGCCGCGCCGCCACTGGCCGAAGCAGCCGAAGCCGCCGGCAGCGCGGGCTCGGAGCCGCGCGCAGCGGCGGCTACGTCCGAAAAGAACCTAGCCGAAGGCGAGCTGCAAGCCCCCACTGCCGAGCCCGAGCTGCCCGAGCGCATCGGCGGCGACCTTTTCGCGCCGATCCTGAACGCGCACCAGGGACAGCTGCAGCAGTGCTACCAGGACGTGGTCGCCAGCACGCTGCTGGAGCAGCCGGACGCCCCGGCCCCACAGGCCGTGCGCCTCGATGTTCAGCTGAGCGCTTCGCCCGCCGGACGCGTCACGGGCGTGACCATCGCGGGCGAGGGCTCGCCGGAGTTGAAGCGCTGCGTGCGCCGGGTGGCGGAGGCCTTTCGCCTGCCCGAAGCGCGCGGTCGCTCCGAGCTGCGCTTTCCCGTCGTCTTCAAACCGGTGCTGATCCAGCCCTGAAGGCCACGTTTCGGCGAGTCTGCGGGCAGCTGGGCTGCGCGTTCCCCGCGGTGCTCGAGCGCCGCGACCGAACGGGCTTCTACGCCCGGCTGACGCTTTCCGAGCCGCGTGTGGGTCGGGGGCTCTACTCGATCATGCCTCTGGACGAGCTACGGCTCGACGGGCAGGCCCGTGTGCTGAATGCGGGCGCTGTCACGTAAATTCTGGAAGTACTCCCGCCGGGCATCTTCGTACTCCGCGCCGCTGGGCGCCCCTGCTATGCCAAACGCACGGCCGCCGCACGAGTGTGCAGAAAGTCTTCGATCTCGCGCCGCGAGCGCAAGCGGTAGACCGAAAGGCCCGCCCAGGTCCCATCGCGGGCCATCAACGCGTAGCGTTCGCGGATGTGGTGGAATTGGGTGAAGGACCAAAGCACCACGTTTTCCTCGGGGTCGCGTTTGAGGAGACTGCGCAGCTGCTCGCGGTTGCCATTCCAGAGTTCGGTTCCGAGCATGCCGCGCACGAGCGTGCGGCCGATGAGCTGGCGCATGACGGTGGCGCGCGGAAGATCGAGCCAGAGGATGGTATCGGCCCGTTTCCAGACCCGCGGCCCGGCGCCATGGTTGACGTAGTTGCCGTCCACGACCCAGCCCGGTCCGGCCACGAAATCGTCGATACGAGTCTCGAATTGCTCGCGCGCCAGCGGCTGCCAGTCGGCCTGGTGAAAGAGGCTGTCGAGTTCGAGGTGGGGCAGCGAAAGCCGCCGCCCCAGCTCCCGGGCCAGCGTGCTCTTGCCGGCGCCGGAGCTGCCGATGATCGCGATGCGTTGCACAGCACCAAGGTTAGCCTGGGTACCGGTAGGCGCGAGGAAAATGGCGCGGTGCTGCTGCGCGAAATCAGGGGGGCGCAGCGCTATTCGCCCTCGCCCGCCTGCCCCCAGAGTGCGGCCAGCTCCAGCTCGATGGCGTCGAAGGGCTCGAGTCGGCAGCGATCGGACTCGCCCCGGGCCACCACGAAGCGATAGCCGTCGCCGTCGAGCCGGAAGACCTCGACGCTGCGAGCGCCGGGGTCGACGAGCCAGATGTGGGCCACGCGATGGCTGGCGTAGAGCGGAAGCTTGCGGCGCCGATCGCGCAGGGCCGTTGCCGGCGATAGCACTTCGCAGGCCCAGTCGGGGGCGAGCTCAAAGTAGGGGGCGTCCGGCACAGAGGCCATGCGCTGCCGGCGCCATCCCGCCAGGTCCGGCACCAGCACGTCGGCGCCGAGGTGTAGCTCGGGCTCGTAAAGGATGATCCAGTCCCCCGGGCCGCCGCGGCCGCGGTGGAAGGGGCCGCCGAGATCCATGCCCAGCACGGAGGCGGCTTCGGCGTGGGGGCCGGACGGGCGCGGCTGGGTCCACAGCTCGCCGTCGATCAGCTCGGCCACCAGATGCTCGGGAGCATCGAGCACATCCTGGTAGGTTGCCTTACCCTGTGCGGCCGCTCGGCTCATGCGCTTCAATTGATACCACGGGAGGTCGTGCAGGGCACCTCGTGCCTATCGGCGCCGTCTTTGCGCGACGTCATCACCATCTTGCCAGTTGCTGCGGGTCAACGATGGCGGCACCAGCGCCAGCTCGGTGATGCCTCAACCAACGGTTTGGAGGTCCCGAAAGGGCGGCCGCTGTCCTGGCCGCGTCTTGGCCGGCTGCCCCATCTCTGAGACTATGGAAGGGTGAATCCAGCCACGGATGCCCGCTCGGGTGAGACGCTCAACGGCGCCTACGAGTTGCACGAGCGCATCGAGGGCGACGGGCTCAGCGAGAGCTACCACGCCCGCGCTTTGCGCGGTGGCCACGACGTCACCGTGCGCATCCTGCGCCCCGAGCACGCCCTGCGCCCCGACTCAGCGGGGCGCTTTCTCGCCGTGCCCAAGGCCCTGCGCGAGCTGGCCCATCCCGCCATCGCAGCCGTCCTCGCCATCGAGACCGATGACACCGGCATTCCCTACGTGGTGGAGCAATATCCGGACGGTCAGCGGCTTTCGGAATGCGTGCTGGCGCTGGGGCCCGAGGCCATCGCGCGCACCGCCGTCGAGGTGCTGTTGCCGATCTGCGACGCGCTCGCCGCCGCCCACGGTCAAAAGCTCGTACACGGTCGCCTCGATCGCGAGCACGTATTGGTGGCGCGCGAAGACGGCCGGCTGGTGCCGCGCATCGTCGGCTTCGTCGGCTCTTCGGCTTCCAGCCGTGTGCAGGCCCGGGTCACGCCGCCCGAGCGCCGCGGCCACGGGCGTCCACCGGACCCCCGCGGTGACCTGTGGTGCCTGGGCTTGCTCGCCCTGGAAATCCTGACCGGTCGCCGCCAAGCCGGGACCAGCAACGCAGAGTTAAAGGCCGCCATGGAGCCTCTCTTCACGAAGCTGCCGGCCGAGCTGTGTCAGGCGCTGGTCGAGTGTCTGGCGTCCAATCCGGCGCGCCGTCCCTCGAGCCCCGCGCCCCTGCAGACGGCCCTGGTCGCCATGCAGCGTCGGCTCGAGGGAGAGGGTTCGGCGATTTCCGCCACATCTCGGCGCCAGACCGGCAGGGTCAGCGACGACGAGCTGGCCTTGCAGGAGACGATGACCGGCCTGCCAGCGCAGCAGCCGTCGGAGCCGGGCGGGGATGCCTCGGGCGATGCCTTCGCGCAGACCCTGGCGTCGGAGGCTGGAGGCGCGGCGCTGGCCGAGACCCTGGCTTCAGATGCCGGTGACGCGCTCGCTGACACGATGGCCGCCTCGGTCGGCGACGACGGGGCGCTGGCCGAGACCCTGGCTTCAGATGCCGAAGCGCCCGGCCCAGCCGACGGCGACGAATCGGTTTCCGAGGTGCGCCCGCGCAGCAAGCCGCGTGGGCAGATCCGCACGGCCGAGCTGGCCGCGGCCTTCCTGCCCCTCGAGGGACTCGATTCGGTCGGGCAGAAGGGCGCCGACGACGACGCCACTCGTCCCGAGCCGCCCACTGGCGACGCCGACTCGAGTCCGAGAAAGCGCCGCAGCTCGCTCGGTGGCTTCTTCGCACGCTCAGCGCAGCTCGCCAGCGCCGACGACGCGACCGGCCGCGGCGATCAAGACGAAGACGAAGAAGACGAAGACGAGTCGACCAAGGTCGGCGCGGTCTTGAAGGCACGCGGCCCCGCGGCCAAGCCAAAGCCGGTGCCCATCGTCATCATCCAGCCCAGGCGCAGCCGTTTCCGCGCATTGGTCAACACGGTTTTGATGCTGCTCTTTGCCCTGCTGTTGCTGTTGGCGATTCCCATCCTGATGCGGCGGCCGCCCTCGCCCGAGCAGCTCGCGGAGGATTCCCGCACGACCTTTTCGGTGGCCGGCATCGCGATCCTCTCGCTCATCGCCATGGTCAAGGTGTGGGCGGTGCAGATCCAGCTCAAGCCCACCATGTGGCGACCGGTCAATATCTCGCTGCAGTTGACTGCAATCTGCGTGTGCGTGTTGGCTGTGGGTTATGTGGTGCCGGGCGCCGGACTGGGCCCGCTGGAGTCGTTGGCAAGGCGCGTGCTGCCCTGGGTGGGGGCGGGATTCTTCTTCGCGCTGTCGATTTTCGGAATGCTACGGGGCCTGCGCGACATGGGGGGCAACGCTCTACTCAGCCTGGTCATGATGCTGTTGTCCCTGGCTGGTCTCTACGGGCCCTACCGCACGGTGCGGTTGGCGATCGATCCGGAGCGGGATGCCGACGCCCAAAAAATCGAGTTGCGCGACGCGGACGGCAACCCCGTGATCATCGACGAGTCCGACAAGCTCGATCTCGAAAAGGCCAGGCAAGCACTGACCACCCGTGATGAAGAGCGTCCGCAGCAAGAGCTGATGCAGCGCACGGAGATGGGCGGCGGCGAAGACGACATGAAAGCCATCGAAGAGATGCGCAAGTCGCGCCGACAGACCCACTCGAACATGGACGAGTTCAAGCAGCAGATGCAGAACGTGGCGCGTTGACCGGCGCCGCGCGCAAAGGTCCCCGCCCAAACTGCGCAGAAAAATTCCCAATACGGCGCTACTTCATACCACTTCGCGAACGTCCCAAGCTTCTGCTATGGTGGCCGCGGCTTGAGGTGTGTCGGAGCGTGCTTGCGTTCCGAGCTGCGACCGCGCCAGCAGAGCCCGTAAGTCGGTGAGGTAGTGATGTGGACAACGGTTTCTAGGTGGCTGGACGGGCCATCGGCGGGTCTTGGTGTGGCGCGGGGCATGGGCCCGTGGGCGTTGGCGGTTCTGCTGGGGGCCTGCGCCCAGGGCAGCACGGCTGAACGGGATACCGATGGCGTGGGCGCCAGCGGCTCCGGTGCCTCGCAGACCGGCGCCTCGGGCACCACGGGCAGCTCCGCGAGCGGCGGTCAGGGCGGCGGCTCGGGCAGCTCCGGAGCGGGTGGCACGGGCGACACGGCCGGCATGATGGGCATGGCGGGCATGACGGCCGACAGCACCTCGGACTGCAGCGACGGCATGAAGCTCGGCTTCGAGACCGGCACCGACTGCGGCGGCCCCGACTGCCCTCCGTGTCCTGATGATTCGGGTTGCGTCGTCGACGGCGATTGCGAGAGCGGGCTGTGCGAGAGCGGTGTCTGCCAGGTTGACGGCTGTCCCGACGACCCGGCCAAGAGCGAGCCCGGGGTCTGCGGCTGCGGCGTGCCCGAGACCAACAGCGACACCGACCCCGTACCCGACTGCCAGGACGGCTGCCCCACCGACTCGCTCAAGACCGACCCGGGCGTCTGCGGCTGCGGCGTCACCGACAACAGCGCCGACGGTGATGGCGATGGCACCGCCGACTGCGTCGACGGTTGCCCGAGCGATGTGCTCAAGGCCGACCCGGGCGTCTGCGGCTGCGGCGTCAGCGACATCGACAGCGACTCCGACGGCACCCTCGACTGCAACGACGGCTGCCGTAACGACCCGGCCAAGACCGACCCGGGTGTCTGCGGCTGCGGCGTGGCCGAGAGCACTACCGACAGCGACGGCGACGGCGTCATGGACTGCGCCGACGGCTGTCCCGGCGACCCGGCCAAGACCGACCCCGGCGACTGCGGTTGCGGCGAGGTGGAGACCGACAGCGACGGCGACGGCACCTCCGACTGCGCCGACGACTGCCCCGCCGATCCCGGCCGCACCGAGCCCGGCGTCTGCGGCTGTGGCGCCTCCTACGACGACGCCGACGGCGACAGCCTCTACGACTGCGACGAGGACGGCGACGACGATCCCTGGACCGACAAGAACATCTTCAACGGTTTCAACGTGCGCCAGGTCAATACCTGCAACTCGGGCCTGATCTCGAACGTGGAGTGCGCCGACTACGACACCCTGGCCAAGGTCGATAGCTGCATGGAACGCAGCATCCAGGAGCAGAAAGACCAGTATTCCGGCTGGGATTGGGACAACGCCCCCGACAACATCTGCGACGCGGCCTACGGTTTCGAGCCGGCCTGGTCCAATTGCGATTCCAGCTGGCAGGCCGACTGGCAGGGCTTCATCAATCTCCCCGACTCCGGCCAGCACTGCTTCGCGGTGGCCCCCGGTGGTGACGAAGGCTGCACTTCGGTCTTCTTCAACGGCGCCACCGTGCCCGTACAGGACGGCCAGACCCAGTGTTTCAATGTCGGCGGCGGCATCTACAGCATCCGCCTGCACCACGGCATGGACAACGGCTCCGCCGCCGGCATGCACGTCTACTACTGCGCTGGCGGCGGCAGCACTTGCACGCCCACCGAGCCCATCGCCTCGCGGCAGCTGCGCTCCAGCTCACCCTGCGGCAATGGCTGCCTGGTGGACGGCGCCTGCGTCGCGGCCGGCAGCGTGGACCCGAGCAACGAGTGCCGCAGCTGCAACTCCAGCACGAGCGCCCTGGGCTACAGCAGCAAGTCCAACGGAACCGCCTGCAGCAGCGACGGCGACAGCTGCACAGCCGACGTCTGCAGCGCCGGCGTGTGCACCCACACCAGCCCCGACACCGACGGCGACGGGGTGATGGACTGCATGGACGGCTGCCCCCTCGACACCGACCGCTCGGTGATGGGCCAGTGCGGCTGCCCCAGCGACGCGCCCGCCACCGCCGGCACCTCCTGCACCGACGGCCTGTGCCCCGCAAACAATCAATGCGACGGCGGTGGCAACTGCGGAAGCCCCAGCCAGTGCGCGCCGGTGGGCGGCAGCTGCAGCTTCTATCGCTACGGCGGCGGCGATGCCAGCGGCTATTGGTTCTGCACCAACGATCAGAATTGGCAGAACGCCCGCGCCATCTGCCAGAGCGTGCCCGGTGGCGAGCTGGTGCGCATCGACAACGCGGGCGAAAACGCCTTCGTGCGCAGCCACATCAGCAATCTCAGCTGGATCGGCGGCTCCCTCTCCGGCAGCAGCTGGACATGGTCGAATAACGGCGACCAGTTCTGGAGCGGCAACGACAACGGCAGCAGCACCTGTGCCAACGGCACTTCATGCGCTCAGGGCTCGGGCGGGCTCTATTCCAACTGGGCCGCTAGTGAGCCCGACAACTCGAGCAACGCCTGCGCTTATATGAGCGAAAATTCTGCGGCCAGCTGGGGCGACCTGGGCTGCAGCAACAGCGAGGACTACGTCTGCGAAATGCCCCTCGACGCCTGTCCCGACGACCCCAAGCTGGTGCCCGGCGTATGCGGCTGTTCGGTGGCGGATACCGACAGTGACGGCGACGGCACCCCCGACTGCATCGACAACTGCCCGGCCGACCCCAACAAGACCCAGCCCGACGCCTGCGGCTGCGTCGGCGACGCCTCGCCGCCCAGCGCCGGCACCACCTGCAGCGACTCCGGCTGCTTCTTGAACACCCAATGCGACGGCGCCGGTACCTGTGGCCGCCGCGATGCCTGCGACCAACCCCACTCGAGTTGCGGCAGCCTGCAGCAATACAGCGGCCACGGCTACTGGTTCTGCACCTCGAACAACAGCTGGGCCAACGCCCGCGCCATCTGCATGTCGCGGGGCATGGATCTGGTGCGCATCGATGACGCCAACGAAAACGCCTTTGTGCGCAGTCACATCTCCAACGACAGCTGGATCGGCGCCCGCGACTCGGGTGGCGGCACCTGGGTCTGGTCCGACAACGGCGATCAGTTCTGGAGCGGCACTTCCGGCGGCAGCAGCACCTGCGCCAACGGCACCCTCTGCGCCCAGGGTTCGGGCGGCCTCTACTCCAAGTGGAATAGCGGCGAGCCCAGCAGCACCAGCGGCTACTGCGCGCGCATGAACGAGGTCTCCAACGCCGACTGGAACGACCAGAGCTGCGGCAACACCGAGGACTACGTCTGCGAGAGCCTCGATCCCTGATTCACCGCGGCGCTAGGGTGCAGGTGGCCGGCACCGGATCGGGCCGGCCGTCGGGCAGCTGGTAGATACCGAGCAGCGAACAGGTGTCGGAGGCGCCGCCACCGATTTGGAAGGCCAGATCGGAGGTGTTCTCGTAGTCGCACTCCCAGCGCAGGCCCTGGCCGGCCGTGAGCGTGAGCGGTGGATCGGGGTCGAGCGACAACTTGCCGGTGCTGTCGCCGCTGACCCACAGCCAATCGGCCTCGCCCACGAG
Organism: Myxococcales bacterium; assembly: GCA_029880325.1. GTDB lineage: Bacteria > Myxococcota_A > Polyangia > Polyangiales > JAFGIB01 > JAOUOP01. The sequence goes on along the minus strand of JAOUOP010000009.1, from coordinate 45,316 downwards.
GCCGGCGCGGTAGGCCACGATGCGATGGGTGCGGCGGTAGAGGCGCGTGATGATCACGCTGCGGTCGAAGTCGCAGGTGCCGGCCAGGGTCTCTGCGGTGCCGGGTTGCACCAGGCGCTGCTGGCGATTTTCGAAGCTAAAGGCCTGGCTGACGGGATTGGGCAGCTGTCGATCGCAGTAGAGGTTGAGCTTGAAGCCCACATCGTCGCGCGCGCGATCGGAGTTATTGCTGTAGTGGTGGTTGACCAATACGCGGTAGTGGCTGCTGGCGACGTAGGGCGCGGCGCTGAGATCCCAGTCGTCTTCTTCGCCGCGCGCGGTCATCAACGGGATCCAACGTGCTGGGCTCGACCAGGCCGCGTCGCAGGGCACCGGTCCGTCGGGAAGATCGACGGCGTCGGCGGTCATGCGCACGTCGACGTGATGGCTGAAGGGGGTCATCACGATCTGCATACGCGTGAGATAGACGGGGGCCGAGCCGCCGCCGAGGGCATGAAGGCTGAAGATCATGCAGCTGTCGAGCTCGCCATTGGCCTCCACGCGCTCTCCCGTGGAGGGTAGCTGCAAGCCGCATTGCTCAGGCATGGGCAGATCGGGCCACTTGGGGTCGTCGATGACGCTGGCGGCGAACGCGCTGTCGCAGCCTTCGGGGGGGCAGGCGTGGCCGACGGTTACCGAGCCCGAGCAGGCGAGGGGGCCGAGACCGCAGCCGGCGAGCGATAGCGCGAGGACGAGCGAGCGCGGAGCCATCGGCTGTCAGTATTGTCGAATTCGTCCGCAGCAGCCCGGAATCTTCAGCGCGGGCCGTGGTCCGAGGCCAAAAGCTGCCTGAGGCGGGGCACGTGGCTCGAGCGCGGGAAGGCCTTCTCGAAGCGGCGCCCGCGCAGCTCGGCGTTGCGCTGCTCGCCCAGGCGCAGCAGGGCCTCGATGGCGAGCATCTCGCGTTCCTGCTGGAACTGGCCGTGGCGGTAGAGCTTTTTGTGCTCTTGGGCCAGCGAAAGCGTGCGCCCGGGGGAGCTCGCCATGGCGCGTTGCGCCTGCTCGAGCAGCGCCAGCTCGGCGGCGGGGTCGGGCGGTGGCGCCGGTCTGCGGGCGGGTCGGGTGCGCTTCTGGAGCTCGGCCCTCGCGGGCTCGATCTCGGCCGGCTCGGGCACTTGGGCCTGTGTGGGCTCCGGTGCCGCCAGCGTCGGTTCGGGCTCGGGCAGCTTCGGGACAGCGGCCTGCAGCGCGGTCGGCGGCGCTGGGGTTTCGGCTGCCGCCGGGAACGTGGCGTCGCGCTCGCCACCGCGCGCAAGCCACAGCCCCGCTCCCAAAAGCGCCAGCACCCCCAGCGCTGCCCCCAGCTTGGCGCCGCTGCCGCCCAGCCAGCTGGATGCCGTGACCGGCTGCGCCAGGGGCGTCTGGCCCAGCTCCGGTCGCCCCACCTGGGCGCCGACGCCCTGCAAGATCGCTTGCAGGCGCGCCTCTTGGCCTCCGAGTTGCACAGTGGCCTGTCCCCGCTGCAGCTCGTCGCGCAGCAATGCCGAAAGCTCCTGGGGCGCCTCGAACCCGCTTTCGACCCCGCTGACCCCGCTTTCGACCCCGCTTTCGACCCCCCCCTCGGACCAACGCGGCGGATCCTCTAGGTCCCCTGGAGGCTGCCCCATCATGCCTCAGCTCCCAGGTTGCGCAGCCGCCGGGCGTGGGCCGTGAGCTGTTTGCGCGCCGCGTGCAGGCGCGAGTAGGCGGTGTGCAGGGGCAGGTCCATGGCCGCCGCCACCTCTTTCATGCCCAGCTGCTCGAGTTCATAGAGCACGAAGACCTGGCGCTTGCCGTCGTCGAGGCGGTCGAGCAGGGCAGAGAGCGTCGCCTGCGCGTCGCGTTGCTCCAGCCCGCGGCTTTGTTCGGCGCCCACCTCGGGCACCTGCTCAGGTTCCAGGGTGACCTCGTCGCGCACGTGCTTGCGCCGGCGGTGGGCCATGGCCTTGCGTGCAGCAATGCCGTAGATCCAGGTGTCGATGCTGGAGTCACCTCGAAACTGGGCAAGACTGCGGTACACCACGACGAAGACCTCCTGACACAGGTCGTCCAGATCCGACTCGCGCACGCCGAAGCGGCGCAGCACGCGCAGCACCCGCGGTGCAGCGCGTGTGAACAACTCGGTGAACTGCTGCGCATCCGGGGCCGTGCTCTGTGCCCGGTCCTCAGGCGCCACCAGCGGCGTTGCAGCCGTTCCGACCGATGATGCTTCCAGCTCGCGTTCCTTCGTCTTCACCTTTTGGGTGCCCATAGCACAGCACCATTTTCAAAAAAATTCCGGCTTCAATCGAGTGCCAAGCCCACGCCCGCTTCCAACTGCAGGCCAAGGCCGGAGGGCCGGTGGGCTCGCACCGGTCGCATCTCGGCGTTCTGGACGTGGAGCGACGGGAGCGACAGGGGCAGACTGAGCTCGGCGCCCAGGTGTAGCCACAGCCCGCCGAAGGCGAGGCGCCCGGTGGGACCCAGGGCCAGGGCTGTCCACAGCAGGCGGCCCTCGTCGTTTTGGGCGAAATTTCGCCCCGCGGCCTCGAGGGCCGTGACCACGGCGGCGCCGCAGAGCTGCACATGGTGGCCCCCGTGCTCGCCCAGCAGCCGCGGGCAAAGCGCCGCGCCCAACGACCACAGCCGCGTGAGGATGCGGCCTTCACCCACATCCTGCGACTGCTGCAGCGTGAGGCTCCCACGCAGCTCCGGCGCCAGCGTTTTGGCACCGAAGTAGCCGAGCCGCAGGCGGGCGCCTCCAGCGACGCTGGGCAGGGCGCCCAGGCCCAGCTCGGCTCCCAGCGAAAACCGGAACGCTCCTGCGCGGGCGCCGGTCGCAGCCCCGGCGGGCGCGGTCTGTGGCCCTGGAGGCTCCCGCCTTTCTCGTGTGGCTTCGCTGCGCGACTCGGCCTCCGAATCGTCCGCTGCGCCGCTGGCATCCGGGTCGGCCACGGTGAGTTGGGCGAGCAACTCCTCGTCATCGGCCTCGGGCAGGTCCAGCTGCGAGAGCATGGTCTCGGCCTCCGCGGATAGCGCGTCGCCGGGCCCGCGCACGGCCGGCAGCGTGGCGCCGGGGTCGATGGCGATGGCGATCACCAGCACCAGCGAGGCTTCGAGCACTGAGCAATCGTCGCCCTCGGCCTGCAGCCGCCGCTCGCCCAGGATGGTGCCGTGCCGATTGCTGAGCACCAGCGTGACCTGCCAGCGCGCGTCCTTGCGTTCGACGCGGCCTTCCAGGGAGATGTCGGCCTGGGAGGCCGAGACAAACGCGCGCCGTCCGATGCGCCGCTCCACCAGGGCAGCCAGCTGCTGGGTGGAGATGCACGACTCGGCCCCTGGCAGCCGCACCCAGCTCAGCGACGAGGTACGCGGCGGCTGTGCGAGCGCAGCTTGGCCCTGGCTCAGCGCCCACAGCAACGAAAGCAGCAGCGCCCCTGGCAGAACCCCGCGGGCGACGGCGGTTGCACGCGACGGGCGCAGCATGTTCGAACGCTACGCCATCGTCGCCGGAAGAGGCCAGGGGAGTTTGGGGGGCGTCAGGCGGCGAGCCCGAAGTGCGCTTCGATCTGGGCCGCGCCCATGGCGCCGGCCACCTGCTGCACCATGGCGCCATCGCGGAAGAGCATCAGCGTCGGGATGGAGTGAATGCCGTAGCGGGCGGCCAGTGCCGGCAGCGCCTCGGTGTCGACCTTGGCCGCGATCAGCGAGCCGCGGCTGGCTTCCGCCAGCTTCTGCAGTTCGGGCGCGACCATGCGGCAGGGCCCGCACCAGGCGGCCCCGAAGTCCACCGGCAACGGCGGTGGGGCGCTCCGCGTCAACTCGTCGAAGTCCTCGACCGAAGCGATCGGCAGCGGCGCGGACAGCGGCGCCGAAGGCGCTGCGAGCACGGCGAGTATGGCGAGCACGCCCCTTGACCGAAGTGAGTATGAAGGCATCCTCCGCACCAACGACGGGCGGGATGGATCGAAACCGTTGGTTGAGTTCTGTCCTCGGCTGTCCCACGCGGGGTCACGGCGCTCCGGGACCCACGCACGCTCGTTTGACACCAGTCGCGGAGCGGTCGGCCGGCCGAGGTCCGCTACCGCTCGTCGGGAGAGCCCGTCTCGGCCGTCGCTTCTGCTTCCAGCGCCAGGTCGTCGAAGTGGGTGCCGGCGTAACGGGCCAACACGCTCCAGATGCCGATCAGCACCAGCGTCACCAGCGACAGCCAGCGCACGCCAGCGAAATCGGCCACCAGCAGCGTCAAGCCCAGGCTCAGCACGACCGCCAGCGCCTTGGCGAAGCGCTGCACGAACATGTCGATGAAGGCCTTGGCCTTGTAGCGCTCCTCGCGGGTGGTGGGGATGTAGAGCGATTCCTTGGCGCTTTGGTTTACGGAGTAGGAAAAGGCGCCGTCCAGGGTCGGGATCAGGCTGCCCATCCACAGGATCGGTAGCGCGAGAAAACCCACCGAAGCCAGCAGAGTGGTGGCCGGCAGCACGAGCAGTGCGGTGCGAAGACCCCAGTGTTTCATCACGTAGCTGGTCATCAAGAGCTGCACCACGAAGGCGGTGCCGTTCATGATGGCGAAGACCAGGGTGAGGTGGTCGCGGATGGCGTTGCCGTCCAGGTAGTGGGAGAGGGTGGCGCTGAACTGGAAGTCGAGGATGGTGGAGACCATCTCGTAGATGGCGACGATGCCGACGATGGCCAGCAGGTAGCGCGAGCGCAGCACCAGGCGCGCGCCGTCGAAGGCCGGGTTGCCGCCTGCTTCGTTGGCCTTGCTCGCCGTGGATGCGCTGGCGCGTGCGTCGTCACGGCGAGGATGGCGGCGTCCAACGGCGGCGGCGATCACCATGATCGCCACCATGATCAGGCAGCATCCCAAGAGCCAGGCCCATAGCGGCACGCGCTGGATCAGGCTCGCCAGCGCCATCGAGCCCAGCATGCCGCCGACCACGCCGCCCAGGCCAATGACGCCGTAGGTGCGCTTGGCGGAGTCGGGGGTGGCAATGTCGTTGAGGAAGACGAAGAAGGTGGCCACCATCAGGGTGCTGTAGAGGTCGCCCAGCAGGTAGAAGGTCCATACCGACACCGAGCCCGGCTCGAGCAGGAGCCAGGCGAAGAGCAGGAAGGCGCCGATGAAGCCGGTGCTGAAGATGTGGGTCAGCTGCTGGCGGTGGTAGCGCGAACTCAGGGCGCTGAAGGCGGTGGTGGCGAAGTAGGCGACCACCAGGTTCAGCACCTTGGCCAGCAGCTCGGTCTGGGCGGCACTCAGGTGCAGCGCAACAAGGTCCAGGCCGGTGACGTCGTAGTGCGAAATGAAGAGGGACTTCTTCAGGGGCTTGAGCACCCAGAAGGTCGTGATGACCAGCAGGAAATAGCTGAACATCATGATCGCATCGGGCAACTCCTCGCGCCGGATGTCGAAGAAGGCGCGCAGCGGGCTTTTCTCGGCTTTCGGCACGGGCGCATCGTAGCCGGGGGCGGGCCCCGACCGAAGGCAATTGTCGGTCTTGCCCGGTGCGTGTACACCTCGGGGCGCGCCGCGGGCCGTTTCGGAAGTCCCTGCGCCCGACGCCCGAATGGAGTGAAGTCCGATGAGCTTGACGATTTATCACAACCCCCGATGTTCCAAGTCGCGTGGCACCCTGGCGCTGCTCGAGGAGCGCGGCCTGACGCCCACGGTGGTCGAGTACCTGAAGCAGCCACCCACGGCTGAGCAGCTCGACGCTATCCTGAAGATGCTCGGCAAGGAGCCGCGTGAGCTGATGCGCAAGGGTGAGGCGGCCTACAAGGAAGCCGGGCTCGACGATCCGGAACTCGGGCGCGATGAGTTGATCGAGCGCATGGTCGCAAACCCGAGCGTGATCGAGCGCCCCATCGTGGTGAAGGACAAGCGCGCGGCGGTGGGCCGACCTCCGGAGGCGGTGCTGGGGATTCTTTGAGGTTTGTCGGTTATCGCGTGCGCCGGGAGGCGAGCAGCGCCAGCAGCACGCCGCCGAGGATCAGGGAGCTGGCGATGGTCAATCGCAGGGTGATGCGCTCGGACATGAAGACGACGCCACCCAGGGCCGCGATCACGGGTACCGTGAGCTGTACGCTGGCGGCAGCGGTCCTGGTCAGCCCGGGCACGGCGCTGTACCAGATCGCGTAGCCCAGGCCCGAGGCCAGCGCGCCCGAGGCAATGGCCAGGCTGAGGCCGCCCGGGGTCAGCTGGGCGTCCCGATAGGTCAGTACCGCCAGCACGAGCACGAAAGGCAGGCTGCGTGTGAAGTTGGCGGCGGTTTCCTGGAGCGGGTCACCGACGCCCTTGCCGCGCAGCGTGTACAGGCCCCAGGCGATGCCGGCCACGGCCATCAGCGCGGCGCCCGGCAGTGGTGGCGCAGACACCCCCGGCAGCACCATGTAGATGAGGCCAAAGATCGCTAACAGGAGGCCCAGCCACTGCAGGGGATGGGGGCGTTCGCCGCTGCGCAGGGCGGCCACCAGCATCGTGGCCTGCACGGCGCCGAAGAGGATCAGGGCGCCGGTGCCGGTGGCCAGGCTGACGTAGGCAAAGGAGAACGGCACGGCGTATAGAAAGAGCATCGCCGCCGCCAGCCAGCTGCCGCCGCGGGGTAGGGGGCTGCCGCCGGTGAAGCCGAGCAGCGCGACCAGCACCAGCGCACCCGACAGCAGGCGCACGCCGGAGAAGCTGGCGGCGTCGATTTTGGCCCCGCCGAGGGCGGCGCGGCAGAGGATGGAGTTGGCGGCGAAGGCGAGCATCGCCACCGTGGTCAGCGCCGCAGTGCGCAGCCGTGTGGTCGGTCGCGTGCTTTCCGCAGGGGCCGCCGGCTGGGTCATGCCCGGGCCGGCAGGTCTCCGGCTACCTGCGCGTTGAGGATGGCGCTGGTTTTGCCGGCCTGGCCCAGGATCTCGCCGAAGCGCGTCCGGCGGGCGAGCGCCGCGTGGCAGTGCAGGGGATTGCGATCGCCGCTGACCTCGGTGAAGCGCTCGATATCGCGGGCTTCGACCCGACGCGAGCGCTCGGCTCGCTGCCCCGGCCGCGGCATGCCGCCGGGCCAAACCTCGTCGCTGTCGCCCATCCGCCGCTCCTGCTGGTGCCTGCTGGCACACCAGGGTAGCACCGCCGCTGCAGCGGTTGGACGCAGGCTCGACTCAATTCAACTCGATGTCGTCGATGTCCATCGCCCGCAGCACGGAGAAGGCCTGCCCCATCAGGCGCTCGCGATCGGCTTCCGTGATCATCTGGAAGGCGGCCAACCAACACAGCCAGGCGATCGTCGTCTGGGCCAGGTCGTCGACCTCGAGTCCCAGCAGCGGTAGCTGGCGCGCCGTGAAGTGCAAAAGCTGCTCGCAGTCGATCTGGCTGAAGTCCGCTGTCTCCGGCGGGTCGGCGTCGAGTTGCTGCAGGGCGTCGACGTAGAGCGATTGGCCCAGGAGGCACTGCTCCATGGGGAAGTCGAGCCCCTGGCGCAGGTCGGCGACGAAGGGAGCGGCGGCCTGTTCGAAGGCCTCGAAGTCGTAGTCGGGCTCGGGCTCCCGGGCCTGCTCTTCCTGCAAGCCGCGCTCGATGTCGGTGCAGAAGGTTTCTGCGGCCTCGGCCGGAATTCGACCCTGTGCCGCCAGCCACGTCACGAAGGCCGAGACGGTCTCGGCGAAGTAGTGGGCGTGTTCCTGCTCGTAAAAACCCGAGTACCAGATCTCCACGGTCATGTACTGACGGCCGTCGATCAGGGCCATGGCGCTGCCGTCGAAGCGCCGGTTCCAGGGCTGCCAGTTTTCATCTCGCATCTCGTCGGCGCTCCAGGGTATGGAGCCCAAACAGTGCAGCGAGTGCCGGCGCAGCTGCGTGAGGCCCAGTTCTTCGTCGGGGAAGTGGCTCTCGAGGAAGGGCTTGGCCCAGGACTGCAGCTGGTCCCAGTAGTCCACCTCGACCTGGCGGTCGCAGCGCAGCGGTCCCAGAAAGGCGTCGGGGCGCTCGAAGAGTTCTCGCTTTGTGGGCATCGCGGATTGGGGCATGGCCGTCCTTTCGGGCGGCTCGATGTGGCCGCCTCTTTGATGACACTTATCGGCCCCAGGCGCGCGCGGTTTCGCAGAATTTCAAAAAAAGTGACGGCGTCATCGCGGCGGGGGCGAGCGCTCGGCGACCAATATGTCGACGCGGCTGCACCAGGCGGCCGTGCCGGGCTCCGGAAATGCGGGGTCGGCGTCGACCCCGAGACGCCTTTCCACGGTGGCTTTCCACTCGGCCGAGCCCAGGTCGGGACCGTGGCCCTCGGAGTCGGCGACGTGCAGGCTGTGCTCGACGTGCTCGTACCAGGCAGCCGAGCAGGGGCCGGTGGCGGTCGTGGCCGGCGCCGGCGTGGCAGGCGGCGCGGCCGGGCGCGGGGAGCTGTCGTCGGCCGGCGGCGGGGGCAGGGAGGAGCCCGGGCTCGCATGCTCTTTGTGCCGTTCCCGGGCCTTCTGCTCGGCTACCCAGGCTTCGACTTCGTCGTCGCTGCGGGTGATGTCGGTGGCCGAGCGGCAGGCGACGAGTCCGAGCAGGGTGAGGGTGGCGGCGGTTATCGGGGTGATCGGCGGCATGGGCATCACAGGGGGCCGATGGGGAGATAGCCACGGGCGCCGGCACCACCACATCGGTCCCGGGGAGCAGGGCTGGGCGGGGCCGATTGGCACCTCCTATGCCGGCTATTTGGACTGATTGGGCTGTGGGCTTTGGGTGCGTTGGCGCTTTTCTGCTTCGATATCGGCGCTATTCTTGGACCATTCATGGTGCTCGCCTTCGAGTCCGTGCTGTTTGGAGTGTGCCAAATGGACCAAATTGGACCCATTGACCTCGCCCTCGGCTCCCACACGCCGATCTACCAACAACTCTTCGACGCCATCGCCGGCCGCATCGAAAACGGCGCCCTGGCCCCCGGTGCTCGGCTGCCGCCCACGCGGCGGCTGGCCGTCCGCCTGGGCACCCACCGCAACACGGTGGTGCGAGCCTACCGCGCCCTGGAGGACGCCGGCTTCGTGGTCTCCACGGTGGGTCGCGGCACCTTCGTGGAGAGCGCGCCGCCCCAGAAGCCGCGTTTGCCCGGAGCGCCGGCCCTGCGGCGGGAGTCGGGTCCGGGCGGGGTGGCCTGGGCCGGTCTCTTCAGCGAGGTCAGCGAGGTCGAGTCCGAGCAGCGGCGCCATTTCATCAAGCTCACGCGCGCCGGCGGCGACCGCATCGACCTGGCGCGGCATCAGCCCTCCGCCGACCTCTTGCCAGCCGAACTCTTCCAGCGCTGCCTGGACCACGTGCTGCGCAGCCTGGGTCCGCGGACGCTCGGCTACGCGCCGCGCGCGGGTGTTCCAAGGCTGCGCGAGTGCATCGCCGAGGACCTGACGCGGCTGGGGGTGTCGACCTGCGCACAGGACGTGCAGGTGACCTCGGGCAGCCAGCAGGCGCTGGACGTGCTGGTGCGCATGTTGGTCGACCCGGGCGAGCACGTGCTGGTGGACGCGACCACCTACGCGGGCGCCATCGGCGTTTTCCGCGCCGCCGGTGCGCGCTTGATCCCGGTGGCCACCGACGAGGAAGGACCCTCGCTCAGCGCCCTCGAGCGCCTTTCCCGCAGCGGCGCCAAGTTCTTTTACCTGATGCCCAATTGCCACAACCCCACCGGGCGCGTGATTTCCACCCGCCGTCGTCAACAGCTGGTGGCCTGGTCGCGGCGCTCGGGTATTGCGCTGATCGAAGATGACTACACCTCGGACCTGAACCTCGACGAGGTGGAGCCGCCGCCGCCCCTGCGCGCCCTCGACGGCGACGTGATCTACGTGGGCACCTACAGCAAGAAGCTGATCCCCGCCTTGCGCCTGGGTTATGTGGTGGGACCGGCCGCGATCCACGAGCGCTTCGAGGCGCTCAAGCACTCGATGGATCTCGGCAGCTCGCTGCTATTGCAGTACGGTCTGGCCGAGTTCCTGGAGCGCGGCTACCTGCGGGCGCATCTCAAGCGCATCGTGCCCGAGTACCGGCGGCGGCGTGACGCGCTGGCCGCGGGGCTGGCTGCCACGCTGGGCAACGCGTTGCCCGTGCGACTTTCCTCCCATGGCGTGGTGTCGTGGATTGAGCTGCCCGATGCGCTGCCGCCCGATCGGGTCTTTGAGCGCGCGCTCGAGCGGGGCGTGTTGGTGGGGCCGAGCAACCTCAATCGCAGCGGCGACCTCAGCGAACAGGGCATTCGCTTGACCTGCTGCGCCGAACCGGCCGCGCGCTTGCGCGAGGGCGGACAACGCCTGGGGACGCTGCTGTTGGAGTTGCTCGAGAGTGAAAGCGGAGAACAGGCGGCAAGGCCGCTGGAGGTGATCTGATGCAAGAGGCGAGCTTTGTGACCAAGTTGGGGCTTTCGCGCATGCTCGAGGGCGGCGTGATCATGGATGTGGTCGACGCCGAGCAGGCGCGCATCGCCGAGGCGGCCGGCGCCGTCGCGGTGATGGCGCTGGAGCGGGTGCCGGCCCAGATCCGCGCCGAGGGTGGCGTGGCGCGCGCCTCGGACCCGCAGCGCATCGAGGCGATCAAGGCGGCGGTGACGATTCCGGTGATGGCCAAGTGCCGCATCGGGCACTTCGTCGAGGCCCAGATTCTCGAGGCGTTGGAAGTGGATTTCATCGACGAGAGCGAGGTGCTGACGCCGGCCGACGAGCAGTACCACATCGACAAGCACGCACTGAAGGTGCCGGTCGTCTGCGGTTGTCGTGATCTGGGCGAGGCCCTCAGGCGCGTGGCGGAGGGCGCGGTGTTGTTGCGCAGCAAGGGCGAGGCCGGGACGGGCAACGTGGTGCAGGCGGTGCGGCATCTGCGCAGCCTGCGCGAGCAGATCCGCGGGCTCGCTGGGATTGGTAACGAAGAGTTGATAGCCCGCGCGCGCGAGCTGGGCGCGCCCTACGAGCTGCTCGCGCGTGTGGCCGCGACCGGTGAGCTGCCGGTGCCCTGCTTCGCCGCCGGCGGCATCGCCACACCGGCCGACGCTGCGCTGTGCATGGCGCTGGGAGCTCGTTCGGTCTTTGTCGGTAGCGGAATCTTCCTGTCGGAGGACCCCAAGGCGCGGGCCGAGGCCATGGTGGCGGCGGTGAGTTACTACGATCAGCCAGGGCGTCTGGCTGCGATCAGCGCCGGCCTCGGCGCCGCCATGCCTGGCATCGAGCTTTCGACGCTGCCGGCCGACCGCCACTTCGCCACGCGCGGTTGGTGAGCGCGGTGATCGGTGTCGTGGCCTTGCAGGGCGGCGTGCGGCCGCACCTGGAGATGCTCGGGCGGCTCGGCCTGGCTGCGCGGGAGGTGCGCGGGGCGGCCGAGCTGCCTGGGCTGTCGGGACTCGTGCTGCCCGGCGGCGAGAGTACGGCCCAAGGGCTCTTGCTCGAGCGTTTTGGGCTGGGCGAGGCCCTGGATGATTTCGTGCATTCCGGGCGCCCGCTGCTTGCGACCTGTGCCGGCCTGGTGCTTTCGGCGAAACGGGGTTGGCTCGAGCTCGACCTCGTGCGCAACGGCTTCGGTTCGCAACTCCATAGCTTCGAGGCCGAAAGCGACGGCGGCGGTCATCGGCTTGTCTTCATCCGGGCGCCGCGCATCGCGCGCGTGGGGGCTTCGGTCGAGGTGGTTGTCCGCTACCGGAGCGAGGCGGTGGCGGTGCGCCGGGGATCGCTGTGGGCCGCCAGCTTTCACCCGGAGCTGACCGACGACCCGTGGCTGCACCGGCGCGTCTTCGGTTCCGTGTTGTAGTGCTCAGAAGAAGCCGCCGCCGAAACAGACGAGGGCGCCCATCGGGTAGTAGCGCGAGAAGTTGAAGCACATCTCGTCCTCGCTGCTGCCGCCGTAGGTGATCGTTTGATCGGTGGGGTTTTCGTAGATGCAGGTCAGGCGGACGCGATCGCCGTTTTGGATCACGGTGTCGATGGGGGTGACGTGCTGGTCTTCCCAGTTGAAGGGCGCGTCTTCGAGCACCTCGACGCTACCGTCGGCGCGCACCACCTCGAACTTGGAGGCCACGCCGTAGGAATGCATGTGCGGGGAGCTGGTGATCAGATGCACCGGCTCGCTGGCGATCACGTTGCACGTCGAGACGTTTTCGACGCGGCCGCCGGGCGGTACCGTGGCGGAGCCCGAAAACATGTAGGTGGTGGCGGTGGAGGGTCGGAGATCGCGCGTGATGCAGACCTCGAGGCCGCTCGCATCGGGCTCTTGCTGTGGGTTGCCCACGTTGAAGTAGTGCATGTTGAGGCGGAAGTTGCCCTCGGTGGGCATGTGCACGCCGACGCCTTCGGGGAAGGTTTCCATGGGCTTGCCCGGCGACCAGCTGGTGATGAAGTCGTTGTTGCCGGCGTAGAGAATCCAGTGGTGCACCACGCGCTTGTTGTTGGTCAGGGGGCGGATGGCCAGCGCCTGGACCGCTCCGCCGTCGCCGGCCCAGGGCACCGGGACCGAGAGGTCGATGGTCTCTTCGGTGTCGGCCGGCACGATGTAGGGGCCGCCGTTGCCGTCGTGGGCGCGGATCTCGTAGCGCTCCTGGCAGTCGTCGGGCCAGACGGGCTCGCCTTCGACAATGGGACCCGGGTCGCTTGGCAGCGCGGCGCACTCGACCGTCGGAGCCGGTGTGCCGGCGTCCAGCCAGGCGTCGAGGGTGGCGAGCTGGTCGTCGCTTAGCGGTTTTTGACTCAGCGGGGGCATCGGTCGCGTCTCTTCGTGGATGCGCACGGCGATCATCTCGGCCACCGTCTTCGAGGGATCGGAGAGGGACGGAGCCAGTACGTCTTCGTAGCTCAGCAGCGGAAAGGGTGCGCCGCCGGCGAGTTCTTTGCCGTGGCAGCTTTGGCAGGCGGATCCAAAGACGGTCAGCGCCTGGCAGAAGGGATCATCTTGGCTGGCTTGGGTCGCCCCGGCCGCGCCTTCGCCGACGCCGGCTGTCGAGGATGTCGAGGGAGCGGCTTCGGCGGCTGCTCCGGCGGCACCCGTGGCTGCCTGGTCCGAATTCGCGCTGTCGGCGGCTTGAGCAGCTTGGTCAGCCGCTTGGTCGCTGTCGTCGGAGCAACCGAAAAGCACCAGCACCACACACAGGAGCGCACAACTCAGCGGGCGTGCACATCGACTCAACTCTCCGATCATGACTCGTTTCTCCACCTGGACATCGCGTCCGGGGTCGTCGCAGGCCCGGGTCGCGACGCGTGTTCCGCAATCCAACAACACTGGGTCCGCACCCACCACGGACCCAGTCATTCGACCCTAGCGGTTTTGGCTGCGGGAGGGTGTTGCGAAGCGCAAGAATTGTGCGGTGGCGGAATTGTGATTTGCGTCGCATCAAATGACGCCAGGTGTGCAGACTCTTGCCAGCATCTTCTGGGTCGCGATGATGGCAGCTCCCAGTTGATCCGGATCGACGCCGACCGTTGTGAAACGTTCGTCGCAGTGTGACCACTCGATGGAGGCTTCCACCAGCGCCGAGGGGCCGCCCGATGGTGGGATGCGTACTCGGAAGTCCGTCAGCGCGGGCAGCTGTAGGTCGAACTCTTCCATGGCCGTACGCAGAGCGGCGACCAGGGCGTCGTAGCCGCCCGTGCCTTCTGCCCTGGTGGTGATCGTGCGTTCGCCGAAGCGGAGTGTGAGTTCTCCGCGGGCGGCTGAAGCGCGCGCGATTGTCACGCGGTAGTCGGTGATGCGTGGGTAGCGCTGGGCTTCGAAGCGCGGGTCGCCGAAGAGATCGTGGACCAGAAGGGGCAGGTCACTGGGGTGAATCGTTTGCTTCTGGTCGCCGAGTTCGACCACGCGGGCCAGGAGCCGAGAGCGTTGCTCTTTTTCGAGCCGGATACCGAGCTGTTCCAGGTTTTGGTCCAGGGAGGCGTGGCCGGAGAGCTTGCCCAGGGCGTAGTCGCGACGGCGGCCGAAGCGATCGGGGCTGAGCCGGCTCGCGTAGAGCTGTCCCTTGCGGTCGCCGTCGGCGTGGACGCCGGCGGTTTGTGTGAAGACGTCGCGGCCGGTCAGGGGCGCGTTGTGGGCGATGGGCTTGCCGCTGAAGGTCTCGACCAGCGATGCGATACCGGTCACGGCCGCTTCGTTTACGTTGCAGCTGACGCCGGCGTGGTCGCGCAGGGCGACGGCGACTTCGGCCAGGCGTGCGTTGCCGGCGCGTTCGCCCAGGCCGTTGACGCTGGTATGCACACCTCGGGCGCCTGCGGCGACCGCGGCGAGGGCATTGGCCGTGGCCAGTCCGTAGTCGTTGTGTCCGTGGAATTCGAAGTGCTGGCCGGGGAAGGCGTCCACCATGCGTTTGACGTGCGATGCGACATGGGCCGGCGACAGGCAGCCGAGGGTGTCGGCCAGGTAGATGCGCGGTACGTGAAGCGCGCGGAGGCGGGCGGTCGCGGCCATCACGTAGTCGGGTGATTCGGCGATGCCGCGGGACCAGTCTTCGAGATAGGCGCCGGCGATGGGCACGCCCAGGTCGCGGGCGGCCTGCAGGGTGCGCTCGAGGGCGTTGAAGTGTTGCTCTGGCTCGAGGCCGAGTTGGCGGCGGCAGTGGGACTCGGAGCCCTTGAGCAGAAGGTTCATGGCGCCGCCGCCCAGCTCCGCCATCCATCGCGCCGAGCGCTGACCGTCGCAGAAGCCGAGCACTTCGATGCGTTCTGCGCAGCCGGCTTCGCGCGCCCAGGCGAGGACGCGGCCGGTGGCTTCGCGTTCGCCGCTCGAGACGCCCGTGGACGCCACCTCGATGCGGTCGACGCCCACGTCGAGGATCAGGCTGCGGGCGATGTGAAGCTTTTCGCTGGGAGTGAAGGCGAGATGGGGGGTCTGCTCGCCGTCGCGCAGGGTTGTGTCCATGATGGACACGTGGGTAGGGGCTTTTGCGTTGGGCATGGTCGCGTGGCTCGTGCGACCGCTTCTGACCGTGACCCGTTTCGTGTTGCAGCAGAAACGAAAAAGGCCGCGGTGACCGCGGCCTTTGTGGTGGTCGTTTCGGGCGACTCGATGCGCTCAGCATCCGGTCGGCCCGGGCCGCGGGCCCGCGCTGACGATTCGAATGCCAATGGCGATGAAGTCGCAAATCATGATGGCGGGACCGTAGCGCAGCGGGTGGGGCTGTCAAGCGCCTGGGGGCGGGGCGTTCATCGCAGCAGGTGCAGGCGGCCGCCGGCTTCGGCGTAGATGGTCAGACCGCCGAACTTGGGCAGGAAGCTGCGCGGTGGCGGATTTTTGCGCGTGCCTTCGATTAGGTGCAGCGTGACGCGGCTCTTGCTGAAGTCGTATTCGGCGCGGTAGCGCGCGTCGCCCAGCTCGATGCGCAGGGGGTACTGGGTCTCGAGGCGCGCGAGAACCTCGGCGGGGAGATCCTCGGGGATGAGGTCCTCGGCTGAAAGCAGGGCCGCGTCCTGGCCGCTTTCGACGCCCAGGGCTTCGAGTTGCGCGACGGTGAAGGCTTGCAGATCGATGGGTTCGGGCAGTTGCTCCGGGCGTACGCCGAGGCTACCGCGGCGGGCTGCGCGACGGGCCAGCTCGCGGCGCTCGAGGCGGAGCTGGGCCTCGCCGAGGGCCTTGGGCAGCAGGCGGCCGCTGAGAAAGAGCTCGGCGATGGCCTGGCGGGCGAGTTCGCCTTCGGGGATGCGCTGCTCGCTCGTGAGCACGCGCCGGGCGTAGACGCGTTCGATTTGCGCCAGGGCCACGCCGCGCTTGAGCGTGACCTCGCCCACGCGCTCGCGACCGAGGCCCGCATCGGTCAGTTGTTGCAGGGTCAGGGGCAGGGCGGCCGTGCAGCGCAGGTGGCGTTGTCCGCGGTGGTCGGTGATGGCGTGGATCGCGAGCACGGCGACGGCGTCGGGGAGCTTTGCGAGCTGCAGGGCGCTTTCGCGGGCCAGCTCGAGCTCGGTGCCGCCGTTGCTGAAGGCCACGGCACGCTTGCGGATGCGGGCCACGTGGGCGGTGCGGGGATCGGCGGCGAGCACAGTGGCGGCCAGGGCGCGTCGGTTTGCGGGGCGGCTGGGCGCGGCTTCGATGCTGAAGGCCTCGCGCAGACGCCGGGCCGTGCGTCGTGCTTCAGCAAGGGCGGTGTGGGAGAGGCCGTGGCGTCCGGGGTCGCCCTGGCGGATGGCGGCGATGAGAGCGCTGGCGTCGCAGCCGACCTCGCGCAGGTCTTCGCTGTCGTTGCGGGCGGAGGTGATGAACAGCGGGCGGCCGACGCCGAGGGCGGCCACGAGGTCGATGGCGTCCTGGAGCGTGTCGCGGCGTCTGGCTTCCACCAGGACGCGTCCGAGGGCCGGATCGATGGGCAGGCCGAAGAGCTCGGCTCCCAGGCGCGAGAGCGAGGCATCGGCTTCGAGGGCGCCGAGTGCCAGTAGCTCGGCGCGGGCGTCGTCGAGGGCGTGGTCCTTGGGGGGATCGAGGAAGGGAAGGCGCTCGACATGGGAGCCGGCGGCTGCGGCGGCGAGCAACATGGGCGTCAATGACTCGCGGTGAATCTCCGGTGGTGTGGTGGCTTCCAGACGTGCGGCCTTGGACCAGAGGCGAATGCAGACGCCTGCGGCCGTGCGTCCGGCGCGTCCGGCGCGTTGGGTGGCGCTATCGGCTGCGATTGGGGTGAGGGTCAAATAGCTGCGGCCCTGGTGGTAGTGGGTTCGGCGCGAAAGGCCGCTGTCGATCACCACCCCGATGCCGGGGACCGTCACCGAGGTCTCGGCCACATTGGTCGCGAGGATCAGCTTGCGGCGGCTGCAGGGGGCGAAGGCGCGGTTCTGCTGCTCCAGGGAGAGCGAGCCGTGGAGAGGGATCACCTCAAAGCGTGCGTCGGAAGTGAGAGCGCTCGCGACGCGGGCGATCTCGGCCTTGCCGGGCAAGAAGACCAGCACATCGCCGGGCAGCTGCTGGCAACGGGACAGGGCGTGTTGAAGGCGCAGCTCGAGGTCGCGGGGGTCGGGAAGCAGAGCGTTTTCGGGCAGGTACTCGACGGTGACGGGGTGGAGCCGGCCCGCCGCTTCCACCACCTCGCCGCCGATGGCGCTGGCGACGCGATCGGCCTCGAGCGTGGCGCTCATCACCACCAGCCCGCGGTGCTGGCGTTCGACCAGCAGGGCGAGCAAGAGATCGGTCTCCAGGCCGCGCTCGTGGAACTCGTCGAGGATCACCGTCTGGCGCTCGAGCAACTCGCGGGCGCGCAGCACGATCCCGGGTGTGGCGAAGAGCACGCGCGTATTGGCGTTGGCGCGGCGGTCATCGCGCACCTGGTAGCCTACGGTTGTGCCCAGCTCGGCGCCCTCTTCCTCGGCCACGCGTCGCGCCAGCGTCATGCAGGCAACCCGTCGCGGCTCCACCACCAGCACCGAGCCCGAACAAAAGCGTGGCACCCGGGTCGACTTACCCGAGCCCGTCGGCGCTGCGACCACCACGGGGCCCCGCGCAAGGGCGGCCACAAAGCGAGCGCGGACGGCATCGATTGGCAGAGAAGCGAGCGGCATAGGCACCGAGCAGCAAGAGCGCCACCCCGAACCTACCCCCACCCTCCCAAAACCTGCCAGGCTGTTTTCGCCCGAAACCTGCCTCCCAAAACCTGCCAGGCCGTTTTCGCCCGGCCCTGCTTCCACCCTCCCAAAACCCACCCTCCCAAAACCTGCCAGGCCGTTTTCGCCCGGCCCTGCTTCCGAAACCTGCCAGGCCGCTTTTCTCGAGATTTTGCGAAACCGGCGCGGGTGCTGGCCGATACACGTTGCATGAGCGTCGAGACCAGGCCCCCCAAGCGCTCGCGCCCCCTGCGCGTCGAGTCCGATTCCCACCTGTGGTTCGTCAGCTGCCGCGTGATCGAGGGGCGCTTTTTCCTACACCCGGTCATCAGTTGCGGCTTGCAGCCGCCCAACCACAAGGCCCGCCGCGCCATCAAGGCCCTCGAGCGCCACTGCGACAAGCGCCTGGCCAAGCTCGTCGAGCGCTCCAATGCGAACCGCGGCCCGTTTCAGCCCAAGCTCACGTTCGAAGACGCCAAGCGCATGGCTCGGGGCCTCATCGGCAGTGCCCTCGGCCGCGCCCAGCAGCACTGCAAGGTCAAGGTCTTCGCCCTGGTGGTCATGAGCAACCACATCCACCTGGTGGTGCAGACCACGGAGAAAAACCTCGCCGCCTTCATGGCCTACTTCAAGGCCCGCGTCGCCGACGACATCAACCTGCTGACCGGAAAGCGCGGACCGCTGTGGGCCCGCCGCTACGACGCCGAGCCCATCACCGACGACCCCTCGGTGGCCGACCGCATCGCCTACAGCGTCGACAATCCCTGCAAGGCCAACCTGGTGAGCGAACCCGAAGAGTGGCCCGGCCTCAACCTCGCCTATGGCCTGGGCGACAGCGACGAGCTGGGTTTCGAGTTCCTCAACCGCACCAAGTGGCACAAGGCGCGCCATCCGGAGAAGCTCGCGCCATTCTTTGAGACGGTGACGCTGAAGCTATCGGCGGCGCCGAGCTGCGAGGGCATGGATCGGGAGACCTACCGCGCCTCGCTCGACAGTTGGATCGAACAGCTGCGGGCCAAGCAAGCGGCCAAGGGCCACAAGAAAAGCGGCGCGCCGCTGGGGGTCGAGAAGGTGGTGCTGGCGGCCTTCGAGACCCGCCCCGCGCGGCTGGCTCGCAGCCGTCGGCCCTATGTCTTCTGTGAGCCCGAGCGACGTGCCGAGCACGCGGCCGCGAGGCTGTCGGTGTCGGCGGCCCACTGGGAGTGCTCCCGACGCTACCAGGCGGGCGAGCCCGACGTGCGCTTCCCGGAGGGCACCTACCCGCCGCCGATCTTGAAGGCGGCGTAGGCCGAGAGCGGGACTCTGGGGCCTGCGCGGCCTACCGCACACAGCAGCGACTCCAGAGCATGAGCCGCGATCGGCGCTGGCGCCGCCGACGGTGCCATGCAGCGGTGCGACCTGCGCATGAGCCGAGGCAGGTTCCGGCGGCCGCCAGATGGATGCGGGCGGGTGACTCCGTGGGTGACTCCGTGTTCACGCGCACGACGGCCCGAGGGGCTCGGCTTTTGGGCGTCCAAGCGCCGGGTTGGGAGAAAGCAGCCTGAGAGAAAGCAGCCAGCCTGAGAGAAAGCAGCCTGGAAGCCTGCGGAGGGGAGAAAGCGGCCTGGAAGCCTGCGGAGGCCTGAGAGAAAGCGGCCTGGAAGCTTGCGGAGGCGGAAGCTTGCGGAGGCGGGTCGTCCATTGGCTGCCTGAATGGCGTCAGCGCGACCGCCGCTGCGTGCCGGATGGAGGAGTCAGCTGTCCCCCGGCCGCTCAGGTGCCACCAGGCGATGGCTGCCAAAGCTGGTCGCTGTATTCACTGAAGCGCGCCCTGCAGGGCGGACCGTCGGCGTGGAGGTAGCTGTGGAGCCGGTCCGGGCCCAGGGCGATGAGGGTGGCCGAGCAGGTGCCGTAGCTTTCGGTGTGCGTGCAGATGGCGGAGTGGGCGTGCAGGCGCTCGCGGGTGAAGGGGGAGTCGGGGGGCGGTGTGGGCAGCGCTTCGAGCGGCGCCAGGCTGTGGTCGGCGAGGATGCTTTCGAGATGCTTTGATAGTTCGCCCCAGGGCGCCTGCGCGCGCGGTCGCGAAAGCTCGATGGCTCGCTCGGCTTTGGGGAAGCCCGGCGCGCCGATGCGGTCGTTGGGTAGGACGCCGATGCCCGGCGCCACAGTTTCGATTTCGACCTCAGCCAATTCGGGTCTGACGTAGGCGGCCAGGAGTCGCTCGGCGTTTCCAAACAGGAGGTTAAAGGCGTTGTAGCGGGCGGGTTCGAGCGTATGGAGCTGTTCGACGATTTCGTCTATGCCGCGCGCCCGCAGTGCCCGCAGGACCACTTCCCCGCGCGAGGGGGCATCGGCACGCGGAAGTCGAAGGGTGCGCTGGTTGGTGAGGCCTACGACGATGCCGTCTTCGTTGACCCCCAACCAGGTGCCGCCCGCGCGCAGGTCGCTGCCGGCGAGCACGCGCGGCGTGCCGTCGATCAGTCCTGGAGGGCGCGCCGCACGCGCGTAGTTTTCGTCGCGGTTGGCGGCGACGATGAGCGGTAGCTCGGGATGCACCCCGAAGAGGTAGAGGATGGTGCACATGGGTTGGTCCGAAGCCTACATCAGACCGGGCCTCTCGAGTCGTGGCCCATGCACGCCGCTCGCACGCCCCAATCCCGGAAGATTTGCGGCTATCACCCCGTTGCCAGGGGGGGGCCTGGGGCAAAGGCATGGCCGCAGCACCCCCACGTGAACCGTTTCCTTTGCCGGGGTACACGAGGGGGCCGAAGGGCCGGCGCCCGCTCTGGGCCCGGCCACCGAAGGAGAGTCCATGGCCAATTCGCGTGCACTGCAACTGCTGCCGCTGCTGTCGCTGGTGACGACCGCGGCCTGCGACGACGAACCTCCGCGCCCTCGCTATCAGGTGCAGCTCGCGAGCACTTCGGTCAGCGCCGATGCGCCGCTCGCGTCGGTTCGGGTCTCGGGTCTGCAGGACCCCGATCTCGAGCAGGTCTGCCAGAGCTTCGACAGCTACGTCGAGACCTACGTGAGCTTCGATGCCATCGCCTACATCGCGTGTCTGCCCGCGGCGATCGTGCTGGGAGGTAGCGAGGAAGGCTGCGAGCGCCAGCTCGAGGAGTGCATGGGCCTGTTCCCCGAGCCCATCGCCGTGCAGGCCGCCACCGGGCCGGTGGAGGTCTGCGTCGATCGCCTGCGCGGCTGCGATGCGACCGTCGCCGAGTTCGAGGGCTGCGCCAACGTGAACCTCGATCTGGCCGTCGATATCGCCGAGAACTGGTCCTGCCGTGGCCTCGATGGCGATCGCATCGCAGAGGCCGCACGCGCGATGGATACGGTGTCGGTCTGCGCCGACGTGGATGCCGTATGCGCCGAGGCCAGTCGCGTGGTGGGCCCCGAGTAGCGAGCGTCCGCGGGCGCCCCGGCTTGTGCTCCGGGTCGCCGCGCGCTTTGATGCCGCTCCATGGCCAAGGCCAGCAGGCGCCCGGACATCGAGGAGCGTATCGCCGAGATCGGGGCCCTGCGCGCAGGGCCCGATACGCCCGAGGCCCACGCGAAAATCGAAAAGGCCCTGGGGAGCAAGCGCGGCCCACTCGCCGCCGCCGCCGCCCGTCTGATCGCCGAGGCCGAGCTCACGGGTTTCGAGCAAGCCCTCGAGGCGGCCTTCGAGCGTTTCATGGAGCAGCCCGTCAAGCGCGATCCGGGCTGCATGGCCAAGGCCGCCGTGGCCCGCGCCCTGCACCATCTGGGCACCTCGGGCCAAGCGGTCTTTCTGCGCGGCATCCGCCACGTGCAGCCCGAGCCGATTTGGGGCGGCACCCAGGACACCGCCGTGGAGCTGCGCGGCATTTGCGCCGCGGGCCTGGTCCGCAGTGGCTATCCCGATGCCGTGACGGAGCTGGCCGACCTGCTCGCCGACCCCGAACCCATGGCGCGCATGGGCGCCGCCCAGGCCGTCGCCTACGCAGGCCATGCCGAGGTGGGCGTTCCGCTCCTGCGCCTGCGCGCGCTGGCCGGCGAAAAAGACTCCCGCGTCCTGGGCGCCTGCTTCGCCGGGCTTCTGGAGCTGGCCCCCGAGCGCTGCCTGCCCTTCGTGGCCAGCTTCATTGACCACAGCGATGACGAGACGGCCGAAGCGGCGCTCCTGGCCCTGGGCGAGTCGCGCCGCCCCGCCGCCCTGCCCATCCTGCGCACCGCCGCCGAAGCGGAGCTGCGCCCCGAGCGCCAGACCCTGGCCTACCTGGCCATCGCCCTGATGCGCAGCGACGGGGCCTGGGATTTTCTGCTGTCGGTGGTCCGCGACGCCAGCGAAGCCCGCGCGCTTCAGGCCATCGACGCGCTCGCCACCTACCGGGCCGAGCCGCGAATGCGCGAGCGGGCGCTGGCCGCCGTCGCCGAGCGCGGCGACCCGCGCCTTGGGGCCCATGCCGAGCGTGCCTTCGCCGACGTTTCGGGCTGAAGCTCACCCACATTGAGCTTCCTTCGAAGCCTCCGGCAACCTAGACTTCCGCCGCTGCCACCGCCCCGCCGAGGCCCCGAGCGATTCGCGGTGGCACCACAGGAGTCGTGCGATGAAGAATCTCGAAGGCAAGGTCGCCGCGATCACGGGTGCCAGCTCGGGCATCGGCCAGGAGCTGGCGATTCAACTGGCCGCCGAGGGCTGCAATCTCGCCCTCTGCGACCTCAACGAAGCCGGACTCGAAGCCACCGTCGCCCGCTGCCAGGGGGTGCGCGTCAGCCGCCATGGCGTGGACGTGTCCAAGCGCGAGCAGGTGGCCCGCTTCGCCCAGGAGGCCCTGGAGCAGCACGGCGGGGTGGATCTGATCATCAACAACGCTGGCATTACCAGTCGCGGCACCATCGAGGAGCACAGCTACGAGCAACTGGAGGCGGTGATCGGGGTCGACCTCTGGGGTGTGATCTACGGCGTGAAGGAATTTCTGCCGCTTCTGCGACAGCGCCCGGAAGGTCACATCGTCAACATTTCCAGCATCAATGCGGCCATGCCCTTTCCCCGAAACGGCCCCTACAACATCTCCAAGTACGGGGTGGCGGGGCTGTCGGACACGCTGATCCAGGAGCTGGCCGGCTCGAATATCGAGGTCACCTGCGTGCACCCCGGCGGCATCAAGACCGGCCTGCTCGAAAACTCCGGCTTTGACAGTCAGTTTGTCGCCGACTTCGAGCGCATCGCCATGACCACGTCAGCCCAGGCCGCCAGCGCCATCATCAAGGGCATCAAGCGCAACAAGAAGCGCCTGATCGTCGGTGCCGACGCCAAGTTCCTCTTCGCCTTCAAACGCCTGATGCCGATGACGGCGGTGCAGGTCTTCGGGCGCATGACCGATCGGGCCGAAGCCCAGATCGAAAAGCGCGCCCAGAAGAACGGCGCCTGAGGCTACTCCGCTCTAGTCCCGGCCGCGCATCAGCCCTTCCTGGGCGATCGATGCCACCAGCCGTCCCTGGCGGTCGAAGACCTGACCGTGGGTCAAGCCGCGCCCTGCCGCCACGCTGGCGCTGTCGAAGACGAAGAGCAGCCAGTCGTCGATGCGGAAGGGTCGGTGAAACCAGATGGCGTGGTCGAGGCTGGCCACCTGCAGCGATGAATCGCCGAAGCCGCCGCCGATGGCGCGCAGGCAGGGTTCGAGCGCGCCCATGTCCGAGGCGTAGGCCAAGACGCAGCGGTGCAGGTTCGGGTCGTCGATGAGCTCGCCGCGCGTGCGCATCCAGGTGCGGGTCGGGGCCGTGCGTTTTTCCGTGTCGCCGAAGCTCACGGGATCGACGCGGATGGACTCCAGCGGTCGCCGCCTGAGCAGGTGCTTTTTCATTTCCTCGGAGGCGCCTTCGGCCAGCTTGGCCATGCGCTCTGGCTCTGGTGGGAAGGACTCGGGCGGCGGCGTGTCGGGCATCTGTACTTGATGCTCGGCGCCGGGGGCTTCGGCCTGAAACGAAGCCACCATCTGCAAGTTAACCTCGTCGCGCTGCACCGCGACCACGTTGCGCGTGGCCATGGTGGAGCCGTCGCGCATGGAGGAGACCTCGTACTCGATGGGCCGCCCCGGCTTGCCCGGGCGCAGGAAATAGGCGTGCAGCGAGTGGCAGGCCCAGTCCTCGACGGTGAAGCTGGCCGCGGCCAGGGCCTGGGCGAGTACCTGCCCGCCGAAGACCCTTATCCAGCCGTCCTGGGACGGCGGGCCCAGAAAGACGCCTTCGTCGGCGGATTGGAGGTCGAGCAAATCGAGCAGTTCGGCGTTTTGCGGATCCATCGGGTCCCCTGGCTCTCCCGGCCGCCTGCGGTCATGTCCGCCAATCGGCCCTTTAGTTTGCGGATGGCTCGCCGCGGATGTCGGACATCAGCCCCACGGCGCGGTATTTGCTCTCGGTGCGTTCGGTGATCAGGCCCAGGCGCTGCAGGTTCGGAATGACCGTGTGCATGTAGACCATGGAGTTGAACAGCGGAAACTCGGGCATGGCCACGATGCGCTTGGTCAGCCGCTCGGCGTCGATGCCGTACTTGGGCCCCAAGATCCGCAGCATGTGCATCTGCTGGGCGGCGTTCAAGGTCTCCAGGATGGAAAGGGCCCAGTCCTCGAGCTCGGCGCGTTCGGCTTCGTCGATTTCGCCCATCACCCTGCGCATGGTCAAGACGCCAAAGGCCGCGTGGCGTGATTCGTCCAGCTCCACCCGTCGGATCATCTCGACCAAGAGCGGATGGCTCATGCTCGCGCGCAGGCCGCTGAAGATGCCCATGGCCACGCCTTCGAAGAGCGTTTGCATGCCCAGGGTCTTCTTGTGGAAGCCTTCGGCGCTCAGCAGCTCGTCGAGCAGGGTCTTGATCACGGGGCTCACCGGGTAGAGCGTGCCGAATTTTTCCGCCAGGAAGCGGGCGAAGACCTCGGTGTGGCGCGCCTCGTCGGCCGCCTGCTGGGCGGCGTAGAGCTTTTCGTCGGTCTCGGGGCAGATGTTGGTGAGCTGACCGCAGAGCTGCAGCGCCGCCTGCTCGCCGTGCAGGAGCTGCGACAGCACGTAGTTGACCTCGTCGAAGAGGGCGGCCTTGACCGCCTTTTCGTCACCCCCAAGCTGCTTGCAGGTGCTGGCCAATATCGATGCGTTGGGGTCGCCGATCCACACGTCCCGGGTCAGCGGAAGCTCCCAGTCGAGTTCGTGGGAGGCGTCCCATTGATGCTGCTTGCCCTTGTCGTAGAGGGCACGCAGCTCGGCCACGGTGCTGCCGTAGTCCCAGTCGTTCCAACGCACGGCCGTGGGGCAGGGCACGTCGAGCCGGCTGCGGATGGCCTCGACGTCGCTCTCCTCGACTACGTCGATGATCTCGAAGCCGCCCAGCGGGCGGCGGTGGGGCTCAAGGAACTTTGCCATGGGTGACCTCCGGCTTTCGCGAAGCGCCGCAACACGCGCACCTCCACTGCAGCAGACCCCCAAATTACGTCACCCACAAGAAACAGTCAAGGCTGACTGTTTTGTGAAAAACAGCGCGGGCGGCGCCGGTCAGCTCCGGCGCCGCCCGCGCGGGCAATTGACTCAGGCGACCTCGAAGAGGCCCGCGGCACCCATGCCGCCGCCGACGCACATGGTGCACACGACGTACTTGGCGCCGCGGCGCTTGCCCTCGATCAGGGCGTGGCCGACCATGCGCGAGCCGCTCATGCCGTAGGGGTGACCGATGGAGATGGCACCGCCGTTGACGTTGAGCTTGTCGCCGGGGATGCCGAGCTTGTCGCGGCAGTAGACGACCTGCACGGCGAAGGCCTCGTTGAGTTCCCACAGGTCCACGTCGTCGAGCTTGATACCGGCCCGATCCAGAAGCCGCGGCACCGCGAAGACCGGGCCGATGCCCATCTCGTCGGCGGCCAGGCCCGAGACCGTGAAGCCGCGGAAGATGCCCAGGGGCTCGATGCCGCGCTGCTCGGCGAGCTTGCTGTCCATGACCACGCAGGCGCTGGCGCCATCGGAGAGCTGGCTGGCGTTGCCGGCGGTGATGGTCTGGGTGTTGTTGACCGGTTGCAGACCCTGAAGGCCCTCGAGCGTGGTGCCCGGGCGGTTGCTTTCATCCTTGGAGAGCGTGACCTCCTGGTAGCTGACGGCGCCGGTGGCCTTGTCCCGCACCTGCATGGTGGTGGTCATGGGCACGATTTCGTCGTCGAACTTGCCGGCTTCCTGGGCCGCGGCGGTGCGCTTCTGGCTCTCCAGGGAGTATTCGTCCTGGGACTCGCGCGAGACCTTGTAGCGCTGGGCCACCACGTCGGCGGTGCCGATCATGGGCATGAACAGCTCGGGTGCGTTCTGCATCAGCCAGCCGTCTTCATAGGCCGCCGGACCCATGGGGTCGGCGCCGGGCACGCGGGTGCCGGTGAAGTGGTTGAGGTTGAGCTGGCTCTGGACCAGGCTGATCGACTCGACGCCGCCAGCGACCAGCACCGGGGTCTTTTCCACGATCACGCGCGAGGCGGCCGAGGCGATGGCCTGCAGGCCCGAGGAGCAGAAGCGGTTGATGGTGGTGCCGGCGGTGGTCACCGGCAGTCCGGCACGCACGGCGGCGTTGCGGGCGACGTTGTGGCCGGTGGCGCCCTCGGGCAGGCCGCAGCCGAGGATGCAGTCCTCGACCTCGCCGGGGTCGACCTTGGCGCGCTCCACCGCATGCTTGATGGCGTGGGCGGCCATGGCGGTGCCGTGGGTGAGGTTGAAGGCGCCGCGGAAGGCCTTGCCGATGCCGGTGCGGGCGGTGGAAACGATTACAGCGTCTGCCATGGTTCTCTCCTCGGGCGTCCTTGGCCCGGCTTGGGGGGGCGCTCCGGCCGCTCGCCGGTCTGCGGCCCCGAAAGGGGGCGCCTTTCTACCACCGCGCGCTGTAAAGGTCGACCGGGCCTGGCGCGCCCCAAACAGGTCGTCTCGTTTCGCAGGCCGGCACCCGGAGCGGAGCGAAGCGGCGCGACCCGCGGCGGGGGAAAGGGCGCGTGCCCTTTCCGAAACTAACGATGCTCGCCGCCGGAGTCGTCGCTGATCAGCTGCTTGAGCTGCCAGGTCTGCTTGTGGACCTTCTCCAGAGCCTGCACCCGCGCCTCGTGCAGGCGGCCCATCAGCGCCGAGATGCTGATGATGTGGCCCAGGCCGATGTAGCAGAGGAAGGTGAGGGTGGCGGCTGGCGGGAAGTAGTGCATGCGCGGCAGCACCATCAAATAGCCGTCGCGGAACTCGTAGGAGGGTGGCAAAAGTCCCGCGAATTCCAGCACCAGTGGCACCAACACGGCCAGGACACCGATGCTGATGACCAGCGCCCGGGCGCCGCGGGTGGGGGTGTTGAGCGCGGCGGCCATGGTGCTCATGGCCGCCAGCCCCGGGATCAAAAACAGCGGCCCGAACATGGTGCTCATGAAGCCGACGGCCAGCGTGCCGCTGATGACGTTGGCGAAAAGCCGCGTATTGGGCGTGAGCCAGCCGCGGGCGGTCATGAAGGCGACGGCGGCGGTGGCCGCGCTGACCGCTGCGTACAGCGACAGCGCCGCCCAGCTCTTGACCCCCATCCACAGCACCAGGCCCGTCGTGATCAGGGCGCTCAGGTGGTACCAGCCGCTCATGTTGGCGGTGAAGCGGCCCGAGTCTTCTTCCTCGTGCTCGACCTCGACCCGCTCTTCCTCGGGAAGCACTGCCGGCGGCTTGGACAGGAGCTTGAGCAGCACCCGCTGGGCCTCGCCGTGGCTGGGGTCCAGGGCCAGCGCCCGGCCCACCTCGCGCAGCGCCCGCACCCGCTCTTCCTGGGCGTTGGGGCCGCCGGCCAGGGCGTACTCGGAGGCGACCTCGGCAGCCCGGGCGTGGGCCTGGGCCATCTCGCGCATCAGCTTCAGGTCCTGCTCGCCGTCCAGATAGCGTTCGATGGCGTCGTGCAGCTCGCGGGCTGAGTGGAAGCGGTGCTCGGCGTCCAGGTGGGTGGCCTTGACGCAGATCGCGTCCAGCTCCGAGGGCACCGAGCGCAAGGGTGCGCGGTAGGAGGGCCGACCGTCGATACCGGCCACCGTGGAGTTCATCATGCCCGAGACGGTGCCGCGGGTGTGCAGCGGCTGCAGCGCCAGCATTTCGTAGAGGATGACGCCCAGGGAGTAGACGTCGGAGCGGGCCTCGAGCGAGGCGGTCTCACCCCGGGCCTGTTCGGGGGACATGTAGCCGGGCGTGCCCAGCACGGCGCCATCCAGGGTCTCGGTGCCGCCGTCGCTGGGCAGCTCCACCTGCAGGTTCGGCGGCAGCTCCTCGTCGGGCACGCCCGAGACCTTGGACAGGCCCCAGTCGAGCACGTAGACCTCGCCGAAGTCGCCGAGCATGATGTTGCTGGGCTTCAGGTCCCGGTGCAGCACGCCGCGGGAGTGGGCGAAGTCCACCGCCAGGCAGGCGGCGGCGAAGGCGCGCAGCAGCTTGCGCCGTGGATAGCGCTCGATGAAGTACTTGTCCTTGGCGTTGAGGCCGTCGACGATCTGCTCGATCGTCTTGCCGTGCACGCGCTTCATGGTGAAGCAGACGCGGCCGCCGGGCAGGCGCCCCAGGTCGTAGACCGGCACGATCGAGGGGTGCTCGAGTTGGCCCTGGATGCGGGCCTCGCGCACGAAGCGGGCGACGGTGTCGTCCTGCTCGGCGTAGCGCTGGCGCAGCACTTTCATGGCCACGTCGCGGCCGATGCGCTCGTCGCTGCACAGGTGGATGCGACCCATGCCGCCTTCGCCCAGCAGCGAACGCTCCAGGTAGCGGTCGGCGTCGTGCACCGCGCTGTCGGGCAGGCCGCCGTCGGCGCGACCCTCCGCGCCGCCGCCGCTGCCGCCGCCCCTGCCGCCGTGCAGGGTTTCGGCCAGGGCCGGGCTGGGATGCCGGGGTGCGGCCGCGGTGGCCCCCGAACCGCGAGGGCCGGAGGTTCGAGCCGCGGTCGTGCGCCCGCCGCTGCGCGGCAGCTTGACCAACGTCACCGGCTCGCTTTCCCCCCTATTCTTTCGTCCCTTCGCCATTACTGCTTCGTCCCGGGTCGCGCTCCGCCGACGCCCGGCCCTCCTACCGCCTGCGGCGGATCACTGCCGGCCGAATTACTCCTGTTGGCCATCAACGCAAGCACCGCCTGGGCCCTCGTCGAACTTCGCGGGGGCGATGTCGTACTTGTCCGTACGTGCACGTTCACCGACTCCCGCGCCCCGTGGGG
Organism: Myxococcales bacterium; assembly: GCA_029880325.1. GTDB lineage: Bacteria > Myxococcota_A > Polyangia > Polyangiales > JAFGIB01 > JAOUOP01. The sequence goes on along the minus strand of JAOUOP010000009.1, from coordinate 16,650 downwards.
CGATGCCGAAGCGGGCGTAGCTGCGATCGCGATCGGCCAGGATGTCGTCCATCATGGCACGAACCCGCTCGATGCCGAGCTTTTCGACGGTCGCCAGGTTGGCTCGGGCCACCCGCTTGTTGAGGGGGGCGGCCGCCGGTTGCAGGGTTTTCAGGTCGAGGCTGGCCAGATCGGCCGGATCGACGAAGCTGGTGCCCTGCTCGGCGCCCAGGCGCACCGCAGCCAGGGCGCTGCGCCGCACCGCCTGGATCGTGGGGTCGGGACTGCGGCGGATGAAGGGCACCAGGCGCTCGGCGCTGCGGGTGTCGGCTTCGACCTCGGGGTGAAAGTCGGCCAGTGCAAAGATCGTGCGGCCCAGGCCGCAGCGCTCCGAGTCGGCCTCCCTGAGCCGCGCAGTAAAGCGCGCGTGTTCGGCGCGGGAGGCGCTCGAGCGCGGCAGGACCAGGAGGCCGATGCGGGTCTGCTCGCGCTGACCGAAGCGTTCGAGCACCCCCATGCAGGCCTCGAGGCTGGGGCGCTCGGCGCTGAGGATCTCGACCTCGACTTCGCCCGCGGCGCGCGCGGCTGCCGCCCATGGGCACATGCCGAGGCCCTCGACGACCTCGGTGGCGTAGCGTCGGTAGATGCGTTCGGCTTGGCGTTCTAGGCTGTCGGGCATCGTGTACGCGCTGCGCGGCCGTCGCCGGCGGCCGTGAGCACGTCCTTTCCTCGGTGCTATCATAGGCCGCCCATGGGAGGACGTCACGCCGGCCGCACGCGCGCTTCCGCCCGTCTCGGGGGGCTGCTGCTGGGGGCCATGCTGGTGGTGCCTGCGGCGGCGGAGGCCGACTTCGATGACCTGGCCGCGCGCCTGATGGAGACGCTCGGGGGCGCTGTCGAAAGCGCTTCCAGTGGGTCGCAGCCGTCGCCCGCGCCGCCGGCCGACGACCAGCAGATCTACCTCTACACCGACCAAAACGGCCGCCGCGTCTACACCAACGTGGTCGAGCAGGTTCCCCTCGAGCAGCGCGCTGCAGCCCGGCTCGACCTCGATCACGTCACGCTCAACACCGAGCTGGGCAATCGGCTCGACCGCCGCCTCCAGAAGCAGCACGCCGAGCTGGTCGAAACCGACTACTGCAAGGATGTGCGCGTGGCCGCGGAGATTCCCTACTATCGGCAGTTGATGGGGCGCTACGGGCCGCTCCTGGTCACCGGCGGGGTCCTGCTGCTGCTCCTGCTCTTCACGCCCGCGGCCATGCGCCGCTTCGGTGCGCCGGTCTGGGCCAAGGTCTTGACCACGGCGATTCCCATGTTGGGCATCAGCGGTCTGATGATGTTTGCGATGGTCACCACCAACAACCGCATCGCCGACCTCAAGTCCTCGGCCACCATGTGTCAGGGCGATCGCTTCGCCCACCTCAGCGGCACGAAAAATCCCCTGACGCAGCACATGGCGTTGATCCACGGCCTGCGCGAGCGCATCGCCGAGGCCACCGAGCAACCGGACTTTGCCGATCCGGTGAAAAACGATCCCAGCGTGCGCGAGCTGCTCGAGCAGCTGCATCAGGAAAAGCAGCGCGCCCGGGAGCGGGCCGCGCGCGAACAACGGCTTTGATTTCGTTCAGGCCCGGCTCTTGGGCCGGCGGTTGGAGTCCAGAACCTTCTTGCGCAGGCGGATCGCGTCGGGCGTGATCTCGACCAGCTCGTCGGTGTCGATGAACTCCATGGCGCTCTCGATGGTGTGCGCCACGTGGGGCGTGAGCACGACGTTTTCGTCGCGGCCGGCGGCGCGAATATTGGTCAGCTTCTTCTCGCGGCAGACGTTGACGTCGATGGTGCTGGCCCGGCTGTGTTCGCCCACGACCATGCCCTCGTAGACGGGCGCCTGGGGGGCGACGCACAGCCGGCCGCGGGGTTCCAGGTGAAAGAGCGCGTAGGGGGTGGTGGTGCCGCTGCGGTCGGCCACCATGGCGCCGGTGCGGCGCCGGGCGATCTCGCCAGCGTAGGGCTGCCAGCCCTCGAAGATGGTCGTGAGCAGGCCCGTGCCGCGCGTGTCGGTCATGAACTGGGAGCGGTAGCCGATCAGCGCCCGGGCCGGCAGCACGAATTCCACGCGCGTGCGGCCGCTTTCGCCGCGGTGCATCTTGTCCATGCGCGCGCGGCGCTCGCCCAGGGCCGAGGTGACGATGCCCACGAACTCTTCGGGCAGGTCGACGACGACGCGCTCGGTGGGCTCGAGCTTCTGTCCGTTCTCGCTGCGCACCACCACTTCGGGGTTGCCCAGGGCCAGCTCGTAGCCCTCGCGCCGCATGGTCTCCACCAGCACCGCGATCATCAGCTCGCCGCGGCCGAAGACCAGGAAGCAGTCGGGCTCGTCGGTGTCTTCGACGCGCATGGCCAGGTTTTTCTTGGCTTCGCGCTGCAGGCGGTCGCGCAGGTGGCGCGAGGTGACGAACTTGCCGCTCCGGCCGGCGAAGGGCGAGGTGTTGACGTGGAAGCGCACCTTGATGGTGGGGGCTTCGACCTCGATGCGCGGCAGGGCCTCGGGGTGGGCCGGGTCGGCCAGGGTGTCGCCGATCTGCACCTCCTCGACGCCGCTGAGGGCCACGATGTCGCCGGCGGCGGCGCTTTCGATGCGCTTTCGGCCCAGGTCGGCGAAGGCGAAGAGCTGCCCCACGCGCTCGTTTTCTTGGCCTTCCCGGGTCAGGCGCGCCACCTGCTGGCCGCTCGCGAGCTGCCCGTGCATGATGCGCCCCACCGCCAGCCGGCCGACGTAGTCGTCCCAGTCGATATTGGTCACCAGCATCTGCAGCGGGCGGTCCGGGTCGCCCGGCGGCGGCGGCACTCGCTCGAGGATGGTCTCGAAGAGGGGCGTCAGGTTTTCGCCGTCCTGGCCCAGCTCGCGCACGGCGGTGCCGCGGGTGGCGATGGTGTAGAGCGTGGGGAAGTCGGCCTGCTCATCGCTGGCGCCCAGCTCGCAGAAGAGGTCGAAGGTCTCGTCGAGCACTTCGCTGGCGCGGGCGTCTTTCCTGTCGATCTTGTTGATCACCACGATGATCGGCAGCCCCAGGCCCAGGGCGTGCTGCAAGACGAAGCGGGTCTGGGGCAGCGGTCCCTCGGCGGCGTCGACCAGCAGCAGGGCCCCGTCGGCCATCAGCAGCGTGCGCTCCACCTCGCCGCCGAAGTCCGCGTGGCCCGGCGTGTCGATGATGTTGATGCGGGTGTCGCCGTAGAGCACCGAGGTGTTCTTGGCCAGGATGGTGATGCCCCGCTCGCGCTCGAGGTCGTTGCTGTCGAGGGCTCGCTCGATGACTTGCTCGTGGGCGGCAAAGACGCCCGTTTGGGCGAGCATCGCGTCCACCAATGTGGTTTTGCCATGGTCGACGTGGGCGATGATGGCGATGTTGCGCAGCGCGCGGGCACGCTCGGACGGCATTTTGAATCTCGGCGCCGGCAGGACGAAAGGAGGGGCGTTTTGCCCGGGGCCTGCGCGGGGTCGGGCGCTCTACCACGCAGCCGGCCACCGGGCAACCGGACGCCAGCATCGGGGCAAGGTGGCGCCGACCGTCTCGCGCGTCGCGCCACTTTCGGGCCCTTCGGGCTCCGAGCGGGTATGATCGGGGGCTTTTGCCAGCAGGATTACCATGGGCGAGCGCCGCGACTTCCGACTGACCAAGATCATCTGCACCCTGGGGCCAGCCAGCCGTTCGAGCGCCATGATCGAAAAGCTCGCCAATGCGGGTATGAACCTGGCGCGCCTGAACATGAGCCACGGCGACCAGGAGGGGCACCTGCTGAGCATTCGTCGCATCCGTAGCCTCAATCGCAAGCTCAACCACCCGATCGCGATCCTGATGGATCTTCAGGGACCCGAGATCCGCACCGGCGAGATGCACGGTTCGCTGGACCTGAAGGTGGGTGAGGTCTTCCCGGTCACCGTGGTGCCACGCGAGGACCCCGAGGTGCGCAGCATCCACGTGGACTACCGCGGCATGCTCGATCAGCTGTCGGTGGGCGATCCGATCACGGTCGACAATGGCCTCATCAACCTGGAGGTACTCGAGATCCGCGAGCACGACCTTTTGTGCCGAGTCCTCGACGGCGGCACCCTGGGTTCCCGCAAGCACATCAACCTGCCGGGCGTGCGCGTGAACCTGCCGTCGATCACCGAAAAGGATCGCCGCGACATCGCCTTCGGCATCGAGCATGACGTGGACTTCATCGCGCTGTCCTTCGTGCGCAACGCCGAGGCCGTGCACGAGGCCCGCGCTGTGATCGAGGAGCGCGGTGGCCACCACGCGCGGCTGATCGCCAAGATCGAAAATCAGGAAGGGGTCGACAACTTCGACGCCATCCTGGAAGCCGCAGACGGCATCATGATCGCCCGCGGCGACCTGGGCGTGGAGATCGAGTTTTCCGAGCTGCCGGTGGTGCAGCGGGAGCTGGCGCGCAAGTGCGCGCTGTCGGGCAAGCCCGTGATCGTGGCGACGCACCTGTTGGAGTCGATGATCGACAGTCCCATGCCGACGCGGGCGGAGGTCACCGACGTGGCCAACGCGGTCTACGAGCAGGTGGATGCCATCATGCTCAGCGGCGAGACAGCCACCGGGCGTCATCCGGTGCGTTGCGTGCAGACCATGGACCGCATCGCCCGCCGCATCGAAAAGGAAGAGGGCCTGGACTTTTTCCGCGCGCGCCCGACCGAGGGCATCCGCGCCGAGCTGGCGCGCGCGGCCTGCCGCCTGGCCGACTCCCTGGACGCGCCGGCCATCGTGGTCATCACCCGGCGCGGCCTGCTGGGGCAGCTGGTCTCGAGCTACCGCCCCAAAAATGCCATCATCTACGCCTTCACCAATATGAGCACGACCCGGCGCAAGCTGTGGCTCTCGCGTTCGGTGGTGCCCTTCAAGATGGATTTTTCGAGCGATCCGGACAAGACCGTGGTGGCCGCCTTCGAGCGCCTCAGGCAGCGCAACCGGGTGCTGCCCGGCGACCCCATCGTGGTGGTCAGCGACATCAAGGCCGGCCACGAGGCGGTCAGCGCGATCCAGGTGCGCGTCTTCGATTGAAGGCGCGGCGAGTGGGGAGGGACTGGAAAATAACAGGCCCCCGGGCGACCATAGCGTTGGTCTGGAAGTTGCTTTGCTTTCCGTTGGAACCCGTCCGAGAAGGGCATTTGGCACGATTTGACACACCGCGCGCCGCCGTCAGGCGCTTTGCATGGGCCCTTCTGTTGGCGGGGCTTTTGGCCTGTGGGCGCACCAGCTCGCTTCCCGGGTCGTCCAAGGCCGCCGCTGGCGAGGGTGGGGGCGGGTCCAGCGCTGTCGGGGGCGGCGTCGCCGGCGGCTTGGGTGGTGCCTGTGGCAACGGAAGCGTGGACGAGGGCGAGCAATGCGACGGCCGGGACCTGGGCGGCATGGGCTGCGCTGAGCTGGGCTTCGCCGGTGGTGCGCTGGGCTGCGGCTCGACCTGTGCTTTCGACACCAGCAGCTGTTGGGCCGACGTCGATGTGGACCCGCGCTGCTTCGACGCGGCGGTCGGCGGCGGTGTAAGCGATGGCTGCGCCGAGGCCATCTGCGACTGCAATTCCGAGGCGACCAGCAAGTGCGACGACGAGTGCTGGGCATTGATCGCCTGCGTGGAGCGGTCCTGTGCGGGCGACGGTAACGACCTGCCTTGCATCGTCGATGCCTGTGGTTCGCTGCTGAATGCCGCTCCTGCCGCCATGGAGACCGGTGCTTGCCTGTCGGACGCGGACGTCTGCCGCGGGGGAGGCCGCCGCTGCGGCGACGGTGTCATCGACTCCGGCGAGTCCTGCGACGGCGGCAATCTCGGTGGCCAGAGCTGCGCGACGCTCGGCTTCGGCGACGCCGACTCGCCCCTGGGCTGCACCGCCGACTGCCTCTTGGACATCTCCCGCTGTAGCTTCGACTCCCCGTCCCCGGTCTGTGGTGACGGCAGGGTGGGCTCCGGCGAGCAATGCGACGGCAGCGATCTGGCCGGTGCCAGCTGCCAGAGCCAGGGTTTCGTCGGCGGTACGCTGGCCTGCGACAGCGGCGCCTGCGATTTCGACACCGGCGGCTGCCACCGCTGCGGCGACGGTCTGATCCAGGCCGGGGAGCGCTGTGATGGCGCCGCCCTCGACGGCCTCAGCTGTCGCGACCTGGGCTACGTGGGCGGCAGCCTGGCCTGCGACAGCGGCTGTGCCCTGGACGCGGGCGGCTGCTCCATCTGTGGCGATGGCGAGGTCGGCTCGGGAGAGGCCTGCGACGGCGGCGACCTGCAGGGCGCGACCTGCGCCTCCCTGGGGTTCGCTTCGGGCACGCTGGGCTGCGACCCGGGCGTCTGCCTCTTCGACATCTCGAGCTGCAGCGGCGGCGGCGTGCCCAGCTGTGGCAATGGTGTGGCCGAGCGTGGCGAAGAGTGCGACGGCTCCGACCTGACGCGCCTGGGCTGCGCCGAGCTGGGCTTCGACAGCGGCAGCCTCGCCTGCAATGTCGCCACCTGCCGCTTCGACATCAGCGGCTGCGAACGAACGGGAAACGGCGACCGCTGTCAGGAGTGCGCCCAGACCCAATGCGGTGAAGTCGCCGACGCCTGCGCCGCCCGCAGCGCCTGCTTCGGCGGCCTCGACTGCATGTGGGAGACCTGCGGTGGCAGCGCCGACCTCGGCTGCGGGCAGGTCTGTTTCGGCAGCGACATCGATGCCGCCGTGCTGGCGTTGTCGCTGACCGCGTGCATCTCCAACGCCTGCGGTGACGGCTGCCTGGGCGCTTTCTGAGCCGGCGGGCGGCTTTGTCGAGCCCCCAGGCGTCGGGCTCGCCCGATCGGGTATGATCGAAGGGGCGGGGTCGCCGTGCAGCGTTACGACATCTACATCGCGTCGTTCCTGGACTCGGGGTCGGAGCCGGCCCACGCGGTCTTGGCCCGGCTCTTCGCCATCGAGGCGGGCCTTGCCCAGCGCATCGTCGCGTCGGTGCCGCGGGTGGTGAAGCGGGAGGTGCCGGGCACCGAGCTCGAGCGCTACGCCAGTGCGCTCAGCCAGGCCGGCGCCCAATTCGAGCTGCGGCCCAGTCCGATTCGACCGCAGCCGACCCTGAGCGTGGCCGGGCAGCAGCCCCAGCCGCGCGAGCGGGACGGGCAGGCGCCCACGCTGCCACTGCCACCGCTGTCGCCCCAGGAATCGGGGCCGGCGCTGGCGCCCACCCCGGTGACGCAGCAGGGGGTCGCGGTTCCGCAGTCCGAGCCCGGGGCGCTGGCGCTGCAGTCGGCGGCCACCATCGCCGATGCTTGCTGGGCAGCGTCGCCCAACCCGGAACCGGGTGACCGCTGGCCGGAGCTGACCCTGGCGGCGGCCAGCGCGGGCGCGCCGGTCGGGGGGCCGGTTTCGGGGCCGGAGTTCGAGGTCGAGACCCCGCCGTCCCGTTGGGCCGCTTCGCTGCCGCAGTCGGCAGCGGGCACGCTCGGCCCCGGCCTCCGGGAGTTCGACCCCGCCCAGATCGGTGGCCTGGCGGGCCCCGAGACCAGCCTCGAGCTGGACGTTGGGCCGGCGTCCGGGCGCGCGCCAGCGGCCCCGCCCACCGCGCCCGGTCCCGGGGCGGTCGCAGCGGCGGCCCCGTCGGCTTCGCCAGTGCGGCCGGCGCCGGCCACGCGCCGCGAGGGCGCTTCGCCGCCGACCGCCGCCGAGCCCGAGCTGCCGCCGCCGCGCCGCGATCCGGTGGCGCCCGTGGGCGTGGGCACCGTGGCCGGGCGCGAGCTGGCGGCGCCGGGCGGCTGGGGCGGGGTGCTCAAGCTTTCGCTGCTCCCGCTCCTGGGCCTGGCCATCCTGCTGTCACTGATCCTGTGGCGCTCGAGTTGTGGCAAGAGCCTGCGCGGCGCCGCCGGAGAGGTTGCGGGCAAGGCCACAGGCGGTCTCCTGGGGCAGTCGCAGCCGACTGCGGCCGCTGGCGTCGGCAGCGGGCAGGCGCTGGAAGCGGCCCGACGTCGCCCCCAGGCCGGGCCGTGGCTCGAGTCGGATCTGCATCAGGTCGCGGGCGGCGACAAGGACCGCGTGCGTGGGCTGGTCCGCTCGCTGAAGCAGGCGGGCGCGGTCGAGGTCTACGCCGGCGCCATCGATCGCTCCCCACCGCTGAAGATTCTGGCCGAGGTGGTGGTCGAGCTGCCGGGCGACTCCGAGGAGCGCAAGGCGGTCTTCGCCATCTATGAGAACTACTTGCGGGGTGACTTCGGCGATTTCGTCGCAGCACCCCAGGACGACGGCCGCGCGCTGCTCCGGATCGCGCTGTAGATCGGGGCTCGGACGAGCGTGCGCGAATTCCCAAGGGCTGTCGTGCCGCTGCTCTTGCTGCTCGTGCAGGGCGGCTGCGCCGGCGTTCGGGCCGTGCGTACGCTGGAGCCCGGAGCGACCGAACTCGCACTCAATGGCGGCGGCCCCTTCGTGGTCGACTACGCTTCGAGCTACACGGGCCCCGGTGGGGTGCTCAATGCCCACCTGCGCCACGGCCTCAAGGACGGCGTCGACGCCTATCTCGGCATGGATCTGGGCGCGCCCGCCTTCGGCACCGTCTGGGTCGATGGCGGCGTCGCCCTGCGGCTTTTGCAAGAGGGCGTCGCCGCCGGCTTGCCATATCTGCTGCTGCAGCAGGGTTTGCACTACGCCACCGACCTCGACGGCCATGTGGTACTCGATGAGCTCGTGTTGACTATGAGTTATCGATTTGGGGCCTTTATGCCCTTCTTCGGCTGGGACCACGTGGTCTCGCTGGCGCCCGCGCTCGATCACCTGGGCATCGCCTTTGTCGGTCTGCGCTGGGACGGTCGCGCGTTTTTCTTGAGCCACGAGCTGCGCTGGTTCGGGCCCTGGGAAGATGGTGGGCGGCCCATGATGCGCTATCTCTCGCCCGGTGGCGCTGGCGTCTTGGGTGCGACGCTTTCGATTGGGGTGCGGCTATGACGCTGATTCGGATGGCGCCGCTGTGGTTATCGCTCGCGCTGCTGCCGTGGTCGAGCGCCTGTCGCATGGAGGACTTCGTCGACACCGCCCGCACCGATGGCTACGACCTCTCCGGCAGCGACATCGACGACGCCTTTATCGAGCGCCTCTCCCTCGAGGTCGACGGCCAGCGCCTCGAGGCGGCCTTTGCTCGACAGCCCGAGCCCGGCGCGCCAGTGCTGCTCTTCTGCCACGGCGCTGCCGAAAACCTGCAGCGCGCCTGGCCGAAGGTGCAGGCCCTGTACGCGCTCGGCTACCAGGTCTTGATCTTCGATTACCGCGGCTTTGGGGCCAGCGGGGGCGATGGCTTCAGCGACGCGAGCCTGGAACGCGACGCCCTGGCCGCCTTTGATTTTCTGGTGACGACCGAGGGCGTCGAGCCGTCGCGCGTCGTGGTCTACGGCGAATCCATGGGTGGCAGTGCCGCCGCCCGGGTGGCGCTCGAGGGCGGGCCCGGGGGCCTGATCCTGGCGGCGACTTTCACCTCCCTGGCCGAGCAGCTCGAGAGCAACACCCACTTCGAGGTACCGGGCTCCTTCGTGAGCGACCTCGAACTCGACACGCGCGCCAAGCTCGGCGCCATGGGGGGCTTTCCCAAGCTGATTGTCCACGGCGATCGCGACCGCACCTGGCCGCCATGGAATGCCCGTGCCCTCTTCGACGCCGCGCCGCCCGCGCGAACGCTTTCGATCTGCGAGGGCTGTGACCATCGGGACCTGCTGCAGCGCGATGGGCCGTGGCTGCTCGGCTCGATCTGCGACGCCGGGTTGCCGATGGCACCCGGCCGTTGCGGAGGTTGACTGCGGCCCCAATCCGGCGTCGTCTTCCGCCGCCTTGCGACGTACAATGGCCCCTTCGGCTCTTCGCGGGGCAGCGAAATCCATGGCAGTGACCCCGAAGACGCTACCGCCCCTCGGCATCGCCGACTACGCGCTCTGCTGCTGCCTTGGCCGCACCCGCGAGGCGGTCTGGCGTGGGCTCTCCAAGGCCGAGGGGTCGCTGGGCGCGCCGCCCTTCGAGCTGCCCTTCGCCAGCGTGTGCGGTGTGGTCGAGGGCCCGCTACCGGCCCTGCCCGGGGCGCTCAGCGATTTCGACACGCGGCTTGCGCGGCTTGTGCTGCTGGCGCTGGAGCCGCTCGAGCCGAGCCTCGCGCGGCTGCGGGCGCGCTTCGGTGACAGCCGCGTGGGCATCGTCGTCGGCAGCTCCACCGCCGGGCTCGACACCACCGAGCGGGCCTACGCCCAATATGTGCAGAGCGGTGAGCTACCGTGGGGGTATTCGCCGGTGCGCCAGCATCGCTTTGGTGCTGTACTGGCCATGGTCCGCGAACTCGTGGGCGCGCGCGGTCCGGCCCTGGTGGTCTCCACCGCCTGCTCGTCGTCGGGAAAGGCCTTCGGAACGGCCCAGCGCATGATCGCCGCCGGCCTGGCCGACGCCATGCTGGTGGGCGGCGTCGACGCCCTATGCCAGATGACGGTGCGCGGCTTTCGCAGCCTGGGCATTCTCTCGGAGCAGCCCTGCAGGCCCTTTTCGAGCCAGCGCGTGGGCTTGAACATCGGCGAAGGCGCGGCTTTTTTCGTGCTCGAGCGCGGTGGCGATGGGCCCCATCGCCTGCTCGGTGTGGGTGAGAGTTCCGATGCCCATCACATGACGGCGCCCGATCCCGGCGGTCGTGGTGCGGCCCAGGCCATGGGTGCGGCGCTGGCTCTGGCGGGCCTGGAGCCCGACGCCATCGAGCTGATCAACGCCCACGGCACCGGCACGCCGCTCAACGACGCGGCCGAAGCCACGGCCATCGCCGCCCGTTTCCCCCACGCGCCCAAGGTGCTGTCCACCAAGGGCTACACGGGCCACGCCCTGGGCGCCGCTGGCGGCATCGAAGCGGCATTGACGCTCCTGAGCATGGAGCATGGGCTGATTCCGCAAAGCCGCGGCTGCGAGCCCGTCGATCCCGAGCTGGACATCGCCGTGGTCGAGCAAGCGAGCGCGCTGAAGGTGCGGCGCGCGCTCAGCAACTCCTTCGCCTTTGGTGGCAGCAATGTCAGCGTCGTCCTGGAGCACACGGCATGAGCCTGGATGCCTACGTGCGCGGCGCGGCCCTGTGGACACCCGAATATCCGAGTCTACAAGCCTGGCGCGACGGGGCCCGGGCCGAGGGGCTCGAAAAACCGCGAGCCGCGCTGCTGCCGCCGCGTCCGCGCGGGCGCGCCAGCTGGCTTGCGCGCATGTTGGCCGAGGTCCTCGATGGGCTGGTCGCCGGCAGCCAGGTGGACTTGGCGACGACACCCCTGGTATTTGGTTCCGTCTACGGCGAGCTCGAGACCATGGCCACGCTGCTTGCGATGATGCACCAGGACGACGGCTCGCTGTCGCCGGCCAAGTTCCAGGCCAGCGTGCACAACAGCGCCCTGGGCCAGCTTTCCATCGCCCTCGGCAATCGCGGCTATTCTAACTGCGTGGCCGCTGGCGATGGCACCCTGGGCGCGACCCTGGCCGAGGCGATGGCGTGGTTGGCCTGTCACGGTGGAGAGGTGGTGGTCGCCACCGCAGATGAAGCTACGCCGGACTTCCTTCGCGGTCGCATCGAAGAGCCCCGCTGCGCCCTGGCGCTGCACCTGGCATGTGAGGCCGGGCCCGAGGACCCGGACTCGGGTCCCTTGGCGCGACTCTGCGATCTGCGCATGGTGCCGGCCTCTGCGCCCGCTGCGCCCGTGGCTGCGGAGTCGCCCGAGTTCGGGCTGCTTCGGGCCATCGTGCACGGTCCGGGCGGGGCGGTGGAACTGGGGCGCGATCCCGACCAGCGCTTTTGCGTGGACGTGGAGCGCAGGGGTTAGGTCAGGGGCGTGGGTCTTCAACCGAAAGTGAATGTCCCCTCCGTGCCCGCGATCGAAGCGCTGGTTCCCCATCGGCCTCCCATGCTGCTGCTCGATGAACTCGTCGAATGGGATGACGAGCGCGCCCTGTGCCGCGTCACCCTGCGCGACGACGATCTTTTTGCCAGCGATGGCCGCGTGCCGGCGGTACTGGCCATGGAGTACATGGCCCAGACGGTGGCAGCTTTCGTGGGTGAGCGCGAGCGCCGCCGAAGGGGGCAGGAGTCGGGAAAAACTGGTACACCCAAGATTGGTTATCTGGTCGCCGTGCGGCGCCTCGTGCTCGAGGTCGAGTACTTCGAGGTGGGCGATACGCTTTCGGTCGAGGTGCGCTGCATCCTCGGTGAAGGTAGCGTGGGACGCTTCAACTGCGAGGTGCATGCTGGCGACAGGCTGCTCGCATCCGGCAGCGTCACGGTTTTACGGCCGCCTGAAAAGGAGACGCGGTGAAGGATAGGGCGTTGGTAACGGGAGCCAGCCGTGGCATCGGCGCGGCGATCGCGGTGGCCCTGGCCGAGGCCGGCCATCCGCTGATCCTGAACTACAGGGAAAACCACGCGGCGGCCGAGGCCGTGCGCGAGCGCATCGAGGGGCTCGGCGGTGAAGCGGTGCTGTCGCCCTTCGACGTGCGCGACGCCGAGGCCACGGGCGCAGCCCTCGGGGCGCTGCTCGAGGATCCGCGGCCCATCGGCGTGTTGGTCAACAACGCTGGCATCGCGCGCGACGCGGCGTTCCCGGCGATGACCCGAGAGCAATGGACCAGCGTGATCGAGACGACCCTGCACGGCTTCTTCAACGTCACTCAACCGTTGGTGATGCCCATGGTGAGCCGGCGCCGGGGCCGCATCGTCTGCATCACCTCGGTCTCTGGTCAGGTCGGCAATCGCGGCCAGGCCAACTACGCGGCGGCCAAGGCGGGCTTGATCGGTGCCGTGCGCACGCTCGCGGCCGAGTTGGCCAAGCGCAAGGTCACCGTCAACGCCGTCTCGCCGGGCCCGGTCGAGACCGACATGATCGCCGCCGCCCCGATCGACGTGCTCAAGAAGGTGATCCCGATGCGGCGGCTGGGCCGGCCCGAAGAGGTCGCCGCCCTGGTCCGCTTTCTCGCCAGTGACGAGGCGGGCTATATCACCGGTCAAGTGATCGGCATCAACGGAGGGTTGGCATGAGCGAACGCCGCGTGGTGATCACGGGTGTGGGCCTGGCTTCGCCCATCGGTCACGATCTGGACAGCGTCGCCGCCGCCCTCGGCAGCGGGCGCCATGGCGTGCGCGTGATGGAGGATTGGTCGCAGATCGGCGAGCTGCGCACGCGCCTCGGAGCGCCGGCCCTGGGCCTCGACTTCAAGCGCTTTCCGCGCAAGAAGGCCCGCACCATGGGCCGGGTCGGCCTGCTCTCCGCCCACGCCACTGACGCCGCCGTGCGCGACGCCGGGCTCGACAGCGAGACCCTGAGTTCGGGGCGTACGGGCCTGGCCTATGGTTCGACCCACGGGTCATCGGTGGAACTCGAGGACTTCTGCAGTCGGCTCTTGTCGACCCGCAGCCTGGGCGGACTCAGCGCCACCTCTTATTTGAAGTTCATGAGTCACACCTGCGCGGCGAACCTGGCGCAGTTTTTCGAGATCCACGGCCGCATCCACTCGACGGTGGCCGCCTGCGTCAGCGGCAGCCAGGCCATCGGAGCCGGCTACGAGACGATCCTGCTGGGCCGCCAGGACGTCATGATCTGCGGCGGCGCCGAGGAGCTGCACTTCGTGCACGCGGCCATCTTCGACCTGCTCTACGCCACCTCCACCCGCTACAACGACCGCCCCGAGCTGACGCCGCGGCCCTTCGACGCCGACCGCGACGGCCTGGTGGTGGGTGAGGGCGCCGGCACGCTGGTGCTCGAGGACTACGAGCGCGCCCGCCGCCGCGGCGCCTCCATTTATGCGGAAGTCATCGGCTACGGTACCAACTGCGACGGCACCCACGTGACCGCGCCCTCGGTCACCGGCATGGCCGGCGCCATGCGCTTGGCCCTCGAGGACGCCGGAGTCGCAAGCGAGCAGATCGACTACGTCAACGGTCACGGCACGGCCACCGAGGCCGGCGACATCGCCGAGTCTCTGGCTACTGCGCAAGTGCTGGGATCGAAGGTTCCAATAAGCTCAACCAAGGGTTATACGGCGCACACACTTGGGGCGTGCGGCGCCATCGAAGCCATCTTCTGCCTGGCCATGATGCGCGACGGCTTCCTCGCGCCCAGCAGGAACCTGGACCAGCCCGATCCGCGCTGCGGCGAGGTCGACTTCATCATGGGCGAGCCGCGGGCCCAGGCGCCGAAGATCGTGATGAGCAATAACTTCGCCTTTGGCGGCATCAACACCTCGCTCATCCTGCGGAGGCTGTGAGTCCCGATGGCGCCCATCGACGTCGCCATCGTGGGCGCCGGTCCGGCGGGCTCGACCGCGGCCAACCTGCTGGCACGCCGGGGTCATCGCGTGGTCGTCTTCGACCGCGAGCGTTTCCCGCGCTTTCACATCGGCGAAAGCCTGCTGCCGGTCAGCCTGCCGATTCTCGAGCTGCTCGGCGTCGAGCTCGACTCTTCACGCTACCAGCACAAGCAGGGAGCCGAGTTCATCGACGAGGCCAGCGGTGAAAGCGCTTCCTTCGACTTCGCCGAGGCGCTGCCCGGCACAGCGCGCCATGCCTATCAGGTGGAGCGTTCACGCTTCGACTTCGAGCTCCTGCAGCAGGCCGAAGCCCGCGGCGCCGAGCTGCGCATGGGAGTTTTGGTGGAGGGCGTGGACATCGATGACGACGGCGTCGAGTTGCGTGCCGACGGCCAGGTGGTGTGCGCGCGCTACCTGATCGACGCCAGCGGCCAGGACGCCATGCTCGGTCGCGCTCGCCGCAGCATCGAGGGGCACCGCGGCTACGGCCGGGCGGCGGTCTTCGCCCACTACCAGGGCCTCGGGGATGCCGCCGTCGCGCGCATCGGCGCGCTCGGCAACATTCGCATCCTGATGGTCGAAGATGGCTGGCTGTGGCTGATCCCCCTGTGCGACCGCAGCTTGAGCGTGGGCCTGGTCAAGCGCCGCGGCAAGATGGGCCTCGAAGCCTTCGAAGCGGCCGTGGCTGCGTCGGAGCTGGTCGGGGAGCTGACCGCGGGCAGCGCGCGCACGGCGCCACGCATCGTGCGCAACTTCAGCTATCGAAATAGGACGCCCAGCGGTGCGCGCAGCGTCTGCATCGGCGATGCCGCCTGCTTCCTCGACCCCGTCTTCAGCTCCGGCGTCGCCCTGGCCATGGTCGGCGCTGTGCGCGCCGCCGAGCTACTCGATCCGGCCCTACGCGCCCAGCGCGAGCACGAGCCCGAGCTGATGGCGCCCCTGTCCGAGCACATGCAGCTCGCCTATGGCAGCGTGGGCGCCCTGATCGACCGCTTCTACAACACGCGCATGGTTCACAACCTCTTCTTCGCGCCCCGCCCCGACCCGGAGTTGCGTGCGGGCCTCATCAGCATGTTGGCCGGGGACCTGTGGCGCAGCGACAATCGTTTTCATGACACCTTGCTGCGCTCGGTGCGGCGTCGGGGTTGAGCTTGACTTGATGAGGGTCCAGACGGCCGCTCCGCCGCGCTCCCTCAGTCGAGGTCTTTCATCAGCATTGCTCGCAGGCCGGCGCCCACGTGCTGCAGAAGGTCGTGGTCTCCGATTGAGAGGTCGTGGCGACCCTGGGCTTGCCGTAATCAAGAGGGCGATGCGGGGGCGCGACAGGTCGAGACAAGCAGCGGCACAATGGTTAGGCTCACGCAGGAGACTCCGACCCATGGGCCTGTACGACCGCTACATTCTTCCGCACCTCATCGACATGGGCTGCGGTACGAAACCGATCGGCAAGCAGCGCCAGAAGGTCGTGCCGCGCGCGCAGGGACGGGTGCTGGAGATCGGGATGGGCTCGGGGCTGAATCTCCCATTCTATGAACCCGAGCGGGTCGAGATGGTCTTCGGCCTGGAGCCCTCCGAGGGCATGCGGCGGAGGGCGCAGCCGCGGGTGGAGCAGGCGCCTTTTCCAGTCGAGTGGTTGGAGCTGCCGGGCGAGCAGATCCCGCTCGAGGATGCCAGCGTCGACACGGTGGTCTTGACCTACACCCTCTGCACCATCGCCGACGCGCCGGCGGCCTTGGCCCAGATGCGGCGGGTGCTCAAGCCCAGCGGCAGGCTGCTGTTTACCGAGCACGGCCTCGCGCCCGATCCCGAGGTGAGCAAATGGCAGCGGCGCATCAATCCGGCCTGGAGGCTCATGGCCGGGGGCTGCAACCTCGATCGCGACATCCCGGCGGCGCTGCGGGAAGCGGGTTTTGTAATCGAGGAGCTCGAGACCATGTACCTGCCGTCGACGCCGCGCTTTGCTGGTTTCCAGTACTGGGGCCTCGCGGTGCCTAAGCGTCCGTCCCGAAATAAACCGATCGGATCGGCGTCGAGGCGCCCCGCCAGCAAGGCGCGAATCCGATGGCATACTCCCTGTATTTCGAGGATTCGCAACGCAGCTGGCGGGGATGGATCGGCGCCGAGGCGATCGGTTTATTTCGGGACGGACGCTTAGGTGCGCATGCCTGCCCCAGCCCGACAGCCATGGAATTCAGCGCCCGCGCGAGGTATCAAAGAATCCGCGTTTGGAGCCAAGCTGAGGGCCCGTGCAAAAACAAGGCGATCGGTTCGCGCGTGCAGGCGAAGTCTATGACCTCGGTGAGATTGTGTAGTTCCATTCTGGATGGAATCGGTGCCGTCGGATGTTGATCACGGCCATCTCATCA
>JAOUOP010000061.1 GCA_029880325.1 Myxococcales bacterium | reverse complement strand
ATGGTCGAAATTGGGTGCTTTGCCGACTCCTTCACCAGCTGCTTCTCGGCCGACTTCTGCACCTGAAGCAAGCCGTCGAGTTGGTCGTAGAGCAGCATCATGCTCGGTTGGTATTCTGGCGGTAGCTAACTACGGTCGGCGGCTCTCCGATGGATCTCCGACGGATCGGCGGCAACGCCCACGAATCAAACAGGGAGCAGACGCACGCCGGGAAACACGTCCCTCAGGTGCTCGAGGTCGCTCAGGTCCGATGTATAGACGATGTCTCCGCGCTGGGCTGCGCTCGCCATGACGATGGCGTCCACGGCTGTTGCGTTGGTCAGGGCGATGGCCTCACCGGCGATTCGCGCCAGTTCGAACGACGGCGCTTCGACCCGAAGTCCCTTAGGCTGGAATAGCGCCATGAAGCGCTGCTGCCTACGACCGCCCCGCCACCACTCGGTCACGACAGGAGACGGCACCGTCACCGGATCCTGGTAGTGGATGGCCGCTCGAATACGGCGGGTAATATGCACGCGCCGGCGCTCCAGGGCGATCAGGGCCCCAGTGTCGAGCGTTATTCCTCTTTCCACTCGCGTCTGAGCTCCTGCGCTTCTTCAGGGGTCACGCGACCCTTGGCGCCGAAATACGATTCGAAGGCCTCCAGCGCGTGCTCGTGCTGTCGCCGCTCCTCGATGAGCTGGGACAGAAAGGCGGAAAACGAGGTCTTTCGTGACCGGGCGGCGCGCTTGGCCCAGCGCACCTGGTCGGCCGGCAAGGAGACCGAGAGCTTCTCTGCGTGCGACATGGTAGTACCAAGGTAGCACCCAATGGACGACGCTGCGAGAGGTAGTCGTTGCCCGAAATGTCCTGAAAGCATGGCGTCGTGGGCGGCGGGATGAACCGGCCTGCCGACGGAAACCTACGGAAGCCCGCGAATCGCTGTGTGACGCATTTCACAGCGGGGGGTGGCGGATTTTCAAAGGCCTCCGCCGATCCGACACCTTCGGTGCCGCAAGTACTTGAAATTGCTTGTGCCCGATTCCGGCATGGCGCTTGCGTTGCCCGCCGGGCATGCCCCTCGCCCGCCCCGTCCTGCCTGGAAAGACCTACATGCTGACCCGGCGAGCAACGCGCAGGCGCTGGCTCCTGAGGCCCGATGCCAACGGCCGCTCGCAACAGATCTACCTCTACACCCTCGGCTACAACGCCAATGAGCACGGCATCCTCGTGCACAACCTCTGCCAGATGTCGTCGCACGACCACGAGACCATTACCGACGTGCTCGGCACGCTTCCGCTCTTTTTGAGGGGCTTCCACCGCGACCTGGCCAACGCCATGAAATGTCACCGCGGTTGGTCCGGCGAGTTTTATGACAAGAATCAGACCTCGCGGGTCGAACTCACCTCCCCCGCGGCGGTCTTGGAAGAAATGGCTTACGTCTTAGTCAACCCGACTGACTCTGGGGGTGTCTGGGACTACGAGGCGTGGCCCGGGGTGACGGTCAAGTGCAACGAGATCGGCGAGAAGGTCTTCGCGGTCAAGCGGCCCGAGGTCTACTTCGATCCCAACAACAAGGAAAAGAACTGGCCCGACGAGATCGAGCTGCGCATCGTGATGCCTGAGACGCTGCTACGCGAATACGGCGGGCTCAAGGAAGCGCAGCAGGCGCTAAAGTCACGCTGCGAAGTGCTTGCGGACAAGGCACGCACCGAGCGCCGCAAGCTTGGCCTTGCGTTCGGTACCCCAGCCAGCGCCGTGCAATCGAAGTTCACGCGCCGTTCGAGCAGCTACGAAGTCTTCGGCGCGCTACGACCCACATTCGCCACCGGCGGTGAGCCCGAAGCCGCGGAACAGGCACGGGAAGCTCGCGCGCAGTTCCTGAGCGAATACGTGTCCTATCGCGTGCCAGGTCCGAGCCCGGGCACGCATTCGTGCGTCCGCACGCTGATTCGGGGTGTAAACTTGCAGCCTGCGTGCGTCTCGGTGCACCGTTTTTCGATCCCGCGCCACGCTCCAATACCCTACCCCGCCTCGCCGGCTGCCCCAGCCGACGCCACGGTCTCAGACTTCGCACCGGCAACCATGGACGGATCTCCCTCCGCGGATCTCCCTCCGCGCGCGGTGCAATCGGTTGCAGGTGGCTGTCGGCGAAAGACGCATCTTCACACACTTTGGCGCCGCCGCGCCTGACCCTCCAGAAACTACGGGCATCTCCGAGCCGAAGCCGGGAGTCGATCGGGGCGCCCACTGTCGAGCGAGTTCCGTCCCATCGGTGACGTCCCGCAGCACCATTTCCTGAATCTTGCTCGGTCCTTCGGGGCCGCCCATCGATGGGGTGTAGGCGGTCACGGCCAACTCGTATTCATGGTGAGGCTGGGCGCGAAGCTTGAAGGTGAAGCGCGGTACGGCATCCGTCCGGTCCCAGCACTCGGAGACGACCAGGGTGTACTGGCGGGCAGCGAGGGCGAGCGGTTCGCCGATCCGGATCAATTTCTGATCTGCGGAGTCCTGGTCCGGCCCGAGACCCACCACGCAGACGCGCAGTTCCCGTGCCCACTGCGCATGGTGGCCCGACGGCTCCCCGAGGCGGAGCGAAGTCCCCGGTGCACAAGCTGCCATGCCTAGATGCAAGAGCGCCAACAGCCGCCAGCAGCCGCGCCCGCGAGTGAGGCCCCCGGGCGTTGCCCCCTCCGCTACTCTGCACACGCCGTTGGCTCGATGAACTGATCGACGGCGGCGACGCACAATCGCTCCCGGCAGGACCATCTCGGATCTCCACGGGCGCAGGCCACCGCCCCCGCATCTCGCACCAGCTTACTACGCTTCGGCGATCAGCCCAGCCACCGCCGCGATCACCCGATCGCGCTGCTCGGCCGGGAAGATCAGCCGCGGCCGTTCGATGCGCTGGTTGCGCAGCTGCCCGAGCAGGAATGAGCACTCGCCCAGACGCTGGATGGGCTGGTGGCGGATGCTCACCCACAGGCCGCCCTCGGCGTCCGCGGGGTCTTCCTGGAAGGGGGTGTCGGCGGCCACGTCCAGGCGTACCCACAGGTCCGCGCGCCGCCCGCCCTGGCTCACCACCTGGCGCGCGCGCTCGGTGGCTTCGTCCCAGGTGCTGGGGTCTGCCGGTAGCGGGAGCGTCTTGGGCAGCTCCCGGCGCAACAGCGCCCGCGTCAGCTCCGCCAGCACCGGGTCGCTGCCGCGCGCCCAACGCCGAAAAGCCGCCAGCAGCACGGCGTCGTCCAGGTCCAGGTAGTCGCCCAGCTCCGCCACCTGGCCGTGCGCGGCGCACACCAGCATCGCCGGCGTGTCCGGGGCCGGCCGCCCCTCGCGCACCAGCTCGGCGACGCGCTCGAAGATGCCGCGGATGAGCAGCTCGGCCGCGCGCGTGGCCTTGTGGTGGTAGACCTGCTGGTACATGAACTGGCGCGCCAGAAAGAAGCCTTCGATCGGAGGCAGGCCCTTGCGCCCCTCGATGGCCACCACCCAGCGGCCGCCCTCGAGCTCGCCGAAGGTCAGCGCCTGTAGCAGCCAGTCCAGGTCGTAGACGCCGTAGCTGACGCCCGTCATGTGGCTGTCGCGCAGCAGGTAGTCGGCGCGGTCGGCGTCCAGGCGCCCGCTGATGCAGCGCGCCAGGTAGGGCAGGCGGTGACTGCCTTCGAGCAGGTCCGCCACGCGCTCGGGCATGCCCAGAGACAGCGCGCGCAGGGCCCGGTGCACGTCGGTTCCCGGGTCGCGCAGGATCTGCAGCGTCCAGGCTTCGTGATGGCGCGCCCCGGGCAGCACTTCCTCGAAGAGGTGGGAGAAGGGGCCGTGACCGATGTCGTGGAGCAGGGCCGCGGCCAGGGCGTCGGCCTCGGCCTCGTCGTCCAGGCGCTGCTCGAGCGGCAACAGGCCCTCCACCGAGCGCAGCCGCCCCATCATGCGGTTGAGCACGTGCGCGGCGCCCAGGGAGTGGGCGAAGCGCGAGTGCTCGGCGCCCGGGAAGACCAGGGACGTGAAGCCGAGCTGGCGCACGTCGCGCAGGCGCTGGACCTCGCGGGTCGCAAGCAGCCGCGTCACCACCTGCTCGCTCCGGCCCTCGAAGGCCACCAGGCCGTGGACCGGGTCGCGCAGGATCATATGCCGAGCACCTGGATCGCCAGGCCGCTGCTGGCGATGGCAACGCCGGCGAAGGTGTCGGCGTGGCGCTCCAGGGCCCCGAGCCGCAATTTCGACAGGCCCAGGTAGCCGGCGCTGACCGTGAGCAGCATCGTCAATAGCGTCACGACGCCGAAGACCCCCGCCACGGCGGCCACCCAGCCCGCGTGGTGCAGGGCCGCCGGCGCCATCAGCAGCGGGATCAGGGGCTCACAGGGACCGAAGGCGAAGATCAAGAACAGCGCCCAGGCGGTCGGGGCTCCGTGCTGGGCCTCGTGGGGGTGGCGGTGTTCGGCGTGCTGGTGATCGTGCTCGTGCTCGTGCTCGTAGCCGTGCTCGTAGCCGTGACCGTGCTTGTGACCATGGCTGTGGCGATGGCTGTGGACCCTGCCGCGGGCGTTGCGCAGGAGCGAATGCACGGCGTAGGCGCCGCCGAAGCCGATCAGCAGCCAGGCAGCCCAGCCGCCACGCGTGCTCTCGATCCATTCGAGCTTGCCGATGGCCACGCCGAGCCCAATGCCCACCGCCCCCAGGGCGATCGACGAAAGCACGTGGGCCAGCCCGCACAGGGCCGTGATGGCGAGGGTCCGCCGCAACGACCAGCCCCGCGAGCGGCCGAGCACGACGAAGGGCAGCGAGTGGTCGATGCCGATCAGGGTGTGCAAAAGCGCGATGCTGGCCGCCGTCGAGACGAGGGCGGAGGGGGCCAAAAGCTCTGGGCTGATCGCGGGGGGCACGGGGTTTCCGATTCACGGCGGTGGGGGCCGAGGGGCGACTTCGCTCCGGCCCTGGTAGCACCTGTCGCCTCAGCGAGCCAGCGTCCCGAAGCGACCCAGCCGCGGCGTGCGAAAGGCGCGGGCCCGGGCGTTGCCCACGGCGATCACGTCCTCATGCCACAGCGGGATCACGGGCAGCTCCTGGGCCAGGATGCGCTGGGCCTGTCGGTAGGCAGCCACGCGCTCGGCCCGTTCGATGCGCGCGCGGCCGCGCTCCAGGGCCGCGTCCAGGGCCACCGAGCGCAGGCGCCAGCGGTTGGCGCCCTCGCTACCGGCGCCCGGGATGCGGTCGCTGCCGAAAAACCAGCTGAGCATATGGGGCTCGACCACCTCGGGGACCTGCAGCAGCGTCATCTCGAAGCGGCCCTTGCCCAGGTCGGAAAAGAGGGTGGCGCTCTCGGTGGGGCGCACCGCCACCTGCACGCCGACGTCGGCGAGCATGGCGGCGATCGCGCGCGCCAGCGATAGGCGCGCGCGATCGCTGGCCACGCGCAGGGTCAGTTTCAGGCGCACGCCGCGGGCATCTCGCGCAAAGCCGGCCTGATCGAGCAGCGCCCGGGCGCGAGCCGGATCGAAGTCGTAGCTCGGCAGCCCCTCGTCGGCGGCCCAGTGGCCCGGCACCAGGAAGCCACGGGCCAGGCGACCGCGACCGCCCAGCTTGGCCTCCAGCAGCTGGCGTCGATCGAGGGCGTGGGCCAGGGCCGCGCGCACGCGCCGGTCGCTCAAGACCGGGGCATCCAGGTTCAGGCCCAGGTAGGTGGTGCCCAGGCCCGCCGCGCTGTCGATGCGGAAACCACCGTGCTGCTCGAAGAGCGGCAGCAGAAGCGGTGGCACCGCGTTGAGCGCCAGATCGCCGGCGCCTGCCAACATGCGTAGCACCCGCGTGTTGTCGTCGCGCAGCACGATCAGCCGTAGCTGCGGAAACAGGGGCTTGCCCCCGTGCCAGTGGGGGTTTTGCGACAGCTCCAGCCTGCCCGGCTCCCGGTGGCTCAGGCGGTAGGGACCCGAGGCGACGGGGGCTGCGGCGCCGGGCAGCCCCAGGTGCCGGCGGCGATCTTCGGCGCGCAGGATGGGCAGCTCCAGATCGGTCAGGAAGGTGGCATGGGGCGCGTGCAGTGTGAAGCGCAGACTGCGGCGGTCGAGGGCCTCGATGCGCGCGATGCGGCGGTAGGTGGAGGCGTAGCGGCTGCCGAAGTCCGGATCGACCACACTCCGATAGGTCGCGATGACGTCGTCGGCGTCGAGCGCCGAACCGTCGGCAAAACGCAGACCCGGGCGCAGCCTCACGCGGTAGCGGGAGGGACTCTCCACCTGCACCTCTTCGGCCAGATCCGGTACCACCTCCAGCGAGTGCGGATCGAGGGTGACCAGCGACGCGAACAGCAGCCGCGAGACCCTGAGGCCATAGGCATCGCCCGTGAAGCGCGGGTCGATCTCCTGGGGCTCCCGGGGCAGCAGCAGCGTCAGGGCGTCGTCGCTCCGTGGCCGCTCCTCCACCTGGCCACAGGCGCTGATCGCGAGTGCGAGCGCGAGCCCCCGGATTTGCGACCCATGACGCAAGCCGGTAGAAGGTCCCCGGTGCGGGGCCCGTCGGCAAATCGCTCGGCAGAAGCGGGCACCGCCAACCATCGACCGCAGGCTACCCGATGCCCAGGCACCTGTATCGCAAGCCGCGCACCCTCACGCTACCGACGCTGTGGACCATCCTATTCGCGGTCCTGCTGACGCTGCCGGTGCGCGCCGAGCTGCCGCCGGGCGACATTGGCTCCCAGGCGGTGCTCCAGGGCCGCATCGAGGCCCGCATCGCCGAAGCCGGCCTCGGCGATGCCATCGGCATCTCGGTGCTCAACCTGCAGAGCGGGCGCAGCATCGTGGGCCACAACGCGACGCTGCCCCTGAACCCCGCCTCCAACATGAAGTTGATCACGGCCGCGGTGGCGATGCTGGAGCTGGGCCCCGACTTCCAGATGCGCACCGGGCTCTACGGCCGGCAGACGGGCGACGCCATCGAAGGTGGGCTCTACATCAGGGGCTTCGGCGATCCCGACCTGCGTTCGGCCGATCTGATCGCCATGGCCCAGGAGCTGGTCGCCCGCGGCATCCGCAAGGTCGACCAGGTGTTGGTCGACGGTTCCTATTTCGACGACCAGATCCTGCCCCCCGCCTTCGACCAGCAACCCGACGAGGTCTCCCCCTTTCGCGCCGCCATCGCCGCGGTGTCGGTCAATCGCAGCGCCTACACCATGCGCGTGCGGCCCGGGGCCAGCGCCGGCGATGCGGCCCGCGTGGCGGTCGACGCCGAGGGCTACTTCGAGATCAGCAATCGCATGACCACCTCCGACGGTGGGCCCCTCAATGTGATCGCCGCCCAGGGCGCCCAGGGTGACAAGGACGATAAGATGTCGCTGCGGCTGTCGGGCAAGGTGCCGCTGGGCATCGCGGGAGCGAGCTACACGCGGCGGGTCGAGTCGCCCCTGCACTACTCGGGTCACGTTCTCGTCGAAGCACTGAAGGCCCTGCGCATCCAGGTGCCGCGCACGGTGAAGATTCTGCCCACGCCCCGCGGCGCCGCCCTGCTCGCATCCAGGCGCAGCGCGCCGCTCGGGCAGCTGCTTTCGGCCCTGGGCAAAAACAGCGACAACTTCGTGGCGGAGATGACGCTCAAGGTGCTGGCCGCCGAAAAGGTCGGCCTGCCAGGCAGGAGCGAGGCCGGCGCCAAGCACGTGCTCGAGGTGCTCGGCAAGCTGGGGCTGCCCATCGCCAACATCCAGATCAAGAACGGCTCCGGCCTGTTCGAGGGCAATCGGGTGGCCGCGAGCCACTTGACCAAATTGTTGGCCGCGGTGCACGCCGACCCGTCGATCTACTCCGATTATCTGGCGCACCTGGCGGTGGGCGGCGTGGACGGAACCCTGTCGCGGCGCTTCAAGCAGCTGCCGGCGCCGCGTATCGTGCGCGCCAAGACCGGCACCCTGGCCGACGTGATCGCGCTTTCGGGCTACGTGCTGGGGCCGACCTCCGAGCGCACCGTCGCCTTCAGCATTTTGCTCAACGGCGTCCGCGGCAAGCACCACGCCGCCCGCAGCCTGGCCGACGAAATCGTCGGTGACATCGCCCTGCACCTGCACGCCAAGGCCAAGTGAGCCCGGCACGGCCGGGGGGCCATGCGGGCGTCGGGCAAACTGCGCCTTGTTGCGGCGATCGGCCGCGTGCTCTACTGGAATCGAACATGTACAAGGGCAAGCCCCGCACGTGAAGACCCTCGAGCGGCGCTTGGGTCTGACCTCGGTCGTCGCCATCAGCATCGCAGCGATGCTGGGCAGCGGCCTATTCGTGCTTCCCGGCGTGGCGGTGAGGATGACCGGGCCCGGGGTTTGGCTGGCCTATCTGGTCGCCGGCCTCACCGTGCTACCGGCCGCGCTTTCCAAGGCCGAGCTCGCGACGGCCATGCCGGAGTCCGGAGGCACCTACATCTACGTCGACCGCACATTCGGGCCCCTGGCGGGCACCATCATGGGCCTGGGCCTGTGGCTGTCTTTGCTGCTCAAGTCCGCCTTCGCGCTCTTCGGCTTCGGCGCCTACCTGGGCGTGCTGACGACGGTTTCGCTCAAGCCCGTGTCCCTCGGCCTGCTCGTCGTGGTCGTGGCGCTCAACCTGCTGGGCGTGCGCAAGGTCGGCAAGGTGCAGACCGTGGTCGTGGTGGTGGTCCTGGTGGCCCTGGCAGCGCTCATCGTGCGCGGCAGCCTCACGTTCTCATCCCAGCAGCCGCAGCCGACGCTACCCCATGGCATCGGCGGCTTTCTCACCGCCGTCAGCTTCGTCTACATCTCCTATGCGGGGGTGACCAAGATCGCCGCCATCGCCGAGGAGGTGGAAAACCCCGGGCGCAACTTGCCACTGGGGATCCTGATCTCGCTGGGGGTGGTCACGCTGCTGTACTCGGTGGTGACCTTCATCTTGGTGGGCAACGTGCCGCTGTCGGAGCTGCGCGGCAACCTGCACCCGATCTACACGCTCGCCGACGCCATCAGCGGGTACTACGGCGGGCTCGCCGCGGCCATCCTGGGCGTGGTGACCATGACCTCCATGGCCAATTCGGGCTTGCTGGCAGCGTCGCGTTTCCCCTTCGCCATGAGCCGCAACAACCTGATGCCGGGCTGGCTGCACTTCCTGAGCACGCGCTTCATGACGCCGATGCCCGCCATCGCCCTGACCGGGGCGCTGATGGCGGTGGCCATCGTGCTGCTGGATGTGGAGCGCATCGCCAAGCTGGCCAGCTGCCTGATGATCGTGGGCTACATGGTGGAGCACGTGGCAGTGCTGGCTCTACGCGAGAGTTCGGCCCAGTGGTACAAGCCGGCCTTCCGCTCGCCGCTCTACCCCTACGTGCAGGTGCTGGGCGTGGTCGTCTCGCTGGCGCTGCTGACCATGCTGGGCGCGCTGACGGTGCTGGCGCTGACCTCGGTCGCGATTATGGGGCTATTGCTCTTCTTCCTCTACGGCCGCCACAAGACCGAGCGACGCGGCGTCATGGGCATCCTGGGGCCGCGCCGGGAACTTCTGGCAGCACCCGAACCGCAGCAGCACCTGGTGCTGCCCGAAAAGGCCGCCGTGGTGGTGCCGCTTTTGGGGCGAGCCCACGGCGCCGAGGCCCTGGCCGAGGTGGGCGATGCCCTGGGTGGCCGCGCGCGCATCGAGGTCGTGCACATTCGTGACATTCCCGAGCAGGTCGCCCTCGACCTTCCCATCGAAGAAGACCCCGTGGTCGGTTCGCTCTCACGGCGCATCCGCAAGCTGGCCCACACGCGCGCCCACGACATCGTCTTCGACGCCGTCGCCACCCACGACCACATCCGCACCATCCACGAGATCTCGCGACGCGTGCACTGCGAGTGGCTGGTCATGGAGTGGCGCGGGCGCACCGAGCGGGGTGTGCTGCCCTTCAATCCCCTGGGTTGGCTGGTCGACCACCTCTCCTGCAACCTGGCGCTCTTCAAGGACGTCGGCTCGCGCTCGGTCGGTAGCATCCTGGCCTTCGCCGAGCCCGGCCCCCACGACGCCCTGGTGGCCATGACCGCCGATCAGATGGCGCGATACCATGACGCAGAGTTAACTTTTGCCCGCTTCGTGCCGGATTCGGCGTCCGAAACCACGAGAGCGCGCGAAAACGCCTACCTGGATCAAATGCGCGAGCTGTGCACGGTCGAAACTCAGAGTCAAGTAGTGGGCGGCAAGGATGCGGCCAGCGCAATCGCGGCGCTCAGCGCGCAGCACGATCTGCTGATCCTGGGAGCGCCGCCGGAGATGCGCATTTGGACCCAGCTACGCGGCAGCGCCGCGGACCGACTGATGCGCCTTGCGGCCTGCTCGGCCCTGCGCGTCAAGGCGCCGCGGCGGCTGGTCGACAGAACCCACTGGCACGAGCCCGCCGCCGATGGCGGCATTCGCATCGACGACTTCATCGAGGGCGAATGCCTGGAAGCGCGCTTGCCGGCCATGAGCAAGCAAGTGCTCTTCAATCACATCGCAGCCCGCTTCGCCCGCGTGGTCGACGACGCCACGGCCGAGGGCATCGAACAGGCCCTGTGGACCCGTGAACGGGCTCAGAGCACCGCGGCAGGGCACGGCCTGGCCCTACCCCACGCCAGCCTGGCCGAAGCCCGGCGCACCCATGTGGGCCTGTTCACCACCGCCAAGGCCATCGATTACAAAGCCCCCGACGGACGCCCGGTCGACATCTTCATCGTCATCCTGGGCCCGCCCAGCGAGCGCAACATTCACTTGCAGCTCATGCGTTCCATCGCCTGGCTCGTGGGCGAAACACGTCTGCTCGAGCGACTGCGCCTGGCCGACGATCCCAACGAGCTGCAAGCGCTGCTACTGGCATCGTCGGCACTGCAGCGCCAGACGCCGGCCACGCCGCTGCCTGAAACGCCGGTCGAAAGGGCGCATGGCGAGCACGGGCAGCAATAACCAAAGAAGGCCGTGCATTGAAAGGCCGCGCCCAAGGCGCGTTACACCCACATCGAAGTGCCACGCTCGGTGTGTTAACCTGATCGCATATACGGCACACAGCCCGCGGAGCAGTACATGTCGCGGATCAAGGGTTCCCAACTCGTCTTCGTCGTCAAGTCCCTGCGCGCCTCGGGCGCCATCGACCGCAACAACCTGCCGCCCCATCTCGAGCGCTACTTCCAGGAGCGCGTCCTAGCGGGGCTGTGGTATCCGGAGAGCGACTTTCGCGACCTCACGCTGATGCTCGGGCGCCTGCTCGAGCCCCACGTGGAAGGCAACGTTTGGCGCTTCCTGGGGCTGTCCGGAGCGCAGCGAGACTTCGCCTCAACCTACGCCTCGATGGTGAAAAAGGGCGATACGCACTGGACGGTCGAACGCATGGCACCGGGCTGGCGACAGTTCCGGGACAGCGGGACCTTGAAGGTCGCATCCCTGGAAACGGGCCGGGCGGAGCTGGCCCTGCGCTCCTATCCGGTGATGTGCGCAGAACTCGCCGACATCAACGCCGGCTACTTCGAGGGCGTGGTGCAGGCCAGCGGCGCGACCGACGTGAAAGTGGAAGTGATCGAATTCGATGAAAGTTCGGCACGCTGGTCGATGCGCTGGCACGAACCCTGGGCGGACTGAAGATTCCTTCATGAGGCCGGTGACGCCGGGGGCCTTGCTTGTCCTAGAGATGCCGTGCGGCGCATTTTCGGTGCTTGGCCCTATACTGCTCAGCGCCATGCCGTCGCCCCAGACAATCGACAAGGCCGCCGTTCTCGAGCAGCTGCGCGCCCGCGTGAAGGCCGAACTCGAGCGCGCCATGGGCAGCCAGAAAGATGTGCAGGCCGGCGCCACCCACGAGGAGGCCCGCCCCGAAAACGACAAGGACACGCGCGCCATCGAGGCCACCTACCTGGCGCGCGGTCTGGCCGAGCGCGTGGCGACCCTCGAGCACGCACATCTCGCGCTCAGCAAGCTCGTACTACGCGACTTCGGCGAGAGCGATCCCATCGCCCTCGGGGCCCTGGTCACGCTGCAGGAGCCGGAGTCCGGCGCCGTACGGCACTACTTTCTGGCGCCCGCCGCCGGTGGCGAACGCCTAGGGACCGCGGGCCAGAGCGTGCTGATCGTGACCACAGCGGCGCCCCTGGGTCGCGCCCTACTCGGCTGCCACTTGGGCGACGAGGTCCGCGTGCCGGCACCCCGTGGCGCCCGTGACATGGAGATCGTCGCCCTGAGTTGAGCCACCCGGCCGCACCCCGGACGGCCGGCCAGGTGACCGACGGGGGGCCGAAGCCCTGTGCCGATCGCCCTGGCCGACTGGCCACAGCGGCCTACGGCTCGATCTGCACCTCGTTCTGCGACTGGGGCGGATCGAGGATGACGAAGTCGACGCGGCGGTTCTTGGCGCGCCCCTTCGACTTCTTGTTCGACGCGATGGGACGGGTCTCGCCGTAGCCGGCGCTCTCGAGCCGCTCGGCCTCGACACCACGCTCGAGCAGGAAGCGCATCACGCTGGCGGCGCGCCGCTGACTCAACTCGAGGTTATAGTTGTCGTTGCCGCGGTCATCGGTATGACCCTCGATGCGTACCCGCTTGACCCAGGGGTTGTCCTTGAAGGTCTGGGCGACCATTTCCAGAATCGGGAAGCTCTTGGGCAAAATGACGTCCTTGCCGGTCGCGAAGAAGACCGGCGGGGTCGTGATCTTGCCGTGCTTGATCTGGACGGGTCCCTTGGCCTCATCCGGACAGCCGTCGTCGTCCTTGTGGCCGTTGACCGTCTCGGGCTCCATCGGACACTTGTCGTTGGGGTCGAGGATGCCGTCGTTGTCGTTGTCCGGATCGGGGCAACCGTCGGTGTCCTCGAAGTTGTCGATGTCCTCCGGATCGTTGGGACACTTGTCGGTGGCGTCCGGGATGCCGTCCTTGTCGTTGTCGGGGTCGGGGCAGCCGTCCTCGTCTTCGAACTGGTCGGCGTCCTCCGGATCCATCGGACACTTGTCGGTGGTATCGGGCAGCCCGTCCTTGTCGTTGTCGGCGTCGGGGCAACCGTCGGTGTCTTCAAAGTTGTCCACGTCCTCCGGATCCATCGGACAGCCGTCCTCGGGATCCAAAATGCCGTCCTTGTCGTTGTCGGTGTCGGGACAGCCGTCGGTGTCCTCGAAGCCGTCGCGATCCTCGGGCACCTGCGGACACTTGTCGGACGGATCGAGCACGCCGTCCTTGTCGTTGTCGGGCTCGGGACAGCCGTCGGCGTCTTCGAACTTGTCGAAGTCCTCGGGATCCATCGGACAGCTGTCGACCTCGGTCAGGATGCCGTCCTTGTCGGGATCGGGGTCGCGGCCGTATTCGTAACCCACGCCCGCGAGCACCCGGAATTCGGGTGCGCCGATGCCGCGCGTGAGGCCCGCACCGCCGCCAGCATGCACCAGCAGCCCCGGACCCAGGTACAGGCGTATGCCTCCCATGGTCTCCACCGGGATCTCCTCGATGTCCTGCTCCTTGATCGAGGTCGACACGAAGACATCGCCGACCAGCTCGAAGACCTCCGGCACAAACGCGATCTTCATGCCCATGGAGCCGAAGACCTCGTCGTCGATGGCGACGGTCTCCTGCTCGAGGCTGAAGTTGACCGATTGATCCTTGCGCAGGCGGTAACCGGCGTTGATCGCCCAGTCGAAGTAATCGGTGTCAGCCGAGAGGATCAGGGTGGGCGAGAAGGTCACCCCGTCGTTGCCCAGGAAGTTCTGGGGGTCGCCGGTGGGAACCGAGATCGGCAAGGCCACCGCCAGGGCCACCACGTTGTCGGTGGCTGCGGCGACCTGGATCTTGGGAATGATGCGAATGTCGCGCAGGCCTGCGCCCGCGTCGTCGCCGACCGGGCGGTCGAGCAGCCTGAGGCTCCCGGTGTCCTGCAGCACCGTGACCGGCACCGCGACGCCGAGCTCCAGGATGTCGAAGAAGCCCATCGCCATCAGCAGATCCAGGTTCAGGCGATCCTTGATCAACTCCTGCTGGCGATCGCCGGTGTCGGTGTTGATCAGCTGCAGCGGCCGCGATGCGTAGTGCGCATAGAGGTTGACCGACGGATGCAGGTGTCCCAGCAACGTGCCGTTTTCGGTCACCCAGAAGCCGCGGGCGCTGGCCGCAGGTTTGAAGTTATCGACCGGGAAGCCGATCGGTTCAGCCTGGGCCTGGACGCGTGGGCCGAAGCCCAAAAGCGCGCCGAGCAGCAGACAGAGGTACGTAAGCGAAGCCAGATAAGGATTCGTCAAGCGGTTCATGTGTCGTCTTCCGATTCGGGGTCAACGCTCACTACTACTGCATGAAGGCTGGTTTGCCGCTGGCGCCTGTCGTCTGCGCCGCTTGCGCCGGACGCGCCAGCCAAAGAGAAGTCCAAAGGCAAGCGCCCAGGGTCCCGCGCTCATGCCCGCATGGGGCGCCGGCGCGATGCCGCACTTGCAACC
Organism: Myxococcales bacterium; assembly: GCA_029880325.1. Classification (GTDB taxonomy): domain Bacteria; phylum Myxococcota_A; class Polyangia; order Polyangiales; family JAFGIB01; genus JAOUOP01. The sequence continues at coordinate 33,960 of JAOUOP010000061.1, read as the reverse complement.
ACCGCCGACCAGGGCGACGTTGGGCGGACGATCGTCGCTGGGGTCGCGCGGATCGTGACCCGTGATGTTCACCTCCGAGCCGTCGGGTTCGCCGCCGCCGTCGGTGTCGGCATCCCGCGGGTCGGTCTCGTCGTCGTCGAGGGCGCCGTCGTGGTCCTTGTCTTCGTCGCCGTCGAGCAGGCCGTCGCCGTCGCTGTCGTCGTCGGTGGGGTCGGTCTCCACGCCCTGCTGATAGACGCCATCGCGGTTTTCGTCCTCGACGCCGTCGGGCAGGTCGTCGCCGTCGGTATCGGGATCGAGCGGATTGGTCTTGGTCGCCCGATCGATCGGATCGCCATCGCCATCGACGCCCACCTCGATGCCGTCGCCGAGCCCGTCGCCGTCGGTGTCGACCTCGTTGGGATCGGTCTCGTCGTCCTCGCGGGTGCCGTTCTTGTTTTCGTCCTCTTCACCGTCGAGCAAGCCGTCGCCGTCGCTGTCTCGAACCAGGGGATCGGTCCGATTGGCGTTGGGAATCGGATTGCCCGACGCGTCGATGCCGCGCTCCAGGCCGTCGCTCAGGCCGTCGGCATCGCTGTCGGCGGCATTCGGGTCGGTCTCGCCGTCGTCGATCACGCCGTTGGCGTTGGCGTCTTCATCACCGTCGGCCAGGCCGTCGCCATCGCTGTCGGGGTTGGTCGGATCGGTCTCGCCGGGATCGCGTCGACCGTTGTGGTTCGCATCCTCGAGCCCGTCGGGCAGGCCGTCGCCGTCGCTGTCGGGGTCGGCCGGGTCGGTCTCGCCCGCGTCGACGCTGCCGTTGGCGTTGGCATCCTCGACGCCGTCGGGCAGGCCGTCGCCGTCGGTGTCGGCCTTGGTCGGATCGGTTTCGCCGGGGTCCACCATGCCGTTTTGATTGGCGTCCTCGACGCCGTCGGGCAGGCCGTCACCGTCGGTGTCGGGGTTGGTCGGGTCGGTCTCGCCCTCGTCGACCATGCCGTTGGCGTTGGCGTCCTCGACGCCGTCTTCGAGGCCATCACCGTCGGTGTCGGGGTTGGTCGGATCGGTCTCGCCCGGATCGAAGCTGCCATCGCCGTTCTGGTCCTCGACGCCGTCGGGCAGGCCGTCGCCGTCGCTGTCGGGGTTGAGCGGATCGGTCTGCACGTTGCCACCCAACTCGGCGCCGTCGCTCAGGCCGTCGCCGTCGCTGTCGGCCGAGTTGGGATCGGTGAAGATGGGCCCGTCGCACTCCTGGAAGTTGGTCAGTCCGTCGCCATCGGGGTCGGCCTCGGCGGCCACGACGCAGGCCGCGGTGGTCAGCACGGCTTCTTTGAAAAAGACGTAGGTGTCGATGTAGCGGTAGTTGCCGGGGCTGGCGATCTCGTTGCTGCCATTCGACAGCGTCACCTGTGCGTCCGTGAACCCGCCCCAGCAGTGCGAGTTTCCACCGCAGACCGGTTCGTCGCCTGGATCACCACTGGCCAGACCGCCGGTCGCAAGCGTCGATGCCGGCATACTGCGGTGGGCGGGATCGATGGTGACGTTCTGCAGCAACGCCCCGCTTGCGTCGTAAAACGCCAGGCTCTCGTTGATGCGCGTGTCGTCCCACAGCATGTTGGCCGAGGTAGGTGTCGTGGCGGGCAACGGCGGGTTGACGCCGAAGATGCGCAGACCCGGCTTCGAGGTCTCGATATCGTTGGCCACGAAGTGGAACTCACCCAGACGCACGGAAAGCTGGGTCTGGTAGGAGCCGGGGCCCACGTCGGCGCCGAAGTTGTCGCGACCGTCCCAGGTGACCACGTTTTCCCCCGACACCGTGACGCCCTTGAGCAGCACGTCGCCAGCGGCCGGATCGAACTCACCATCCTTGTCGACGTCGATGACGATCTCGTAGACGCCCTCACTGCTCGACTCGAAGATGAACTGCGACTCGAGGCCGCCGATGCTGCAGGTGCAGAGGTCGGCGGGGCCGCCGGCCACGAAGTCCGTCAGCGTCGGCACCGGGTCGCCGCCCTGGGCCGTCTCGGGAACGTTCAAGTACACGGGGTAGAGCGCCCGCGGCCCCGAAACGTCCCGCTGATCCTCGGACACGCCGGAGTTGGGTGCCGGCAGCCCGACGTCGTTGCCCGTGACCTCGTAGAAGAAGCCCGCCAAGCCCGCGAACTGCAGCTTCCAGGTGAAGTCGCTGTCGGGACCGGTGGGCGTCAGCACGAAGAAAGCGGCGTCGGTGGCCGCCGATTCGTCGAAGCTATGGGCGTTGAGACGCCAGCGGTTGCTGTGCACACGGCCGAAGCTGCCGGGCGGATTGGCCGGATCCACCGCCGTGGCCGCATTGGGCGTCACCGTGATGTCCAGGGGATCGATGACCCGGTTGATGTCGGCGTTATTGCCGCTAAAGACCCGCAGGTTGTCGAAGCTCAGCGAGTAGGTCCCGACCATGGCCGCCGTCACCTGCAGCGGCCCCTGGGGCATCGCCGCGATGTCTGCCGCCGTGGGCACCACGTCGGGCTGTCCCAGCCAACCCGGCCGCCCGTCGTAGATCGCGAAGGGCGATCCGGCCACCGCGGTGCCCGTCGGATCGAGCACCTCCACCACCACGGCGGTGGTGGCGTCCGAGGCGGTCGAGTCGTTGCCGGCGACGATGTTGATCACCTCGCCGACGTTGAGCACGTCCACCTTGATCTGGGTGGTCTCGATCACGTCCTGGTTGGCACCCAGCTGCGCGGTGCCCTCCGCGCGCGCCCCCGAGGCCAGCATCGAGCTCGCCAGCGCGGCCGCCAGGACCCCCACGACGAAAACGCCATTGCGGCAGCCAATCGGGCCGCCGCGGTATCCCCTACTCGAGTCCAAGAGCATGTCAGTTATCCCAAGTTGCCAAGGGCCCGGCGTCCATCGCGCGGCCCATCACCGCGTGAATGGCCCGAACGCTGTGAAATCACCTGCGCGAAGAAGCAGAAAATCGCGGCCAAAAGAACCAGGCCATCACGCCCGGATCGTATCCGGCTGGCCAGCCACACTGCAATCGTTCACCTCTCAACACACAATCTTACAAGAATTTTACCGTTTCATTGCAAGCGGTTTTCGTCCAGAATTCCTCCAGACGTTGGCCGCCGACCCGTCCCAGTCTGGGGGATGCGGCGCAGCCCTGGAGGTCGAACCGTGCGTACGCCCAGCTCGCTGTTGCTCACTTGTCTTCTTTCCGTCGCCCTCTTCGCCTGCAGTAGCGGAGACGATACCTCTCCCGACCCCGACATGGGCGATGCCGGCGACACGGGCGAAGGAGACGCCTCGGTCCCCGACCCGGGGACGACCGACGTGGTCGACGCCGGCAAAGAGCCCGACGCCATCGTGCCCGTGGGTCCCCGGCGTTGCGGCAACGGCCAGGTCGAGGACGGCGAGGGCTGCGACGACGGCAACGACCAGAACGGCGACGGCTGCTCCGCGACCTGCGAGCTCGAAGACGGCTTCGCCTGCCCGGTGCCGGGCGCCGACTGCGAGCAATGCGGCAACGGCATCGTGGAGAGCACCGAAGAATGCGACGACGGCGGCCGCAGCAACGGCGACGGCTGCGACGCGGACTGTAACTTTGAGTCAGGCGACTGGGTGTGCCCCATCGCAGGTCTTCCCTGTGAGCTCTGCGGCGACGGCATCATCGCCCTCAACGAGGTCTGTGACGACGGCAACGCGGTCGGCGGCGATGGCTGCGCAGCCGACTGTCGCAGCATCGAAGAGCACTTCGCCTGTGGCGAAGCCGGCCAGGCCTGCATCGAATGCGGCGACGGCGTGGTCGCCGGGCAAGAGCAGTGCGACGACGGCAACACCGCCTCTGAAGACGGCTGCACCTTCAACTGCAAGGCCGTCGAACCCGGCTACGTCTGCGACCCCAGCGGCGGCGCCTGCACGCTCTGCGGCGACGGCACAATCGAAGGCGTCGAGGTCTGCGACGACGGCAACTTCGTCAGCGGCGACGGCTGCAGCAATCAGTGCCAGCTCGAGGCGGGCGCCACCTGTCTGACCCAGGGTCAGCTCTGCTCGGTATGCGGCAACGGCGTCAGGGACGTGCTGGCGGTGGACGGCAGCGGCCAGCCGACGGCCTTCGAGGCCTGCGATGAAGGCGATCTGGCCGACGGCGTCGGCTGCGTCAACAACTGCCAGGAGATCAACACCGCCGACGGCTGGAGCTGCCCGGTCTTCGGCTTCGAGTGCGGTCGCTGCGGCGACGGCGTGGTGCAGCAAATCGAGGCATGCGATGAGGGCCCCTCCCCCATCGACGCCGCCGGCTGCGCCGCCGACTGCACCATGATCGACGCCAACTTCAACTGCCCGCCCGATGGCGGCGAGTGCACCCGCTGCGGCAACGGCATCCTCGAGACCGGCGAGGCCTGCGACGACGGCATCGACCCGACCTTCGACGTGCCCGTCGGCGGCGATGGCTGTAGCCGCAACTGCCTGACTGTCGAGGACGGCTATGTCTGCAAACAAGAGGGAGACGGCACCCACATCGGCTGCTCCAAGTGCGGCAACGGCAAGAAAGAGCTGGACGAGATGTGCGACGACTCCAACACCGTGGGCGGCGACGGCTGCAGCGCCGACTGCTCCACGGTCGAGGACGGCTACAACTGCTTTTTCGCGGGCTTCGACTGCGTGCAATGCGGCAACGGCGTCATCGAGCCCGGCGAGGAATGCGACGAGGGCCACCTGGCCACGCCCGCCAACGCCACCGACGGCTGCGACGACCAGTGCCGCGTGGTGATGCCCTGGGTGTGCCTGGGCGCCAACCTGTCTTGCGTGCTGTGCGGCGACGGCGAGATCGATCCGGCCGCCGAGGAATGCGACGACGGTAACGTGGCCAACGACGACGGCTGCAGCGCCACCTGCAGCATCGAAGACGGCTACGACTGCAGCGGCGCGAGCTGCACCGCCGCGGCCTGCGGCGACGGCTTCCGGGCCGGCCTGGAGGAGTGCGACGACGGCAACCAGCAGTCCGGCGACGGCTGCAGCATCCTCTGCCACATCGAAAAGGGCTACGTCTGCCCCGGCGCGGACGTGCCCTGCCGCCTGACCGAGTGCGGCGACGGCGCCGTCGAGGGCGACGAACAGTGCGACGACGGCAACCTCGACACCGGCGACGGCTGCAACGACAGCTGCCTGGTCGAAGTCGGCTTCAAGTGCCCCACCCCTGGTGCCGCCTGCGAGATGACCACCTGCGGCGACAGTGTGGTCGAGGGCGCCGAGCAGTGCGACGACGGCAACGTGGATGCGAGCGACGGCTGTGACACCGACTGCCAGCTGGAGTGGGGCTACGCCTGCCCCGACGCCGGCAGCCCCTGCGGCACCATCGAGTGCGGCGATGGCCTGGTCCAGGGCCTCGAGGCGTGCGACGACATGAACGCCGTGGCCGAAGACGGCTGCAGCGACTGCCTGGTCGACCCCCTCTACCGCTGCACAAACGAGCCCGACGCGGCGAGCGTGTGCGCCCCGGTGATCGAGTTCGTCGCCGTGCGCACCTTCAACATCCAAAACGTCGACCCGGCCGGCCTGATCTACGACCCGGCCAAGAAGTCATTCGGTGGCTACAAGGCCTCCGAGGGCAACAAGGCGCCCATCGAGCTGTGCCTCGACGGCACCGTGATCGACCAAAACAGCACCACGGCCGGCGCTGACGGCACCATCTTCAAGCCCGACGGCACCATCGAAGCCCTGAGCCCCGACTATGTGCCCTACATTCGGCCCTTCGGCGGCAGCGAGACCGTGGTCGGCGCCGCCTACGACCCCTTCACGGGGCACTTCCTCTTCCTGACCGTGTCGGGCCAGAAGGTGGTCCTCACCGAAGTCCCCTCGGACTACACCGAGGCCATGTACGGCCCGCTGACCGACTTCCAGGAAGAACTCACCGGCCTGGCGATTCCAGCGGGCATGACCGTGGGTGATGACGGCGACCTCTACGTGGTCGACGACGACCAGGGCACCGAGAGCGTGGTGGTCTTCCTGCGCGAGCGCGCCCTCGACGGCAGCATCGAACCGGTCGGCGGCACCAGCTTCGAGACCACGGCCAGCGCCTCGGGCTGGGCGGTTGGCACCAGCGACGCGCTCGACGCCATCTTCACGGTCCCGGGCGAGAACATGGTGGGCGTCTTCAACACCCCCGACAGCCCAAGCGACGACCTCTACTTCCGCTTCTACGACCCGGCCCTGACCAGTGATCCGCCGCTGGTGGACCTGTCGGCGCTACCCGGCGAACTCTTCAATCTCGGCTCGGTGGGCACCTCCTACACCCAATACGGACGCGCGGCCGAGACCGCGGCCGACGGCGCCGCCTTCGTGATGTGCGTCAAGTCGGCCTCCGAACCCTGCCAGCTCTTCGCCCGCGTCTGCAGCCAGGACACGGACTGCTCGGACGCGGTGGCCGGCACCAGCTGCAACACCGCGGTGGGCGACGGCGAGCTGGCCTACTGCCACCAACCGGCGGTCGCCCGCGACGACCGCACCACGGTGGCGAAGAACTCGACGGGCACCGTCATCGACGTGCTGGCCAACGACACGCTCAGCGAGTCGGCCTGCACCGACCCGGTCAAGCGCATCGTCGACACCGACACCACCGACACCCAGGGCACCGTCACCTGCACCGAATTCGAGTGCACCTACGACGCGCCCGAGGGCGAGAGCTGCGGCTTCATCGACACCTTCACCTACACCGCCGACCTGGGCGGCGGCATCCAGGACGACGCCACCGTGCGCGTCGTCATCGCCTGCGTCTGCGGCGATGGCCAGGTCGACGGCAACGAGCAGTGCGACGACGGCGATCCGGAGATCAACCCCGAGGATCCGGCGCCGCACAACGGCGACGCCGAGAGCAAGTGCCTGGCCGACTGCACCATCCGCATCGAGTGCGGCGACGGCTTCATCGACCCGGGCGAGGAGTGCGATGACGGCGTGGACCCGGACCTGCTGGTGCCGGTCTCGGGCGACGGCTGCAGCAATCTCTGCACGCTCGAGAGCGTCTGCGGCGACGGTCTGCAGGAGGGCGTCGAGGAATGCGACGACGGCAACATCACCTCCGGCGACGGTTGCAACGCCAACTGCACGCTACCCAGGTGCGGTGACGGCAACCTGGACCTGCCCCTGGGCGAGCAATGCGACGACGGTAACCTCATCGTCGGCGATGGCTGCGACAACGCCTGCAACATTGAAACCGAGTGCGGCAACGGACTGGTCGAGCTCGGCGAGCAATGCGACGACGGCAACAACGTCAACTATGACGGCTGCAGCGCGTCGTGCACCATCGAGACCGAGTGCGGCGACATGATAGTCGACACCGCCGCTGGCGAAGAGTGCGACCCCAATGCCCCGGGCGTGCAGTGCGGTGGAAAGGCGGGGTGCACCACCATCTGCCTGTGCGCGAACTACTGCGGCGACCTGCGCATCGGCGGCGTCGAGGAGTGCGACGGCGGCGACGACTGCCGAGCCCCGGGCAGTACGATGGGCATGGAATGCACCCTCAAGGTCTGCGGCGACGGCTTCCTCGACACCGACATGGGCGAGGAGTGCGACGACGGCAACACCAACCCGGCCGACACCTGCAGCAACGCCTGCACCCTGATCACCGAATGTGGCGACGGCACGAAGGAAGGCGCCGAAGAGTGCGACGACGGCAACAACGTCAGCGGCGACGGCTGCAGCTCGGCCTGCAAGAGCGAGGTCGCCGAATGCGGTGACGGCATCCTGCACTTCACCGAGCAATGCGACGACGGCAACAACGTCAACGACGACGGCTGCAGCGCCACCTGCCGGCTCGAGGGCTCGGTCTGCGGCGACGGCATCATGGGCGTCGGCGAGGACTGCGACGACGGCAACGCCGACACCGGCGACGGCTGCCGCCCCGACTGCACGCTGGAGGTCTGCGGCGACAACATCGTCGACAGGCCGACCGAAGGCTGTGACGACGGCAACACCACACCGGGCGATGGCTGCAGCGCCAACTGCCTCTTCGAGGTCGAGTAACGACGCGAGCAAGAGCGCCCGGAGTGCGCCCGGGCGGCGGTCGCTTTGAAACCGCCGCAAAGCCGCGAGGCATGGCGGGTTCCGCGTGCCGTTGCGGTGCCGACGTCGTAGCCAAGCTACTTCGCGGCGAAGCAGCGCTGCCCCGGGCCCGCTAAACCCGCGAATCTACCGTGGTTTCAAAGCGACCGCCGCTCTAAACTGGTGCCATGCCGGTCTACATGCTGACCGACGACCTGGTCTTTCCACCACCCGAGGGCGCCTCGCCCGAGGGCGTGGTGGCCGTCGGCGGCGACGCCAGCCCCGAGCGCCTGGTGCTCGCCTATTCCCAGGGCATCTTCCCCTGGCCCCACGAAGACCTACCGCTTCTGTGGTTCTCCCCCGACCCGCGCTTCGTGCTGCCCATCGAGCGCGTCCACGTGGGTCGTAGCCTACGCCGTCGCATCCGCGCGGGCGACTTCGAGGTGCGCGCCGACAGCGCCTTCGACCGTGTCATCGAAGCCTGCGCGGCCGCCCCGCGCCCCGGCCAGGACGGAACCTGGATCACCGACGAGCTCAAGCAGGGCTTTGCCGCTCTGCACCGGCGCGGCTACGCCCACAGCATCGAGACCTACCTGAACGGAGAGTTGGTCGGCGGCCTCTACGGCATCGCCATCGGCTCGAGCTTCTGCGGCGAGTCCATGTTCTCACGCGTTGACGACGCCTCCAAGGTCGCCACCGTCACCCTGCTCGGCAACCTGGCGGCCTGGGGCTTCCACTTCGTCGACTGCCAGGTCCACACCGAACACCTGGCCCGCTTCGGCGCCGAGCCCTGGCCGCGCCCGATCTTCCTCGGCGCCCTGCGTCGGGCCATCGCCGAGCCCGCGCGACCGGGCCCCTGGCAGCTCGAACTCGGCCCCGAGCAGGCCCTCGAAGTCCTGCTGACCGCGGTCGTCAACTCGAGCTCGGATCCATCCGAAAGATGATGGCGCCGATGTCATCGCCGAGCACCCGAAGCGGCCGCACGCCGTAGGCGTACCAGAAGCTGAACTGCACCGCCGAGCCGGTGAAGCCCCCGGGACTTCTGGCAAAGCCCGCCTTACGCGTCGCCGCGTCGGGCACGATCTGATTCAGATCCCGCGGCGTGCCGTGGTGGTGCAGCTCATCGCCCCGGTAAATGTAAACCCAGATCACCGCCCCCTTTTCCTGACCGGCGGCCTCCATCTGCAACTGCTTGCTAAGGCGCTGCTGCAGCCGCCATAGCGGAATGCCGAGCACCAGGGCACCGACCACGCGCTCCTCGAACTTCACCGGCTCTGCCATGAGCACCGTCACCGAGGGATCGCCGCCCTTCTCGAGGCTCTTGAACTCACCGATCTGATACCCCCCCTCCCCGTCCAGCGCGCCCTGGACCACCGGAAAGAGCTTGGCCAGGTTCATGCCCTTCATGCGATCGGGCTCGGCATTGCGCGCGATCACCACGCCGTCGGTATTGACCGCCGCCAGAAAGCTCATCGGTGAAATCACCAACTCGCGCACGCCGCGCTTGGGGCTGCGCAGGACCTTCATCGCCTGGCGCATCCCCTGCTCCTGCTTCTCGCCCTCCACCTTCACGAAGCCGGCCCAGATGCGCTTGGCCCCCGCGCGCAGCCCCTTGCGATGCCGCACCAGATCATCGACCACGATCTCGGCCACCCGCGGCCCGTGACTGCTGAGGATCTTGGCGCGCGAGCCGGCCGTGTGATCGGACTCACAGGCGCTGACCGACGAAGCCAGAAGCACGGCCAGCAACAACGATCGGCAGCGGACGGTGAAGGCCTTCATGGGTGCAAAGCCTACACAGCGACGCCGGCTTTGACCACGCACGGGCCGCAGACGCCCGCCGCCAGCGCCGCGGCGCGATTGGCGGTACGATCGACAACGCATCCGATGTTCGCCGTCGCCATCGCCGCGCTCGCCACCCCCATCGCCGACGAGGCCGTCGCGCTCGCGGCAGACCTCGGCAGCAGCGCCTACGAAGAGCGCCTCAAGCTCAACGCCGGCCTGCCCGCGGTGGTACTGCAAACCGACGACCGCGAACGCGCCATCACCCTGCTCGGCCACCTGCGCGGGCGCGGCCACACGGCCTACGCCTGCGACCTCTCCGCCGTGCGCGCCGCCGACGAAATGACCGCCATGCGCGCCTTCAGCTTCGGCCCCGACGCCGTCCTGCTCAGCGACGATCCGACGAGCCAGCTGCCCTACAAAAGCATCCTGGTCCTCTTGCGCGCCGTCCATCGCATCGAGACCACCACCCAATCGACCACCAAAGAAAAAAAGTTCAGCGCCGCCCGCGCCATGGCCAGCGGCGGCCTCATCCGCAACAAAACGGTGACCACCGAGCGCACGAGCACCGGCGACGAGCGCCATCAACTGCTCTACATCTTCCGCAGCGACGGCGGCGTGCCCTGGATCCTGTGGGAGCAGCGCGCCCACTACGGCGGGCTCGGCAGCGAACTGATGCCCTCGCGCACCCAAAATTTCATCAAAACCATCGGCCTGCTGCGCCAGCGCGCGCCCCATGCGGCCTACGACGAGCGTCTGATGCGCCCGGCGCGCCTGCCCCCGGGCGGCCAGCGCCTGCAGCGCAACCGCGCCGTGGACGGCCGCGCCCACGTAAGCTCCTCCAGCGCCGGCGTCGACCTCCTGGCCCACCTGATGGCGCTGGCTTTTTACGAAGCGCGCGCGGCGGGTCGATAGCCCAACTCCATCAGACACCGCCAAGCGACATTGCGCCATAGCCCACTCCTGCGGCAACATCCATGACCTCGACGACGTGTTCGTAGACCACGCCATCCTCGGGTGCGATGTTCAACGGCGTTTCGGCCGGCAGGCGTTGCCGAAATTGCCCGAGCTGCGCGGCCAACGCCTCGGCATCATAGGCATCGGCGGCCCTGGGAATCGCAACGCTGTCGCCGGCGCTGGTGGAAACCACATAGCCCTCCCCCGTGAGCTGCACGATCAGGCCGATGCGCTCCTCGTCGACCTCGTCGACCGCCCGCTCCCCGGGTACCTGCTGGGACAAGTCATGACGCGCCAGCTGATTCCACACCGCCGTCACCAGCAGAAACATCACGCAGCACAAGAGCAAATCGATGAACGGAATCAGCGGAATGTGGGCATCGACAGCCTTCTTGCCGCCGCCACCACCGCCCAGATCAATGCTGGCCATGGCTCCTCCTTGGTGCGCCGCACTGGCATGGGCTGCCGGGCGTCGCCGCTGTCATGAGAGACAGCGCGGGGCCGGAGAAGTTCCGGGAACGCCTACCGCCGCAACCCGGGCCACGCAATGAGGACCCAAGCGAGCGCAATCGACCAAAGCGAGCCGTTACCGCGCGCGGCGCCAATTCCTTGGGGTCCTCGAGCGGCTCCCAGGCGAGCGCGGTCGAGGTGGCGAACAGCGCGCTCGCGGTGAGCGCCACTGAAAGCGTCTGGAGCCGGCCGAAACTCATCGCCCTGTTCCGAGCAAGGTTTGCAGCGCCTGCAGCACGTCCAAAAGCGGCCCGACCACCCTGCGCTGACCGGGCACGATCGCGTCGAAAGGCGGCTCGGCAAGCGCGGGCGCCTGCCTGGCGACCAAGACCGACACGTCTTGCAGATCCTGCTCGACCACCGCCTGCTCGCCATCACGGCGCACGACGAGCTTACCTGCGCCCAGTTGATGGGTGCGGTAGTACGGTCCCACGTCCTTGCCGAGGAAGACGACAACCTCCTCGCCGGGGCTGTAGACAGCGCTGCCCGACAGCGGTCGCCCACCATTGGACCAGACGGCGCCCGGGTCACGGACCCATACGCGATCACCTTCACCACCCGCGAGCCAGCGCAGCACGCGCAGCTGGGCCAGCGACCACGGGAAGGTGCTCGCGTTGTAGGCCATTTGTGTGCCGGTGCGCTCCACGACGGCGTCAATGACGGCGTCGGCGTCCCGCGCAAGCGCGGCGAGGTCGGTGCGGGCGATGGTTGTTGCGTGGGTGGGGGTGACGCTGAGAGCGAACACGGCGGCGAGCAGCGCGAAACGGACAGCAGACGCGACAAGGAGGCTACGCGACCCCGCGGAAATCCTTGTTGCGCGGCCGGCCATCGGACTCAACTACCCTGCCGTCGGGTCCGTCACCTGGCCCATGAACAGGATGAGGCCCGTGGTGCGTTCTGCGAGGAGAAAGTAGAATGGCCTGTCGACGCGAAAAACCGGAGCGGGTTCATGCTCAATTTCGGGTATATCCGTAAGCGCAGTCGCAGCGGCGGCTTCCGTGGAGGTCTCGTCAACGCGAATGAACGCTTCGTGAAGCGCGACGTCAATCAAGTTCTTCTCGCTTGATGTGAACAGTCCCTGAAGCAAGTGCGGATCGGCGACGTCGATTTCGAGTTCGCTCAGGACTGGACCGAGTTCCTTGCGCGATCGGAGGCTGAACTTCGGCAGCTCAAATTCGGCCTTGTCGGCACGGTAGAGCCCGGTCCACACGCGCCGAAACGCCGCCGCATCCCATCGAAATTCTCGCCACCGCTTCGGCACAACCACGACGAGAACCATGGAGGAGCCATCGCCATAACCGGCAACTGCTGCCTGATGATCATCGCCGAACACGGCCCCGCATTCTGCACCTATCATCATCTTCGCCTGGACGCTCGCGCCCTGCGAAGTTCGAAACGGCCTGGGGGCCGTTCGCTTCGGATCAAAGGGCGACCTCCACTTGCCGAAGAAGTACGCGGCGTTGATCAGAGCGGCCCGCGTATCCTTCTTGATGGCGTTCCCTTTCAGAATCTCCGGAATCTTCCCCCGCGTGCGGTCGGACACCCAGGCATTGATCATTTGCTGAGCCCGCCTCGGGTTAGCGGCGAAGTCAACCGAATGCACCTCTGCTGGGAGGATCCGCGACACGGCGTCTAGGTAGGCCGGCCGCAAGGCGCGTTGTCGCGCGACCCACACGGCGTTGGCGGACTCGAAACGTGCCGCGGCAGTGGCTCGTGCAGACGGATCCAGCAGCTGAATCGCCAGCTCCTCATTACGCTCTGGATACGCAAGGTTCGTTCGCAGACTGTCCCGACCGCTACCCGGAAGCGACGCCAGGTACACCAGGCCAGCGCTGAGCGAATGCTGTATGGCGACACCACGAAGTTCACCTCTTCCGCGATAGCCTGCCATATTGCGAAAGAGGCTCCGTTGCTTCGCTCGACGGCCGGCTCCAGTGCTGCCGTCGAGACCTCCCGATGCGGCTCGTCAGCTTCAGTCAGCAACTCGTGGAAGTCGTCGTTCGGAAGCACGGCACGCTCACTGCCCTTCGGCGCACCGCGCGCCCCGTCCTCTCTACTGAGAGCGAGCAGCGCCACGCCAGCAACGAGCAGCACCGCCGCGCCACCTTTGCAGCGTTGCATTAGAACGCGACGGTCCGCCTTCAGAGGGATGCGCTGATCCACGCGGTGATGTTGTCCCTCGTGCCCGGTGTGAGCATGAGCACACGATTCGGGAAGCCCGCTCGCTCTTCCCCCGGCGTCTTTTGCCCCGGCTCCGCGGCGATACGTTCAGGACTACGACACTATGCCCCCCCCACCTGCGAACGCACGCCCCAACCGCACAAAGAAAAGCCCCCGGAAACAGCGCCTGTTCCCGGGGGCTTGGATGTTGCTTCGGCGAGCTCTCCCTCGCCTGCGGGCTACTCTTACTCGCGAATCTGTCGCCGGATCTTGCCCAGCGCCTGCTCCTGGAGCTGGCGGATTCGCTCGCGTGAAAGGTTGTACTTGTCGCCGATCTCCTTGAGCGTGAGCTCGTCGGCGTCGTCGAGCCCGAAGCGCCAACGCAGGATGCGGGCCTCCATCGGCGTCAGGGTCTCGAGCAGCTTTTGAACCTGCTCCGACCAACTTTGGCTAAGCAGACTCTCGTAGGGGTCGGGCGTGTTCTCTTCTTCCAGGAAGTCGATGAACTTACGCCCGTCTTCGTCGTTCACGGGACGGTCCAGGGAGAAGGGCGTCTCCGCCCAGTAACCCCGGATCTTCTCCAGCTTCTCCGCCGAGATGCCGGTCTCTTCTTCGAGCTCGGCGGTGGAGGGCTGGTGACCGGTGCGCGTGGCGATGGCCTGGGTGGCGCGCGCCACGCGGTTGTAGGTGTCGAGCATGTGCACGGGGATGCGGACCGCCCGGCCCTTGTCGGCCAGCGCCCGGCTGATGGCGTGGCGAATCCACCAGGAGGCGTAGGTGCTGAAGCGGAAGCCGCGCGTGTGATCGAAACGCTCGACCGCCTTCATCAGCCCGATGTTGCCCTCCTGGATCAGGTCGATCAGGGGCAGCCGGCCGCGGTTGTAGCGACGGGCGATGGAGACCACCAGCCGCAGGTTGGCCGCGACGAAGCGGTTTTTGGCCGCGTTCTGCTCGAACTGGGCCTTGCGCACGCCCGCCAGGTAGCGCTTGAAGGTGGCGGTCACCCGCACCTCATCGCCCTCCAGGTCGCGCTCCTCGGCATACATGCCCGCCAGCCGCTCCACCGCCTGCTGGGCTTCGGCCACGTAGGCACGATCGCCGTCGGCGGTGCGAAGCCGCGCCGACAGGGTGGCGCACAGCTTGTCCCACTTGCCCTGGCTGGTCTTGGAGAGCTTGCCCCGCTTGGCCAGCTTCGCGACCTTGCGCAGCTGGGCCACCTCCGGAGCCGCCTCCTCCAGACAGCGCTCGAGCACCGAGGCCACCGTCTCGAAGGCCGGTACGTAGGAGAGCAGTGCCTCCCAGTATGCGATCTCCAGGCGCTCCACCGTCAGCGCCGCCTCCACCTCTTCCTGGGGAGTGAGTACGCGATGCTGTGCCATCTCGCGGAAGTACTTCGAGAGCGTGGTGTCGCCCCCGGACTCCCGTGACAACGCCTTCAGCGCCGCTTCTGTGTCATTCTTTGCCGCCGGCTTCCCGACCGCGACTGGAATGTCGCGGCTGTCCTTCTTGCCCGTCCGGTCTGCCCGCGGCTCACGCCTTGTCGCCGCTACCTTTGCCATCGTCTCGCCCTTCCCGCGTTCGCGGTTTTCGTCGCGCCCTTCGCGCGTTTTTTGTGGTTTTTTCGTCTCGCTCTCTCGCTGCGCCGGAGCCGCCGCCCTTGCGGGGGCTCGCACGCCGACACGAGAACGCGCAGTCTCTCGTCGCCGGTCGTCACCCGATCCTGATGCACGTTTCGTACCAGGCCCCGCCCGCACGCCCGCACGCGCCCTCTTGGGCGAATCCGCGGTGTTTTTGACTGTCTTGGGGCTCGGCATATTCTTTTAAGTGGCCAGAGGCGTGAATTTTTTTCAGGCATGGCACTGCGCCATGTCGCAAACGCAAGAGGAACGCTTCCTGGGACGCCCGTGATCGGTGTCCGTGACGCACCGTTGGCACACTCGGTCGCAGCACGACGGCTGGCCTTTCTATTAGTACGTTCAGGGAGCCCAATTTGTTGCGAGGGACTTCCCGAATTTTCAGGGCCACCAGGATTGCGTTCCGGCTCGGCTCCGCATCCCGGGGGGGGGGCTGTGTCGCATAACCGTATACTTGCACACACATTGTGTCAACGGCCTCTGTACCATCCCTTGGACTGTCGCGGCCGCGTGCGGGCTGCCGTAAGCTCCCGGTCCCCCGAAGGAGTTGGCTGTGCGGACCAGAAGAGCGCAACCGAGTTGGCAGCGCGCGAGCCATGGCGTGGCACGCGCACCGGTGGTCGCTGCGCTCACACTTTTGGCCCTGTGTGCAGCGACCGGACGGGCCCGGGCCGACAAGCTGCCGCTGAAGCTCGAGGCGAGCCTGGGCTCGCCGCCGCGCGCGATCGCCCTCGAAGTGCGCGCCCAGGCTGCCAGCGCCGACACCGCCGCCGCCACCGTGCTGCAGCTCGGCAAGACCACGACGACGCTTCCGGTCGCCAACGCCAGCGAAGCCAGCTTCCAGGCCGTGAGCCTGCGCGGCGGCGCCGCGGTGGGGGTGGTGCGCGTGGAGGGCCCCGGCGGTCGCGTTGCCGGCGCCGTGGTGACCCGCGATCGCAAGGGCCGCCCCGCCGTGCTCTTCGCCGGCGCTCTGGACCTGCGCGGCGACCCCGGTGAACGCCAGGGTCACGTCATCGAGATCGCCGACCGCGATGGCGACACCCTGCCCGACGTACTCGTGGCCCGTCGCACCGAGGCCCAGCGCATCTGCGGCCAGGAGCGCGCCCTGCTCTACCCGCGCGCGGTGGATCCGACCTCCCTGACCCTGCGCCCGGTGTCGATCGGCCGGGTCGAAAAGGGCATGCCGCCGGCGGTCACGCTGCGCGCCACCGAAGCCTCACCGGGGCCCACGGGTCCGCCGACCATCCACGGCCTGCGCATCCGGGCGGTCTCCAGCGAAGCCGGCGCCTCGGAGACGGTGCTGCGGGCGCCACCGCGCAGCCTGACCGACGGCGACGGGGGCAGCTACTGGACCGAGGGCCGCGGCGGTGGCGGACGCGGCGAGTTCGCAACCTTCGTCTTCGAGGGCGGCGGCTTCCCGATCCGCGCCCTGGCCATCACCCCGCGGCCCAGCACCACGCCGAAGAATGCGCGGCTGGCCTATCCCACCCAGCTGGTCCTGGCCGGCGACGACGCGGCCGCGCGCATCCTGGTGGAGCTGCCCGATGAGCCCTCCCCCGGCACCCGCTACTGGGTGCAGCCGGACAAGCCTCTCAGCTGGCGCTGCCTGTCGGTCGTCTTCGAAGCCACCAAGCCCGTGCAGGGCAGCGGCCACAGTGGCTTCGCCGTGCTGGGTGAGGTCGAGGCTTTCACCGACCTGGACTTTGGCGAGGGCTTGCCGACCCTCGTCGATCGGCTCGGCAAGGGCGGCAAAGACGGCAGCGCAGCCGCCGACATCCTCGCGAGCCTGCCCGAAGAGCGCGCCGCACCGGCGCTGCACGATGCCTGGCCGAGACTGCCGGAGCGCGGGCGCAAGCGCGCCCTGCGGGTGCTCGCGGGCTTCGCCAAGAACTCGGCCACCGCACGCGAAACGCTGGTGCTGGCCCTCGACGACGAGGTCGCCGACCTGCGCGATCGCGCCATCGAGCTACTGCTGGCCAGCGGCGAGGCGGGCTACGAAACCCTCTTGCCCCGCATCGCCAGCGCCCAGCAGCAGGGCGACACCATCGCGGTGGAGCTGGCGCGCAGGTCCCCCGAACGCGTGGTGACCAGGGTGCTCGAGGCGCTCGCGGCCGAAGCCGGCAGCGAGCGGCCCGCCCTGCGTGAAGCCCTGGCCCTGGGCGCCCGCCGCGGCGACACGGCGGTACTCGATGCGGTGGCCGCCTGGGTGGCCCAGGAAAAAGCCCCCCCGATCGCCGCGCGCGCAGCCGTGGCGCTGGCCCTGGCCGGCGTGAGTGAACCGCCCCGCGCGCGGGAGCTTGCCGGGCAGCTACTGGCGGCGAGCCACACCCAGGCCAAGGAGTTCGCCGATCTTTGGCGCCTGGTGGCGACCGCCGCCCTGCTGCCCTCCGAGCCGGGCATCGACGGCTGGCTTACGACCCTGGCGCGCAAGGACGAGCGTTGGATGCTGCGCCGGGCGGCCCTGGAGGCGCTTTCGGCGCGGGCGGCCAAGGACTTCGAGCCGACCGCCCTGGCCGCCCTCGAAGACGACTATCCGCGCGTGCGCGTAAGCGCCAGCAAGGCCCTGGCCGGACGCGCCTCCGCCTACGACAGCCTGGTGCAGCGGGTGCGCGAAGACCGCTGGTCGATGGTGCGGGCGGCAGCCGTCGAGGCCACCGCGGGCATGCCCCAGGGCGAAGCGCTGGCGCGCGAGGCCCTGGGCGATCGCAACCAGCAGGTTCGGACGGCGGCCGTGAACAACCTGACGCGGGCGCGCGCACGCGCGGCCTGGCCCCTGATCAAGGCGCGCATGGTGGACGAAGACGAGTGGCCCGAGGTCGTCGGCGCCGCCATCACCTATGCCCAGCGGCTGTGCGTCCAGGACGCCGCGGGGCCGCTGCTGCACGTGCTCAAACGCGGGCTCAAGCCGAGCGCCTGGGCCCCCGATCAGGATGTGGCCGCCCTGGCCTTCGAGGCGCTGGTCGCCCTCGGTGGCGAAGCCGCCCGGGCCGCCTACTCGGCCGCGAACTCGCCATTGGCGCCACCGGGCTTCAAGACGGCGGCGGAAGAGGCTAAAAAGCGTGCTCCGCTGTGCGCAGCAGAGCGGTTGTGATCATATCGTACAGCGTGGTACCGTGCACGCTGCTGTAGGCAAGGAAATCTGGAACGCCCCATGAAGAAGCTGTCTCGAATCCTGTGCGCAATGGCCCTTCTGGGGTCCTCCTTCGTCACCGGCTGTGAAGAAAAGGCCGAAGCCAAGGTCCAGGTGGAGAAGCTGCCGGATGTCACACCGAGCCTGCCGCCGGTGCCGACCCTGCCGCCGCCGCCCCACCCCACGCAGTACTCGGATCAGAGCTACAGCGTTTACGGGCTGCGCAGGCAGCTGCGCAAGACCATCGACACCGAGGTCTCGGTCACCGGCTACATCGCCAAGGTCTTCGTGCCGCCGGAGTGCCCCGAGAAGCAGAAGTGCCCGCTGCCGCCGGCCCCCCACCTGTGGATGGCCGACACCCAGGGCGAGCAGGATCCCGCCAAGCTACTGCTAATGGCCGGCTACGCCGAAAACCAACTTCAGATCGACGAAGCCATCGAGAACGAGAAGAAGGGCAAGCCCCAGGACCCGGAGGAGCTGGCGGAGATGGGCATGACCCCGATCCCCACCGACCTCTTCGCGGGCGCCAAACTCAAGGTCAAGGGTCGCTTCGCCTACATCTCGGGCTCGGGCTTCCAGTCCTCCGAGGGCGTGCTCGGCTACAACGGCCACGAGACCCTCGAGCCGGCGCCGGAAGCGGCTACGGCCGAGAAGTAGGGCTCATCGAGGAGCCTCTCGGCCCTCAGTGCGTGGAATCCTCACTCGGTCGGCTGGTTCGGCAGTCTTTGACGAGCATCCGGCGCGGGGCGTGAACATAGCGAAAGCCGGGAGCGTCCGCGCGCCGCCGGAAGGCGTAGAGGATCGCCTGGGCCCGAGGTCCCAGGGTGCAGCCGCGGAAGGCCTCGCCGGCGGGCGCCGCGAGCCAGGCGGTGAGACTGGGGTCTGCGAACAGGCCTTCCACCCCGGGGCAACCGTTTGGAGAGAAGGTCGGGGGCCGGCCGCTGGCCCCGCCGGAAACGCCGTCGAGGGCTCGCACGTTCAGGCGCGCGTCGAAGAACAACCGCTCCTGAACCTCGCCCAGGGCCACCGACGGCACGGCGTCGGAGCTGCAGCAATCCAGAGCGCAGATCGCCCTCAGGGTGGCGTCGCTGTGGGCCTGCCGCAGCCGCGTGGCGCTCAAAACCTCCGCTAGCGGGTGCTTGAACCTCTGGGTCTCGAAGCGCGCCGAAAGCTCGACCACGGCCACCAGCGACAACCAGAGCACGCAAAGCGGCCACAGTGCATGACCACCGCGTCGGCGCACGAGCGGGGCAAATCCGAGCGCGGCGAGCACACACAGCTGACAGAAGAGCGGTATCAGGTAGCGGCCCGCATGGGCGGCGCCCGTGGCAAATGTGAAAACACCCAGCTGCAAGCCGACGCTGAGCGCGAAGGCCGCCACGAAACTCCCCGCGTCGATGCGTGGCTTCTCCATCTGAAACCGCTCGTGCACGGGCGAGGAAGCCGACCGCAAGGCGACGATCGCCAACGCCGACAGCGGCGCGTAGGCCAGGATGCGCGACAGGGCCGCTCCATAGAACCACAGGCCTGCCACGGACATCGAAAGCGCGTCGCGGCGTGCCATCATGACCCGGCTCATCCCCGAAGCAGGGATCAGGTCGCCGGTCGCAGCCAGCTGCAGCAGATAGGCTGGCGCCGCGGCGACCAACATGGCCAGCATGGCGAGCGGCCGCAAACCCCTGCTCTGGACCACGCCGACTCGAAGAAGCAGCCACGACATGGCGGCGCACGTCGCGAGCCCCTCCGGCCGCAGCGCCGCCGCGAGCCCGGCCAAGACAAAAGGCCAAATCACGCGAGCCGGCGTTGCCGCCCTATGCGACAGCCGGTGGAGCGACAGCCAGCTGAGCAGCTGCAACGCAGCGAAGGGCCCGTTCTCCGATCCCTGCAGCCAGTTCCAGGCAGAGCCGGGCAGTCCCACGGCAACCACGCCCATGGCCAAAGCCACGCTTCGTGGGGCACCGAGGCGCAGGGCGAGGCTCACCACCAGAGCCCCGGCGCCGAGCCAAGACACCACGACCAGCAGCTTCACCCCGTAGGCCATCGCAGGCAGACCGCCGACACGCCACAGCCCGGCCCCCAGCACGGTCCATAGAGGTGAACTTGAAGCCGAGAACGGCTCGCCGCGGTTGAACTGGAACCAGGCCCCCTCCGCGGCGTGCTCCACGAGGGAAAAGTGAATCAGGGCGTCGCCTGAAAAATTCGAGATGGCGTGGACGGAACAAACTAGGGCCACCAGGCCGAAAACCACCACAAGGCCGTGGACCCAGGGCCCAGCGCTCGGCTGTTGGCGTTGCACGCGCCCGGGGCTCAGCATGGCGCGGCGACTCTATCCCGGATCGCGGGATTTGGCGCCAACCCCGTGCCCAACCTCGCCGGCACCACCGCCGGCACCACGCCACGGACATTCGATGGAAACAAAGCCGCGCTAAAGTCGCTCTATTCTCGGAGCTCGACGTGGAAATCTCCAACTCTGAACGCTGCGCGACTTGCTATGGCGAAGGTGCCGTCGGCAGCACCCATGGACCGCAGGCCTGCCCCGACTGCGAAGGCATCGGCTTTTTGCCCTCGGCCACTGTGCTCACCGAACGCCGTTTGCGCGAGCTGGAGCGCGTCTACGCACGACAGGGGGGCCAGGTGGGACAGGACGTGCAGTGGCTGGCCACCGAAGTTCGCCGCGCCCACCACGCGCTGGTTCAGATCCTTGCCGCCAGCCAAGAGGCCGACGAGAGCGACGCGGCGGCGGCCCAGATCCGCGGTCTGGCCAACTCGGTGCTCAACATGTACCGCGAACGCGACTGAGAGCCGCGGCCCGGCGCGCCCGCTGGTCTCAGGGAGAAAGCGCTTCGAGCAGCCGCGACAGACCGGCGGCCGGCAGCACAAAGGTGGCGTCGTGGTCGTCGCGACGGGCGTGGTGCTCGGCGCCGTCGCCCTCCCCCAGTTGCGGGCCAATGACGAGATTGTACCTGGAGGTCGCCGCTTCCTTCTCGCCAACTTCAAGCTCGATGCGCAGCAGGGGCTTGGCCAACTTGGAGCTTTCGGCCGCGGCGCCGTAGGCGAGCACGCGATGGGCGCGTAGGGTGGCCAGAGCCTCGGCCAGGGCACGCGCGCCCGTGGGGTCCAGCGGGCTGCCACCGGCGGTGTTGTCGACGCGGAAGCCGGTGCCTTCGGCGACCACGCGCACACGCCTGGCGCCGCGCTGCAGGGTGAAGGCGCGCAGCGTTTCCAGGGGCGTGGCAAGGGCGCTGCGGTCCAGCAGCGGGCCCTCGAGCTGCTCGCCGAGCATCGCCGGTGCGACGAAGACGCCGAAAGCACCGGCGATGCTGGCAAAGTGCCCGCCTTCGGTCTCGGCGCCGAGCTTCAGTGTCATCCGCTCGTCGCCAAAATGCGCGACGACCTCGACCACCGGTTGCTGAAGACCATGCTGGGGCTGTGGGGCGTCGGCGTCGAAGCGCACGGCTTCCAGCGTGGACAGCAGCCGCACGATCTCCGATAGCCGTGCGGCGTCGGCCGCGGCGGCCACGGGCTCGAGCAGCTGAAAGCGACCATCCTTCCCGCGCTCGAGGCGTTCACGCGAACCGTCGCCGCGCGAAAGTGAGAGTTCGCGGAGGCTCTCGGCCTCCCGCGCGGGGAGCTTCAGGGAGAGAAAGCTGGCAGCACGGGGCTCCAGCAGCTCGAGTGCCTGGGCCCCGAAGGCGACCGCCACCGGCTCGTCGCCGCGCTGCACCTGGGTCAGGCCCGGTCCGCTGGCGCCAGCGCGTAACGCAAAGCGTCCAAGGCCGCCGGCGCGTTCGATCTCGACCGTCAGGGCACCGGCGCCAGGCGGGGCGGCGTCGAAGCCCAGGGCCTGCTCGGCGGAGGCAGCCCGAAAGAAGTCGTCGACCGAGCCCTCGCGCGCTTGACCCGAAGTCAACTCCTTGCCGCCCTGGCGCAGCGCGAAGGCCCAGCCTCCGTCCTTTTCTTCGAGCGTGAGCTGGCGTGCGCCACTCTTGACTGTCAGCGAAGACACGTCGTCGGCCGCAAAGGGCAAAAGGCGTGATTCGCGCAGATCCGCAAGTGGCAGCCGCAGCTTTTCCAGGTCGGCCTCCTGGACGCAGCTGATGGTGCGTTCTTTGGCTTCTGCGTCGTGTTCACCGCCCGTCTGGTCGAGGGTGACGTAGCGCTCGCCCTCGTGGCCCCCGCAAGGGGCTCCCACGCGCAGTCGCAGGGTGGTCTCGACGCGGGGCTCGGGCTTGGCCGCGCCGCCGTCGGTGTTTGCGGCGACACCGGCGCTTGCTGGCGCGCGTTCCAGGTGGGTCAGCGTCAACTCCAAGTTTGGCGCGGTCAGGCCGTGGCGCTCCAGGTTGGCGTCGCCCTTCTCGATGAAGCGCGAGGCGCGCAGACCGTCGGTGGCGCGGATCAGGGCCTCGATATTCGGCGTCGACGCAAATCCCTTGCCGCCTGCGCTGAGTTCCCACAGGCGGTCATCGCGGCGGCGCGCGGCGCGCGAGCCGCTTTCGTCCTTGAGTTCTACAGCCCTGGCGGTGGCGACCAGCAGCCCCGCGTGCAGCGCCTTGTCGTGGTAGTGCTCGGGCTCGTGGTCCAGGGCCTCGATCAGATCCTTGCCGACCACGTAGGCGCGAGTGCGATCGGTGCCCTGGGCATATAGGCCATCGCCGGTGGGCGTTTCGTTGCCCACGCGCAGCATCGCCCGCGCCTTGCCCACCTGGATGAAGACCCGGTAGCGCGGCGAGTCGAAGCCGAAACGCCTGTTGTCGCTTTCGCTGATGTCGGTGAGCCTGCGCCGCACGTCCATCCACTCGAGTTCACCGAGCAGGATGTCGACCGCCTCGCCGTCGGCCTTGGCCCGGTAGGGCTCGGCGACTTGCCACAGGCCGGCCTCGTCATCGGATTCCGCATCGCGCGTCAATACCGTGGATTGGCCGCGGCGCTGGATTTCGAGGCGCGAGACGCGGTCGCGGATCAACTCCGGGATGACGCTCTTGTCGCGCCGTTCGAGTTCACCGGTGCTGAGCGTGCCGCGGTCGACGAGCAGGATGTAGGCCAAAAGCCCGGCGGCGATCACTCCGAGAACGGCGGTGGTTTTGGCCACGCTGGGACTCCAGACTCAGGCGCGCCTCGACAGCCAGGCCATTACGCCGAGCAGCAGCGCGGCACCCGGCAGCAGCACGCAGACCTTGAAGAGTACGCCCATCAGCTGCTCCTGGGTAAAAGAGGCGGCGGCGCCCTTGATCTTCTTGGGCGGAATCTCGATCAACGCCTCGCGCTCGGTCAACCAGCCGGTCCAGGCGCTGGCCAGGTGGAAGTTCGCCAGCTCGGGAGCTTCGATCAGGGGGCCGGCCAGGAAGTCGCTGTCACCGGCCACCACCAGGCGACCTCCGGGCTTCGGCTCGAGGTCGTCCGGGTCAGCGCCGACCCGCGTGGCATAGGCCAGGTCCAGGGGGCCGGCCAGGTCGCCGGCACCGCGCGTGGGTTCCTGATCGCCGGCCATCACGCGCGAAATGTCGATGGCGCCGAAGCTTTGCTCGCTGCTGCGCATCAGCACATCGACGCTGCCGTCGCGCTCGAGCACCGAGAGGCTGCGCGAAAGCGGAAGCAGCACGCGGGCGCCGAGGGTCAGCGGACGCGTTGTGACGTGCTCGCCGAAGTCTGTGGTCACAAACTCGACGGTATTGGGCGTGAGCAGGCGCTGGGCATCGAGTTCGACCACCAGCGAGGCGTCGATGCGAATGCCCAACTCCTTGAGGCCCGCTTCGAAGCCCGTGGGGTTGATGGCGTCGTGCTCGATCACGGGGTCGAGCGCGATGAGGGCGTTACCGCCGCCGCGCACGTGGTCGAGCACGAGCTTGGCCTCGGGCTCCGAGAACGCGCGCATGGGGCCGAGTACGAAGACCGCATTGCACTCCTTGGGCACTTCCTTGGCCCCCAGGGTCGGCAGGTCCTGCCACAGAATGTTGTCGTGGCGCAGGCCGCCCTTGAGGCTCTCGAGGGAGCGCTCGGCGGCCTTGTCGAGGGACCACTCACCGTGACCGCTGGTGACGCAGATGGTGGTCGGGCTGCCGCTCTGCACCTGAACGATGGCGCCGGTCAGGGCCTGCTCGGCCTTGATGTTGACCTCCTGCTCCTCGCCGGGCACGGGCATGTCCCAGCCCACCAGATCGTCACGCGATACGTGCCACTTCTTGTCGCCCAGGGCGACCACGGCGGCCACGTCGGCGAGCACCTGGCCGGTGGCGGTGACGCCCTCCAGGACGCCGAAACGCTGGGCCAGGATCTTGAACTCACCGGGCTCGCGGTCGGGGTCGACGTAGTGAACTTTGACTTGCTGGCTCTGGGCCCGGTAGCGCTCAAGGAGTTCGTGGGTCTCGTTGAAGCTGGGCTCACCCTGGGACATGAAGAGGTAGACGTCGACGTCGACTGCCAGGTCGTCGAGCACCTTCTTGGTTTTGCCCGAGAGCGTGAACATGCCCTCCGAGGTCCAGTCCATGCGCTCGTAGTGGCGGAAGGCCAGGTAGTTGACCATTACCACGATCAGCACGGCGAAGAGCGCAGAGGTGCTGCCGATGACCTGCTGGCCGGTGCGCTGGCGCCGGGCGCTGGCACCAGGCGTGGGCTCGGGCGTGGGGGGGCGCTTGCTGGGCTCGCTCATGACTGCCACCGCTCCGCCTGCAGCAGGCGCACCGAGAGAAAGAGCGCGAGAAAAGCGATCGAGACGTCGTAGACCAGGTAGCGGGTGTCGACCACGCCCTTGGAGAAAGACGACATCTGCGTCCACAGCCCCAGGTACTCGAAGACGGCGCGTAGGTCGTCGTCGAGGGTGGCGTAGCCCGCCAGACCGATAACGAAGATGCCGAAGAGCACCGTAAAAGTGAGCACGGCGGCCACGATTTGATTGCGCGCCACGATGCTCATCAAAAGGCCCACCGCCATGTAGAAGAGCCCAATGCCGAAAATACCGACGTAGGTGGCGGCGATGGCGCCCTCGTCGATCACGTCTTCACCGGTGCCACCGGCGAGCCAGACGTAGAAGAGCGTCGGCACCCACAGGGCGACCCAGTAGACCAACGCCGCCAGGTACTTGCCCAGCACGATCTGCACTTCGGTAACCGGCGCCGTCATCAGCGCTTCGATGGTTCCCGAGGAACGTTCCTCGGCCATCAGACGCATGGTGAGGATCGGGGAGATCACCAGCAGCGGCAGATAGAAGAGCGTGGTGCCGCCATAAAAGGCCTCGATCAGGCTCTGGCCGCCGCCCGGACCCTGGCCCGCGAGGAAGAGAGCCAGGAGATAGAAGATCACGCCGAAGATCAGCAGCCAGGCCGTCAGCACCACGTAGGCCATGGGCGAGACGAAGAAGGCGAAGATCTCGCGCCGCGCGATCGTGAACACGGCTGTCATGATGGCTCCTCCTCCCCGTCACCGTCGCGACCGTCGCGGGCGTCGCTCGAGGGCGCTTCGTCGGACTCGGACTCGGACTCGGGCCCCTGCTGCTCCGGCGCTGCCGGTTCTCCGTCGGCTTCGGGGACGCCCTCCGACTCGGCTCGGTCCTGGGTGGTGAGCTGGGTAAAGACCTCTTCCAGCGAAGCCTGCTCGCGGCGCAGCTCGCGCAAGCGCAGGCCGGCTTCGGCAACGGCGGCGAAGATGCGCTCGGCCACGTCACCGGGGTCTGCCTCGACGCGCAGGCGCACGATGCTGTCGGCACCGTCGCCGCTGGCCTCCATGACCTGGGCGTCGGTGATCGCACGCACGCCCGTGACGGCCTCGACCGCGCGCTCGAGACGTTCGCGGTCGGCGCGGGCTTCCAGGGAAAGCAGCTGCGCGCCGCCACCGGCCCGACGCAGCTCGCCGGGCTGGCCCTCGCCCACCAGGCGACCCTTGTTGATGATCAGCACGCGGCCGCACGTGGTCTCGACCTCGGGCAGGATGTGGGTCGACAGCAGTACCGTTTTGTCGCCCGCCATGGAACGGATCAACTCGCGCACCTGCCGGATCTGATTGGGGTCCAGACCCGCGGTGGGCTCGTCGAGGATCAGCAGCGGCGGGTCGGCCACCATGGCGTCGGCCAGACCCACGCGCGAGCGGTAGCCCTTGGAGAGCTGCCCGATGATGCGATCGCGCACATCGCCCACGTTGGCCCGGCCCAGGGCGTCGTCGACGCGCGCGCTGACGCGGCTGCGCGGCACGCCCTTGAGGCGCGCGCGGTAACTCAGATACTCGTGGACGCGCATGTCACGGTAGAGTGGAACCGACTCGGGCATGTAGCCGATGGCGCGGCGGGCGGCGACCGGATCGGCGACCGCATCGACGTCGCCGATGCGGATGCGCCCGTCGTTGGGCGTCAGATAGCCGGTGAGCATGCGCAACGTCGTGCTCTTGCCGGCGCCGTTGGGCCCGAGGAAGCCAATCACCTCCCCCGGCTCTACGCGAAAGCTCACGGCGCGGACCGCGACCCGCTCACCGTAGTGCTTGGTCAGATTCTCGACGTCGATCATCGCGCCTCCGTCGGATCCGCGGCCGGTCCTGCCACGGGTTTCTGCGGCGTCGGCGCTCTAACGCAGCGCTGGGCGTCGCGCAAGGCTTTCGAGTGCCGCTTTCTTGGGGCTGGTCCAGGAGCCGCGTACCATGTGTGACAGTGTATTCGAACACGTACATTGGTCGTGGCATCTCGCGGGCTCTGCTCTACGTAGCCTCGCTCGCCGCCGGCGCCGCCACGGCCTACGCCACCAGTCCGCACGCCTCCCTCGGTGCTGGCGCCCGGGTAGATGCGGCGAGCGCCGCGCCCAAAGCACGCGCCCGGCCGACCGCCCCCACGGCTCCAAGTGTGGGGGCGACGGCTGCAGCGGCGGCCGCGGCGCCTTCGGTGGCGCCCCATCTGCCTGAAGTCGCGGCGGTGGAGCCGATCCCGGAGCCTGAAGCCGAAGCCTGGGATGGCCTGGGCGCGGCCCTCCGCGGGGGCAAAATCATTACCGGCAGTACCCCGCACCGGCTGGTGCTCTTCACCTTCGACGACGGCCCCGACCGCCGCACCACGCCGTTGTTGCTCGACCGCCTCGACGACGAGGGCATCAAAGCCATCTTCTTCCTCGTGGGTTCCCGCATCGCCGGCACCAACTCCATGGAGCGCCAGCAGGCGGCGATCGCCCGTGAAATCGTGCGCCGGGGGCATCTGGTGGGCAACCACACCATCGACCACGTGCAGCTGCCCCTGCTGGACGACGAGGCGGTGCGAGCCGAACTGACCGGCGCCGAGACGATCTTCGAGCGCGTCCTGGGTGGGCGTCCATGGCTCTTTCGGCCGCCCTTCGGCGCCCACTCCCAGCGCATCGACCAGCACCTGGCCTCGCGCGGCTACACCACCGTGCTGTGGAACCTGGGCAGCGGCGACTTCCAGGTTCGCAGCGCCGAAGAAGTCTTCGACACCTGGCTGAAGGTCTTCGAAAGGCGCGAGCGAGAAGAGGGCGAGCGTGGGGGCATCATCCTGCTGCACGACACCTACGCCTGGAGCGTCGATGCCTTCCAGCTGATCGTCACCCACCTGCAGCAGCGGAACTGCGAACTACTGCGCGAAGGCCAGGAACTCTACGACATCATCGACGACCCGGCGCCCTTCTTTGTCCCCCGCGACGGCGAAAGCGCCGAGGCCGAGGCCCCACCGGCCGAGCTCGACTCCCGGACGCTGGCGGCCCGCCAGCAGCAGCTCGCCGACCTCACCGAACGCCGCTGCCGCTCCCTCGCCAGCCTCTGAAAGCCCCGAGAAGCCCCCCCCGGAAAGCTGCCAGGACGTTTTTCGGGCAGCCTGGAGGACCGCGACCCTCCGGGCCGTGCCCGGCTGATTTGCGCCAGGCAGACGCCCACTGCGCGCTCCCATCGCCCTTGGCTCCCGCCCCCCGGTTGACGTGAGCCAGGATTCGGACATTATCCGGCGGGGTGCGCGTAGTCGCGAAATGTAGGGAGTGCGGGTTCAGCAATCCGCGCGGCTGGACCGGCTGTGCACGCTGCGGTGCGCTGCTCGGCCCCCAAAACCGTGTCGCCAGCGAGACCGGTAGCGATCAAATCACCACTCGCTTCGAGCTGCCCGACGCTTCCTCTGCGATGAATCCAGATGGAGCGACACGCGTCGCTCAGGACCTGGCCGCGCCGGTCGCCGATGCCCGCCCTTTCATCGGGCGTACACACGTATCAAGCCAATTGCAGGCCGCCCTCGACCGCGCCAGTCAGCAGGCCATGCCCGCCCTGGTGGCCCTGGTCGGAGAGTCGGGCGCCGGCAAGACGCGCCTGCTGGAGCGCATCGGCCAGGACGCCGCGCGCCGCGATCCGCCCTGGGAGCTGCACTACGCCAGCCTGCGGTCCCCCGACGAGGGCCCATTCGCCCCCGTGTCACGCCTGCTGCTCGACCGCTTCGGTATCACCCCCGCCTCTTCGCCGAGCGCCGCCCGCGCCCAGATGGCCAGCAGCGTGGGCACCGCCCTCAAGACCGGCGACCTGACGCGCGTCACCGAGGTCACCCATCTTCTGGGCTACGTCGCTGGCGTTCCTTTCCCGGGCAGCCCCGTGCTCGCAGCCCTGGGCGCCAAACCCACCGTGCTGCGCGAGCGGGCTGCCGAGGCCGTCGCCAGCTTCGTGCAGGCCGAGGCCCGGCAGCGCCCGCAGCTGTGGCTCCTCGACGAGGTGGCCCAGGCCGATCCGGCGTTTTGGCAGCTGGTGGCCGCATTGCTGCAAACCGATGCGCCGCTCGCCCTGGTCACCACCGGTGGCCCCGCGCTTGCCGAAGCGATGTCCCAGTTCAGAGATGAGGCCGTGCTCATCCAGCTCGCCCCCCTGTCGCGCCAGGAAACGGTGGAGCTGATCAAGGCCCGCCTGCCCGATCTGCAGGAGCTGCCCGAAGCCCTACTCAGCGCTCTGCTGCGCCGCAGCGGTGGCAATCCCGGCTCGCTCGACAGCCTGGTCAGCGAACTGCAGGAAGCCGGCCTCTTCGTCGCCGACGCCCGCGGCACACACTTGGACCTGACGCGGCTCGAGACCGGCGACCTGCCGCTGACCGCCGCCGACGCCGTGCGCACCCGTCTGGCCAGCCTGACGCCCGCGCAGCTCGAGGTGGTGGAAAACGCCGCCATCATCGGCGAGCGCTTCTGGGAGGGCGCGATCCTCGCCCTCAGCCGCAATGCCGCGCCGCTGCCCACCAGCACCCGGCCCGGCGTGGTCCTGTGGCAGGACGACGGCGACACCTTCGACCTGCGCGGCACGCTACAGCAACTGACGGACGCCGGTGTGATCCTCTCGATCGCCACCTCGGATACCCCCGGCCTCGACGAGTACACCTTCCGCCGCGGCGGCTTCCGCACCGTCATCTACGACTCGCTCACCGACGAGCACAAGCTCGCCGGCCACGCCGCCGTCGCCCGCTGGCTGGGCATCACGGGCGCCGGCATCGAAGGCAAGGCCGCCCTGCTGGCCGCACACCTGGAGCGGGCCCGTTCCGCCAGCCGCGCCGCCAGCGCCTATCTGGAGGCGGCCAGCATCGAGCGGGCGCGCATGCGCACGACCATGGCCCTGCGCTACGTCGAAAAAGCCCTGCCGCTGCTGGATCCCGAAGACCCGGCCGCGCTGCTCGACGCCCTGCACCAGCACGGCTCGCTGCTGACCACCCTGGGGCGCTACGACGAGGCCTACGCCAGCTTCGACGAGCTACTGCGCCTCGCCTGGAAGCTCGACACCCGCAGCAAGGGCGGCGCCGCCCTCAATCGCATCGCGCGCATCCACCGCCAACGCGGCGAAAACCACCAGGCCCTCGAGCACCTGCGCATGGCCCTGCGCCTGTTCCGGGCCGCCGACGACCTGCCCGGCGTCGCCAGTACCCACGACGACATGGCCCAGA
Source organism: Myxococcales bacterium (assembly GCA_029880325.1). Taxonomy (GTDB): domain Bacteria; phylum Myxococcota_A; class Polyangia; order Polyangiales; family JAFGIB01; genus JAOUOP01. Next base: position 3,917 of record JAOUOP010000061.1, on the reverse strand, counting down.
TCCATCGCCTCCACGGCGACCTGGAGCCGGCCTTTGCCGCCGCCAGTGAGGCCCTCAAGATCCGCACCGTCACCGGTGATCACCGCGGCCAGGGCCTGTCGCTGACGACCCTGGGACGCATCGAGCTCGACCGCGGCAACTTCAAGCAGGCCCAGTCCCATCTCTCCCGCGCCCTGTCGCTGCGCACCGAAGCCGGCGATCACGAGGGCGCCATCCAAACCCGCATCTCGCTGGGCCGCCTGGCCTACCAGCGCGGCCACATCGGCGAGGCCATCCGTATCTTCCGCGACGCCCTGGAGAGCGCCCGCGAGATGGACCACCGCCGTTTCGAGAGCTACCTGCTGGGGCACCTGGGCGAGGCCACCATGGCCAGCGGCGACACCGAGCACGCCGCCGCCTACCTGGCGCAGGCCAAGGAGCTGGCCACACGCATGCGCGACCAACGCGCCCTGGCCGACGTGGAGCGCAACCTGGGCCTGCTCGCCCTGCAGCGCGGCGACCAAAGCGCGCCCCAAACCCTGGAGCACGCCCTGGAGCTGGCCAGCACCTACGGCACGCCCAACGCCATCGCCCACGCCCACCGCGCCCGCGCCCAGCTGCAAGCCCGAAGCGTTTTCGACCCGAGCAACCACGACCCGGGCGCCGCCGAGCGCAGCTACCGCGAGTGCCTGCGCATCTTCGAGGAAACCGGCAACCGGCCGCAGTACGCACGCACCCAGGCCGAGCTGGGGCTGCACCTGCTCGAACGCCAGCAGCTCGAGGGCGCACGCACGCTGCTGGCGGCAGCCGAGTTGGCCCTGCAGGAGTTGGGCCTACCAGAGGCGCGCCGCGTGGGTGAGACGCTGGCGCGCATGACCCAAGCATGAATGCTCGAGTTCGGCGCAATGCGTCGAACTCACCCTTCAAACACGCAGGGCGAGCAAGCGATAGACCGGTAGCCCGTCTTCAATGGCGCGCTTTTCACGATTGCTCACCGCGTCGTACGGGTTGCCTTGGAGATAACCCTGACCCTCGAGCTCAAAACGCGGGTGCTCCTGCAGCTGTCGCCGATAGCCCTCGGCCCGATCTTCCACATCGGTCTGCACGAAGAACTCGCCACCCGGACGCAGCAGCCGCGCGAGTTCGTCGAGCACCAACTGCCCCATGACCATGCGTTTCGCGTGTCGCTTCTTCCACCAGGGATCGGGAAAGTGCAGAAAAGCGCGGGCCAGGCAGGCGTCCGGTCCCAGGTTGGGCAAGACCTGTCGAACGTCACCCCCATAGGCGCGCACGCGATCGAGACCCCGACGTTTGCAGCGCTCGGAAACCTTGTACGCCCACTTGCTCTTGATCTCGATTCCGAGCAGCCATGCGTCTGGATTCGCCGCCGTTCGACGCTCCAGAAACATTCCTCGACCAAAGCCAATTACTATTTCAATTTCAGCAGTTGCGCCGAAAATCTCGAATAGATCACAACCGCTTTCCGGCAGTCTCGGCGCCAGCGCGTCGTAGTTCTTGGGCAGCTGCCTCGAGTCCTCTGTGGGCTCCTCTTCGGTGCCGGTGGAAGCGTCCATCGGGCGCACATAGGCCAGGCTCGGCTCCCAGTCAATGCGGCTACAGCACCCCACGTCAGTCCACTGGACAGGCCATTTCCTTGACCCCGAGCGCGCGAATCGCGTATCCAATTTGCGTTCAATTCGCACGGCTTTTCGCTTTATCATTATGGCTCGTGCACGCGCGAGGAGGCCAAGGTGCCCGTCAATATCCTGGTAGCGGACGATAGCCTGACGATGCGACGCATCATGGAACTCACCTTCGCGGGTGAGGACGCCACCGTCACCGCGGTCGAAAGCGGTGATGCGGCCGTCGCAAAGGCAGGAGAGATCCGTCCCGACATCGTCTTCGCGGACGGCACCATGGCCACCGACGGCTATGCGGTAGCCAAGGCGATCAAGGGCACCCCCGGGCTCGAGAGCACAGCCGTGGTCCTGCTCGCGAGCCAAAAGTCGCCCTACGACGAAGCCAAGGGCAAAGCCTCCGGCGTCGACGATCACGTTCTCAAGCCCTTTGACACCCAGCACGTCATCGACAAGGTCGCCCAGGTGATGTCGCGCCCCCGGGCCGCTGCAGCCCCCGCCGCCCCCGCGGCTCCCAAGGGGCCGCCGCGCACGGGCACCATCGCCTTCGGCATGGCCGCTCCGAACATCGCTCCCCCCGGCGTGCCCCAGCCGCCAGCCGCCCGGCCCGCCCCGGCGCCGCCCTCCCCTCCGGCTGCCGCCCGACCAGCCGCGCCGGCACCGCGACCGGCAGCTCCCGTCGCCGCAGCGCCGCGCCCGCAGCCGCCCGCCCCGGCGCCCGCGGCCCCAAATCCCGTCTCCGCCGCGACCAGCGCCGCCAGCGCGGACCTGGCCGGCAAGCTGGCAGACCTGGGCCTCACCCCGCAGCAGATGGAGGGCGTGCTCTCCCTCTCGCGCGAGGTGGTCGAACGCGTGGTGTGGGAGGTCGTGCCCGACCTGGCCGAGACCCTCATCAAAGAAGAGATTCAGCGGCTGACGCAGTAACCGCCGCGTCGGTGGTTTCCCGGCGGTTCCCCGCGAGAGCTTCGCGGAGGCGATCGAATGCGGCTTGCCGCCAAGGCCTCGCCAAACCCGCGCAGCGACGGAAATTTCAAGCCGATCGGCGCCCTATGCTGCGCCGCGGGATGCGTCCGGCTGAAAGCCGCGTTGGCTGCGTCGCTCGCCCCCCGCAGCCGTGTCGAGCTGCTCGTCAGCGCCCAACAGCTGCCGCACCTTGCGGGTTCGGACAAAGCTCCGTACCGACTCCAAGCTCTCGCCCTCCTGCTCGCTGAACTTCAGCCCCAACCCCGACGGGCGCCACGGCCGCTCCTGCGGACGCATCCATACCACTTCCGCCCCTATCACCGTCGGGCGTCCGTTGGGCAGCAGCACTTCGAGGTCGAGATTCGAACCCACCCTCAGCTCGCGGTGGGCGCGAAGCTGATGCGGCGACAGCCACACGAACGCCCCACCGAGCCCGAGATCGGCAAGCCGGCCGGGCAGCTGCTCGTTGACCCGCGCCTCCATCTCCACCTGAACCCTGCGCAAGCGACTGATCTCGTAGGGCGAACCGATCCAACCCTCAAGAATTGAAAACACCAGATGCTCGATGCCCGCCAACCTCGGGAGCACGAGCCACCGGTCCCGAACCGCCCCCAGGGCATCCTGCGTCATGGCGACGACCAGCGCGTTGGGGTCCAACCCCTCGCCTTCCGCTTCCACCCGTCCAGCCGCGAGCAGCCTACAATCGCCCGCGCGTGCAACCACCACATCCACCGCCCGCTGATGCACATGGAGCCTCGCGCGCTCCTCGTCATCATCGGCCATTACATGCATTCCACAGCGCTCCAGAGTGGACTCCAGATCGCGTCGCGCAGAGCGCACGGCGCCGAGCAGCAGAACCCGCGGGCGGCGAATGTAGAATCTATCCTTGGAGCGCTGCGCGAGCAGGTGCCGATACAGGAGAGCAACCAGATCGCTCTTCGATGTCGTCCGCGTCCTGCGGTAGAGATTCTTGAAGTGGTTATGCACCGTATTCGGACTCAGACGCATGCTCTTGGCGATCCCGGGCACGCGCCCATCGCTGGTCACGAGCATGAACAGCAAGTCATGCTCCCGCGGTGTGAGCCCGTAATGCTCCACAAAGCGATGTAGATCATCGCGCAGCGTGGGCAAGGCGTCCGAAAAGTCGAGGCCGCGGGGGTCTTGCAGTGCTGAAGTCACGTACCCACACGATAGCGTCCATTGTTGTGGTCGTCGTCACCCCTAGGGGTGACGCGCAAAAACAACACCCCTAGGGGTGACGCGCAATAACAACACCCCTAGGGGTGACGCGCAAAAACAACACCCCTAGACCCTAAACAAGCGCATGTTGGAGGCGAT
>JAOUOP010000153.1 GCA_029880325.1 Myxococcales bacterium | reverse complement strand
CCCTGCTTTTTTCCCGCTCAACCTCGAAATTTTCCGCCGGCCAGGGGGATCGACATGCGGATCCGATCGTGATCTAAGCTTGGTATGGCGGTTGGTACCGAGAACGACGAGCTGCAAGGCCTGCTGGCCCGGCTCGCGCTCCTGGAAAATATCCTCGCCGCTCGCGATGCCGAACTCGCCGCTCGCGATGCCGAACTCGCCGCTCGCGATGCCGAACTCGCCGCTCGCGATGCCGAACTGGCCACTCGCGATGCCAAGATCGCGGAGCTGATGGCACTGGTCGAGCAGCTGACCGAGCTATTGGGTCAGAATTCGAAGAACTCGCATCTGCCGCCGTCGAGTGACGGGCCGGGCGCTAGCGGTGGCGCCTCCGACCGCCCGAAATCGAAGCCGAAGTCGAAATCGAACCGTAAGCGTGGCGGTCAGAAGGGTCACCGCGGCTTCTTCCGCGCGCTGCTACCGCCGGAACAGGTCGATACCATTGTCGACCTGTTCCCCGAAGTGTGCCTGGGCTGCGGGCGCCTGCTGCCGAAAAACGCCGACGCGGAGGCGCACCGCCATCAGCAGCTGGACATTCGCAACTACCGCCCCCACGTGACCGAGTGGAGGCGGCACGGGGTGACGTGCGGCGACTGTGGTACCTGCACTCGAGCCGACTATGACCGCAAGGAGATTCCAGCCTCTGCGTTCGGCTCCGGTCTGACGGCCGTGGTGGTGCTGTTAACCGGCGTCTACCACCTCAGCCGGCGCAAGGCGCAGTCGTTGTTGGGCGATCTATTCGGCATTCGGGTGTCACTGGGCGCGATCAGCGCCATGGAAAAACGCGCCACTGAGGCTTTCAAGCCTGCCCATGACGAGGTTCGGCAAGAGGTCCAAGACGCCGACGTCAAGCACAGCGATGCCACCAGCTGGCTTCGGAGCGGAAAGCTGGTGTCGCTGTGGACGGTCGCCACCATTGCCGCCACCTACTTCGAGATATTCGACGATGGCCGCCGTGAGACCATCCGCCCCATGTTCGGCCCCCCGCGCGGGATTCTGGTCAGTGACCGGGCGACGGTTTTCAACTTCTGGTCCATGGAGTGGCGGCAAGTCTGTTGGGCCCATCTTCTGCGCCGCTTCGTCGCATTCTCCGAGCGCGCCGGACCTGCTGGAGCGCTCGGTCGCGAGCTACTCGAAGCCACCGCGGTGATGTTCGAGTACTGGCACGGCTACAAGGATGGGCTGCTGACACGGCAAGAGTTTCAGCAGTGGGTCGCATCGGTCCAACGTGACCTCGAGAAGCTGCTCGAGCGGGGCGCCAAGTCCGACATCAAACGCTTGTCGGGCTCGTGTGCCGACATTCTCGCGCACAAAGAGGCGCTGTGGTCGTTCGTGACCCAAAAAGGCGTGGAGCCGACCAACAACCATGGTGAGTCAGAAATCCGAGATTTCGTCCTTTGGCGCAAGCGCAGCTTCGGCAGCCAGAGTCGGCGGGGTGATCGCTTCGCTGCTCGCGTGATGACCATCGCCCGCACCGCACGTAAACAGGGCAGGGCCCTGCTCGGCTTTATCACTGACAGCCTTGTGGCCTACACCAGGGGCAGACCTCAGCGCTCGCCAAAAGTGATCCACTTCTGCTCGGCAAAAGTGATCCAGGCGGAATTCGCGTTTGGCGCGCGCCAACAGGCAACCAGCACGAGGGATCGTGACCTGTGATGCACGCACACTCCTCCGAACCGACGTAACTGCCCAAATTTGCCGCGCACAGGTCGGGTCAAGGGCCTTGCGCCCTTGACGCGGCCGAGCACGGCGACAGACTGAACATGTGGAGGGGCGTGGATCACTTTTGGCGAGCAAAGGTGGGTCATTTCTGGCGAGCGCCGAGGTGCACGACGGCCCCACGGCTGCTGGGTTCTGTAGCGACGGCCTGATCAGTCTGGGCTCGCAGCCGCTCCAACCACCGCCGGATAGTAGCGCATCAAGTTGCGCTGCCCGCCGCTGCGTACACGCTCTTGGGCCTTCAGGCGGGCCATCGGGCGCTGAAGCGTACGTACCGAAACTCCCAGCGCATCGGCGAATGTGACGATCGACGCGCCTGGTTGCGCGCGCACCAGACCGTAGAGCCGCTCGCCGAGTTCGCCCAGTTCTTCAGCCGAGCGCCGCTGGGTTGGCGCCCGCTTCGGCGCAGGCGGCTTGTGCCGGCCGTCAGCCGGCGCGCTGGACACGACGCTCTGACGCAGAGCGCGTTCGACCGCCTCAGACGCAGCACGCCGCACTTCGTTGACGTAGGACGCGACCAGAGATTCGATCGCAGCCGAGAGTTGTTCGGGGGTCTTCGGTGATGTCATCGGCCCCGAGTCCCACAGGACCCGCGGCGGCTCAACGCCCTACGTGAACAGTTACGCCGGCACTTCGAGCTGTGCCGCAGTAGCCCAGGCGGGGACTGCGACATATGTCGCAGTTCACACAAAGGATAGCACCTGATATCAAGGCTCGGTCGTGAGTCGCGAGCGTATAGTAACTAGCCTATCTCTGGCCGTATTGTGGCTTGAGGCGGTCGGCATGTTTCGCCCGCAGCTGGCCTGCGCGTTTCGCACCTCGTCGGATTCCAGCGAGGTGGAGTCCGACGAGGCTGCGGCGTGGCGCGGAGTTGTCCAGCTGTCAGTTAGCACGCAGGGGCTGCCACCCATCCCAGCCCCAAGGACCCTGATTGCCCTCGAAGCGGCACTAGAAACCTGGCGGGCCCCTGCCTGCACTGAAGTCGCAATCGCTTCAGTACAGCTCACTGAAAGGCCCGCCAGCACCGGTGACGGCTATAGCGTCGTGCAATGGGTAGCGGACGACTGGACCAAGTCTGGCTTCGACAGCGAAGTTCCTGCGATTACCGACTTGGTCTACGCCGACGTAGACGGCGGCCAGGTAATCGTGGAGGCCGACATCTATCTAAATGCCGAGCACCACGAGTGGACGCTCGACGAGGAGCCGCCGGCTCACGCGCGGCACCTGGTCGCCGTGCTGACCCACGAAGTCGGCCACGTGCTCGGCCTCTTGCATAGCTGCGAGCTGGATACCGACATTGACCCTAATGCCCCCCTATGCGGCCACGCCGAGAGTCTAGAACCCGTCTCGATGCACCCAGCTTACAATTTCGATCAGATCTCGCTGGAATCTGACGACATTGACGGCATTTGCTTTCTCTACCCCGCGCGAAGCGAAGACGTAGCCGACGCCACGGGGCCGTTCCGCTTCACACAGACTACCGCTATCGACGGCGGTGTGGGTTTGGACATTGCGGATGTTGCCAGGCAATCTAACTGCGAGGGCGAGCCGAGTTGTATCGCGCAACCGGCAGATTTTGGCCTGCCGTGCGACAAGGGTGAACCGGCCCAGTGCTCCAGTGGTCACTGCCTCGACAGCTTCAGTGGCAACGCCGTGTGCACGCGTGAGTGCCGCCCTGGCCACGCCTGTCCGCACGGTTGGCGGTGCCAGAACTTCGACGACCGCGCCGTCTGCGTTCCCTCCGAGCCGGCAGGTCACTGCGCCGTAGGTAGCCTAGAAGTGAGGGACGCGGAAAGTCGTTCCATCACCTTCTCGGGTGCAATTGTTGTGGGTTGCCTCCTAGCACTACGGTACCGACGTCGTCGAGGTGGCTGAGCGACGCGGGTTCGCCGGTATCTGCACTGCAACGCCTTATCTGTCGTAGTCCTGAACGTATTGCCACAAATCAGCCCGGAAATTCCGCAAGTCTCAGGCTCCTCTGAGGGGGTTGCTCGAGCGCCTTTTGGCGCCGGCCTCGCCGGCGCACGAGGTAGCCATGAGCAAGTCCAAATCCCCATCGAATCGGCCCAAGGGCGCCAGTCGTCCGGTCCGGAAGACTCCGGCCCAGGGTCGGCGCTTTACGCCGGAGCAGAAAGAGCACGCGCTGAGCCTGGTGGCGTCAGGCATGAAGAAGGTCGATGTCGCCGAGGCCGTCGGTACGACGGTGACGTCGTTGCGGCGCTGGGCCGAGGCGATGAAGGTTGCCGAGACAACTCGGCAGGCGGTTGACGCGGGCGCCGCCACGCGACGGTCGCCGTCGTCGTTGCCGTCACCTTCGGCGTCCACGCACTCGCCCGAGGCAGCCGCTGTGACGCCGACAGGCGCCCCATCGCACGCGCCGTCACCCTTTGCGCCCAAGGACCCAGGCCAGGGCCTTAGCGAGCCGGAGAAGGCTGCAATCCTGGAGCTGAAGAAGAAGCACCCTTCGATGGGTCCGGCGCAGATTCGCGCCCAGCTCAAGCGCTTCAAGGGCTGGCGCATCAGCGTCAAGGCCATCGCGCGGGTGCTGCGCGCCCATGGCTACGAGCCGGTGCACGTGCACGGTCGCCCGCAAGGGCCCGAGCCGATTCGTTTCGAGTCGCCCCGCCCCAATCACATGTGGCAAGCCGACTTCGCCGAGATGCGAGTCGGC
>JAOUOP010000060.1 GCA_029880325.1 Myxococcales bacterium | reverse complement strand
AGGCCGAGCAGCTGGCGGGGCAGATGGTGGTCTCGCAGGCGCACTTCGACTGCTCGAAGCGCTTTCGGGGCGGCGACCGCAGCGTGCAGTTCCCGGAGGGGACCTATCCGCCGCCGTTGATGCAGGCGGCGTAGGCGCAGCGTATTCCGTCCTGGTCGCCCGTCGAATCCCACAGCCAGCACCTCTTTCGGCGGTCCTCTCGGATCGTGGCGTTGCGACTTGGTCTTCGGCCGGCCTCCATGGCTGCTTTCGCGCCCGTCGTGGGGCGCGGCGAAGGTCACCGCGGAGCAAGAGGTCCTGGCAGCTATTTGGGCCGGGCCGTCGTACGGGGCGGTGTAGCTGGTTGGGGCGTTGCGATGGGTAGGCAGGTTGTTGCCAGGCCCGCAGCCTCGCTGGCGCGTGCTGCGAAAAAACGTCCTGGCTGCTATTTCCGGCGGCGATGGGTAGGCAGGTTGTTGCCAGGCCCGCAGCCTCGCTGGCGCGTGCTGCGAAAAAACGTCCTGGCTGCTATTTCCGGCGGTGCGCTGGGCTTTGACAGGGCTCGGTGGGCATGCGAAGCGAAGCAGCCCGGTTGCTCTGGCGCCGGCCCGCCTTTGCCCCGGCGGGCGGCAGGCCGGGCTTGGAGGACTGACGCGATGGCCGAATCACTCGATTTCTATGACCTGGATTCCGAGCTCAGCGATGAGGAGCGCATGGTGCGCGATACCGTCCGGCGCTTCGTCGATGACGAGGTGCTGCCGATCATTGCCGAGCATTATCAGAATGGGACTTTTCCCGAAGATCTGATTCCCAAGATCGCCGAGCTCGGTCTGCTGGGCGCCAATCTAAAGGGCTACGGCTGCGCCGGCATGGGCCAGGTGGCCTATGGGCTGATCTGCCAGGAGCTGGAGCGCGGGGATTCGGGGCTGCGCAGCTTCGCCTCGGTCCAGGGGTCGCTGTGCATGTATCCCATCCACGCCTTCGGCTCCGAGGAGCAGAAGCAGCGCTGGCTGCCCGGTATGGCCGCCGGCGAGATCATCGGCTGCTTCGGCCTGACCGAGCCCGATTTCGGCTCCAATCCCGCCGGCATGATCACCCGCGCCGAGGCCCTGCCCGGCGGCGGCTACCGCATCAATGGCCGCAAGCGCTGGATTACCAACGGCAATCTCGCCAAGGTCGCCATTATCTGGGCCAAGCTCGACGGCGAGATCCATGGCTTCCTGGTCCCCACCGAGACCTCCGGCTTCACCGCCCAGAAGATCGAGGACAAGTTCTCCCTGCGCGCCAGCGTGACCAGCGAGCTGATCCTCGAGGATGTCGAGGTGGGTGACGACGCGCTGCTGCCCGGCGTCAAGGGGCTGCGCGGTCCGCTCTCGTGCTTGACCCAGGCCCGCAGCGGTATCGCCTTTGGTGTCATCGGCGCCGCCATGGCCTGCTATGACTGCGCCCTGTCTTACGCCAAGGATCGGGTGCAGTTTTCCAGGCCCATCGCCGGCTATCAGCTGGTGCAGAACAAGCTGGTCTACATGCTGACGGAGATCACCAAGGCGCAGCTCTTGTCGCTCCGGCTGATGCGCCTGAAGGAGCAGGGCAAGATGACCCCGCCGCAGGTCTCGCTGGCCAAGCGCAACAACTGCGAGCACGCCCTGGCCATCGCCCGCATCGCCCGCGATATCCTGGGTGGCAATGGCATCATGTTCGAGTACCCGATCAGCCGCCATATGCTGAACCTCGAGACGGTCTCCACCTACGAGGGCACCCACGATATTCACACACTGATCCTGGGCCAGACCATCACCGGTATCCCGGCCTTCGAATAGCTAAAGTGAGTCGACACAGGACCAGGACGCCCAGGCCCATCCTCAGCGCCGCGCATTGCCCACCGGCGCACCCCGCCCCCGCAGAAAGACGTGGCTTCGCACATTTTGCGGCTCGCCGTGACCGGGCCGCGGGCTGTCCTGCTCGACCACGTGCGCTTCAAACGAGACGATGCGGTCTTCGGGCTGTCCCGTGCGCTCATGGTAGGCCAAGATGAAGCGCCGCAGGTCGCGGTGGTAGGCTTTGTAGCCTTCGATGCGCGCGATGTAGTCGACCCAGTAGACGTTGTAGCCCGGTCGCACCGGCACCCGGCGGCTGAGTGGGTCGGCGCTGCGCGCGGCCAGCTCGTTGATGGGGTCGACGTGGCGCCCGTCCCGCGTGATGGCGTCGACCACGATGCTGCGCTCGTCGGTGGGCGCATCGGCGGCGAACATGCTCCAGCCCTGCTGCAGCCGCGTGTAGGAGATGGTCTGCGCGAGTAGCGGCGGAAGTCGCTCCAGCCGTAGGGCCTTGGGCAGCTTCCAATTCTCGAGCAGCAGCTGGGCGCTCGCCGCCACCAGCAGATAGGCTACCAGCGCCTCGCGCAGGACCACCCGCAGTTTTGCCAATGTTTGCAAGAGCGGCGCGTCGCCGCCCCCGGTTGCCGCCATCAAGGGCAGCGCCGCCGAAGCGACCTGTGGCGGTAGTCCGCAGGCCGCAAAGCCCAGGGCCACCGAGACCTCGGCCCGCCGCGCGGCGAAGGCGTCGTAGAACCAGTCGAACAGTGTCCTGAGCCCGGGCAGAACGATCGGCCACGACAGAAGCCACCCCGCCGGCAATGCCGCCACAACCTGGGCCACCGCCGCTGCCCGCGTCCAGTGTCGCCCGCTGTCGGGGTCGACCACCAGGAGCGTGTGCTCGAGCTGCGCCGGGTCGAAGCCCGTCGGCAGCGCGCTGTGGTCGGTATTGGGCAGCGGTCTGAGTCGCCCATAGAGGTCGAGCCGGGTCATCAGGCGTGAAAGCTGAAAGCAAACGCCGCAGCCCGGATCGTAGTACACCCGCCGGAGCCGACCCTTTTGGCTGCGCGCCAGGCGCTCGAGGGCGTCGTGGTCGGCAGCCGTCAGCAGCACCAAGCCAAAGGTCATCATCGACGGCGAGAAGATCCCGAAGTTGCCCGTGACCTCGATGCCTAGATGCAGGCCCCATATGAAGACCACGGCGATGCGCCGCGTCCAGGGTTTGCCGAGGGGGCTGAGAATCAGCAGCGGCAAAAGCCCCTCCACCACCAGCGTGGCGTAGCTCAGCACCTTCGTGGACATCAGCGAAACGTGATGCCGCGCCCACAGCCCGCCGTAATCGAGCAGTCGCTCCTGCTGCAGCAGGTAGTAGATGGCTTCGCCGGAGCGCCAGGTGAGGCCGTCTTTTTGGACGGTGTTGAAGTAGTAAATTACGGAAATTTGAAGCAGCGCCGCCAACACCGCCAGGCTCGTCACCGGTGTTGCCGACCGCGGTGCATCCCAGCCGCCGTGCAGCTGTTCGGGACTGACCTCGGGCCGCTGGCGCAAGCTTTCGCACACGGCATCGACCGAGTAGCGCCGCCCCATGGGCAGAAAGACCGTCCACCAACACAGGATGCACAGCACGTAGTCGCCGCCGTTTGACAGCAGATCGGCTCGCGTTTGCAGGCTGAGGCAAGCCACGAGCGAAAGCACCTGCGAAAGCCGCGTGCGATAACCCACGAGCAAGGCCAGGTAGCACAGCCCAAATAGCCCAAAGCAGGCGGCGACCTCGTGGGCGTGCTTGAGCCCCGCCAGCGGTGAAAATTGATGGCTACGACCGAAGAAGAGCGTAGCGTGCCCGGGCAATAGGCCGGCGTCGGTGTACCAGAGTTCGAGCTCGCCCCAGCGCTTGCCCAGGTCGAAGAGCAACAGCAGGCCAAGCGCCATGCGCACAACCCCCAGCGTCCGTGGATCGATGCTCGTCAGATGCTTTCGCAAGGCGCTCATCATCGCCAGGGCAGGTCGCGGGGCTTTTGCGATGGCTCAATCGAAGAGGTGTTTGAGCTTGTCGAGGAAGCCGTGGGTCTTGGGGTGGTGGTGGCTCGTGTCCATGGTCGCAGCCAGCTCCTGCAGCAGCTCCCGCTGGCGCGCCGTCAACTTCTGCGGCACCTCAACCACCACGGTCACAAACTGGTCGCCCTTGCCGGCGCCGCCGAATACGGGCAGCCCCTTGCCGCGCAGCCGAAAGACCTTGCCGCTCTGGGTGCCGGCTGGCAGCCGCATCGAGACCTTGCCGCCCAGCGTCGGCACGTCGACTTCATCGCCCAGCGCTGCCTGTGGAAAGCTCACCGGCACTTCGCAAAGGATATCCGAGCCCTCGCGGTTGAAGATGGGATGGGGCTTGACCGCAATGTGCACGTGCAGGTCGCCGCTGCCGTAGGGGGTTTGCTCGCCAGCGCCGCGCACCGAGCGCACGGCGCCGTCCTCGACGCCAGCGGGGATCTTGACCTCCAGAGATTGGCGCGCCGGTTGGCTGCCGCTGCCGCTGCAGCGCGTGCAGCGGGCCTCGCTGCGCACGCCGCTGCCGTCGCAGCTGCTGCAAGCACGGGAGGCCACGAAAAAGCCCCGCTGATAGCGCACCTCCCCACGCCCACGGCAGGCGCCACACTCGGGCGTAGTAGCGCTGGGATCGGCGCGTTCGCCCTTGCAGTGGCCGCAGATCTCGTGCCGCTCGTATTCGATGCACGTCTCGGTGCCGAGCGCAGCCTGCTCGAAGTCCAGCTCCAGGTTGTAGCGCAGGTCCTTGGGCGCCCTGCGTGCGCTGCGACGCCGAAAAACGTCGTCGAGGAAGCCCTCGAGGATGTCGCCGAGGCCGCCCAAGTCCGCGCCGCCTGCGCCGCCAGAACCCTCGCCCGCGCCTCCGAAGGCCGCGTGCCCGAAGGCATCGTAGCGTCGGCGTTTTTCGGAGTCGCCCAGCACGGCGTAGGCTTCGGCCACGCGCTTGAACTGCTCTTCGGCCTCGGCGTCGTCCTGGTTGTGGTCGGGATGGAATTTGACTGCAAGTTTTCGATAGGCAGCCTTCAGCTCCACCTGGGTTGCGGAGCGGTCGACACCGAGCACCTGGTAGTAGTCCTGTTTCGCCACGGCCATTGCGCAGGCGCTCTTTTAGCCCGGACCGCCGCTCGGCACCACTTTGACGTCCACGTCCCGCGGGTTCCACCCGGTGCGAGCCGCCATCAGCGCCACCGCCGCCACCAGAGACTGGTGCCGAGCGTCAGCGCCGCCCACGCCAGGCTGCTGCCGCGTTCAGGCGCGCTGCCCGGTGCATTGCAGACGCAATTGCTGCCCCGATCGCCGTAGCCGATGACCTTCACGCGTGCGGGGCTGCCGTCACCCCGGCGCACCCCGGCGTCGGCCATCGCGCCCGCATCGGCGGCATCGACGACGGCCGCGTCGGTGGCCGCCGCCGCCGCGCCCGCAGTCAGCAGCAGCCATCCACCACAGGCCCACGGTAGTAGCCATGCTCGCGCGCGCCCTCTGACGCGCCCGGTGATTGGAGTGCATCTTCGTCGACTCATATCGCCTCGTGCAGCGCCCGCCGGGTCGCGGCCCGCAGCATAGCCCGAGTGGGATGGCGTTGGCGTTTTGCTGTGCCAGACTGAAGCCCTCCGGCCCTGCGGCCGTCCAAGCCCGCGCCCGATGATGCCTGCGTGCAGCCAGACCGACCCGCCGAAAGCAGTGCCGATCGGATTTAAAGCTCCGCGACTGCGCGCATTTGGCGGGCTCCGCGCGGCGCTGCACGTGCAATGGGCGCTTGGCGCCACGCTGTTGCTTTTGTCCGCACCGGGCGGCGTCCGCGCCCACGACGACCTGATCGAGCAGCTGCCGCGCGGCAGCCGCTACACCGACGGCTTTGACGGGGGCGCGCCGCGGGCTGCGGTGCGCGACGGCTTCCTCCACGGCCACGGCCGCGAGAGCCACCGCCTGCTCGCCGATGGCAGGCTGCAGGTCGATCGCATCAAGGTCTATACCCGGGTCGCCCATCCCGAGACCCATCGCCTGGTGCCGCTGCCGGACAAATGGACTGTGCGCCAGCGCATCGTGCTGTCGCCAGAGCTGCGTCTGGTGAGTTCGGATACGCGCTTGGACTTCCACAGGAGTATCGATCGCGCACTGACGGATTACCGCTTCAGTGAGGAGCATCCACGATACTTCGAGTGGGATCATTCCCGCATACGTGCTGTGGCCGGTGGCGCCAAGCTGCGCCACGTGCGAACACGGGGAGGTCAACCGGTCGACGACGAAACCTACGACTACCCACCCAACGCACTGCCCATCGAGGTCGTCGGGATCGCGCTCAGCGCCGCCATTCTCAATCGCCTGCGAAGTTTCGAATACGATATCCTGCTGCCCGGGGGCTCGACCCACGGCATCAAGGTCGACGTGCGGCGCACCGACGACCTGACCGGCTACGCCAAGGGCTATGGTTTGCCGAAGCGCTTCCAGGATCACCTCAAGCCCGGCCAGGATCTGCTGGTGATGGACATGCGCCTGTCCTCGCCGGTGAAAAAGCTAGTCTTTCCACATCATTTTTACATCGCCTATCTGCGCGACCGACCCCAGGAGGTGATCGCCTTTTGGGGTGGCAAGCCCGGGGAGCACGTCTACGCCTTCCGCACCGACGACTGGCGCGTGTCTCGGGGGGCGTCGGGTGCTACCGGCGCGTCGGGCAGCACAGCCCAGCGCTGAGCTGTGCTGCCCGACGCGCCGGCGACCAGAACTGCGATAACGTCACATAAAACCTGGCCAGATCGTGGCTGAAAGGTGGATTCCTCTTGCGTGCAGTGGCGGCCTCGCTAACATTGTTAGCGGCGTTCACTTGACCGAGAAATCCCGACAGAGCCGGTCTTCTCCGGTCACTCCGCAGGCGGAGACAAAGGCCACCAACGCGTCCCGTGGAAGCGTCCGCGCGTATCACCATGGAGACTTGCGCCGTGAGCTTTTGGATTCGGCCGCCGACCTGCTGCGCCGGCAGGGCCTGGCCAACTTCAGCATGCGCAAACTGTCGCGCGCGGCGGGCGTATCGTCTGCGGCACCGTACCGGCACTTCGCGGACAATCGGGCGCTGCTCAGCGAGCTCGCAAGCGAGGTCATGGAGCGCTTCATGGCCCGGGTAGGGGCCGAGATCGAGGCGGCCGGCGACGACCCCCTGGAGCGCCTGAAGGCCTACGGCCTGGCGCTGATCGCCTTTGCGGTGGAAGCGCCGGCCCACTTCGAGCTGATGCACAGCGCCGAGTTCATGGAGCAGCAGGAGCCCGAGCGAAGCGAGAGTGGCCGCCAAGTGATCGAGGCGCTGGCCACCGGCATGGGTCGGGCCATCGAGGCAGGACAGCTGCGCGGCGACGCCCCCGAGACGCTGCTGTACGCGATGCAATCGGTGGCCTACGGCGTCGCCTTCATGGCCCTGCACCGCCAGCTCAGGCCCCGGGATGGAGCCGAAGCCAACAGCCCCGAGCACGCGCAGCAGGTGCTCGAGCTGGCGCGCGCGATCATGTTGTTGGTCGACGACGGCCTGCGCTCCGAACCCATCGACTCGGCGCAGGTGGGAGAGGCGAGCCCATAGGTGGCGCAGGCGGTCTGCGGCATCGCCGCGAAGGCTGCTGACGGGCGTCCGGGTTTGCGGCACACTCCCGCGCCCCGATGGGTCCTTCCACACAAGGCGGCAGCGCCCGCGTCCAGCTCGGCCCCGACGGGCCCCTGGTCAGTCGCCTGGGTCTGGGCTCCAGTTTCGGCCTGGCCCGGGCCGACATCGGCCACGCCTTCGACCGCGGTATCAACTACTTCTACTGGGGCTCTGTGCGCCGCCCCGACTTCGGCCGCGGCGTGCGAGAGCTTTCGCAGTCCCATCGCGACGAGATCGTGATCGTGGTCCAGAGCTACAGTCGGGTCGCGGCGTTGATGGGCCCCTCGCTCAGGTCAGCCCTGCGCAAGCTGGGCACCGACCACGCCGACTTTCTACTGCTGGGTTGGTGGAACGGGCCGCCGCCTGCGCGGCTTCTAGAGGCCGCGGTGCGACTGCGCGAGCAGGGCCTGTGCCGTCACCTGATGCTCTCCTGCCATCACCGTCCGGCTTTGCTCGAACACGCCCAAAACCCGGAGTTACAGGCGTTGATGGTGCGCTACAACGCTGCTCACCCCGGCGCAGAACAGGAAGTCTTCCCCCACCTGCCCACCGCTGGCCAGCGTCCGGGCGTCGTGAGCTATACGGCGACGCGTTGGGGAGACCTTGTCAACCCCAAGCTAACTCCGGCCGGTGAAGTCACGCCCAGGGCGTCCGACTGCTACCGCTTTGCGCTCAGCCATGCGAGCGTCGACATCTGCCTGAGCGGGCCGGCCGATCGCAGCGAGCTGGACGAAGCCCTGAGGGCCCTCACGCGCGGTCCGCTGGACGTCGAAGAGCTGGCCTGGATGCGGCGCGTGGGCCTCGAGGTGCGCAAGCAGGCGCGGGCCAACTCGCGCGCCGTGGGCCTGGTCGACCGCATCATGGGCGCCCACACGCCCTGAGCTTTCGACGGGCTTGCAAAACACGCGCCGACTAGAAGGCGACGCGCAGGTTCGCGCCGTAGTGATCGGGAAGAGCGTGCAAGTTCAGGCCTACCACCCCGGGGCCCAGCTCACGCCGCAGCTGCTGGATCTCGGCGTGAATCGGCCTGCGTTGCATGATGCGCGTCAACATCCACCCGAGGCCTGCTCCGGCGACCATGAGACCGCTGCCGCCCAGCAAGACAAAGGTTGCGACGTGGCGGTTTCTGCAGTCGCCGTCGCAGTCGAGCTTCGCTTCCCTGGCGGAGTAAGCGCCCAGGTAGAGCGCGATCAGTGCCAGCCCACCGCCAGCGGCCGTCAGTGCGATCGGGGAACCGAGCCCGTACTTTTTGTAGTCTTTTTCGAGTAGCCGCAGGCGCCGCACGCGGGCGTTAGGGTCTTCGGGGCGCTCGACTTCACTTAGAGACAAGTAAGTCTGTGCCGGGCTCGGGCTTGGCGCCGTCGCGGTCTGTGGCGGTAGCGCCGCTGGCGCATCGGCGTCGGTGGAGGTGGCCTCGGGCTCGGGCGAGGCGAATGCCGCAGGCGTTTCCGCTACCGTCGTCTCGGGGGCTTGCTGGGCCCTGACGCGATTGTCGCCGCCGAGACCCGCCCCGTGTGCGGCTACCAGCAGCAGCACTGCCGCGATGCGGAAATGGGCCTCGCCATGGTGGCTGTTGTCAGACATCGTGCTCCCTCCTGCGCTCGTAAGGCGTAGCATAAATGCCGCGATGGCGCGGAAACCGCTGCCGCATTGGGTGGCGCATCGGGAATACCTCGCTGCGATAAACGTTTGTGTGCATACAATTCCGCACATGAAATGTGGCCCGGCGATCCTGCGGAATCCGCGTGGTGGTGAAGGCTTTGCGCTGCCGCCGCGTCCAGTTCTCAGCGCTGCGCTACACTCCTTGCCGATGCCCTCCCTCGCCGTCCACCGCCGACCCCCTGCCCGCGCCCTGGCCATGGCGCTGTCGCTGCTGGTGCTCGGGCTTTCGGGCGTGGCCCTGGCGGGCTCGCCGGCGGCGATCTGGGGCGCCATCAAGACGCCTTCCCCGGGGGCGCCGCGGGCCATCGGCGACTACTCGGGTGGCTGCCTGCAGGGGGGCCAGGCGTTGCCCCTGGAGGGGCCCGGCTACCAGGTCATGCACCCGGGGCGCCTGCGCTACTACGGCCATCCTGCGCTGCTGGACTTCGTGCAGAGGCTGGGGGCCGCCGCCGATGCCGGAGGTCATGGACCGCTGCTGGTGGGCGACCTGGCCCAGCCCCGTGGAGGCAGGGCCTCCGGCGGTCATGCCAGCCACCAGAGCGGGCTCGACGTCGATATTTGGTTTTGGCATCCGCGCGCCGCCGAGAAGGGCCCTTTGCCCACCGGCGAACGCGAGCGGCTGAAGGCGCGCTCGATCCTCAACGGCAGAAAAGGTGAGATCCGCGAACGCTGGAAGTCGAAGGTCGCCGGCACGCTCGAGCTGACCGCGCGCGATCGGCGCGTGGAGCGGGTCTTCGTTCACCCCATCATCAAGCGCGAGTTATGCGAGCGGACCCAGGGTGACCGCGCCTGGTTGCGGCAGATCAGGCCCTGGTACGGCCATGACGACCACTTCCACGTGCGCCTGGCCTGTCCGGCCGACAGCCCCGACTGCACGCCGCAGGATCCGGTGGGCGAAGGCGACGGCTGCGACGAGCTTAGCTGGTGGTTTGATGCCGAAGCACAGGCCGAGCGCAAGCGCGAGCGCTCGCGCTATCGGCGCAAGGTGGTCGGTGGCGCCCGCTGGCCGGCCCAGTGCGATGCCTTGCTCGAGCAGCCCAAATAGGGATTCCGCGGTCGGTGGGGTTGCGGTCCTCGGTCGAGGACCAACCCCTAGGATTGACTGTGTAGCGTGTTGCGCGATCGGGGCACCAATGCGGCCAACGCTGGGATTTCTTGGGTTGGTCCCCTTGAATATGGGGAAATAAGCGTGAAACTACCGCGAGGTGATCTTTGGTGGATGTAGTTGGAGAGGTTGGTAATGCAAAAAAGGATGCTCTGGCTCTCGCTGCTGGTGGCGGCGATGTACGGCTGTGGTGGATCTAACGATAGCTCGGAGGTGAACGTCGGCGATGGGGCTGGCACGGGCGACGGGCAGTCATCGACTGCGACAACGGACACGACGAATGACGGCACTTCGAGCGATCCCGGTGCCAATGACTCGGCCTCGGATGCTGATTTGGTGGGAGCGGCCGGTGCCGGCGCTGCCGCGGATTTGCCTGCGGCCACCGCCGGTTCGATCCCCGAAGATTGTCGGGGCTTCGACTTTGAAGGGCTGATCTACAGCCCGGGTGGCACCGACTTGCCCAATAAGTGCGAGGCCTTCCACCCCACGCTCAACAACCCCTATGCCGTGCGCTGCATCGACGCCTGGTCCTGGTACGACACCGGCTTCCCCGGCGACGAGTACTGCATCTTGCCTCCGCCGCCGGACAAGGGCGTCCAGGTGGGCCATCACCCGCAGGGGCTGGCTTGGTTCGAGCAGGTCTCCCAGGGCGACATGAGCGGCTACGAAGCTGCCAACATTCCCGGCGACTGGACGCTGCCGGCCGGCGCTGAAGAAGAGCGCAACATCAACGTCTTGGCCAAGAGCAGCGGCGGCAACTTCTACCGCAGCTACGTGCGCATGCGCGCCGGCTCGCACCATATGATCGTCTCGATCACCAGTGGCGGCACCCTCGACACCTGGGAACGCGGTGGTGCCGACGGTCTCTTCGGGGGCCAGGGCATACCCGGTGCCCAGCGTCCCGACCAGAACGCGCCCAGGACGCTTGAGATTCCGCCTGAAGATGTGGGCCTGTACCGCAACTTCCCCGCCGATCCGACCATCACCTACAACATGCACCACTTCAACAGCACCTCGGGGCCCATCCTCAAGGAGGCCTGGGAGAACTTCTGGTGGGTTGAAGAGGCGACGACTCCGGTCAGCGGCGTGCTCGGCTTGCCCTTTTCGCAGGTCGCACTGCCTTTTGCGTCGCCCGGTCAGACCGTCGACAAGCACTACTACTCGAACATCGCCGAGACCACGCGCGTGCTCAGCCTGTTCGGACACCGCCACGCCTGGACCACCAACTTCAGCAGCTGGGTGGAGCGTCAGGGTGGTGAGACCGAAGTGCTGTACCAGAGCTTCGATTGGTTCGATCAGCCCACCTTCCGCTACGACAGCCAGACGCAAAATCCGGAACCGAATCCGGAAGGCCTGATCGACGGCGGTGCTTCGGGCGTCGTCATGCTCAACCCTGGCGACCAGCTGCACTTCAACTGCCACATCGCCTACACCGACGAGCGAGCGGCCGCCGAAGGCGCGCCACTGCCGGCCGAGGTAGGCACTCTGGGTTTCGCCAACGAAGCCTTCACCGGGGAGATGTGCATCCTCTTCGGTGAGACGGCCCTGGCCGAGATCCCGCTTCCGGTCACCGCATCGGGAGCGCCGCCGGCTTTCGCCACCGCGCCCTGAGCGGTCGCGAGCCGGTCCATCGCGCTTCGATGATGGGCCCTTCCGTAGGCGTGGTCGTCTGACCACGCCTACGGCTGCGAGGGGTGCGGCCGCACGCGGCTGGCCGTCGAACGCACCGCTAACGAAAACGTCCTGGCAGCTTTCTCATGGCTTTCTGATGGCCGGGCCCCACGCGTGGACGGTGCTGATGGGCTGCAGTGCCGCGACGGTCCTCGACGGCGCGTTTTCATAGACCATGTCGAGTATCCCGCCGGGGCCGGATTCGGCCGTCGGGTGCAACTCCAACTCACCCTGAACATGCGGGTCCCGGGTTCGGACACCCGAACTTTAGGATATGAAATTCACGCGGCCATGTCCGTTGAGGTACCAGGGATGCTTGATCCTGGCCACCCACAGGTGAGTACCTCTCCGTCCATGCCTCCCTCTAGCCCGCGGGTCTCACTGCAGACCGAGATCATCGCCAATGCCGCCGAAGGCGTCTACCTGGTGCGCGTGGCCGATGGCTCCATCGTTTTCTGTAATCCCCGTTTCGAGCAGATGTTCGGCTACGGGCCGGGCGAGCTTTTGGGTCGGCCGGTCGCCATCATCAACGATCCGCACGTGGCCGATCCCCAAGCCGTGGCCCAATCCATCATGGCCGAACTTGCCAAACACGGAAGCTGGCGCGGAGAGGTGCGCAACGTCAAAAAGGACGGCACGCGCTTCTGGACCGAGGCCAGCATCTCCACCTTCGACCACGCCGACTTCGGCCCCGTGTGGGTGACGATCCAGCACGACATCGACGCCCGCAAACGCAAGGAACTCGAGCTCGTGCGCATCTACGACGTGCCCCGGGTGCTGATGCTGGTGGTATCGCTGCAGGACGGGGGGCGCATCCTGCGCGTCGGTGAAGGTGCGCGCGGCATTCTGGGCTACGCGCCTGAGGAGATGGTGGGCCGCCCCTTCTACAGCTTTATCCACCCCGAGGATCTCCCTGACTCCGAGGTCGAGGCGACCATGCTTTTGTCCGAGGGCCAGACCTTGTACTTCGAAAATCGCTACCGCCATAGCGACGGGCACTACGTCGCGCTCGCCTGGGCCGCTTCGGTCGATTCTGAGAGTGGTTTAACTTACGGGTTGGCCCAGGATATTACTGCACGCCGCGCGGCCGAAGAAGCGCTTCTGTCCGCCAATATCGAACTCGACGAGCGGGTTCGAGCCCGTACCCTCGAACTCGAAGCAGCGTTGGCCGACAGAGAAATGCTGCTCCGGGAGATTCACCATCGCGTCAAGAATAACTTGCAGGTGGTTTCCAGCTTGCTGCACCTGCAGAAAATGGAGTTGACCGACGAAGCGGCTCGTGGCCCGTTCGTCGAGAGTGAGCATCGCGTGCAGTCCATGGCGTTGCTGCATGAGCAACTCTACGGCTCCCGGGATCTCCGCTACATCGATTTGCCCGACTACGTGGACTCGCTTGTCGTTCGCATCGAGGAGACGTTCGCCAGCGAGGGCTGCCAGGTAGCGATTCGGCCGCGGGTTGCCCCTGTCGTACTCGACATCGATCAGGCCATTCCGCTCGGATTGGTGCTGACCGAGCTGCTGACCAACGCCTTCAAGTATGCCTATCCCGGAGGCTCGGGAGAGGTTTGGCTCGAGCTCGATCGGCGAGGCTCGCACGCGCGGGTCGCCGTTCGCGATCAGGGCCCGGGTTTGCCTGCCGACTTCGACCTCGAACAGGCCCCGAGCTTGGGCCTTCGCCTGGTCCGAAGCCTGGTGGTCCAGCTCGGAGGCCGGCTGCACGCCGAGCCCGGTCCCGGCACCCATGTACACTTTGATTTTCCGATAGCCGACATCGCGCCGGCCACCGAGTGAAGCTCCGTTGCATCTTGCGCCCCCAGCGCTACGTTGGTGCCGTGCCCGAGCGCATCCTCGAGGTCGTCGCCGCCGACGCCGGTCAGCGTCTCGATGTGCTGCTCAGGCGCCACCATCCGGCCCTGGGCCGAGCCGCCATTCGCCGTCTGATCGAGGCCGGCCAGGCGCGCCTCTGTGGCCGGACGGCGCGCGCCGGCACCGCCGTGCAGACCGGCGATCGCATCGTGCTGCGCGATTGGCCCGACGACGCCCGAGCCCTCCCCGACCCGGCGCTCGGGCTGTCGGTGGTGCACCAAGACGCGAGCCTGCTGGTGGTCGACAAGCCGGCCGCCATGGACTGCCATCCCCTGCGCCCAGGTGAGGTGGGCACCTTGGCCGGGGCGCTGCTGGCCCACGACCCCGGGCTCGCCCAGGTGGGCGATCGACGCGAAGCGGGTCTTATCCACCGTCTGGACCGCGATACGTCGGGTCTGTTGCTGGTGGCCCGCGACGCCCGCACGTTCGCTGCGCTGCGGGCCGACTTGGCCGCAGGCCGCATCGACAAGCGCTACCTGGCGTTGTGTCCGGGACGACCCCGGCTGCCGGCGTGCCACCGCGCCGAGCTGCGCGCCCGCGGCCCGCGCGTGACCGTGCGCAGCGAGCCCTTTGCCGGCTCGCTGCCGATCACGACCGAGCTGCTCGGACTCGAGCCCCATGGTGACCACAGCCTCGTCAGTGTGAGGGCCCCCTTCGCGCGCCGCCATCAGATCCGCGCTCACCTGGCCTTTCTCGGCCACCCCATCGTCGGCGATCGCGCTTACGGTGGCGACACCGAGCGCTTGCCGAACCGCCATTTCCTGCACGCCTCGGAGCTACGCCTCACCCACCCCGAAAGCGGCCGGCCGCTGCACCTGAGGTCCGCGCTGCCGCCGGAGCTGCAAGTCTGCATCGGCGCGTGCTGATGGCCGTGGGGCCGAGATCCCAACCCCCGATCTTTGCGCCAGTAAGACTTGCGCCGCAAGACTGCGGATTGTGGAGACGCCTAACAGCCCTACACTGGGACTCCACGATGGATGGCGAGCGCAAAGCCGCCGATGGCGAGCGCAAGGCCGCCGGGGGCGGGGCAGGTGAGGCGGGTGTTGAGATGGAACACGGCAGGCAGCACGAGCGCAAACCCGTTTCGATGACCCCCAGTTATCGGGTCGCAACTTCCGTGGAGTACGAAGAGGCGCCTTGCCTCGATCTTTCCGAAGGCGGGATGTTCATCCGCTCCGATCATCCGCCTAAACCCGGCACCCTGCTAAAGGTGCGCTGGGCCGACCCCGAGAGCGGCGCTGGGGCTTCCGAGGCGGCCAGTGTGGGCAAGGTGGCCTGGCGCCGCGAGCCCGGTGAGAGCGAGGCGCCGGCCGGCATGGGCGTCAGCTTTCTGCGCCTCGAGGAGGGTGCCCGCGACTCGATCCAGCGTCTGCTCGGCGATGAAGCCGCCGTCGAGCCGGCCGAAGCCGTAGCCGAGCCCCAGGCTCAGGCTGTCGAGCCGGCCGAAGTAGCAGCCGAGCCCCAGGCGCAGGCTGCCGAGCCGGCCGAAGTAGCAGCCGAGCCCCAGGTTGAGGCCACCACTGCGTCCGAGCCGAGCCCCGTCGCCGCGCGCGCCGAGTCCGAAGCCGCCGCCCGCGAGGCCGCTGCTGCCCCTGTGGCCGCGACCCAGGCGCGCCCGTCGCGGCCCGCGGCCGTCACGCCGCCGCTCGAACCCCAGGCGCCTGCGCGCCAGGGGCCTTCGCCTGCGGCGCTCGCTGCGGTGGCTGCGATCGTGGTCGCGGCCGGCGTATCGATCGCCGTGGTCGGCGGTGACTCCGCGGAAGTCGCCGAGTCCGAGCTGCCACCTGCTGCGGCTTCTCCCGAGCCCAGCGTCCCGGCCCTGCCCGCCGCGCAACCCCCTGTGCCGGCGCCTGCGGAAGTCCAAGCGGCTTCTCCCGCAGTGGTCGCTGCCGTCCCCGAGCCCACCGAGCCGGCCGAGGCCATTGCCGACGAGCAGCCCACGCAGCAGCCCGTCGCCGAGCCGGTGCCGGCCGAGGCCGCCGCCGAGCTCGAGCAGGCCGCCGAAGCCCAAGCCGAGCTCGAAGCTCGGCGCCGCGCCCGCAGCGAGCGGATCCGCAAGGCGCGGCTGCGCAAACGGGCCGAGAAGGCCAGGGCTGCCAAACGGGCGCAGGCCGCCGCCGCAGACGAATCCCAGCCCGCGCCAGATGTCGAGCCAGCCGAAGCCGCTGCCGAAAGGCCCGCCGCCGAGACCGCGCCGGCCCCCGAAGTCGCCGCGCCGGCCCCCGAAGCCGCCGCGCCGGCCCCCGAAGCCGCCGTGCCCTGAGCCCCCGACGAGCGCCGCCATCCGGCCTTGGGAATCGAGGGGCGCCGAGGGCCGCGGCGCGCCCGCCCCGGCTGCTCGCGGGCACAGGTGCCCGAACTTGCGCGCTGACAGGGCGCCCGCCATGCTTAGCGCGTGCTTTGCTTATCCGGCTCCGTCGCCGCACGGAGCTGTGGACAGGGATGGATGCGGCTCCATGCGCGCGCTTGACCGAGGGTGGCGACTACGGCGATCACGCGAATTGGCGTGCGCCCTGGCCTGCGCTCTGCTCGCCTGCGATCTCCTGGGCGGCGGCTCGGGCGGCGCGGGTGGCGCGGGTGGCTCGGGCGGCGGGCCGCCGGTGCCCAGCTGGCAACCGGCTTTCGATGCCAGCGCCACCGGCTGGCTTTTGTCGGTGTGGGGACCGCCCGACGGCGACGAGGTCTACGCCGCTGGCGGGCCGCCCGAGCAGGGCCTCATCATGCGGCGCGAGGGCGCCGACGGGCCCTGGCTCGAGCAGGAGCTGCCGGCCGACACCCCGGGGCTCAACTGGCTGCACGGCCTGGACGCCGACACGCTTTGGGCCGTCGGCAATGGCGGCACCATTCTGCGCTTCGACGGCACGCGCTGGAGTCGCGAAGAAAGCACCGTCGACCGCGATCTCTGGGGTATCTGGGGCCTCAGCGAAGACGACCTCTGGGCCGTAGGCGGCAACGGCCGCGAGGAGGGGCAGGCCACGCTCTTGCATTACGACGGCAGCGCCTGGAGGCAAGAGCCGCTGCCCGAGTTCGAGCGCGCGCGCGTCTGGGCGCTCTTCAAGGTCTGGGGTGTGGCCGCCGACGACGTCTGGATCGTGGGTCAGCGCGGCGCCGTGTTGCACTACGACGGCAGCGCTTGGAGTGAGCGCCTGGTGGGCGCCAGCGATGACCTGATCTCGCTGTGGGGCACTTCTTCCGACCGCATCGCCATGGTCGGCGGCCGCGCCGTGGGCATCGTCGTCACCTGGAATGGCCAGGACTTCGAGCACCACTCGCTTTCGCCGCTGCCCGGTCTCAACGGTGTGTGGATGGACGATGCCGAGGTGATCCACGTGGCGGGCACCGAAAATACGCTGGCGAGCGTGGACTTCGACAGTGGCAAGTACTTCGAAGAAGACGTGCTGGAGCCGACGCGGGTGGACTTCCACGCGGTCTTCGGCGATCGCAGCGGGCAGTTGACGGCGGTGGGTGGCAACCTGCGCATGACCGCCGGGCCCTATCGCGGCATCGCCGTCACCCGTCCCATCGAAGATGCGGGCGGCGACGCCGCCGGAGATGGTTCCTGATGCCGTCGCCAGCGCACTGCCGGTCTCAGTCGTCGGCCTTGATGCTGCTGATCCTGCTGGGCTCGGTCGCCAGCGCCTGTGACCCGCAAGACCAGGGGCCGGACACCATCCCCGACGACATCTTCGCGCCCCTGGGCGAGCCGCGACCGTCGGCCACCGAGGAGCAGATCGCGAGTTTCGAGCGCGGTCGTCAGATCCTGCAGCACCGCTTCACCGCAAGTGAAGGTCTGGGTCCCAACTTCAACAACACCTTCTGCGGCGGCTGTCACGAGAAGCCGGTCTTCGGCGGTGGTGCCGGCCGTTATCGTGATTTTCTGATCGTCGGCCAGGGGCTCTCGGATGGCTCGTTCACGCGTACTGGCATCAACGGTGTGCAGACCCAGTACCAGCTCGAGCCGCCGGCGCGCGTGCCCAGCGATCCCGAGACCAACCTCAGCGCCGTGCGCAATCCCATCCCCTTCTTCGGCATCGGCTTGCTGGCCGAGATCCCCGAAAAGGAGATCCTGCGGCGCGCCGACCCCGACGACAAAGACGGCGACGGCATCAGCGGGCGTCCCAACTACGACCGTGGCTTCGTCGGTCGTTTCGGGCGCAAATCCCAGACCGTCTCGCTCGAGGGCTTCATCCGCGGGCCGCTTTTCAACCACCTGGGCATCACTTCGGAGCCGCTGTCCGAGGAGCTGAAGCGGGCGCTGCCGGTGCCGAGCCCCAGCGCCGTGCGCAACGCGACAAAGCAATCGGCGTCCGAAGATGCCAGCAAGCGCGTGGCCGTGGTGCACCTGGCCCAAGCGGCGGCGCCCGAGGAGCCCACCGAGGACAGCGACGGCGTGGCCGATCCGGAGCTGGACGAGGACTCGCTCTTCGATTTGATCTCGTTTGTGATGCTGCTGGCGGCACCGCAACCGGCCGCGCCCGGCGCTGCCAGCGAGCGCGGTGGCGAGCTTTTTGCGGAGCTGGGTTGCGACGGCTGCCACGTGCCAACCCTGCGCGGGCCGCGCGGGCTGATCCCGGCCTACAGCGACCTGCTCCTGCACGACATGGGCGACGAACTGGCCGACGGCATCCCCATGGGCGACGCCACCGGGCGCGAGTTTCGCACCCAACCGCTGTGGGGGGCGCGCGCGGCCGGCCCCTATCTGCACGACGGGCGCGCCGACACGCTCGAGCAGGCCATCGAGCTGCACGGCGGCGAGGCCGAGGCTTCGCGCGATGCCTTTGTGGCCCTGGACGACAATGACCGGCGCGCGCTGCTGGCCATGATCGAGGCCCTGGGCGGCGATTACGAACCGATCGGCGCCGGCGCGCCCTTGCCGGAAGCGGGAGAGCCGGGGGCGCCGATCGCGGGGCTGAGCGCCGACGAACGCGCCCGTTTCGACCGCGGCCGAAAGCTCTTCGACCGCGACTTCGCGATCGGCGCCGGCCTGGGCCCGCGTTTCAACGGCGACAGCTGCCGCGCCTGCCACTTCGAGCCCGTGATCGGCGGCGCCGGGCCGGCCGGCGTGGACGTGACGCGTCAGGGCCTACACGACCCGGTGAGCGGGGACTTCAGCGCGCCCGAGATGGGCACCATGGCCCACCGTCATCAGCTGGGTCACGAGCGGGCGCCGGTGGATCCCGACGCCAACGTCTCGGAGCTGCGCCAGACGCCGCCGGTCTTCGGGCTCGGGCTGATCGATCGCATCGATGAGGCGGCCATCCGCGCCCTGGCCGACCCCGAGGACGCCGACGGCGATGGCATCGCGGGCCGCGTGCACGAGTTGCCCGACGGGCGGCTGGGGCGGCTGGGCTGGAAAGCCTCGGTGCCCTCGACGGCCGAGTTCGTGCGCGACGCGTCGTCCAATGAGCTGGGGCTGACGCTGCCAGCCCAGGCCGGGCACAGCTTCGGTTTCGGCGCCGACGACGACGGCGCCGACGACCCGGAGCTGAGCGCCGATGAGCTGTCGGACCTGATCTTCTTCGTCGAAAAGCTGGCGCCGCTGGTGCCTGTCTCGAAGGATGCCGCGGCCGAAGCCGAGGGCGCCGAAGTCTTCGAAATGGTGGGTTGCGCCGGCTGCCACGTGCCCAGCCTGCCGGCTGTGGACGGCTCCGAAGTGCCGCTCTACAGCGACCTGCTCCTGCATGACGTGCAGCCCGAGGGCTTCGTGGGCATCGCCGATGGCCAGGCCGGCATGGGCGACTTTCGCACGCCGCCGCTTTGGGGTCTGGGGCGCAGCGCGCCGTATATGCACGACGGGCGCGCCTTCAGCGTCGAGCAATCCATCGAACGCCACGCGGCCGAGGGGGCCGCCTCGCGCGATGCCTATCAGGCGCTCGACGCCGAGGCACGGGCGGCGCTGATCGCGTTTTTGGAGTCGCTCTGACTCGAGCAGCTTCAGCTGGGGCTGTCGGGCAGGAAAACGTCGAAGGTCGAACGGCGGTAGAGGTGGGCCGGGATGCGGTCGGCGATGCGGGCGTGCAAATCCGGCAGCTTCGACCAGTGCAGGCCGCCGCTGTGGTGGTGGGCCGTGTGGTAGCCCAGGTTGCCCGTCAGGCGATTGAACCAGCGATTTAGAATGTTGTAGCTGGCCTGAAACGCGTCGTCGGTGGAAAGACCGGCGTGGTGGTCGTAGGTCACCCAGGCGGTGAACAACAAGCTGCACATCATGGGCAGCACGAAGAGAAAGAGCGCCGGCAGCGGCCGGTGGTAGAGCAGCCCGGCGACCAATCCGGACGTCAAGAGCGCGGAGCCCAGGAAGACCCGCTGCCGCTCGGGGTAGTTCCGGCCGACCTTGTAGGCGCGGAAATAGGCGGTCAGCGCCACGCTCAGCGTGTACTCGAGGGTGCCCATGGTCCGGCCGCTCTTGCGTTGCCAGCGGCTCTCGTCACGGCTTTGGTCCAGGTAGTGCACGTGGTGGCCGAGCACGTGATGCAGCACCCAGCAGTTGCTCACGATGCCCGTGTGCAGGCCGTAGGAGAACTCGAGCAGGCGGTTGAGGGCGGTGCTGCGAAAGGTGAAGTTGTGCTGGTGGTGGTGATTCCAGGCGCTCAAGGTGCCCTTGGGAATCAACAACAGCAGCCAGTAGCCGGCCAACAGATAGACGTTGTCGACCAGGAAGTAGAGGGCGAAATCGAGGGCGGTGAGGCCAAAGGCCACCGAGACGGTGACCCGGTCTTCGGGATGCTTCAACAGTGACATGGCAGGGAGGCGAGGAGGCCCGCGCGGGTGCAGCGCGCGCGGCGGGTGCGGCAAACGGTCGGGACGGGTCCGACCGCCGTGCATCCTAGAGCATCGACCGGTTTGAAACCACCGCAACTTCGCGGCTTTGCCGGGCCCAGGACACCGCCATGGCACCGAAGTCGCAAGGCAGCCACCTCAAGGCAGCGTGGGCCCGCCAAAGTCGCGAAGTTGCGGTGGTTTTTTGTCGCAGGCCAATGCCGCCAGCGACCTCTTTCGCTGCTGCAGGGCGCTGGCCCCGACGCCCTCGACTCAGCCGTCGAGCGCCTGCAGGGCGCTGTCGACCAGCTCGACCTCCCGCACCAGGCTGTGGGCGTAGGCCTCGAGGCTGCGGGCAAAGCCGGCGGCGGCGAGCTGCTCCAGGTCGGCGCTCAGGGAGGAGAGACGGGTGGCGCCGATGCTGCGCCCCGCCCGGTCCAGCTGTCGGGCCGCCCGCGCCACGCTGGCGCCGTCGCGGGCCCGTGATGCCTGTAGCGCCTGCTCGGCGGCCTCGCCGGCCTTGCTGCGAAACTGCTCGATGAGGCGGGTCAACTGCTCCCGATGGTTGCCAGCACCCATGCGCTCGAGGCGCTTGAGGGTGGCGGCATCCAGCGTTGGCGTCGCCGGCCGTTCGTAGCCGCGCGGCGCCCGCACTCCGAAGTGCTCCAGCTCCCAGACCAGCACCTGGGGCCTGAGCGGCTTGGTCAAAAGGCCATCGATGCCGCTGCCGTCGAGGCGTGGCTTGACGTCGGCCAGCGTGTGGGCGGTGACGGCCACCACCGGGATGCGCTCGCGGCCCTCGATGGCTTCCCGTTGCCGCAGCAGCACCGTGGTCTCGAAGCCGTCCATGTGCGGCATCTGCAGATCGATCAGCACCGCGGCGTAGCGGTGTTCTTCGGTGAGTTCGTCGAGCGCCTCCTGTCCCCCGGCGACGGCCACGGCCTCGAAGCCGAGCCGACCTACCTGTAAGATAAGCAGCTGTCGGTTGGAAGGCTCGTCGTCGACGATCAGCAGCTGCGGCGCAGATGGCTCCATCGTCCGCCCATGGTAGCGCGTCCGTGGGTTGGCTGCGACGCATGGGCTGTGGTGGTCGCGTGTACGCAAGCGTCGCTTTGTTCCTTGTCGACAAAAACCCTGCGCTACAATTGGATGACGCGCCCATGGTCGAGACCATCGACATCAAACTCAAGAGTTGGGATGAGGTGCGCGCCTTCTTTGAGCGCGACCTGCAGGCCACGTCGATGAGTCTGCCCATGGCCCAGCCGCCGCCGGTCGGCACGCCCATGTGGCTGCGGGTGGTGGCGCCGGATGGGGCGTCGGTGCCGTTGCCGGTGACCGTCACCGCCCACCGCGCCGAACCGCGTCCCTTTGCCCAATTGCGCGTCGTGCCCCTCGACGACGCCTGCGAAAAGCGCCTGGCGCGCTTTCTCCTGCACGTGGCCGGTCAAGTGCCGACGCCCGAGCCCGAGCCCGAGCCGCCCAGGTATGAGCCGCTGCCGCCGCCACCGAGCGCGCTCAAGGCCGCGCCCGAGGAGGTCGCCCGGGTGGAGGCCGAGCTGGGCGAACGGCTCGCGCGCTACCGCGGTCGCGATGGCTACTCGATTCTGGGTCTGCGCTCCGAGGACGGAGAAGCCGAGGTCGAGGCGGCCTATGCCAGGTTGGTCAAGGCCTTTCATCCGCATCACTTCGCGCGCTACGGCTCGCCGCGCATTCGCCAGCTGGCGACCGAGATCTTCGTTCAGATCCGGCGCGCCCATCGCGAGAGCAAGGCCATCGTCGATGCCCGCGCGCTCAAGCAGGGTGAGCCCGAAGGCGGCCCCAGGGTGCAGCGCCATGCGGGCCGCAACATCGAGCAACGTGCGATCTCCGAGGCGCTGCAGTTTCTGGGGCTGCACCAATACGACGCGGCGGCCGAGGTGCTCGACCGCGCACTGGCCAGCGCCCCCAAGAGCAAGGCCCTGCGCGTGCAGCGGCATCTGGTCGACGCCCGCCGTGCGCGCCAGCGGGAAGATCACGCCCTGGCCACGCGCGCCTACGGGGCGATCCGACAGCTCGATCCGTCGCATCAGGAAGCGATCGCCGAGCTCGAACGGCTCGAAGCTCTTGGCGATCGGCAAGCCGAATCCGGCGGCGCCGTGGGCAAGCTGCGGCGCTGGATGAAAGGGGTGATGGACTGATGGGTCGCATGGTCGGCATCGATTTGGGCACCACCAACTGCTGCGTGGCGTGGACCGAAAACGGCAAGGTCACGATTCTTCCCATGCCCGACGGGGGCTACACGATGCCGTCGGTGGTGGCGTTTCAGCAGGACGGCCCGACGCTCATCGGGGAGGCCGCCAAGCGCCAGGCGGTGGTGGAGCCGGCGCGCACGGTTTACGGCGCCAAGCGTCTGATCGGTCGCAAGTTCAAGGACCAAAAGATCCAGCGCTGGGCCAAGGGCGTGGGCTACGAGATCACCGAGGGTAAGCAAGGCGACGCCTGGATTCGCGTGGCCGGCGAGACCTACAGCCCCGAGGCCATCTCCGCCATGCTCCTGGGCGAGCTCAAGACGCGGGCCGAGCGCTATCTGGGGGAGACGGTCGAGTCGGCGATCGTGACCGTGCCGGCCTATTTCAACGAGCGCCAGCGGCAGGCCACCAAGGACGCTGGTGTCATCGCCGGGCTTCACGTCGAGCACATCTTGAACGAACCGACCGCCGCAGCTCTCGGTTATGGTGTCGCCAAGGGTCAAAACGAGAGGTTGGCGGTCTTCGATCTGGGCGGCGGCACCTTCGACATCACGATCCTCGAGCAGCGCGGCGACCTCTTCGAGGTGCGTGCGACTCACGGTGATACGTTCCTGGGCGGCGAGGACTTCGATCAGCAGATGGTCGACTACCTGGTCGAAGCCTTCAAAAAGCGAACCCACTTCGACCTGCGGCTGGAGCCCGTGGCCATGCAGCGGCTACGGGACGCGGCCGAGGCCACCAAGCACGCCCTGAGCGCGACCGATTCGGTGCCCATCAATCTGCCGTTTTTGATCGAGTCGGCCGGCAGTCCCATGCACCTGAACGTCGAAGCCTTCGGGCGCAAGGATCTGGACACGCTCAACCTGCAGGTGCTCAAGCGCCTCGAGAAACCCTGCTTCGCCGCGCTCGAGTCGGCCGGGCTTTTGCCGTCGGAGATCGACCGGGTGCTCCTGGCCGGCGGCATGACGCGCATGCGGGCGGTGCAACAGAAGGTCGAGGAAATCTTCCACAAGCGTGCCCAGCACCACATGGACCCCGACCATATCGTGGCCATCGGCGCGGCCGTGCAGTGCGGCATCCTGCAGGGTGATCTGGGGGCGGTGACGCTTTTGGACGTCACGCCCCATTCCCTGGGGCTGCGCGTGGCCGACGGGCGTCACCGCGATCGCATGCGCGTGTTGATCCCGAAGAACACCACCATACCTATCAGTGAAGAGCGCAGCTTCACCACCACCGCAGACCTGCAGCGCTCGGTGCGCATCGAGGTCTACCAGGGCGAGAGCGACGACGTGACCGAAAATGTCTGCCTGGGGCAGTTCTTCCTCGGTAACCTGCCCGAGTTGCAGGCCGGCGACATGGAAATACGGGTGACTTTTCTGATCGACGCCGACGGCCTGTTGCAGGTCGCCGCCCAGGAAGTCAGCACGGGCCAGGAAGCCTCCATCGCGATCAAGAGCTTCAGCGGTTTGAGCCCCGAGGAAGTCGACCAGCTGCGCATCGCCGCCGGCACCGCGCCGGCAGAAGCCTGAGGGGCCTGGCTACGCCCCGCGGTTGATGATGTCCTCGACCAGCGCCGCGGGCAGGCGGCCGGTCTTCTGGAACTCGCGCATGTGCAGGATCGAGACGGCACCGAGTTCGGCGACGCTCTTGCCGTCAATGCGCTCGGAATAGTCCTTGGGCCGGTAGGCCGCGAGCGTATCGGTGGCGGCCTGGCCTGCGGCGTCGATGCGCTCGAGCAGGTCGAAGAGCGCGTCCAGGGAGTTCATCTTCATGTAGGGGCAGGTGGCGCAGCCGCCGGCCGTGGTGCAGCCCTCGCCGCCGGCCACGCCCGGCACGATGGGTAGGCTCGCGTCGTCGGTGCGCGCGATGGCCTCGCTGGCGACGGGGAATACGATCTCGGCTTCCAGGCCGCTGCCACCGTGCTCGCGCAGGATCTGCTGCACCGCGCGCGCCACCGACGTCACCATGCCCGACTCGGTGCCCAGGATGAAGCGCGGGCGCTCACCGTCTTTCTGATTAATTTTAGCTGCGATGGTGTCGGTGATGAAGCGCAGGATATTCGAGGTCGAGCCCACCACGCCGCGGCCCTGTCGCTGGGCTTCGAAGCCCAGGCCGAACATCTCGCCGGGCACTTCCAGGTGCGCCGTGATGAACGCGTCGGCGTAGTCGCGGCGCACCCGTTCGACCACGCGATCGCCGAACATGTGGTGCACGATGCACACGCCCTGCTGGAAGTGGTGAAAGCGCGGCAGGGCCTGCGCCAGCGAGGCCGGCGTGTGCTCGGGGTGCAGCCGGGTGATGGAGTCGGCGTCGAGCGCCGACAGCGCGCGCAACATGGCCGTGAGGTTTTGGCCCATGTAGGTGTCGGGGCCGAAGAAGATCTGCAGCTCGGGCACCTGCGCGAAAGCCTGCAGCACCATCGGTACCACGTTTGAAGAAGTGCACGTCAGGGTGGGCACCAGGGCCTGGGCGCGGGCTTTGATCTGCAGGCTGGTGTTGACGTAGATCACGTGCAGCGCGCGCGGGCTTCGGCTGGCGCGCTTCAGATAGGCTGCGTAGGCGGGGGCTTCGGCCGACTCGGCCAGCGAGCAGCCGATGGGTTTGGAGGCGACGCGGTAGACGGCCACATCGCGATGGCCGGCGGCATCCAGGGTGGCGCGCACGTTCTCGCTCATGAAGTCCACGCCGAGCACCACGATGGTGCGGGCGCCGGCCTCGGCCATGGCAACGGCGCGGTCGGCCATCATCAGCGAGTCGGCGATGTGGATGTGGGGGCTTTTGGCAGACGACAGCACGCCCTGCAGCTCGGCGTCCATGTAGAAGTGGGCGACGACACCGATGGCGTGGGTTTCGAGCAGGGCGTCGAGACGGGCGACGGCCGCGGTGTCGGGCTGCAGGTACATGGCCTGGGCCTCGGCGAAAGCGCCCTGGGCGGCGAATCCGTCTTCGGCGATCACCAGCGATGGAAAAGGCGGGGCCAGGGGGGGAGTCACGGCGGGGTTGGCGGTGCCGCTTGGCTGAGGGTCTCGGGTCTCGGTGTCTTGCACTGCCGGCTTGATAGCACCTGGCGGGGGTCATCGCGACTTGCCGGAGCGGGTCGGATGGCGGTGGCTGTGGCGGGTGCGCGGGTCGAGGCGGTCGCGCAGCCAGTCGCCGGCCAGGTTAAAGCCCAGCACCGTGGTGGCGATGGCGGCGCCGGCGGTCAGGGCCACGTGGGGGAAGCGCAGCAGCACGGCGCTGCCCTGATCGAGCAGGGCGCCCCAGGAAGCGTCGGCACCGGGGCCGATACCGAGAAAGGAGAGCGTGGACTCGGCCAGGATGGCGGCTCCCAGGG
This sequence comes from Myxococcales bacterium, assembly GCA_029880325.1. Taxonomy (GTDB): domain Bacteria; phylum Myxococcota_A; class Polyangia; order Polyangiales; family JAFGIB01; genus JAOUOP01. Next base: position 22,271 of record JAOUOP010000060.1, on the reverse strand, counting down.
CGGCGGTGGCCTGGACCACCAGCGGGCCCAGCAGGTTGGGCGCCACGTGGCGCAGCAGGATCTGGGCCTCGCCGGCACCCAGCAGGCGGGCGGCGCCCACGAACTCGCTCTCGCGCAACAGCAGGGTCTGGGCGCGGGCGATGCGGGCGAAGATCACCCAGCCGTTGGCGCTCAGGGCCAGCACCACATGCAAAAGCCCGGGCTCGGCGACCAGGGCCAGGATCGCGATGTTGAGCACGATGGCGGGGAAGGCCTGGACCAGGTCGGCGGTGCCCGTGATCAAGTGGTCGGTGCGGCCGCCGCGGTAGCCGGCCAGGGCCCCGAGGGCGCTGCCCACGGTCAGCGAGATGCCCACCGAGCACAGGGCGATCAGCGCCGACAGGCGCGCGCCGTGCAGCAGCACGCTCAGCACATCGACGCCGTTGTCGGCGGTGCCCAGGGGGTGGGCGGCGCTGGGGGTCTGAAATTGGGCGAGCAGATCGATGGTACGGGGCGAGTAGGGGGCGAGCCAGGGGCCGACGAGGGCGGCCACGCCGAAGATGGCCACCAGGGTGGCGCCCAGGGGCAGTCGACCGAGCCGGGCCAGCGCGCTCATCGCAGTCTCACCCGGGGATCGGCTGCGGCGTAGAGCAGATCGAGCAGCAGATTGACCGCCACGTAGATCACCGCGATCACCAGCACGCAGCCCTGCACCACCGGGATATCACGGGCGAAAAAGGCGTCGAGGAAGAGCGTACCCAGGCCCGGGCGTTCGAAGATCTTCTCGGTGATCACCGTGCCCGACAAAAGCGCGCCCAGCTGGGCGGCGCCCACCGTCATGACGGGCAACAGGGCATTGCGCAGGGCGTGGTCGAAGAGCAGGGCGGGGGCGCCGACGCCGCGGGCGCGGGCGGCCAGGATGTAGGGCTGGCCCAGGACCTCGATCAGGGCCGCGCGGGTCTGGCGGGTCAAGATCGCCATCAGGGCGGTGCCCACGGTGAAGGCCGGCAGCACCAGGGCTGAGGCTCGGGTGGGGTCATCGCCGGGCAGGGGCAAAAGCTGCAGGCGCACGCCGAAAAACAGCACCAGCAGCGGCCCCAGCCAGATGTTGGGAATCGCCAGGCCGAGCATCGCCAGGCCGCTGGCGGAGCGATCCCAGGCGCGGCCGCGGTGGTAGGCGGCCAGCGCGCCCAGGGGGATGGCCAGGGCGAAAGCGACCAGCAGCGACGCCAGGGCCAGCACGGCGGTATGGGGCAGCACCTCGGCCATCAGGCTCGAGACCGTGCGCTCGCTTGCGCGGTAGGAATGCCCCAGGCTCCCGTCGAGCAGGGAGCCGCCAAAGCGCAGGTACTGGGTGGCCAGGGGCTCGTCCAGGTGCAGGCTCTTGCGCAGCGCCACGCGATCCTCGGGCGCTGCCTGATCGCCCAGGATGGCATCGATGGGATCGCCGGGGATCAAATGCACCAGCAGGAACACCAGCGTGCAGACCCCGAACACGGTCGCCACCGCCCGCAAAAACCTCAGCGCCAGATAGCGAGCCATCCCGTCGGCCATCGCCGGCAGTCTACGGCAGCCGCCGCGGGCCCCGTCAAATCGCGGGGCGGGCCGCCACCGACGGTCCGAGGCGCCATCGGAAAACGTCCCATCGGAAAACGTCCTGGCAGCTTTTCTGAGGCTTCACGGCGGCGTTGGAGTGTCAAGACCGGGGCAATGACGTGCTCGTCGTCCGTCCGGGCTACCGGCCGGTTCTGGTGGCCGAAATCCTCGGGGCTTGAGCGGGGCCGCGGCAGGGGTATAGGAGCCATGGGATGATGAAATTCAGGATTCTGCTGTTGCTCGCCCCGCTGTCGCTGGGCTGTTCCGACCCTGCGGCAGACAAGCCGGCTGCGAGCGTGGACAACGAGGCGCCGCCGCCCGAGCAGGCGCCGGCGCCTGCGGTCACCGAGCAAGCCGGTGCCCCGCTGTCCTTCACGGGCGCCGGTTCCAGCATTCACATGGTCGGCTCCAAGATCACGGGTACCCACGAGGTCGAGATCAAGGACTTCAAGGGAGAGATCGCCCTGGCCAAGGACGCGCCGCTCGAGTCCGGACGCGTCAACGTGGTGATGCAGATGGGCTCGATCGAGGCCGACCACCCGAAGCTGACCAAGCATCTATTGGCCGACGACTTTTTCGCCGCTGCCGCCCACCCCACCTGTCGCTTCGAGTCCACCGCCATCGCCAAGGGCGGTGCCGACGGCGCCAGCCACTCGGTGACCGGCCAGCTGACCCTGCGCGGCGTCCGCAAGAGCATCCAGTTCCCCGCCACTATCGAGCGGGAGGGGGCCGCTGTGAAGGTAAAGGCCGAGTTCTCGATCAACCGCAAGGACTTCGGCATCGTCTACCCCGGCAAGCCCGACGACCTGATCCGGGACGACGTGCTGATCAAACTCGAGCTGCGCGCGCAGTAGGACGGCACGCACACGTCGCTCGTCCCAGCTGGCGGAAAACGTCCTGGCAGCTTTTCGGGCGGCTTTCGGACCACCGAAAGCGGCGGAAAACGTCCTGGCAGCCTTCGGGCAGGCGGTCGCTGGCGCCGGGTCGGTGGCGTCCGCCTCGGCGTTGTCCTCGGCCTCAGCGTTGGCGCCGGCGTCATCCTCGGTAGCCGCCTCGCTGTCGTCGTCGGCGGCAAACGTGCTGGCAGCTTTTCGGGACGGCCCAACGGGAAGCTTCCAGGACGTTTTCGGCGGGATTTTCCACGCGCGAAAACGTCCTGGAAGCTGTCGGTGGGACGTTTTCGGCGGGATTTTCCACGCGCGAAAACGTCCTGGAAGCTGTCGGTGGGGCTCGCGAGCTAGGGCTTGCCCCTGGGGCCTCCGCGCCCGTCGCTGCTGTCAGCCTTGCCGGCCGCTGGCGCCGGGTCGGTGGCGTCCGCCTCGGCGTCGTCCTCGGTCTCAACGTCAGCGTTGGCGCCGGCGTCCTCTTCGGTAGCCGCCTCGCCGTCGTCAGCTCCTTCGTCGTCAGCCTCGGCTTCGGCCTCGGCGTCGTCCTCCGTGTTCGCGCCGTCGCCGTCACCTTCGCGCTCAACCTTGGCCAGGAAGATCACCGGCTTCATTTTGTAGTCGCCGGCCCCGGTCTGGAACACGGACTTGGCGGCATCGAAGTCGACGGTCAGGGTGGTGACGATGCCGCTGTCGAGCGTGAAGCCGCCGTTGATCTTGAGGCCGCTGGCCGCCCCCGAGGGGACCGAGAGCGCGTGGCTTTCACCGGCGACTACTACCGAGGCTTCGGTGAGCAGAAAGCGAATTTGACCGTATTGACCCACGGGCAGTGCGGCCATGCCCAGCGACTCGAAGACGCCGTTCTGTAGCTCGAGCAGGTCCAGGGTGGTGCACTCCTGGCTGAGCGCGATCCAGGTGGAGCCGTCCTCGGCTTCGCCCTCGCCCTCGGCTTCGCCCTCGCCCTCGGCTTCGCCCTCGCCCTCGGTCGCGCCGTCTTCGGCACCCGCGGTCGGCTCGGGCTCAGCTGTTGCCTCGGCGTCATCACTCTGCCCCGCCGGTTCGGTGCCCAACGCGCCCTCTTCGGTGCCGTCGCCCCCGGTTGCCGGTTCCCCCTCGGCCTCGCCGACGTCCTCGATGTGCTGCACGTCGAGGGCCTCGACCTGCACGCCGCAGAAGGTCACCCACACCGATTCGGCATCCACCGGCGCGTCGATCAGGCGCAGCTCGAGGCCGCCCAGTCGTTGGCCCGCCGCCGCCGCGCTGGCGAGCAGTCCATCGAGTTCGCTCCTGGAGGCCGCAACACCGCCACCTCCCGCCACCGCCTCCGGCGACAGCGCTTCACCGGCACCCAGCGGGTCGCTGGCTTCGATGCCCGCCATGCCGTCGGAGTTCGCTTCCACCCCAGCCGCCGTCGGAGCGCCACTGCCGGCGGCACCGGTGGCCACCTCCGTAGACCGCCCAGGCTCGGCGCCGCTTCCATTGCTTCCGCTGCTGTCAGCCGCCGGCTGTGAACAGGCGATCGCGAGCGCAAGGATCCAAAAACCGTAGTTGATTCGCATTCAGCTCTTCCTCTCTTGCAAGGCGGAGCTGATTCGTCAGGTTCGGCAACCCTTCAAGCCGTGGGATCGAGATCCGTTAGGCCAATGGCTTTGCGCCCGCATCTTTCGAATGCGGTTGCCCTTTCGCACCAACGCCGCGCTGCGGTGTGTTCCCGGATGACGTGAGTATCCAGGCCGTTGCGTCCACGATTCGGACGACGCCCCGCGCGACTTTAGAACTTTTCATCAAAAAATCGCGCCGCCCGACCATCGCGCGATCAACAGGGCCTGTGGCGTTCGCAATCACTTGCCAAGCCATCGGGATGGGTCACACTCGAAGAAGGTAGCGCGCGACGCCTGGTATCTCTCCCCGGTCGCTCCCCAATCGCTCAAGGAGGCAGGCGACGGCGCCGACGTAGGTCTAGCGAGCAATCGATACCAGTTCCTCGCATATCCACCCGAAGTCTGTGGAATCCAGCCCAATAGCCCGCGTGCGCGATTTGCGAGCAAGGGTATTTCCACGGGCTCTGTCGTTCGCCCTCTGCTTCGCCCTTCTATCCATTTTGGGCTGCGTCAGTTCTCCGCGAACCGGTAGCGAGATCGAGCACCGCGATAGTCCCGTGCTCTTCGAGGGCTACGCGCTCGAGGCCGAGCGGCCGATCCGTTTGCAGGCTTACGACTACGCCGCCCGCCGCTACCGCGATTTCGCGACCCTCAAAGCCGATGCTTTCGTGCCAGCCGAGGGTGCGGCCACCTTCGAGCGCTTCCGCTTCAGCACCGAGCGCCGCCTGCCGGCCGCCTCCAACTACTGGACCACCGGCGCCGGCGGTCAAGGTCTGCGCGCCCGCGTGCGCGCGCTGCAGGGCAAGACCGTGCTCAGCAGCTTCGGAGCCGGCGCCGAGCAGTGCTTTTCCTCGCTGCGCGCCGCTGCCGGCGCCGCCGACGAGCAGCAGCTCTTGCGCCAGCTCAGCCGTGCCCGCGCCGTCGGGCTGCTCACGCGCTGCCAGGCCCGGCGCTCGCCCCAGATCAACCTGCGCGTGCAGGCCTGCGGCGGCCCCGGGCAAAGCTGCTGCGATTATCACGGCGGCAGCGAGCGCGCCCGCTGCCAGGCCGAGCTTTCCTGCCTCGCCGGTCGCTGCCAAACCCCGCGTTATCCGGTGCCGCTGCTGGCCGCCCACCGCATCGATGTGCCGCTGCCGGCCGGCGCCGAGCTGCGCGAGGCCTGGCTCGACCTCGACGACCGCAGCGTCGGCGGCGACACCCGCATCGCGGTGGTCGCCGCGGGCCGCCCGCTCGCGGGCGTGCGGCTTTCGCGCCCCCAGGCCGATCATCTGCGCGTCGAATTCGATCTGCCCCTGTGGCAGCCGGGCAATAACCGCGTGCGCCTGGCCGGCTTCTATGCGCAGGGGCAGGCGCGCCACCCGGTGGCCACCGCCTACCGCAACTATCGCTACGATCCGCCACCAGGTCTGGGGCATCGCGGACCGGGACGCTTCGCCCTGCCCACGCGACACTTCCCCATGTGGATGCGCTCCTGCCGTGGCCTTTCCTGCAAGGATGCCGACGGCGACGGTCTAAACGATCTGTGGGAGAATGTGGCCCTGCATCAACTGCGGCCCATCCTGATGATGGATCGCGACGATGGCTTCTTCCGTTCCAAGCCCCCCGACGCCGTACGCGTCATCAGCAGCGTCACGCCCATGAGCCGCGGCGACGAGCGCTACATTCTCTTCGCCCACGCCGTCGCATTCACCCGCGACTATGGCGTGATGGGTCTGCCGTCCGCCTTCGGTTTCGATCACCCCGGCGACACCGAAGCGGTGGGCCTGGCGTTCAACGTGGGCGACAACGACGAGCTGCGCTGGGCGGCGACCATCGCCAAGGGTCATCACTGCCTGACCTGCAGCCCAACCTATAGTTTTCACACCCAGAGTTTCGACCCCGAAGGTCCACCGCGCGTTTTCGTCGAGCGCGACAAGCACGGGCTGTGGCACAGCCGGCGGCGCTGTGACCAACGGGCTGCGTTCGAGTGCGACGGCGATCGCGTGCTGCGGCCACCGGCGGTCAACGCCGGAGAGTGGAGCGAAAACGGCGTCAGCACGCTGGTCGACGCCATCGATCGCCGCCTCGAAGATGGCCCCCATGCGGCCCTGTCGGACGTCTTCGAAGGCGAGGCGATCTGGAGTTCGGGCCGCGCGGCGGTGACCGGTCGCTTTTGCGGCGGACGCCGCCGCGGTTGTTCCAAGAGCCGCAGCGCCAATCTTCCGGGGGACGTGTTGCGCCAACTCCTACGGCGCTTTCAGACCCGGGCCTGGTCCGACGCGCGCACGCCATAGCACCCCAAGCGCGATCTGCAGCCGCCGCGGCTCCAATGACCACGGGCAGGCCCGGGCGGGTTGAGGAAAATTCAGACCCGGGCTATGCAGAAGCCGCGCGCAGGGACACGGGCGCGCTGCGTGTGTGTTGGTTGGCTTAGCGCCCGCCGGGCGGCTAGGAGGTGGTTGTGAAGAACTTGATACAGCGATCGTTCTTGGTGATGGTTTGGGGCGTTCTGCTCACGGCGCTGGGCTGTGGTGATGACAGCGGTGGCAACAGCGGCGACGGCGGGCCCGAGGACAACGAAAAGTTGGATGCGGCGGCAGACACGGGGGCGGGCTCGACCAACACGCCGACCACCAACACGCCGACCACGCCGACCACGCCCACGGTGCCTGCCTTCATGTGCGGCGATGTGGCATGCCCCGGCATGGCCGACCTCACGCTCTTCGGTCTCGGCTCCTTTGCTCCCTGTTGTACGGAAGACGACAATGCCTGTGGCTACTGGGTACCGGTGCCCGCCGACGCCGGTGGTGGCAGCATCTGCACCCCGCGCCCGGCGAGCGACGAGCTCTGCCCCGACCAGGACGTGCTCGGCATGTTGCAGCCCGGCTGCTGCATCGAAGAGGCCGGCTATTGCGGCGTCAACGGCGCCCAGGTGGGCCTGGGCTGCATCGATCCCGCCGACTACGTCATCTTCGGCGCCTTCCTCGGCCTCGGCGGCAGCGACACGCCCTGCGGCCTCCAGAGCGACGCCGGCAGCGACAACGACGCCGGTCAGTGAGCCGGGGCGCCGTTTGGTCGGCGCGTGCGTTTGGCGCCTGTTCGCGGGCGCTTGATTCGCTCTACCATGGCGGCCCGCCATGGCGCTCAGCCTTCGACTCGCCCGTGCATTGCTCTTGGTGTGGCTGATTTTTTTCAGCTACGCGCTGCAATTCACCACCGAACGCCTTTTTTCCCGTCGCCGCCCGGGCGAGGACGGGACCGTGCGCACGCGTCTGCCCGGCTGGCTTCGGCGCCGGCGCCAGCGCGTCCACGAACGCAACGCCGACCGCCTGCTCGGCGGCATCCTGAAGCTGCACGGGGTCTACGTGAAGCTCGGCCAGGTGCTGTCGATCCTGGTCGGCATCCTGCCGCGCGTCTATCGCCAGCGTCTGAGCGCGCTGCAGGATCAGGTGCCGCCCAGGCCCTTCGCCGAGCTCGAGCGGAGCTTTCGAAGGAGCCTGGGCAAGGCGCCCGGCGAGTGCTTCGAGCGCATCGAGGAAGCGCCCATCGCCGCCGCCTCCCTGGGCCAGGTCCACCGCGCACGCCTGCAGGACGGCCGCGAGGTCGCCGTCAAGCTGCTCTATCCGGGCATTCGCGAGCTGATCGCCGTCGACATGCGGGTGCTGCGCACGGCGATGTGGCTCTTCAGCCGCTTCCTCCCCATCAAGGACCTGCAGATCGTACACGACGCGCTGGTCGACCTGCTGGCGCGCGAGACCGACTACCTGCACGAGGCCGACTGCATGGAGCGCATGGCCGAAAACTTCCGCGCCCATCCGGACCTGCTGTTCCCGAGCCCGCTGCGCGAGCTGAGCAGCGGCGAGGTGCTGACCATGAGCTTCATGGAGGGCATCAAGATCAGCGACCTCGAGCAGCTGCGCGCTGCCGGCATCGATCCCGACGCGGTCGGCCGGCGTTTGCTGCAGAGCTTCTTCGAGCAGCTCTTTTTGCACCGCTACTTTCACGCCGACCCCCACCCGGGCAACTTCCTGGTGCAGCCGGGACCGAGCCCCACCGAGCCGCGCCTGGTGGTGCTCGACTTCGGCGCCATCAGCGAGGCGCCCCAGGGTCTCATCGACGGTCTCACCGACGCCCTGGTCGCGTTTTTCGAGCGCGACGGGAGCAAGCTGCTCGAGGCCTTCGAGCGCATGGGCTTCGTGACCGAGGAGGCCGACCGCGCGCTGGTGGAGCAGACAGTGCTGATGTACTTCGAGCGCCTTTTATCCCTGAGCAGCCGCTCGCCCCAGGCGCTGATGAGCGCCAAGCCGGGGCAGCTCAGGCGCCTGCTCGATCCGGAGATGGAGCTGCGGCAGCTGCGGGAGCTGGCCCGCTCGTTTACCTCGCCGCCCGGCTGGTTCTACATCGAGCGGGCCCTGGTGATGCTCTTTGGCCTGTGCGGTGAGGTGGCGCCCGAACTCGACATGCTCAAGGTGGGCTTCCCCTACGTGATGCCGCTCTTGCAGGCGCGCACGCGCTCGGCTTGACTTCAAGTCATAGCGAACGATTTCAAGATGCGGTCGCTGTGCTGGCCTTGCGCTCCAACCAGTCGATCACCCTGGCGCAGTGATTTTCGCCGTCCAGGCGCGTCATCTGCTGGATGCCGGTGGGGCTTGTGACATTGACCTCGGTCAGCTTGCCGCCGATCACGTCCAGCCCCACGAAGTAGAGGCCATCGGCGACCAACGACGGGGCCAGGGTCTCGATGATACGGCGGTCGGCTTCGTCTATTTCGGCTTTGACCACCGAGCCGCCCACGTGGATATTGCTGCGCACATCGCCCCGTTGGGGCACGCGCAGGATGGCGCCCAGCGGCTCGCCTGCAAGCAGCAGCACGCGCTTGTCGCCCTCGCGCACCGCGGGCAGAAACTCCTGCACCATCGCCACCCGGCTTTCGCCCCGGGTCTGCATCTCGATGATGGCGTTGAGGTTCAAGTCGTCTGTGGCCAGCGCCATCACGCCTTCGCCGCCAGCGCCGTCGAGGGGCTTGATCACGGCGCGGCCGCCCACCTCCTCGACGAAGCTCTTGATGCGCTCTTTTTCGCTGCTGACCAGCGTGCGCGGCATCAGCTCGGGAAAGTTACAGGCGTAGAGCTTTTCGTTGGCGCGCCTGAGGCCCTGGGGATCGTTGACCACCAGCGTCCTGCCGCGCACCCGCTCGAGCATCAAGGTGCACCACAGGTACTGGCGATCGAAGGGCGGGTCGGTGCGCACCAGGATCGCGTCGACCTCGGACAGGGCGACCTGCTCGGGCGCGTCGAGCACGATGGCGGCGCCGGCGACCTTCTGCATCGTCGCCCGGCGCACGGTGGCCCGAAGCTCGCCGTCGACGACGTAGAGATCGCGCGCCAGGCAATGGTCGACGCGGTGGCCGCGGTGGGCCGCCTCGTGCATCAGGGCAAAGCTCGTGTCTTCGTCGACGATTACCGTCGACGGCGGGTCCATGATGACAACGATGCGCATGGTGGTGGTCACAGTCCCTTGTCGGCGATCCAACGGTTGGTGAAGTCGGCGGCCGTCTGGTAGCTCTGGCGCGCCTGCTTGTCGATAAATCCCTCGGCCATCTTGCCGACGCCGAAGATCTTGACCGTGGTATCCATCTCCACCACGCGCTCGATCTGCTTGTCGCCGCGGGGCTCGGCCCAGATCGCGACGCGGCTTTTGATCTTGTCGGCTGCCACGTTGGGGATCACCTCGACCTCGAAGCGGCGGCGCGAGGGATCGAAGCGCCCGACCTCGGTGTAGCCGGCGCTCTCGCCCAAGACCTTCTTCAGCGGGCCCGGGATCTCGGCCGGCGGCACGCACTCGACCCGGCGCCGTACCGAGCCGTCGTCGCTCCTTTCGAGCTCGACGATTTCGTAGCGCGTGAAGTGCAGGTGGTCGCGGAAGAGCGACTCATTGAACACGCGATCGAAGAAGATGCGGTTCCAGAAGGTGTCGATATCGGTGTTGAAGGTATGCCGGATTGTGGAGCGCATGGACGCGTCCTATCACCCTGCACCCACGATGCAAACATCGCGCGCGTTCAGGCAGCCACCGAAAAACCCGTCAATCGACCGCGACCAGCACCACGGTGACGTTGTCGTCGCCGCCGGCGTCGTTGCTCTCTTTGACCAGCGTCGCGACGGCTTGCTCCAGGTCGCCGTTGCACTCGGTGACGACCTCGGCGATGCGCTCGTCGCTGACCTGGCCGCTGAGGCCGTCGGAGCAGAGCACGAAGCGATCGCCCTCGCGGATGTCTTCGGTGACCAGATCGACGACCACCGAGTCCTGCATGCCCAGCGCGCGTGTGATCACGTTCTTCGGCAGCACGTCCATGGCTTCCTTGGGCATGTCCGGCATCATCATCAGATAGTCGTTGATCAGGGAGTGATCACGCGTGAGCTGCTGCATCATGCCGTCGCGCAGGCGGTAGGCGCGGCTGTCGCCCACGTGGGCCACGTAGGCTACCTGGCGCTCGGGGGAGACCAGTAGCCCCACCACCGTCGTGCCCATGCCGTGGGTGGCATGGTCGGCGATGGAGCGCTCGAAGATGCGCCGGTTGGCCATCTTGATCGCAGCTGACAGGCGGTTTTCCGCCAGCGTCAGGTTGGGATCGATGGGAAAGGGCCAGGTCGCATCTTCGCGCTCGGTGGCTTCGAAGAATTCGCGCATGCTCTCGGCTGCGAGCATGGAGGCGACTTCACCGCTTTGATGGCCACCCATGCCGTCGGCCACCAGATAGAGGTGGTGACCCTCCAGGCAGCTGTAGGTGTCCTCGTTGTGCTCGCGTTGCAGACCGACATCGGTCAACCCCGCGGCGCTGATTTGAATTTCCTTGGGACGCAAGGTTTCGCTGCTGTTGCTTGTCGGCGGGGGCGTAACCATCTGTTCGCCAGAGGAGGGCGCTGCTGGGAATCGTGAAGGCAACGTGTGATAGGAAGTATACCCCGTTGCGACGCCACTTTGCTATTTTCACATTTGCTGTAATCACCGGGCTGCTGAACGCATGCTTCGAGGCCGACCCGCGCAGCGTCCGCGGGGCGCTCGATCAGGCCGCCCGGGCGGTGGAGCAAGGCGACGCCCGCGAGCTCTTCAAGGTCATCGACGCCCGCTCCCGCCACGCCCTGATCTCGATCGTGGCCGACCGCAAGCGGGCGGTGCGCACCATCGCGGCCGATTACCCACCCGAGGCCCGCGCCGCCGCCCTCGGACGCCTGGGCGACGCCGCCGAGGCCAAGGATGCCGCCGATCTCTTCGCGCGCCGCTGCCGCGAGGCCTGCCTGGGAGCCCTGGCCCAGACCCTGGCGGCACCGGTTTCCGAGCGCCGACTCGCCGCGCGTGTGCTCGAGGTCGAGACCGCCCGCGGCGGCCGCCTGCAGCTGCGCAAGGGTGACAGCTGGTGGGGTCTTGTATGGCGCGAGCGGGAGCTGTCGGATGAGCGCGATCTGGCCAGCCGTGAGCTGCGCCAGATCAAAGAAAATGCGGCCATCCACCGCCGCCGCCGGCAGCTCGAGGCCAGCCTGCGGCCGTCGGGGGGCGGGTCCTGGCCCGGGGCGGACGCGCCGGCGGGGCCGTGATCGGGGGGCGCTGGCCGCGACGCCGTCGATGCTCTAGGCTCCCGCGCCCATGTGCGCCCAGAGACTGCTTTTGCTGTCGCTCCTCGCCCTGCCCATCGGCAGCGGTTGTGCGCCGGAGATCGGCGACGCCTGCGAGACCTCCCTGGACTGTTCGGCCCAGGGCAGCCGCCCCTGCGATCGCACCCAGCCGAGCGGTTACTGCACGCTCGAGGGCTGCGAGCGCGGCACTTGCCCCGAGGAGTCGGTGTGCGTCGAATACCGCTACCGCTCACCGAGGCTGGCGGTGACCTTTTGCATGAAGCGCTGCGGTGGCAACGACGATTGCCGCAATGACTACCGCTGCATGTCGGGCGACGACTTCGGGGAGGGCGACGAAGCCCGCGTGCTCGACGGCGACAAGAAGAAGTTCTGCGCCGTGCCCGAAACGCCCGCGCCCGAGTCCACCGATCAGGGCGCCCAGGATGCGGCCCAGGATGCGGCCCAGGATGCGGCCCAGGATGCGAGCCAGGACGCCGCCCAGGATGCGAGCCAGGACACCGCCCAAGACGCCGCGGCCGCACCCGTTGGGGACGCTGCCGCCACGGGCGACGCGGGCCCCGCCTCTTGAATCCAGTTCAAAAAACACCGGCATCAAAAGCTGAACGCCGGTTATCCATCAGCTGACTCAAACCGGTTGCCCATGCGGGCCGCGCTCGTCTAAGTTCGCCCCGAATCAGCCCGGGGCGCACATCCTGCGCTGCGGTAGAGAAACCGAGGGGCGCGACCGACAGGGCTCGCGAACCCGAAGGTGAGTCGGGAGATTGGTTTTGATGAATGATCGCGTGATGGGAACGACGGGTCGGGGGATCGGGCCGTGGTGCCTTGCGCTAGCGGCTGTCCTTTGGTTGGCGCATCCCGCCGGCCTGTCTGCGCAGCCGGCCGACGCGCCAGCTGCCGACGCGCCTGCTGCAGCACCGCAAGCGCCAGCCGCCGACGCGCCAGCCGCCGACGCGCCAGCCGCCGACGCGCCAGCCGCCGACGCGCCAGCTGCCGACGCGCCCGCTGCCGACGCGCCAGCTGCCGACGCGCCAGCTGCAGCACCGCAAGCGCCAGTCGCCGACGCGCCAGCCGCCGAGGCCCCTGCGCCCGAGGGCGAGCCCACCGAGTCACCCGTTCCCGCCGCCATCGAAATCACCGACCCGGCCGCCGAGCCCGCTTTTGATGACGGCTCCGACCTCGAAGCCGAGGGCGAGGGCGAGGGCGACGACGTCGAGGAAATCGTCGTCACCGGTTCGCGCATCAAAAAGCGCTCGGTCTTCGCCGCCTCGGCGCCGGTGGAGATCATCAGCCGCCAGCAGCTCGAGTACAGCGGCGCCACCAACCTGGCCGACGCGGTGCAATACTTGACCGTGGCCCAGGGCAACGGCTTCCAGGGCGCCGCCGACGGCGCCACCACTTCGGTCAACCTGCGCGGTCTGGGCGTGGGCGCGACGCTGGTGCTGCTCAACGGCCGGCGCCTGCAGCCCTCGGGCGGCGGCATCGCCAGCCATTACTCCGACATCAGCACCATCCCGATGGCGATGGTCGAGCGCATCGAGATCCTCAAGGGCGGCGCCTCGTCCATTTACGGCTCCGACGCGGTGGCCGGCGTCATCAATATCATCACGCGCAAGGACTGGGACGGCGCCCGCCTCGAGGCCGACGTGCAGAGCACCGACGACTTCGATCAGCGCGACTACACGCTCAGCGCCGCCTTTGGCGCCAGCAGCGAGCGGGCCCGGGTCGGCGCTTCCTTGCAGTACTTCAACAGGAGCGACCTCTACGCCAGCGAGCGCGACTTCCTGAGCGAGCTGGCCCACAGCACCCAGGGCTACCCGGGCACGTTCATCGCCGGCGCGGGTCTTGAGCCCGACCCCGACTGCGACAAGGGCCCGCTGTCCTCGGCCAACGACGACGGCTTCTGCGCCTTTGACTACCGCAACTACCAGTCGGTGCTGCCGCGCACCGAGCGCACCTCGGTGCTGGCCGACGCCGAATACGACGTCACCCACCACACCACCGTCTTCACCGAGGTCACCGTCTCGCGCACGCGTACCGATAGCGTCTTCTCGCCGTCGCTGCCGATCCCGCCGCTCGGAGGTGCGTTCCCCACCATCCCGGCCGACCACGTGGACAACCCCTTCGGCTCCGACGTCCAGATCATCGGCCGTCCCATCGGCGAGGAAGGTGGCCCCGGGCGTCTCACCGCCGGTGACGACACCTTCCGCGCCGTGGTCGGCATCAAGGGCGACTTCGAAGGTGCCGCCGCCAACACCGTCTTCGAGAGCTGGGACTGGGAGCTGTTTACCAGCGGTGGCGTCAGCCGCTACCGCCAAACCTTCCCCGACACCCTGATCGGGCCCTACACCGACGCGGTCAACAGCTGCTCGGACCCGAGCGATCTCAGCGGCTGCTTCAACCCCTTCTTCTCCGCCCAGCTCGGCACCGGCACCCCCAACAGCCAAGAGGTCATCGACAGCTTCTCCGGCACCATGGAGAACCTCACCGACCACGCCCTGTTCACCTACAACGGCGGTATGAGCGGCAACCTCATGGAGCTGCCCGGCGGCGACCTGGGCATCGCCTTCGGCGGCGAGATCCGCAACGAGTGGCGCACCAGCGAGCTCGACCACGACGCCAACGAAGAGGCCTACGCCTTCTTCGTGGGCAACAGCGACGCGGTGGCCGAGCGCGACGTCTACGGCGCCTACCTGGAGCTGGTGTGGCCCTTCTACAACGGCGTCGAGCTGCAGACCGCCGGGCGCCTGGAGCACTACACCGACGTGGATTCGACCCAGGTCAACCCCACCGTCGGTCTGACGCTGACCCCGGCCGAGATCGCCGGACGCGAAAACGTGGTCAAGGCCCTGCGCCGGCTGCAGCTGCGCGGCCACGTGGCCTCGGCCTTCCGCGCGCCCACCATCTACCAGAGCTTCCCCGGCTTCGCGACGGTGCCGGCCCTATTCCAAATCGACGGCCAGATCCTGCCCGCCTACGCCCCGGTCACCGTCAGCGGCAACCCGGAGCTGAACGCCGAGAAAGCCCTGGCCATCAGCGCGGGCCTTCTGTGGTCGCCCATCGACTGGCTGAGCATCGTGCTCGACTACTGGCTGATCGACTACAAGGACCGCATCGCCGCGCAGAACGCCCAGAAGGCGGTCGACGAGTTCTTCTCCGGCGACCTGGCGGTAGGCCCCGACGAGCCGCGCGTGGAGGCCGCCAACAACACCGTCTCCCGCGTCTTCACCAAGAACGTCAACATCGGCGACAACACCACCAGCGGCCTGGACTTCGCCCTGTTCCTGAAGTTCGACGGCGACGACTTCGGCGGTAACAAGGACGACTTCGGCACCCTCAGCTTCGGTGCCCAGGGCACCTACACCTTCCAGTTCGACATCCCCGAGGAAGAGATCTCGCCCGACGCCAACTTCCTGGGCGAGTACGACTGCGACGGCGGCACCTGCTCGGTCGTCGGCTGGCGCAACAACAACAACTTCGCCCCCTCGGTGCCCGAGTGGCGCGTGAACTTCCCGCTGACCTGGGCCTCCGGTGGCCACAGCGCGAGCCTGATCGGTCACTTCATCTCCGCCATCGGCAACGACGACGCCGACACCGCGCAGAACGAGGCCGACGGCACCCCCACCGCGCTGTTGCCCGAGATCGACTCCTGGTTTTCCCTCGACCTGCAGTACGGCTACCGCCTTGACGACGAGATCGGCAAGGCCACCACCATCCGCGTGGGCATCTACAACGTCACCGAAACCGAGCCGCCCTTCGTGCCCAGCCTGGCCGGCTTTGCCGGCATCCACGACCCGCGCGGGCGCATGCTCTACGCCAAGTTGATCCAGGAGTTCTGAGCCATGAAGCTTGCCGAAACCCCGTCTGCACTGGAGCCCACCATGAGACACACGCCGATGGTCAGGCGCCCAACCAAGCGCCCAAGCCGCCTCGCCAAGCTCGCCAGCTGCCTTCTGCTGATGGCCCTGTGCGGCGCCTGCGAACCCAATCCCACGATCAAACCCAACAAGCTGCCGACAGCCGTCGCGCGCGTTCAGGGTCACGACGTCGTGGGCGGGGTCCTCGAGCTGGACTTCGACGGCGATCCGGTTGAACTCACCCTCGACGGCACCCCCTGCCCCGACGCCAAGCCCGAGGGCGACGCAGGCTTGCCCAGCTGCACCAACGACGCCGACGGCGAGATCGTCGAGTACATCTGGCTGTCGGGCACGCCGGTGCCGGAGCCGACCGGCGACGGCGGTGTCGATCCGAAAGCGCCCAAGCGCCGGGTGCCCGAGGGTGAAAAGGTCGACGGCGACGATCCCTGGCCGGCGGACAAGGGCAAGCCCGAGATCACGCTGCCCCAGGGTTCCTGGACGGTCACACTCTGGGTCAAGGACGACAAGGGCGCCGTCAGCGAGCCCTCATCGGTCACCATCAACGTGGGTGTGGACGCCTCCGACAATCCCGCTGTGGCCGAATGCGTGGCCGCCGTGCCGGATGCCGTGCCCGCCGAGTGCGCCAGCTGCGCCTGCGCGCAGAGCGCCGATTGCCAGGCCTCGGTGCCCATGTGCGACGAGAACTGCTGGATGCTGTTGGCGTGCATCGGTGTCGAGTGTGCCGACGTCGACCCCGACGACATGGAGGCGGGGACCGCCTGCATCACGGCCGCTGCGACCGGGGCTTGCGTGGCGTACATCAGCGGCGTCGCTGGCGCCATGGCCGCTGGCGCCTGTGTCACCGCCTGCTCGGCCGAGTGTGCCTCGATGTGAAACCGTGGGGCTCAGGGTCCGCGAAGAAAAGCTTCGCGGACCCGCGTCAGCTCACCGCCGTCGCAGGGCTCGGGTCTGGCTTCGGATTGACCGGGTTCAGGATCAGGTCGCCGTATTCGTTTTGCCAGTCGCGGATGTCCTGGGAGTTGTCGGTCTTCCAGGGGTGAAAGCGCGGGCTGAAGTAGCTCAGAAACGACGGCAACATGCCCGTGATCAGGCCGCGGAAGCCGAAGAGGTACCAGAGGCCCGCGAAGATATCGCGCAGATCCCACAGCTTCTTGTCCTTTCGCAGCAGCGAGAAGGTGTTGAAGACCGACAGCGCCAGAATCAAAAACCATGAGGCGGGCATGGTGATGATGCGCGTGAAGTAGCCGCCGCCCAGCTCGCGGTAGATGTCGAAACAGGTGCCCTTGTGCTCGGCCTCTTCGGCGGCGTGCCAGGCCCACAGCGCGTGCACGTTGCGGTCGGCGCCGGCGCTGATGTGGGGGCGGGAGAAATACTGGTCGGCAAAACCCGCGGTGAAATGCTCCAGGGCCATGGTCGCCGCCAGCATCTCCATCGGCTCGAGCTTTTCGCGCGCCCGATCGAGCAGGCGCGTGTAGCGGGCGCGGCAGCCGTCGATGTCGATGCCCATTTCCGCGTTCATGCGGTCGAACTTCAGGTGCTGGGCCGTGTGGTGGCCCTCCTGGCGGCAGAACTCCATGATCTCTTCCTGCAGCGCCGGATCGTCGATCTCGCCCTTGAGCGCCCGGGCCGAGTCGATGAAGAATTTTTCGCCCGGCTCGAAGGCCGTCGACAGCTGGGTCCAGAACAGACTGCGGAAGGGGCTGCCCCCGTGCCAGTAGCGCTCGAAGCCCTCGTCCTCGAACGCGAACTTCATGCGGCGGTAGGTGACCTTCACCCCCTCCGGCCTGCGAATCAGCGCTGCGCCCATGTCACGACTCCTTTCAAACCGGCCCAAGCTCGGGACACGATCAGAAGGTACCACTAATTACTGTAACATCAAGGACTGTAATAAGCGCCGATCGATCGGCCGCAAAGCCGGTTTTCGAGGCGTCGCAAAAGGTCTAACGTGCAGGCCCCTCGGGCCGCCCGATCGCAGGCCTCGTCTTTCAATTATGGTGGAAAAATGGAACGTAGCGAGAAAAATGTCCGGCTGGGGCTGACCCTGCCCCTGGGTGGCGCCGACAAGGCGGTGGAGCTGGCGCGCAAGGCCCAGGAGGGCGGCTATGAAGAGCTGTGGCTGGCGGAGGTCAACGGCGGCGACGCCTACGCCCTGGCCGGGGCCCTGGCCGTGGGCGCCCCTGGTATGCGCATCGGCACCGCGGTGCTGCCGGCCCAGACGCGCACGCCCATGGTGCATGCGATGGCCGCCATGACGCTCAGCCAGCTGACCGGCGGCAACTTCATCCTGGGGCTAGGCCTCAGTTCGCCCAACATCGTGCACGACTGGGGCGGCCAGCCCTACGACAAGCCGCTGGCGCGCATGCGCGAGCACGTGGAAGTGCTGCGGGCCATGCTCAGCGGCGACAAGACCAGCTATCAGGGCAAGACGCTGGAGGCCAAGAACTTCCGCCTGGGCGGGCGCGTCAGCGGCGAGGTGCCGATCTATCTCGGCGCCCTCAACAAGCAGATGCTGCGGCTGACCGGCGCGTTATGCGACGGCGTTTGCCTGAACATGGTGCCCGAGTCGGCGCTGCCCCAGGTGCTGGGCGAAGTGCGTGCCGGGGCCGAGGAAGCAGGGCGCGATCCGGCGGCGATCGAAGTGGTCAGTCGCCTGCACGTGGCCATGGTCGACGACCAGGCCATGGGTCGCAATCTCATCCGCAACGTCTTCGGCGCCTACGCCGCGACCCCGGGCTACAACCGTTGTTTCGAGTGGATCGGCTTTGCCGACGAGGCCAAGCAGATCCGCGAAGCCTTCGCCAAGAAGGATCGCGCGGGTGTGGCAGCCGGCGTCAGCGACGGTCTGGCCGACGCCATGGCCGTGGTGGGCAACGCCGAGCAGATCCGCGCCCGCGTGCGCGCCTATGCCGAAGCCGGCGTCGACGTCTGCATCATCAATCCCATCGCCGATCCGGCCTCGACGCCCAAGGTGATCGCCGCCATCGCCGGCTGCCTCGACGGCCTCGAGCTGCCGGGCAGCGGTGTGCTGCGCGCCACCGGCGGTTGACCGTCGCCCCAGCCCCTGGTTAGCGTGGTCTGCCTGCCCGGGTATGCGTTGCAGCTCGAGGCTCGGGCCGGGTTGCCGTGTGGCTCCCGCATCACAGAAGGAGTCGAGCCATGGCAGAGGCGTACATCGCAGGTGCGGTTCGCACCGCGGGCGGGCGTAAGAAGGGTTATCTGAGCGGCGTGCACCCGGCCGACCTGGGCGGGCGCACCCTGGACGCGTTGGTCGAAAAGACCGGCATCGACCCGGCCAAGGTCGACGACGTGGTCTTCGGCTGCGTCAGCCAGAGCGGCGAGCAGAGCGGCAACATCGCGCGCAACTGCGTGCTGTCGTCGGGCTTTCCCGAGAGCGTGCCCGGCACCAGCGTCGACCGCCAGTGCGGCTCCGGGCAGCAGGCGATCCACTTCGCGGTGCAGGCGGTGATGAGCGGCACCCAGGACCTGGTGATCGCCGGCGGCGTCGAGAGCATGACGCGGGTGCCCATGGGCTCCAGCATCGTCGACGCGCTCAAGGCCGGGCACGGTCAGCCCTTCAACAGCCAGGCCATGGTGGCGCGCTATCCGGGAGTCCAGTTCAGCCAGTTCACGGGCGCCGAGATGCTGGCCAAAAAGCACGGGCTCAGCCGCGAAGAGCTCGACGAATTCGCCTACGCCAGCCACGTCAAAGCCGCCCGCGCCACCGAGGAAGGCCGCTTCGAGCGCGAGATCGCGGCCATCACGGTGACGCTGGAGGACGGCAGCGAGCACGTGCACGCCAAGGATGAAGGCATCCGCTACGACGCCTCGCTCGAGAAGATGCAGGGCCTGGAGCCGCTCAACCCGGGAGGGCTGCTGACGGCTGCCAGCTCGAGTCAGATCTGCGACGGCGCATCGGCCCTGTTGATCGCCAACGAGCGCGGTCTGACCGAAAACGGGCTCAAGCCGCGGGCGCGCTTTCACACGCTGACGGTGGTGGGCGACGACCCGGTGATCATGCTGGAGGGCCCGATTCCAGCAACCCAGAAGGCCCTGGCCCGGGCGGGCTTGAAGATCGAAGACTTCGACGTCTACGAGGTCAACGAAGCCTTTGCGCCGGTTCCGCTGTCATGGGCCAAGGTCATCGGCGCCGACCGCGACAAACTCAATGTCAACGGCGGCGCCATGGCCCTGGGTCATCCCCTGGGCGCCACCGGCGGCAAGCTGATGACCACGCTGCTGCACGAGCTGGAGCGTATCGACGGGCGCTATGGCCTGCTCGCCATCTGTGAAGGCGGCGGCACCGCCAACTGCACCATCATCGAGCGCTTGGTGTAGTCGGCGCGGGGGGTGTCGAAGGGGTGTCGAAGGGGTGTCGAAGGGCTGTCGAGGGTGCGGGCGATCGAGGCTCCGCACCCTCGGGCCCCCTCGGGTTCCGCCGCGAGCGGATGCAGCTCTCAGTTGCCCGAGCCGCCGTCGGTGCCGGCGTCGGAGCTATTTTGCTGTTGCTGTTGCTGTTGCTGCTGAATCATCTCGAAGAAAGCCGCGATCTGCTCCTGGCTGGGACCCATCTGGCCGCCGGTATCGCCGCCGCCGCTACCGCCACTGCCGGTGTTGCCGCCGCTGCCGCACATCGAGACGTCGAAGGTACAGGTCGCCGGATCACACAGCAGACGGCCTTCGCCCATCCCGAGCGTATCGCAGGTGGCACCACCCAAATCGTTGGGGTCGCAGGTCTCGGTCGCGTTGCCGCAGGGTGGCCGGCTGCCGTCCGAGGCCTCCGAGGCCCCTGCGTCGCCGGCGGCGCTGCCGGTCAGCGCGCTGTCGCCGTTGGAATCGGAACCCTCGGCCGTGCCCAGGATCTCGTCGGCGCTGCGGTTTCCTGGCAGCTGGTCGAGCGGCTCATCGGACAGGTGCGAGGCGGTCCCGCAGGCGTTGCCCAAGCCGAGCAACAACGCGGCGAGGGAAAGGGTCATCAGGTTTTGGTGCATCTAAATCCTCGGGCCCACCATGCCATCGGGGTCGCCTGCATTCGACGCGTCTTGGACCCGAACTGTTCCGGGTCCGTACCGGGATTCGGCCGAATGTGGGCGCGAGCTGTACCACATGGCAGTGCTGGCCGGTTGGCGAAAAGGTCGGAAATTTCCCTCACGCCCCCACAGCGATCATCTGTGGCGAGCCCAAGGAGCGGTGCCCAGGGTTGAATTCAATTCAAAGATCGCGCAGCTTGCGGCCGGGCTGTGGGTCCTGTGGCTCCGCCCGCGCACCTCGACTTCAGGAGAAAGACGATGGCCATCGACCCCAGCGCCGTGGGCGCGACCGCCGGACCAGCTGAGCGTAGCTGGACCTCCAAAGACTGCCTGCTCTACGCCCTTGGCGTCGGCGCCGGGCTCGACGAGTTGCAGTTTTCCACCGAGAAGAAGCAGCAGGTGCTACCGACCATGCCGGTGGTTCTGGGCGCCCGTGGTGCCATCCCGATGCAGAAGATCGGGCGTTTCAACCCGGCCATGTTGGTGCACGGCGAGCAGGCCGTGGAACTGGCGCGCCCGCTGCCGCCCGACGGCAAGCTCGAGGCCACGGGCAAAATCGCGGCCATTTACGACAAGGGCAAGGGCGCCGTCATCGTCACCGAAAGCGAGTCGCGGGACCCGGCCAGCGGCGAGCTGCTGTTCCGCACCCGCTCCTCCATGTTCATTCGTGGAGCGGGCGGCTTTGGTGGCGAGCGCGGACCTTCGGGGCCGAAGAACGTGCCGCCCGAGCGCGCCGCCGACCACGAAGTCACCTACCAGACGCGCCCGGACCAGGCCCTGCTCTACCGCTTGAGCGGCGACCGAAACCCGCTGCACTCCGACCCTGAATTCGCCAAGATGGCGGGCTTCTCCACGCCCATCCTGCACGGCCTGTGCACCTACGGCTTCACCGGGCGCGCGCTCCTGCACACCCTATGCGGCTCCGACCCGGCGCGCTTCAAGTCCATGGAAGGCCGCTTCTCCAAGCCCGTCTTCCCGGGCCAGGCCCTGACCATCAAGATGTGGGTGGACGGCGGCGACTGCATCTTCCAGACCGTCAACGACGCCGGCGACACCGTACTCGACCAGGGCAAGATGACCTTCACACCGGCCTGAGCGGCTGGCGCATCATCGCTTGCTGGTTGTGCTCTCGCGCTTACTTCACCAAGTGAGCGCGAGGCCACCATGCCCACCCATACCCTCAAGCGAGCCGACTGGCAGAGCTACTTTGCGCGCATCACCCGGCGCCTGCAGGCCACCCACGTCGCCATCGAAATCACGGGAGCGGACCTGGGTGCGCAGGTCCAGGCCGAGCGCCTCAAGCTCACCTCCCTCGACTACGACCCCGAGGCCGACCTGCTCACCATTGCCACCGACGTCCTGCGCCATCGCATCCACGCACCGGCAGAAATCCGCGTCCAGGACAGCGTCGACCGCCTCGACGCCCTGGAAATCGTCGACGCCGACGGACACCGCCAAATCCTGCGCCTCGAGCGCCTGCTGACGCTACCGCCGCCAGCCTGAGCGCCCGACGCAGCAGGCGGAGCCGGCAGGCTCGCCGGGGCGCTTCTGGTCCTTCGCTGCGCGCCCGTGCCCGTCGCCGATATCGAGGGTGAAATGCTTGGCGACCTTGTGCTTGTTGACCACGCGACCGACTCTCACGCCGATTTTCCCGTCATCCTGCAGGCGTCCGGATTCGACCATGCCACGGACCTTT
>JAOUOP010000008.1 GCA_029880325.1 Myxococcales bacterium | reverse complement strand
GAGGTGTCAAGCGCCGTGACAGGCGCCGTACCTCGGCTTTTCTGAATCCACTGCCGCTACGCTCGCTCGGCACTGGGTGGATCACTTTTCGCGAGCACAGGTGGGTCAATTCTCGCGAGCGTCGAGGCACTGCTGGACCTACACCTACGATGCGGAAGCCGGGACGCGAGTCCTGCTCATCGATTCGGGCTGCGACGGGACGGTGCTTTCCTGCGAGCTCACTCAGTACGACGAGCAGGGGCGTGTGATGACCATCGAGAACTACTCGTCCGACTGCACCGGCGCGGCCACCGACTGCTTTGAGAGGACCTACAACGCGGACAACAGCATCGACGACACCTGGGATCGCGACTGCAACGGTACCACCGATGCGTGCGCGCACCTGACCCTCGACGCCGAGGGAAGGACCCTGCGGCGCGCCTACGAGACCAACTGCGATGGCAACGCCACTTGCACCTCGTACGAATATGACGACGCCGGCAACGAGATCTACCGAGGCTGGGAACCGCAATGTGATGGCGTAATCGACAGCTGTGTCACCTACTCCTACGATGTTTTTGGCAACGTGCTTACCGAAGCCCACGACCCCGGATGCGACGGGAGCGCCCAGGAATGCTACGCGTGGAAGCGTGATGCCGAAGGTCGGCCGATCGTGCTGCAGGCCTGCGCCTATGACGATTCCATTCCCTGAGCGGCCGGCGTTCATTCAGAGCTGAAAGGCGATCACCACGCCGTCGGCGTCCGAGGTGGCGTATCGAGTGTCGATGGTCGTCTCGACGGGTTCGCCCGTGCCTAGTCACCTGTGTCGGTAGTCTTGGGCAAAACTCGGCGAGCAATCGGCGGCCCTCGCCGCGTCGACCGCCCTTCGGGCTATCTCCTCGAATATACTCTGTATGTCCTTCGTCGATTCGCCACGCCGAGGGCCGTCGATTGCTCGCCGAGTTTTGCCCAAAACTACCGACACAGGTGACTAGCGTGGCCGTGTTCCAGAAGTTTCCGGTCGAGACCAGCGGGCCGCCCGGGCTGACGGTGATCGCCTGCGGTGATGCACAGGGCCAGCCTCGGCTCCAGCGAGTGGCGATGAATCCCGCCGCCGAGTAGCTCCCGTAGTAGCCCACGGCGACGACCGAGTCGTCCGTCAGCAGCCGACGGCCTTGACCCATGGGCATGGAATTGCTCCACGGCTCGAACTCGAAGCGGCGAAGCATCGCGCGATGCCATTAGCAGTAGACAAATTTCCGGATTCGCAAGGACTGCGAAGCTCGCCGGGGACGCGGCTTCCGGGGGGACTGTGACGCCCCTACCGGGACTCCCTCGAAAGCTGACTGTCCACGTGGCGCCGGGCGGCGCGCAGCCGTGAGTAGCCGGTCTGCACGGGGCATCCCAGGAGCTTGGAGATCTCGCCCATGGTGTATTGGTGCAACTCGTAGAGCAGGAAGGTCTCGCGCCTGGTGTCGTCGAGGTCGCCGAGGGCTTCTTCGAGCTGTGACAGCGCCTGCTGCAGCTCGAGCGCACCCTGTTGCGGTGCACTGATGTGGGGCTCCGGTAGGCAGCGGGCGGCCGTCTCGTGGCGCCGGTGTGCGCGTCGGTGGTAGTCGGCGGCCACGCGCACGCAGATGCCGTAGATCCAGGTGCGCAGGCTGGAGCGGCTTTCAAAGCCCTGGAGTCGCCGGTGGATGACCAGCATGACCTCCTGGCGCAGATCCTCGATGTCGCCGTCGCGCACGCCCCGGCGGCGCAGGAAGCGCTCGATGTCGGTGTGGTGGCGGGCGCAGACCTCGGCGACGCTGTGGCCGTTGGAGCTGGCCTTCGGTTGCGCGTTTTGTGGTGTCGTGAGCGGCCCTACGTGGTCGCTCGGAGTCTTTTTTTCCCGTTGGTCCATGGGATCATGCTGGCTCGCGCAGCGGGTTGCGACATTGGCGCGGCAGGCCGTTGTTTTGGTCGGCGTGGCCAGGCGCTGGCGAGCACCGGTCTGGGCCTCAGAACCCGTAGCGCAGGGCCGCGCCGAGCGCGGGGCCGCCGGTGACGCTGGTGCGCGCCTGGTAGCCGCCGCGCACCACGATGCGGGTGCCGGGGGTCAGGACGTAGCCGATGTCGTAGAGCAGACGCACGCCGGCATCCTGGCCGACGGGAAAGTTCGAAATTTCCACCGAGGCACCCATCGGGATACGTGGTGTTACGTGAAAGCCCATGCGCAGTGCCGTTGTGTAGCCAAGTGTGGTTAGTGATTCGGCGCGCAGCGACAGGCTCAAGTCGTAGGGGTTGCCCAGCACCAGCTCTCCGCTGCCGCCGTATTCAAAGCCCTCCTGGGAGGCGCCCAGCAGCACCGCCGCGCGCAGCCTGACGAACTCCAGTGGCATTAGCGACAGCCGTGCGCGCCCGTAGTCGGTACCCGGCTGGGCTTCTTCGACGAGTCCTGCGCCGGCCACGCCGGCTTCGCCACGCACGCGCACGACTGTGAGTTGAATGTCTTCGAGGGTCGTCAGGAAGGCGTAGGCGTAGCCGGCTTCGAGGCGGTAGTAGCGGTCCCGCTGGCTGCCCGAGCTGGCGCTAATGCGGCGACTGCCGAAGTCGACGTACTCGCCCCTGGCGATCACGCTCGAGCGTTTGCCCCCGCGATAGCCCTCCTGGCGCAGCGTGCGGGCGCGCTGGGGGTCGTGGAATACGCGCACGCGATGGGGGCGCTCGGCGCTGGCGAAGACCGGCTCGAGGCGGCCGTCGGGGAGCTTTCGAACGACCCAATAGCGCAACCCAGGGGGCTGTACCGCGCCCTGTGGGATGCGCGCCCGGTAGCCCTCCGTCGAGCGGCGGGCCACAGCCTGGCCGCTTCGGCCGTCGTGAGCGAGGTAGTGCACGACGACTTGGCCGGCGGTGTCGGGGGAGTCGACTTCGAAGCGCAGCTCGAGGGGGCCGGCGTCGCATTCGTTCTCCGGGAAATGGCGGACGGCGGGCGCTTTTTCTTGGCTGGCGTCCGGGTCCGCGCCGCTCGGGTCCGCGCCGCTCGTCCGGGTTTGGGCCGGATCGTCGGCTGGTTGCTCGGCTTCGGTCGTCTCCTGTTGGGCCGCGGCCGGTGCCACGGCACACACCAGGATGCTCAAGAACGCGAGGCTTTCTCTCATGCTTGACCTCAAAACTCGAAGTTGGCCGCGGCGCCCAGGCCGGGGCCGGCATGGGCGATGGTGCGCAGCTGGTAGGAGGGCCTGAGCGAGAGCGTCACCCTCTGACTCACCCTATAGCCGAGCTGGTAGATGAGCCGTACGGCCAGCTCGTTGGAGTCGACGGGTTGGTCGGTGACGACCACCTCGGCGGCCATGGGAAAGTCCTCGAGGGTTTCCCAGTGCAAGCCGAGGAAGGCGCGCTGACCGATCTCGGGCATCAGCTCGCCGGCCACGACCAAACGTGTCCCGGACATCTGGCCGATGCGCAGGCGCAGCTGAAAGCCGCCGGTCAGGCCGTCCCGTTGCTCGTCTTCGGAGGCAGGTCGTCCCAGGCCCGCGGTGGTGCGGACGGCTGCGCCGAAGTGGGTGTGCAGGGAGAATTCGGCCTCGACGAATCCATAGCTAAAAGTCGCCGGCTCGGGGTCCAGGCCCTGGACGTCCAGAGCTTCCACGGTGCCGCCCTCACCCCGAAAGTGCCCGTAGCCCATGCGCAATCCGCTCAGAAGGCCCAGCTTCAAGCGGCTGAAAAAGTCGCCTTCGGTGATCAGGAACTGATCGCGCCCCGACATGCCGTCGAAGCTGACCCACTCGCTGCTGAAGCCCACGCTGGTTTGGGGTTCGGTGCGGTGGCCGCGGTCGGGTTTGGCGACGACCTCGGGCACCAGTGGCTGGGCGGCTCGGCCCGCCACGGGGCGCAGGCGACCGTCGCGGTCCACACTCTCGACGAAATACTCGAAGCCTTCTTCTCCGCTGAGCGCAGCGTCCAGGGTGATGCGTCCATGGCCGCTTTCATCCAGGGGCGCCGAATGCGTGCTGAAGTCGGACTGGTCCGTGGTTCGGGTGTGGACCAGGAGGCTGCGCACCGAGCCGCCGGCGCCGACGGCGAGATCGGTGGGCTCACCGATGCGGATGCGTTCGATGGGATCGAGAGAGACGTGACTTCGTGCGGTCCTGGCCGGCGCCCGCGCTGGGTCCTCCGCGTCCATCGCACGCGCCTGGGCGCGCTTGAGCTCGGCCTCAAGGTGCGCGACTTCACGGGCGACTCCCGGTGAGAAGCGCGACTGGGGGTGGCGCTGCAGGAAGGAGCGGTAGTACCGGATGCGGCGCCGGGGAGGTTGACCCAGGGTTGCATGCCAATAGGCGAGCAACTCCCGCGTGGGCCGGTCCATGGCTGCGTCTTGCGCGGAGGTTGCGCTCGCGTCGGCCTCCGCGGGTGCTGCCCCCTGGGCCTGCGGCGTGCTCTGGGGCGCTGAAGTCACGGGCGCCGGTACCAGGGCTTCGACCGCGTCGCCCACCTGAAGCACGCGATCGGGCTGCTGCGAAAGGCGGCCGATGCTCAGGGTCTGGCCCGTCTGGACGATCTGCAGGGTGCCGATCTCGAAGCGATCCTCGAGGCGCTGCTGGGTAATAGGATGGCGCACCTTGATGGCGCGGTAGATGCGCAGGCTCTGACCGTCGCCGACGGCGTTGCGCCCGAGGTCGACGAGGTAGTCATCGCCCTGGATGGCGACGATGGTGGCGCGAACGGGCTGTGCCTCCTGCCCCTGGGCGGTGGCGGGGCCGCAGAAACAAAAGGTCAGTAGCGTCCAGGTGGCCGAGATTCGCGTTGCCATCGACTGCTTCCTCCCATTCCAGGCCCGCCTAGAGCACCGATCGGTTTGAAACCGCCACAACTTCGCGGGTTTAGCGGGCCCAGCGCACCGCTACGGCGCCTCGAAGTAGCTCGGCTACGACTTCGGCACCATAACGGCCCGCCGAACCCACTCTCCCTCGCGAATTTGCGGCGATTTCAAATCGGTCGGCGCTCTAGCGACGGGGGTTCAGATGGTGGGTGGAGGCGGGGCGCGATTCTTATGAGTCGGGGGGCGGCCGCCGGGCGGCGCGTGGCACCGCTTCGCTCTGCTCCGGGTGCTGGCCTGCAAACCCGAAAACAGCCATTTCGGGATGGGCACCAGCTATCGGCCAAAAAGATTGGCAGTCCTGGAAATTTGCCGTGAAAATGTCGACAATTGACTGCGAGGCGCATGGCAACTGATTTGGCAGATGGTGAGCTTTTGGCGGGGCGCTACCGCTTCGACCGGGAGCTGGGGCGAGGTGGCTCGGGGCGCGTGGTGCTGGCCCGGGACACGCTGGAGGGTGGGGCGTTGCGGGCGATCAAGCTGGTCGAACCCGCCCACGCGGCGCGCCTACGCTGGGAATTCGCCCTGCTTCGGCAGTTGTCGCATCCGAACCTGGCGCGCGTGTACGAGCTGCTGTCGGTGGAGCGGCCGGTCGCCGACTTCGACGTCGCCACCGGGGTTCAGGCGCTGGTCTGTGAGTACGCCCCCGGCTGCCACGGGCTGGCGCGGGCGAGCGAGCTGGCCGCTGAGCCCGAGGCCCGGCTGGCGCTCGCGCTCGAGGCCGGGTTCGCGGCGGCCTCGGCACTTTCGGCGATGCATGCGGCGGGGCTGCTGCACGGCGACGTCAAGCCTGAAAATCTGGTCGTGGATGCGGCCCGGGGGCGTTGCACGTTGGTGGATCTGGGGCTTTCGGGCGCCATCGGCAGGGGGCGGCCGGCCGGTACGCCGGGCTTCATGGCGCCGGAGGTCTTCGGTGGCGAGCGCGGCATCGCCAGCGATCTCTACGCCCTGGGCGTGACGCTGTGGTCGCTGTTGCGCGGCGCTGCGCCCGAGCAGACGGCGGTCAGTGACGTGGGTCAGCTGCTGAGCGCCGCGCTGCGGCCCCTGCGCGAGCGGGGTGAGCTTCCGGGCTTCGTGCCCGCGGCGCTGGCGGAGTTGATCGAGCAGCTGACCGAGGCCGACCCGGCGCGGCGCCTGTCCAGCGCGCGCGAGGCCGCCGCCCAGCTCGCGGCCCTGGCCGAGCGGCGCGGGCTTTTGCCCGAGGCCCTGGGCGCGGGCGCCGACGACCGGCCCGGCGTGGAGGAGCGGGCACGGGCGCTTTCGGCGCTGCCCCTCGTCGGTCGCGAGGCGGAGTCTCGGGCGCTTGCCGAGGCGCTTTCGACGCCCGGCTTGAGCGTGGTCTGGGGCCCGCCGGGGGCCGGACGTTCACGCCTGATCCGCGACGTGGTGTGGGCGCTGCAGGCCGGGCGGGCCGAGGGCGGTGGCGCGGTGCCCACCTATCGGCCGCTGTCGGCGTTGCCGCGCCAGGCCCTGGGGGCCAACACCGTGCTGCATCTGGAGGGGGCCGATGGCATCGAGCTTGCGGCCTGTGATGCGCTGCTGCAGGCGGCGCAGTTGGAGGGCGTGGAGCTAGCGCTCGTGCTGGAGCGGGAGCGACCGCTTTCGGGGGCCGACGCGAGCATCGAACTCGAGCCGCTCGCCGCGGCGGCCCTGCGGCCCCTGCTCGAGGCGGCCCTACCCGGCTCCGGGGCCTCGGCGGCGTTGCTGGAGGCGGCACGCGTGGCCAGCGGCGGGCTGCCCGGGCGGCTGTGTCGCTTGCTTTCGCGCGGGGTGCGCGAGGGGCGCTCACTGGAGCGGCCGGCGGCGCTGCGCGCCCTGGGGGCGGAGCTGGCGTCGGATCCGGCGCTGCTGGGGGAAGCTGCCAGGGAGCTTTCGGAGCTGCTTTCGGTGGCCCGGGAGGTGGTGTCGGCGGCGGCGCTCGATGGGCTTGGCGGTGACCGCGCCGGGCGTGGGGCGGCGGTGCGCGAGTTGCTCGCCGCCGGCCAGGCCGACGAGCGGGGCGGTGAACTCGGGTTGCGCCCCGACGTGCGGCGCCGGCTGCTTTCCGCCATGCCCGAGGCCCGCTATCTGCAGCTTGCGGCGCGGCTGCCGGTCGCGCTGCGAGGACAGGTGGCCCAGGCGCGGCTGCTGCAAGAAGAGGGGCGCGCCGAAGAGGCGCTGGCCGGGCTGGGGGCCGCCCTTGAGGCGCTGGCCGCCGACGGACAGCCCGAGGCGCTGGAGCAGCTGGCGCGCGAGGCGCTGACCCGCCTGAAGACCCCCGAGGCCGCCGCCTGCTTCCGGCGCCAGTTGGCCGAGGGCTTGCGGGCCCAGGGGCGCTATGCCGAGGCCCTGACCAGCCTGGAGCGGGTCGAGGGCGGGGCGGCGGGGGCGCTGCGGGCCGAGCTTTTGCGCCTGTGCGGCCGCCGGCAGCAGGCCCAGGCCGAGGCGCGCGCGGTGGTCGATCCCGAGGCCTGGTCGCAGTCGAGCGAGCCGCTGCCGGAGGGCACCGGCCCCGAGGCGGAGCGCCAGGAGGCCCAGGCGGCGGCCCAGGTGGTGCTGGCCCGCCTGGCCTTCGACGCCGGAGACCTGGCGGCGGCCGAGCGCTGGGCGGGCGCGGTCCTGGCCCGGGCTGCGGCTGCCCCGGCGGCGCTCCGGGCGGCCGAGGTCCTGGCCCTGGCCGAGCTCTATGGCGGCGATGCCGAGGCGGCCCGAAAAAGCTGCCAGGACGCTTTCGAGCGGGCCCGCGACCGCGGTGAGCGCGGCGCCGAGGCGCGACTTTTGAGCGTCTTGGCCCAGGTTGCCCGCGCCGAGGGCGACCTGCGGGGGGCTGCCAGGGGGTTTGCCCAGGCGGTGGAGCGGGCCGAGGCCGCCGGTGAGCGCCACGGGACGGCCACCTTTTTGCACAATCTGGGCGTCCAGCGCCTGGATTGCGGCGAGCCGGGGCCGGCGATCGCGGCCCTGCGCGAGGCGGCGCGGCAGTTGGCCCAGCTCGGGCGTCGTTCGGATCTGGCGCGCGTGCTCTACAACCTGGCCTACGCCGAGCACCTGATCGGCTCGGGCGAGCGGGCGCTGTCGGCGCTGTCGCGGGTGGTGGAGATCGCGGGGGGTGAGCCGCCGGCCGACGCGGCGACTCTGGCCTACGCGCGCTGCCTGGAGGCCGAGTCCCGGCTCCTGCGCGGCGAGCGGCGCAAGGCTGCCAGGGCGCTTTCGCAGCTGCCGGAGCTCGCGCAGCTGCCCCCCGCCGATGCCGCAACCACGGCGGCGCGCAGCGCCGTGCTGTCGCTGCGCGTGGGGTTGGGCGCCGAGGCACGAGAGACGACGCTGGCCGAGGCCGAGCGCTTCGCGGCCGCGGCCGGCAGCGAAGGGGCCCGCTGTGAGCTGGCGCTGGCGCGGGCCTCGCTGGCGCTCGAGGATGGGCGCCACGGGGAGGCCGAGGCGCTCGCGGTGGCCGCCCATGGGCTGGCCCAGCGGGTGGGCAGTTTCGATGGGAGGCTGCGGGCGGCGCTGCTGTCGGCGCGCTGTGCGCGTGCCGCCGGCGATCACGGGGCGGCGGCCCGTCATTTGTCCGAGGTGCGCAGCGTGCTCGACGGCGTCGAGCGCGGTCTGGATGCGCCGGCCCGGGCCCGGCTGCGCCGCGTGGAGAGCTACCGCCAGGCCTTCGAGGCCCGGCCGGTCGCCGGCGCCGAGCCGACCCCGGCGTCGGCGGCGGTCGATCCGCGCTGGCAGCAGCTCGCTGGCGTCGCCAAGCGCCTGTCCTCGGAGCACCGGGTGGGGCGGCTGCACGAACTGCTGCTCGACGCTGCCATCGAGCTGGTCGGCGCCGAGCGCGGCTATCTGCTGCGCCTCGACCGCGATGGGCGCCCGCGCATGCGCGTGGGGCGCGGCCTCGACCGCCACGACCTGCAAGCCGACGAGCACGCCCTATCGCGCTCCATCGTGGCGCGCGTCCTGGGCAGCGGCGAGGCCCTGACCACCGTCGATGCCAGTAGCGACGAGCGCCTCAGCGGGGCTGCTAGCGTGCACAGTCTGGCGCTGCGCTCGGTGGTGGCGCTGCCCCTTCGGTTGCTGGGCGAAGTGCGCGGTGCGCTTTACCTGGAGGACCGCATGCGCCCCTCGGCCTTCGGTCCCACGGAGCTGCTACTGCTGCGCGATCTGGTGGAGCTGGGTGGCCTGGCGCTGGCCTCGGCCGACGCTCTGCGCGCCGAGCGGCGTGCGGCGCGCAGGCTTTTGGTGGCGCGGGCGCGGCTTGCGCGCACCGTCGAGAGCCAGGCCATCGAGTTGCAATCGTTGCGCCAGCGCGGCGAGGCCGACGCGGGCTCGGTCGCTGGCATCGTGGCCGAGAGCGCGGCCATGGGCGAGGTGCTGGCCCTGGTGCGCAAGGTGGCAAGCTCGGAGTTACCTGTGTTGATCCGCGGCGAAAGCGGCACCGGCAAGGAGTTGATCGCCCAGGCCGTCCACCGTCTGGGCGCGCGCAGCGCAGGGCCCTTCATCAGCGAAAACTGCGGTGCGATCCCGGAGACGCTGCTCGAGAGCGCCCTCTTCGGCCACGTGCGCGGGGCGTTCACGGGTGCCGACCGGCGGCGCCAGGGCCTGTTCGAGGTGGCCGACGGCGGCACGCTCTTCCTCGACGAGATCGGCGAAATGTCGCCCTCGATGCAGGCGCGGCTTCTGCGCGTGCTGCAGAACGGCGAGGTGCGGCCCGTGGGCGGCGAGCGCGCGCACAAGGTGGACGTGCGCGTGATCGCCGCCACCCACCGCGACCTGGAGGCCATGGTCTCCGATGGCAGCTTCCGCGAGGACCTCTATTACCGATTGTCGGTGGTGCCGGTGATGCTGCCGCCCCTGCGCGAGCGCCGCCCCGACATCGCGCCCCTGATCCGCCACTTCCTGTCGCTCCACAGCCCCGACCAGCCGTTGCGCATGGCGCCGCGCGCGCTTTCGGCACTGACGCAGCACCCCTGGCCGGGCAATGTGCGCCAGCTCGAAAACGAGATGCGGCGGGCGGTGGTGTTGTGCGACGGACTGATCGACCTTGAGCACCTGTCGTCGGCGCTGCTGGACGCGGGTGTCGAGCCGGCCGATCCGTTGGACCTCAAGGCCCAGGTCGACCAGCTCGAGCGGCGGCTGATCCGCGAGGCCCTGCAGGCGTCGGCGGGCAATCAGACGCGGGCGGCGCGCATGTTGGGGGTCTCGCGCTACGGTCTGCAGAAGATGATCAAGCGTTTGGGATTGGCTTCATTGCATTGAGCCGGGATGATCGGTCATCGCGGCTCGGGCGACGGGCGGCGCAGCTGGCCCATGTCCACGCTCTTTCTACCGCTCGACGATCGCAAGCGCGCCTGGACGCTTACCGCGCTGCTGGCCGTCTACTACCTGGCGACCATGTGCCGCGATATGTCGCAGCTCGACAGTCCGGAGCTGGCACTCGCGGCCTATCAGCTGGGTCTCGGCCATCCTTTTGGTCAGCCGAGCTACATGCTGCTGGGCTGGCTCTTTTCACACCTGCCGGGCATCGAGCCGCTGCACGGCCTGGGCGCCCTCTCCGCACTGTGCTCGGCGCTTTGCCTCGTGCCGGCGCTGAGCCTCGCCGAGCACTTCGCCCGCGGCGGTGATGCCACGGCGGTGGTCAACAGTCGCTGGCTGTATCCGGCGGTGGCCGTGGTGGCGCTGCATGGCGCGCTGTGGGAGCCGGCCTCGCGCATCGAGGTCTATCCGCTGGCTTCGTTCTTCGCGCTCTGGGGCATTGCGCTTTTGGCGCGCCTGCTGAGCATGAAGGACCAGGCGCGGCGGGCGCGGCCGGCGCTCGATTGGGGCGTGGGATTGCTCTTCGGGCTCGCCGCGGTCACGCACCTCTTTGTGGGTGTGCTTTCGGCGACGGCGGTGGCACCGAGGCTGCTCGCGCTGCTCCTGCGCCGCGAGTTGCCGCTGCAACGCTTGCTCCGCATCTGCGGCGGAGGGCTGTTGGGTCTGACCCTCCTGGCATACGTGCCCCTCGTCGCCGGCCGTAGCGGCATCTTCCTGTGGGGAGACCCCACGGATGCGAGCGCGCTGCTGCACTACTTCTCGGGGGCGGATTTTCGCGGTGAGCGTCCGAACCTCCTGTTTTTGCCAGGGGCGCTCGAAGGTGGAGCCGTGGCGGCAGTGGCGCAGATCGCAGCCCAGGTCGGTCAATGGACGCTTCACTTCGCACCGTCGTTGCTGCCGCTCCTGCTCGTCGTCGCCAGCGTCGCCCAGCTGCGACCCGGTCGCCACGGGTTGGGGCCGCTGGCACTGCCTCTGCTGAGCGGGCTGTCGCTGCTCATGATCGCCAGCAATACGATTTTCCGGCCCGACAACCCGGACTACCTCGGCTATCTGGCGCCTTCGCTGTGGTGCAGCACCGCGGCCCTGGGCGCCGGTCTCTTGCGTTTGCTCGCGGGGCGGGGTCGGCGCGCCCTCGCGCTGGGCGTGGCCGCGCTGGCGCTGACCGCACTGCTTTCGCCGCCTTCGATCCTTGCGCGCAGCCGCCATCGCGATCGCGTCACCCGCTTGCTGGCCGAAGGGGCGCTGGCCGAGGCGCTGCCGGACGCGATCCTGGTCGTCGAACACGACCACTACGTCGCGGCCCTGCTCTATCTCACCATGGTCGAGCGCCAGCGCCCGGACGTGGTCGTGCTGGCTACGGGCCTCAGTAGCTCGAGTTGGTACTGGCGCCTGCAATACCAGCTGCACCCCGAGCTGCGTGCGTTTTCCCTGCGCGGCCCGGGCGGGCGCGACGCTCGCCTGCGCCGTTTCCTCGACGCCCATGCCGAGCGGCCGGTGCGCTTCGAGCGCGTGCAGACGGCCCGGAGGATGGGGCTGCACGTGTGTGCCGGCGGTTGGTTGTTTGCGAGCGCGGCCCGTTGTGACCCGAAGCGCGCGCCGGACGCAGCGCCCACGCGGGCCCTGGCTGCCGCGCTCGAAGAACTCGGCAGCGGTTCGCCGGCCAGCGACGGTTTGATCACCCTGGTCGCCTACGAGCGGGCCATCGGCTTGCTCGCCACCGGGCATCCGGAGGCGGCTCTCCGCTCACTGCTGGCGGGGGTGCCGAAGCGGCTTCAGCCGTCGGTTGAACATCGCAGGCTCACCGCGCGCGATGGGCTGCTGCGGCTGCCGGACTGGCAGCGACAACCCTTGCTCGGCGATCCGGGGCGCAATCTCTTCGCGGCGGGCCTTTTGCTAGCCGCCGACGCCCAGGTCGAAGCAGCCACCCGGTATCTGGCGGCCGCGGCAGCCACGGAGCTTCCGGAGGCGCTGGCGCTGCAGTCCGGTCGGTGAGCGTGGCGGGTCTCAAGGCGATGCTGCCGCGCGCTGCGCCGCGGAGCGCTTGGCTCCGCGGCGAATCGACGACGCATTTGCTGGGCGCGGTGCACCTACGGTGCGTCGGCGCAGCAGCGGAAGCCCACGTTGTAGAACGGGGCCTCGTCGGGCCAGATGGCTTTTTCGTAGCCGCAGGCGGAGCCGACGGCGGTGTTGGTGGAGGCGCCGCCGCGCACCATGATGCGGCAGTCGCTGCTCAATCCGGGGTCACAGGCGGCGCCGCTGCCGTTCTCGGCCGCCGTTAGCTCGCGAACGTTGCCGCTGAGGTCGTAGACGCCCACGCCGCCATGGGTGATGTAGCAGCTCGATGAAGTGCCGCCGGGCTCGATGGCGCCACTGGGATCCTCGATGTTGCACTGGGCCTCGACGGTCGCCACGCTGGTGGTGCAGCTGCCGCCCGAGGGCCAGCCGTAGTCGTAGTTGGGTGAGCTGCCCGAGCCGGTGCCCCCGCAGGAGCAGGCCAGGCGCCAGTCGTCGCGCGTGCACAGGCGGGCGCCGGCCGCCTCGCAGGCCGCCACGGCCTCGTCGTAGCTGACGCCGGTCCAGGGCAGGCGGTCGCCGCCGCTGCAGGCGCGCGCCTCGGAGCTGCCGATGGTGGCGCCGTCGGCGTCGGGGCGCGAGGCCTCGTGGGTGTAGACCCAGGTGCTGGCGTCGAGCTGGGCAAAGCCGTCGATCACGCAGCCGAGCACGCCAGAGCTGGTGTTGGCGTCGATGCAGGTGGTGTTGTCGGGCAGACATAGAACGGCGCCGTCCATGCAGGGCTCGTCGATGCTGCCGTCGCAGTCGTTGTCAGCGCCGTCGCACACCTCGTGGTCGCGGGCGCCGGTGTTTTCGGTGACTTCGGTGAGGTCGCCCAGGGAGACCACGCAGGTGGTCTCGGTGCTGGTCGCGCCGCAGACCTGAACCCCCTGGGTGCGGCAGACGCCGGTGCCGGGGCCGTAGCAGGGCTTGCCCACGCCGATGCCTTCACTACCCGCGGTGAAGCCGGTGGCGATCGTGGTGACGTCCTCGTCGCTCCTGCCATCGCAGTCGTCGTTGCCGCCCACGGCCGTGGGGTTGCCCGGGTCGCAGCCATCGTTGGCTTCAGCGGTGACGGTGCAGGTCCAGCCCTTGTCGCCTCCGCCCAGGTCGGCGCAGATGGGCGTCGAGCCGGCGCAGGCGCCGTCCTGGTCGCAGAAGGTGCTGGCCACGGGCGCTTCCAGGTCGGCCGCCTCGTCGATGCTGCCGTCGCAGTCGTTGTCGGCGCCGTCGCATAGCTCGAAGTCCTTGGCGATGAAGGCCGGGCAGTAGAGGCTGCAGTCTTCGGCGCCGGTCGTGGCGTTGTCGTAGTAGTCGGCCTCGCAGGCCACGATCTCGCAGCTGCCGGCGATGCAGCCCATGCGCGCATTGGCCACCTGATTGCCGGGCGCTTCGCAGTCGTTGCCGCAGGCGCCGCAGTGCTCGATGGTGTCGTAGACGTCGCCCGTGATGTAGTCCTCGTCGATGCTGCCGTCGCAGTCGTTGTCGACGCCGGTGCCCAGATCGCAGACCTCGCTGCTGGGGGTCCAGCCGTTCTGGACGCAGCCGACGCTGCCGCCGGCGCAGCCGATGGCGCCGGCCGGGCAGTTCGGGGCGCCGCAGACGTCGACGTAGGGCGTGCTGGGATCGTCGGGGCAGCAGCTGGTGCCGGGCTCGGCTTCGCCGCCCTGGGCCACCCACTGCTCGTCGACGCTGCCGTCGCAGTCGTCGTCTTCGCCGTTGCAGACTTCGTCGGCCGCCGGCCGCGTGCCGCCCACGCAGACGAGCACATTGCTGCTGGCGCCCGATGGCGCCGGGCAGTCCCAGGTGCCAGCCGTGCAGATGCCGAAGAGATCCCAGGTGTCGCTGCTGCCGGGGCCTCCCGAAAGCACGTTGCAGGGATCGCCCTCGTACCTGGTGCCGCCGTCCTCGTCGACGCTGCCGTCGCAGTCGTTGTCCAGGCCGTCGCAGATTTCCACGCTGGGGCCTTGATAGCCGATGCAGGCGGCGCTGCCGCCCACGCAGTAGGAGGTGCCCGAGTTGCACTCGCCGGTGTCGTTGGGCGAGCCCATGTACTGGTCGAGCACGCCGTCGTCGTTGCTGTCGACCAGGTGGCAGTCGCCGGTGGCGCCGATGGGCTCACCGGCCTGGGTGCTCTCGTCGATCCTACCGTCGCAGTCGTCGTCCTGGCCGTCGCAGGTCTCCATGGCTTCGGGTTGCACGCCGCCTTCGCTGCATACGGGCTGCCAGGCCGGGGAGGCTCCGGAGCCCGTGTTTTCGCAGACGAACTCGCCCGGCGTGCAGATGCCCAGCTGGTTGCCGCAGGTGGGGCCGATCTCGTCGTCGGTGGCCTTGAGCGCAGCCAGGTTGTCGGGGACCATCTTGCCGTCGCAGTCCCAGTCCAGGTTGTCGCACTGCTCGGGCCGGGCCAATACTTCGCCCCGGCAGTCGAGCTGACCGCTGCGGCACTCCAGCTTGCCCAGCACGCACTGGCCCAGGGCCGCCGCAGCAGGGCTGACCACCAGCGAGCCCGAGGCGCGGCTGCAGCTGACGCCGCCCGTGGCGTCCAGGTCCAGGCCGTTGCCGGTCTCGCCGTCCACCAGCACGTGTTCGTCGACGGCACCGTCGCAGTCGTCGTCGATGCGGTTGCATAGCTCAAAGCCGAGCGAGGTGGTCTCACCGTTGCAGACGATCGTGCCGCCCTCGCAGGCCTTGACGCCGGTCTCGCAACGACCGAGGTGGTTGCCACAGGACTGGCCGACGCGGCTGTCATCCTCGTCGATGCGCGTGTCGCAGTCGTTGTCCTTGGTGTCGCAGTTGTCGTGGTCGGCCGGGCCGATTTCGCCCTGGCAGAAGGTGGGGTCGCCGTTCTTGCAGACGGTCAGGCCGGTCTTGCACTCGCCCTCATTGGTGCCGCAGACCTGGCCGAGGCGCGAGTCGGTGCTGGCCACGCCCTCGTCGATCTTGCCGTCGCAGTCGTCGTCCTTGGCGTTGCACAGCTCATCGGCCGGCGGGTTGACCGAGCACTCCCACTCGCAGCCGTTGTCGTCGAGGCCGTCGAGGTTGCGGAAGCCGTCGTTGCACTTGGTGTCGTCGAGCAGGCACTTGCCGGCCACGCAGCTGGCGCCGGTTGCGGCGTTGGAGAAGAAGCAGCCGAAGCCGCAGGAGCCGCAGTTGTCGGGGTCGCTCTGGACGTCGATGTCTTCGTCGACCTTGCCGTCGCAGTCGTTGTCGATCAGGTCGCACAGGGCGTCGTCGTCGGTGCTCTGGGTGCAGCGGTACTCGCAGCCGTTGTCCGGGTTTTTGTCGAGGTCGTGGAAGCCCACGTCGCAGCCGCCTTCGCCCTGGTCACCGTCGATGCCGCATTCGCCAGCGACGCAAGAGGGGAAGGCGTGGGCGATTTGGCAGCGCTGGCCGCAGCCGCCGCAGTGCTCGACGTCGCTGTCGAAGTCGATGCCCTGGGCGGCGGGGTCCACGTCTTCGTCGACGACGCCGTCGCAGTCGTCATCGACGCCGTTGCAGACCTCGCTCTGGCCACAATCGGTCAGGGCGTCACGCGTGGCGCCGTCGCCGACCGTGGCGTCGCGCGTGTCGATGACGTCGTTGCCGCCGTTGCCGGTGCCGCCGTCGCGCCCGCTGGGCAAGTCGGGTTGCAGCTTGGGGCCCTTGCCCGCGTCGCCGTCTTCAGCGCAGTCGATGCAGTAAGGGTCGACCTTGCAGCCACCGAGCATCGCCAGGGCCAAGAGCAGCAGCAGCGGCAGCCAGTGGCTGGCCAGCTGCAGCCAGCGCCGCCGGCGGCGGCCCAGGATGAGCAGCGACAGGGCCATCAGGCCGAGCGACAGCGGCCCGCGCCGGCTGTCACCTGCGCCACCCGAGCTGCCCGGCACGCTGCAGGTGCAGCCGCCACCACCGGAGGCGATGAGGCGCGTGTTGAGGCTCGGGTCGAGACGGCCCGCATCCACCGGGGCGGTGTTGGAGATGCACTGGCCGTCCATGCAGGCATAGCCGGTGCGGCAGACCTGGCCGGCGTTGTCGCCCTCGCAGTCTTCGCTGGCCCCGCAGTGGAGCTGGTTGGATGCGGGGTCGATGCACTCGCCCTGGCAGTTGATCTTGCCGTCGCTGCAGCTGTCGCCGCACTCGCCGTTGGAGCAGACCTGCCCCTCGGGGCATTCGCTGCCGGCGCTGGCTCCCATGCAGTCGCCCGTGGCGCCGCAGTACTTCGGGTTGGACGCCGGGTCGACGCAGCCGCCTTCTTCGCCGCAGTAGAGCAGGCCGCTGCCGCAGCGCAGCTCGCACTGGCCGGTCTCGCTGTCGCACTTCTCGTCGAAGGGACAATGGGTGCTCAGGCAGGGGTCGGCCTCGCAGTCGCCGCCCACCGCATCGCAGACCTGGCCCGTGGGACAGCCACTGCCGACGCACTCGCCAGCGAGCACGCAGCTGCCGTCGCTGGGATCGCAGACCTGGCCGGGCATGCAGGAGTTTGCGCGACAGTGATCGGTGACGCACGCGCCATCGACGCAGCGCTCCGTGTTGGCGCAGTCGACGCGGCCGCAGCTGCGGATGCACTCGCCCGCGCGGCAGGCCTCGTCACCGGCGCATTGGGTGTCGGCGCAGAGGTCTTCGACGCAGCTGAAGGCGCCGCTGACCGGCTGGCAGACCTCGCCCTCGGCGCAGGCGAACTGCGTCAGCAGGCAGCTGGGTTCCTTGCAGCGGCCGTCGGTGAGGTCGCAGACCAGGCCGCCCATGCAGGTGACGCCGGTGCAGCGCGAGACGCACTCGTTGTTCTTGCAGCTGCACTCGCCCACGTCGCTGCGATCGGGGGCGCAGGCGACCCGGCCGTCGAGCTCGATGGTCTCCTTGGCGCAGTCCTGTGCCTTGCACAGGGCGCCCACGCAGTAGCAGCCGTCGATGCCGCTTTCATTGACCTCGACGGCGGCCTTGCCCTGGGGGCAGCGGGCGGAGAACTCCATGCCCTCGGTGCAGGGCAGGGCGCACTGGCACATGACGCAGGCGCTGCCGCCGGGGCACAGGCCGTCGGCGTCGCCCTCGTCGACCTCGCCGTCGCAGTCGTTGTCCTCGCAGTCGCAGGTCTCGGGTGCGGCTGTGACCTCGCCCTGGCAGACCAGGCGGCCGTCGAGGCAGGCGAAGCGGCCCTTCTCGCACAGCCCCACGTCGCTACCACAGGCATCGCCCAGGCCCAGGCCCTCGTCGGTGCTGCCGTCGCAGTCGTTGTCGAGGCCGTCGCAGATCTCGTCGACGGGGGTGATCTCGCCCTGGCAGACCAGGCTACCGGTCTCGGGGCTGCAGACCAGGTTGCCCGGCGAGCACTCGCCGGTGTCGATGCCGCAGGGGGCGCCCACCGGGATGCCGTCGTCGACCAGGCCGTCGCAGTCGTCGTCGATGCCGTTGCAGACCTCGGTCGTGCCCGTGACTTCGTTTTGGCAGGAGTAGCCGCCCGCGACGCAGGCCTTGGTGCCCTTCATGCACACGCCCTCGTCCTTGCCGCATTCCTTGCCGATTTCGGGGTCGGTGACCTCGACGCCCTCGTCGATCTTGTCGTCGGCGTCGGGTTCGTCGGGCGGGCAGATGATGGTGCCGTCGTTTTGGACCAGGCAGTGCGAGTCGCAGTCGTTGTCGCGGCCGTCGCACTTCTCGTCGATGGGTTCGACCGAGCCCTGGCATTCGAGCGCGGCGCTGACCGCCTCGCCGGCCTCGTAGGTGGTGACGCAGACCTGGATGCCGGCCTGGCATTCGCCGCAGGCTTCGGTCGCGGCCTGGCTGGTGTTGGTGGGATCGGCGCGCCGGAGGCAGTTGTCGATGTTGCCACCGCAGGCGGCGCCGCCGTCGGGGTTGCCCTCGTCGGTGAAGCCGTCGCAGT
This sequence comes from Myxococcales bacterium, assembly GCA_029880325.1. Classification (GTDB taxonomy): domain Bacteria; phylum Myxococcota_A; class Polyangia; order Polyangiales; family JAFGIB01; genus JAOUOP01. The sequence goes on along the minus strand of JAOUOP010000008.1, from coordinate 158,367 downwards.
CGTTGTCCTTGGCGTCGCAGGTCTCGTCGGCCGGGGGCGTGAAGCCCAGGCACTGCAGGCCGCTTTCGCCGGTGCACTCGAGGTTGCCCTGCACGCACTCGCCGGTGCCGTTGCCGCAGAGCTGGCCCTCGGCGGCCACGTACTCGTCGGTTTCGCCGTCGCAGTCGTTGTCGATGCCGTCGCAGCTCTCGTCGCCGGGCGTGACCTCGCCGTCGCAGACGGTCTCGCCGCCGATGCAGCGCTTGACGCCCGTCGTGCACTGGCCTGCGCCATTGTGCTGGCCTTCGAGGTTGCCGAAGTTCCAGGAGCTGCTGAAGGCGTAGTTGCCGCAGCAATCGGAAACGCCGCCGTGGCCGATGGGCGCGCCGTAGCCTGCGCCCAGGCCGAAGAAGCTGCTCTGGCAGTCAAAGCTGGCGTCGGTGGTGGCCGTGTCGTCGTCGCCGTCGAGCAGCGAGGCGCGGCAGACCACGATGTCGCCGTTTTTGTCGACGCACTCGCCGCAGAAGTCCCGCGGTGTGGTGTAGGGCAGGGGGTCGAGGCCGGCGTCGCCGGTCTGACAGGACTCGCTGGGGCCGAAGACGTCTTCGTCGACGGCGGCGTCGCAGTCGTTGTCGATGCCGTCGCAGACCTCCGCCGAGGGCAGGCCGTAGCCGACGCAGACGCGATCGGGAATGCTGACGTCACAGACCAGCTTGCCCGGGGTGCACACGCCCAGGCCCGGCAGGGCGTCGGCGAAGCCGGGGAACTCGCCCGCGCCGTACTCGAAGCAGGGGGTGCCAAGGCTGGGGTCGGTGCCGGCGGCGGCGTCGGGATCGCCGGTGGTCGGGCCGACGCCATTGGCGTTGTCGCCGTCGCAGTCCTGGTCCAGGCCGTCGCACAGCTCGGGTCTCGGGCCCTGGTAGTTGCGGCATAGCAACTCGCCGCCCACGCATTGCACGCTTCCCAGGCTGCACAGGCCGGTGTCGTCGCCGGGCCCCGGCGTGATGGGGGTGCCGTCCACGTCGGCCACGCAGGTGGCGGGGATCGTCGGGTCGCTCTCGTCGACGCGGGTGTCGCAGTCCTCGTCGTAGGCGGTGGGGTCGCTGGGGGCGCCGGGGTAGTTGCAGACCTCGGTCTGGGGCGTGGTGGCGGTGCAGCCGGTGAAACGGTCGTCGAGGTTTGTGGCGTTGCCGTCGGTGCAGCGCTCGGTGCCGCGCATGCAGATGCCGGCGTCGGTGCCGCACTGGCGGGTCAGGCTCTCGGGCACGCCCGTGCCGGCCGCTTCGTCGATGGTGCCGTCGCAGTCGTTGTCCAGGCCGTCGCAGATCTCGGTTTCGGGAACGACCTCGAAGAAGCACTCGGCGGTGAAGAGATCCCCGGCGTTCGGATCGCAAAATTGCGTGCCCTCGCGGCAAATGCCTTCGTTGCCGTGGGCCGGGTCGCTGGTGTCGCAGCTGCGGGTGGGCGTGTCCTCGTCGACCAGGGTGTCGCAGTCGTTGTCGAGGGCGTCGCAGCTCTCGCTCGCCTCGGGCTCGATGCAGGTGCCTTCACCTTCGACCCAGTCGGCCGGGTAGCTGACCGCCTGGTAGCGATCGATGCTGGCCTCCGAGACCGTGCAGGCCGAGCCGGCGGGGCAGATGGCGCCCCACTGCCCCAGCACGCAGGTGCGCTCGCCGCTGCGGCAGATGGTGTCGGGGAACAGCGCCATGTCGAACTCGAAGCCGCAGGCCAGGGTCAGGCCTTCGTCGAAGCGGCCGTCGCAGTCGTTGTCCTCGCCGTCGCAGGTCTCCGGCACGCAGCCGGCGCAGCCCTCGTCGGTGTTGCCGTCGCAGTCGTCGTCCTCGCCGTCGAAGCACTCCTCGTCGGGCGGGGTGCCCACCAGGGGGCCCTCGTCGGTCTTGCCGTCGCAGTCGTTGTCCTGGCCGTCGCACAGCTCGCCCGGGCTCTCGCACAGGAGATTGAGCGGATTGCACATCAGCTTGTCGCCGTAGTCGGGCGAGGCGCAGACGGCGAGGTCGGCGGGCGTGCCGTCGGTGTCGCCGGGCACGGGCGTGCAGCAGCTGCCGGGGGTGTCGGCGCAGGCGGTGACGTCGCCCACGTTCGGGCCCGAGCAGGTGTAGGCGCTGAGGTTGGAGCCGCTGACCTGGGCCTGGTCCTCCGTGGTGCCGGAGGCGGGAACCCAGACCAAGGGGTTGTCGGCGCGGATGCCGTCGATATCGCAATAGGTGGGGTGCGTCTCGTCGACCTTCTCGTCGCAGTCGTCATCAATGCCGTTGCAGACCTCGTTCAGCTGGCTCTCGAAGATGATGCGCGCCAGGGCCTCGGAGAGCTCGGCTTCGTCGGTGGCGTAGTAGCCGTCGAGGCCTCCTGGGCCATCGATCTGGTTGTCGGTGCCGCCGGCTTCGGCGATGGCTTCGATCTCGGGATCATTTTCGGGGATGCCGAAGCCGATCACGTAGGTCTTGACGTCGATGGTGGTGGTGCCGCCGCCGGGCACGGGCACGGTCACGCTGCGCAGGACTGCGGCGCCCGCGGCCGGGTCACCGCCATTGGATTGTGAAAAACCGCCAGGGCCACAGGTGTCTGCACCGTCGGTGAGCAAGATGACCGACACCGGGCGGCAGCCGACCGCGCCGTCCATTGCTGTGGGTGATGGGAACGTTGGCGACAGGTTGTCGGAGAAGTATTCCCCCGCCATGCGCAAGGTGCCCTCCAGGGGCGTGTAGCCAGCCGCGCATAGTTCGAGCGTGTTGTCGCCGCTACCCACGCCGTCGACCAACGGCAGGATCGTCTGGTAAGCGGTCGCCGAGAGCCCGACTCGCATCATGCCCGACTCCCATGTGTCGTCACATCTGCCGCTGGTGCCGCCGCCGCCGCCAGCGCCCGTGCAATTCTGAGGCTGGTCGAATTGCGCCAGCCCGAACTCTGCGTCTCCCGTCGTATTCAGGATGTTCTGCAGCGCGCACTTGGCGGCATTCATCTTGGTGCTGCCACCGAAGCCGCAGCTGTTGCTGACGCCGGTGTCATTCATCGACCCCGACGTATCCATGACCACCAAGAACCACGGCTTGACCGCCTGGGCCTGCGCGGTGGAAGGACTCAGCCAGGCTCCGAGGAGCAGCGGCAACAGGGCAAAAGCGCGAGCAGAAACGCGTCGTCCGGGCATGGAATTCCCCGTGTGCGAGTCGCGGCCGCTATCCCGTGGCCGGTCCCCGCAAAGGTTTGGGTGCGAGTCGCTGCCCAATTTACATCCGACGCACCAGGTGTAAAGGAGAGGTGCCCCTCTTCAGGACAATGTGAGCACTCCTCGGGGCGCATTCGTGATTTCCAGAAATTCCTGGAAACTCGATGTTTGGCCCGGGCGTGGCCGATCACGCCACCCGACCGTCTGAAACGGCCGGGGGCGTTCCTCAGACCGGGGGCGGCTCAGAGCGGCGCCGGTGCGCAGCAGCCGGTGTTGCAGAAGTAGCCGGCGGGGCAGGGGCTGCCGCAGGGGTCGCCGCAGAGCTGCACGCCAGCGGGGCAGATCTGGCAGCCGCACTCGGGCGGCAGCGTGGGCTTGCCGATGCACAGCTCGCAGGTCTCGCACGAGTTGTGACAGGCCGTCACGATGGTGCAGGGCTTGCAGAGGGTTTCGTCCTGGAGCACGTCCAGGGTGCAGCTGCCGACGTCCTTGGGCTCTTCCGAGCCGAGGTAGACGGCCGTATCCCTGCCGGGTACGTCACAGCAGCCGAAGCAGTCGCAGCCGTTGGGCACCAGGGAGCCGCAGTAGTTGTTGCCGGTCGTCCCCGGATCGCTGCCCTCTTCCCAGCACACCGCCGACTGCGTCGCCTGGGCTTCGGCGCAGCTCAGGCTGCTGCCGGCGATGTTGGTGTTGGGGTCGTACTCGCAGGCGGAGTCACCCGAGGGGGGATAGTCTGCGGCCACCGAGAGGGGATCGCAGCCGTGGTCCCAGTAGCAGTCGTCGTTGCCGGCGCCCGTGTCCTGGTCGAAGTAACATTCCATCTTGCAGGGTGCGTTGTTCTGGCCCGGGATTCCGCCGTGGAAACCGGACTCGTTGTTGTCGCAGGGGCCGAAGCAGCTCAGGTCGGAGCCGGAGTCGATGCCGGCGCCGTTGTTGGGGTAGTAGCAGTCGGGATCGCAGTAGCAGCTGGCGTCGCAGCTGCTGGAGGCGGTGTCGCAGGCGCAGCTCGTCGCCGGTACGCTGCAGTCGGGGTCGCACTCGCACTCGTTGCCGCTGCCATCGACGGGGCAGCTCGCCGCGGTGTTGTCATCGCAGAAGCAGGCGCAGTCGTTGTCGTTGTCGATGCAGTCGCCGCACTCGTAGAGCTTGCCCTGGCACTCGGTGACGGTGCAGGTGGTGAGGCAGCCGCCGCTGACGGGATCGCAGCTCTGGCCGCAGGGGCAGTTGGTGCTGTCGTTGGTCGAGCGGCAGCCGCCTTCGTTGCTGCCCGAGGGCTCGACGCATTCATCGCGCGTGCAGGGGATGCCGTCGTCGCAGTCGATGCCGTCGGGGAAGGGCTCCACACAGCCCGAAGGGTTGACCCCAGGGTCGGCGCCCGAGTCGCAGAATTGCTCGCCGTTGCACACGGTTGTGTCGCCCGCGGCGCACGTGGCGTGGTTGGGAAACGGGTAGCAGCCCGTCAGGTAGTTGCAGAGGTCGGTGGTGCAGGCGATGCCGTCGTCGCAGTCGGGTGGCGCGGCTTCCACGCAGCCGGTGGTCGCGTCGGCTGAGGGGTCGCCCGGGTCGCAGGCATCTAGCCCGTCGCAGACGCCGTCGAAGCAATAGCTGTCATTGGCCACGTGGTTGCAGGTGCCGGAGGGGCCGTCGCAGAGGTCTGTGGTGCAGGCCTTGCCGTCGTTGCAGTCGATCACGGGCGAGGTCAGTACGCACTCCCCCGTGACACAGGCGGCCACGCCATCACAGAGGTTGCTGTCGTCGTTGCCGCAGTCGGCATCCGAGGTGCAGGTGGCGCAGCCGCTATCGGTGCAGGCGTCGCCGCCGCAGAGCTCGGAGCTGTAGTTGATCTTGCAGCTGCCATCGGCCTCGTCGCAGTAGGCGACGGTGCAGGCGATGGCGTCGGTGTCGGCACCGCTGCAGTCCTTGGCCGTCCAGACGCAGCCGGTGGGATCGACCGCGGCGTCGGGATCGCAGACGTCGTCGGTGCAGTTGATGCCGTCGTCGCAGCTGTAGCCGTCGTCGGGCACGTTGTCGCAGCTGTCGGTGTCCTCGTTGCAGACCAGCACCGTGCACTCGGCCGAGTCCTGCATGCCCGCACAGGGGTCGGAACCGGCCACGCAGCCGTTTGCGTCCCGGTTGGCTTCATCGCCGGGATTGCACTGCTCGGCGCCGTTGCAGAAGACACCGTCGGCGGCCTGACAGAAGGCGTGGTTCAGGGTCGTGGTGCAGACCTCGGGGCCGGTCTCGTTGCAGACGATGTCGGTGCAGGCCCAGTCGTCGCCGCAGGGGGGCGTGCCCGGCACGCAGCCGACCTCGTCGCCGGCGACCTCGGGCTCGCAGCGCTCGGAGCCGTTGCAGCGCTTGCCACCGTCCACGGTTTGACTGCAGTAGTTGTGGTCGGTCAGCGACTGGCAGCCGAGCCCGACGACGCAGCGTTCGTTGGTGCAGGCGACGCCGTCGTCGGCGCAGGCGCTGTCGTCCGGAATCACGTCGCAGCTGCCCGCGGTGCAGATGTCCTCGGTGCAGATGATGCCGTCGTCGCAGGCGGTCAGCACCTCGCCGCCGTCCACGCAGGTGACGGTGGAGCTGCCGCTGCAATAGGGATCGAAGTCCTCGTCCGAGGCGCCGTCGCAGTCATCGTCCACGCCGTCGCAGGTGGCGTCGGTGGCGCTCTTGGGATCGCTGGGCACGCAGTCGGTGATGACGCCGCCGCTGCAGGAGGAGGGCGTGTTGGCCTGCCTGCAGTAGCCGATGCCGCAGCTGGCGACGGGCACGTAGTCCTCGTCGAAGCTGCTGTCGCAGTCGTCATCCTTGTTGTCGCAGCTGCTGTCGACGCCGGTCGCCGGCGTGCCGGCCACGCACAGGGTCTCCACGCCGCCCGCGCAGCTCGAGGGCGTGTTGGAGGCGTTGCACTCGCCGATGCCGCAGCTGGCATCGACGACGTAGTCGTCGTCGGGGGTGCCGTCGCAGTCGTCGTCCACGCCATCGCAGCTGGCGTCGCTGGGGGCGGGATCGCCGGCGATGCAGCTGTCGGTGACCTTGCCGTTGGCGCAGCTGGTCGCGCCGGTCGAGGCGCAGGCGCCGACGCCGCAGCTGGTGGTCACCGAGGCGTAGTCGTCGTCGGGGGTGCCGTCGCAGTCGTCGTCGACACCGTCGCAGGTTGGGTCGGTGGTGTTGCCCTCGGAGCCGGACATGCAGGGGGTCTCGACGCCGTCGACGCAGGTGGAGGGCGTGTTGGTGCCCCGGCACGGGCCCGAGCCGCAGCTGGCGTCGGCCACGTAGTCCTCGTCGGTCGAGCCGTCGCAGTCGTCGTCGACGCCGTTGCAGCCCTTGTCGTCGGGCGTGTTCTGGCTGGCGGCGGTGCACAGGGTTTCGACGCCGCCGACGCAGCTCGAGGGCGTGTTATTCGTCTCGCAGTAGCCGGTGCCGCAGGTGCTGTTGACCACGTAGTCGTCGTCGTCGGTGCCGTCGCAGTCGTCGTCGACGCCGTCGCATGTGGTGTCGTCGGAGGAAAGCGGCGAGCCCGGGCTGCAGGCGGTTTCGACGCCGCCGGCGCAGCTCGAGGGCGTGTTGGTGCTGTTGCAGTAGCCGGCGCCGCAGCTGCTGTCGACGACGTAGCCCTCATCGGCGGCGCCGTCGCAGTCGTCGTCGACGCTGTCGCAGCTGGCGTCATCGGCGTTGAGGCGCGTGGCCGGCGCGCACACCGTCTCGACACCGTCGACGCAGCTCGAAGGCGTGTTGTGGGTCTCGCAATAGCCGGTGCCGCAGTTGTCGACCACGACGTAGTCCTCGTCGGTTTTGCCGTCGCAGTCGTCGTCGATGTTGTCGCAGGTGTCGTCGTCGCGCGCGGCCGTCTTGGGGCGGCAGTTGTCCTGGACCTCGCCGCCGACGCATGAGGTGGAGCCGGTGGCCGCGCAGGCGCCGACGCCGCAGGCGCTGTCGGCCGGCGTGTAGCCCTCGTCGGTCTTGCCGTCGCCGTCGTCGTCCTTGCCGTTGCAGTCGTTGTCGCCGCTGCCACCGTCGGCGCGGTCGGTGCTGCTGCCCCCGCCGTCGCCAGCGTCTTTGCTGTCGGTGTTGCCGCCTCCGGCGTCCTTGGTGTCGCTGCCGCCGTCCTTGCCGCCAGCGTCCGCCGTCGAGCCGGCAGAGCCGTCCTTCTGTCCCGTGCTGCCGCTGCCCTGATCGCCGCCGCTGCCGCCGCTACCGCCAGCGGCGTCTGCCTTCGAACCCCCGTCGGAGTCGCCGCAGGCGATGAGGCATTGGCTGAATAGCACCAGCGCTGCGAGCTTGGCGATGAGACGATTACGCATGGTGGGATTTCCCCTCGTGTTGTTCCAGACGAAGCGGACGTCGCGATGTAAGCGCGTCGAGCCGAGTTGCGGTGACGCGAAAAACGGCGGCAACCGGGTGACTATAATGGCGCCGATCGCAATTTGACGCAACGTTTGCAAGCCCTGCGTGCAGTCGCTGCGAAGCCGTGCGACGCCGCTACATTGGCGGCTTCCAACTCAACTCGCCGTGGACGCTGCAGCAGGACGTTGCAGCATCGCAATCCTGGCAGCTGATGGGGGTGGCTGTCATACAGGGTCGCACATCCCGTTCGTAAGCCAATTGCGAGTGATCGGATGTGTACCATCACCGCGATCGTCGCCTTCGATTCCGGCTTGCTGTCATCGCAGTGACGCCGATCACACGACGCTGTGGCTGCGCGTGATCGCGACCGATCGCAGCGGAGCTTCGCCTTGTCTTCGCGCGTTTGCGGGGTGTATCGTATCGCTTGCCTGAGTTCGCTGCCGGGGTCGTCCGCTCGTGGGCGTATCCGGCAACGTGCCACGACACTTCGATTTGAGGGGCAACCCATGTCCGATTCTCGCCGATTTTCGAGGCTGCTAGGGCTCTCTGCCGCGCTGCTCGTCGCCGCCTTCGATCCGGGGCGCGCCACGGCCCAGGTCAAACCGCGCTTCGTATTGGCGGTCGATACCTCAGGGTCCATGCGTGAGAATCTCGCGGGAGCCGAGACCGAGGGCGATGGCGTCGGTCGCGTGCCACAGGCGGGCGATGACAGCGCGCGCATTCTCGATGGCGTGTATTACGGCTGTGGCGATGGTAGCTCCAACCTCGTGACCGGAAGAACGGGCGCCGGTTTCGATACCGACGGCGACTGCTTTCCCAATGACAGCAAGCTCTGGATCGCCAAGGACGCGATCCGCAAGATGATCTACGGCTTCGGTGACGTCGAGTGGGCGATGTCGCGCTTCTCGCAGTACCAAGTCACAGGGATCGAGACCAACGCGAATTACCAGGTCGACATCGACAACGGCGCTTGCGCTGGGGCCGAGGGCCAGTGCTCGAACTACGACGTCCTCAACTACGCGGGCCACTGCTGCAATGCGGGCTCGTCGCTGTGCATGAACAGCTATGTCGCGGGCTCCGGTGAAATGCTGGTGGGCTTTCCCGGCATTGCCGGTGAGGCGTTCGCCGCCATCGACAACCGACCGTCCCTGTTGCGCTGGATCGACTACGTGGAGACCGCTTTCCATCAGCCGACGGGGTCGGACATCCTCGCGGTGGACCTGTGCGATCACGTCGGCGGCAACGACTGCGAGCTCCGGGCGCCGAAGATCGGCTGGACGCCCCTGGGCGGCATCATCCGTGACTCGGGCGCCTACATCGCCGACGTGCGCGGCGGCGACTCTGCGGCGAGCTGCCGTCAGTACAGCATCATCCTGCTGACCGATGGTGAGGAGACCTGCAATACCGATCCGAATCAGAAGGCCTTCGAGCTAGCCTTCCCCGGCCAGCCTTTTCCCGGCAACCTGACGACACCGCTCCCCGGCACCCCCGACATCCGCACCTACGTGGTGGGCGTCAGCATCGTGCCCACGAGCCAGGACTCCCTCAACGCCATCGCCCACTACGGCGGCACCGACAGCGCCCGCTTCGCCAACAGCCCCGCCGAGCTGTCGGCGACGCTGGCCGAGATCGTGCAAGACTCCCTCGCCTTCGAGGTCTGCAATGGCCTCGATGACGACTGCGACGGTGAGGTCGACGAGGATCTCTCGCTGGTGCAGCCGGGTTCCGACCCCCAGCCCGAGGCCCTGTCCTGCGACGGCGAGGCCAACCGCAGCACGGCCCAAAACGACCAGGTCAACCTGCGTCCCGAGTACAATGGCTCGCTGTTGCAGAGCACGGCGTTGGCGACCGAGCAGGTCGTCTGCGGCAAGGTGGACGACACCTGCGCCAACGCCAACACCGACGACGACTGCGATGGCCTGGTCGATGAGGACGACGGCACCCGCGTGGACTGCCACGGCGAGCTGATCTGCCCCGTGACCGGCGATCCCTGCAACGGCCTCGACGACGACTGCGACGACCTCTTCGACGAGGGCGATGACAGCGGCGCGGCCTTCTCGGCTTGTCCACAAAAGTGCGTCAGCGACGTGCCCTGCGGTCGCAGCACCGGCGCCTGCGAGCCCGGTTTCTTTCTCTGCGATGAGATCACCGGCGCGCTCGACACCAGCACGTGCGTCGGTGAGATCGGGCCGGGCGAAGAGACCTGCGACAACGTCGACAACGACTGCAACGGCATCGTCGACGACACCATCGCCACCGCGGGCAACGACCTGGGTGGTAACCCCGGCGGCCCGACCGGCAGCTGCTGCGGCTCCCAGTGCGCCACCACGCCGGTGGGCATCTGTCAGCAGGGCCAGTACGAGTGCGTCTCCGGCTACTGGGTCTGCGACGGCGAGGTGCTGCCCGAAGACCGCGAGCTATGCGATCTCAGCGATCACGATTGTGACGGCAACAACTTCACCTGCACCAACGCTTCGTGCGTCATCGGACCCGATCCCTTCCTGGTCGGCAGCGTCTGCGGAGCCGGCCTCGGCATTTGCACCGGCAACCTCTACTGCGATGAAGCCGGCGATCCGCCCAGCCTGGAGTGCGACGCGCCGCTGCCGGGCAGCTTCGAGGAGACCTGCAACGACGTCGACGATGACTGCGACGGCGACGTCGACGAAGAAGCCATCATGGGCCTGGACATCGACGGTCTCAGCGGCGGGCCGGTCGGTGCCTGCTGCGGCAGCCTCTGCGCCACCACCATCTACGGCATCTGCAGTCCGGGCGACTACGCCTGCACCAACGGCCGCTGGCAGTGCCTGGGCGAAGTGCTGCCCGGCGACGAGGTCTGCAACGCGCTCGACGACGACTGCGACGACCTCGTCGACAACGACGACCCCGACCTCAGCAGCAGCGACCCGCGCCTGGGTGTGCAGTGCGGCACCAGCCGCGGCGAGTGCGAGCCCGGCTACAGCGTGTGCACGGTCGAAGGCACCATCGCCTGCACGCCCCTGCAGACGCCCGTCGACGAGGTCTGCGACGGTCTCGACAACGACTGCGATGGCTTCACCGACGAGAAGCTGCCCGACGAAAACGGGGACGGCGTGCGCGACGTCGTGCTGTGCGGAAGCTCCACCGGCAACTGCACCCAGGGACAGATTGCCTGCGTGGCGGTGTCCACCGACATCGACCCCGACGGCTACGACTACCAATGCGTCGGCGGCAACGGCCCGTCCATCGAGGTCTGCGACGGCGAGGATAACGACTGCGACGGCAGCAGCGACGAGTGTGCCGGTGCGACCGACTCGGCGGCCTACATCGCCTGTAACACCGACCCGCTCGGTCCGTTGGGCGCCGGTGGCGGCGACCTCTGCGGCGATCCCGACCCGCCCTGCGAGCAGGGCAAGACCAAGTGCGTGGCCGACGTCGATGGCCTGGGCAACCCCGGCTACATCTGTGCCGGCGCCGTCGAAGGCGGTCCCGAGGTCTGCAACGGCCTGGACGACGACTGCGACACCAAGGTCGACGAGGCCATCGATCCGGTCGACGACCCGCGCGTGGGCGTGCGCTGCGGCGACACGGCCGACCAGGTCGGGGAGTGCCGCGTGGACGTCGACGGCGACGGCGTGCCCAACGATCCCGACGATGCGGCCTGCGGCATCTGCCGCTTCGGCACCCAGCAGTGCATCGGCAACGCGATCCTGTGCGTCGGCGCCATCGGTAAGGCCGACTACGAGGTCTGCGACCTGACCGACAATGACTGTGACGGAGTCGTCGACGAATGCCTGGATCCCGCCGACTCCACCGACAACGGCGGCAGCTGCGATCCCAGCGAGATCCCGCCCGACGACCCCGCAAAGCCGAACGTGGGCGAAGACTGTGTGGGCGCCGATCAGGGCGAGTGCTCGAAGGGGCAGCTCGACTGCGTCGAGGGCAAGCTCGTCTGTGTCGGCGGCCAGGAGCCCGGTCCGGAGGTCTGCGATGGCCTCGACAACGACTGCAACGGCATCATCGATGACGTGCCCGGCCTCAACGCGCCCTGTGGTGAGAGCGAGGGCGAGTGCCAACCGGGCAAGCTCGTATGCGAGGGTAGCGAGCTGGTATGCCTCGGCGCCGTGGCCGGCAGCGACGAAGTCTGCGACGGCCTCGACAACGACTGCGACAGCAAGGTCGACGAAGGCCTGGGGCTGGGAGAGGCCTGCGGCACCGACGAGGGCATCTGCCAGACCGGCAAGAAGCAGTGCGTCGACGGCGTCATCAAGTGCGTCGGTCAAATGACACCGGGCATCGAAGTCTGCGACTGCGTCGACAACGATTGCGACGGAAACGTCGACGAGGAGACGGGCGATGCCTCGCTGTGTCCCGGCGAAGCCCAGTGCCTGATGTGTCAGTGCGCGCTGCCCTGCACCATGGGCATGGAGTTCGAGGCCCAGTGCCCGCAGGGCAAGGCGGCCGTCACCGTGGCGGTCGGCGGGGCCGATGCCTGCTACTGCGTCGGCGAGCAGTGCAAGCGTGACGAGTGCGCCGCCGAGACCATCGAAGTCGACGGCGAGGTCCAGTGCGCCCCCAACAGCGGATCGGTCGCCGACTGCGTGTGCAGGAACAACGAGTGCAGCTTTGTCTGCGCGGGTCGCCCGTGCACCGATGGCAACGTCTGCGATCCCACCGACGGCCGCTGCAAGCCGCCCGACTGTCGCCAGCAACAGTTCGCCTGTCCCGAGGGCGAGCGCTGCCAGGGCATGGACGGCGCCTGGGCCTGCGTCTCCGACGCCTGCGCGAGCATGGACTGCGGCAGCGGCGAGGCCTGTCGCGACGGCGTCTGCTTTGCCAGCTGCGCCACCGTTGAATGCGACGAAGCCAATCGCTGCGAGGACGGCTCTTGCGTGGCCGATCCCTGTGCTGTCACCCAATGCGACAGCGGGGAGATCTGCGACAAGCCGACCGGCGCCTGCGTGATCCCGCCCAGGGACGGCTGCTTCTTCGGGGGCTGCCCCGAGGGCCAGGTATGCGAACCGGCGGGCGGCGAGTGCGGCGAAGACCCCTGCCTCAGGACGCACTGTCCCTACGGGCAGATCTGCAACAGCGAGACTTCCCAGTGCGAGCTGCGCTGTGGCGGCACCTTGGTCTACTGCGACGGTGAGTGCATCGACGCCAACACCAGCAAGCGCTTCTGCGGCGCTAGCGCCGATTGCCAGGGCAGCTCGGCCGGTTCGGCCTGTGCCGACGACGAGGTCTGCTCGCGCGGCGTGTGCAAGACCGGCGGATGCGACGACGGCTGGGTCGATTGTCAGGGCGGTTGCATCGACCCCCGAACGAACGCCGACTTCTGCGGTGCCAGCGACGACTGCGCAGGTGAAAACGGCGGCAGCAAGTGTGCCGCGGGCACCACCTGTGTCGCGGGCACCTGCGCTTCGGGCACCGATGCGGGCACTGCGCCCGATGGCACCCACCTGATCGCCAGCGGCGGTGGCGGCTGCACCTGCTCGGTGCCCGGCGGCGGGTCGCGGCTGGCTTCGGGTGCGCCTTCGGGAGCACGTGGCGGTGCCGCGCTCGGCCTGTCGCTCTTCGGTCTGGCGCTGCTGACCCTGCGGCGGCGGCGCCGCCGCAGGGCGTCGGGGCTCGGTGGCCTGCGCCTGCCGAAGCTCTCGGCGCTTTCGCTGCTGGCCCTGCTGGTGCTCATCAGTGGCCTGCTCTCCGGCTGCGAAGTCGAGACCTTTTGCATCGACTGCGACGAGCGGGAGGCGCCCGGCTGGTCGAAGGGCGACGGCGGAGACTCGTTATTCGATTTCGGTGGCCAGGGGCGGCGCGACTCCGGTCCCGTGGTGGTGGTGGATGCAGGGCCTCGCGATGCCGCGACCGACGCGAAAACCACGCCTCCGGGCTGTCTCGATCAGGAGCTGTGCGACGGCAAGGACAACGACTGCGACGGCAAGGTCGACGAAGGGGTCGACCCGGCCGATCAGAACATCGATCTGCAGAGCGACCTCGAACACTGCGGCGCGTGCGGCAATGTGTGCGCGATCGACCACGCCTTTGCGATGTGCTCCGATGGCGCGTGCGTGGTCGACCGCAGCCAGGGCGAAAACGGCTGCGACGTCGGCTACCACGACCTCGACGGCGAACAGGCCAACGGCTGCGAGTATCGCTGCACGGTATCGGCCGCCGACGACACCATCTGCGATCTGCTCGACAACGACTGCGATGGTGACGTCGATGAGGACATCGACTTCCAAAACGACGTCGACAACTGCGGCTTCTGCGGTTTCACTTGCAGTTTTGGACACGCGGCCGCTGGCGGCATCTGCACCAACGGGGAGTGCACCCTCGACAACAGCAAGTGCGACGACAACTGGCACGACCTCGACAGTAAGCCCATCAACGGCTGCGAGTTCTTCTGCACGCTGGCCGATCCCCCCGTCGAGGTCTGCAACGGCTCCGACGACGACTGCGACGGCAACATCGACGAAAAGACCGGGGATGCCGACGATCGCATCGGCGTCAGCTGTCGCTTCGGGGCCGACGGCACCACCGTCGAGCTCGATCCCGCGGCGCCGGTGGGGCAGTGCAAGAACGGCACCAGCGTCTGCGCTCCGGGCGGCTACATCGGTTGCGTGGGCGAGGTACGGCCGACGACGGAGGTCTGTGACGGCGCCGACAACGACTGCGACGGCGAAATCGATACCGATCATCCGGACCTCGGCCTGCCCTGCGGACAGGTCACGCCCGGTAGCGAGTGCCGCCAGGGCACGCTTCAGATCCCGCCTTCCACCGGCTGCCCTGCCGGCGAGATCACGCAGCTGGTGTGTCTGGGGCTGGTGTTGCCGGCCGACGAGACCTGCAACAACCGCGACGACGACTGCGACGGCAAGGTCGACGAGAAGGACCCCACCACGGGCTACAGGCCGGAAGAAAACCAGCTGTGTTTGAACACCGACTCGGGCATGGAGCTGGTTGGTGTCGATCCACCCGGTCTCTGCAGCGCCGGGCGCACGAGCTGTGACTCGGGCTTCCTGCGCTGCAACGGCGAGGTCTCGCCGGAGGCCGCCGAACTCTGCGACGCGCTCGATCACGACTGCGATGGGAGCGCGCTCAATGGCTTCAGCGACTCGGGCGACGGCACGGCCACAAGCGGTCCCGACCCGCGCATCGGCGACCCCTGCGGCCTGACCGACCAGGGCGAGTGCGCGCTCGGCACCTACGTGTGCGACCTGGGCAACGAGGCGCTGCTGTGCGTGGGTGAGGTGGGGCCGGGCGACGAAGTCTGTGATGGCAAGGACAACGACTGCGACGGCAACATCGACGAGCGCGACAAGGACGCGGGCAACAACGACATTCCGCTGCCCGGCGAAGGTGTGGCCTGCATCACCAACCCCGACGACAGCGTCAACACGGCCCCGCCGGCGGCAGCCTCGATCGGCAAGTGCCGCACCGGACTGACCGTCTGTGAGGCGGGCCAGATCGGCTGCATCGGCGAGCAGGGACCGAGCCCGGAGCAATGCGACCCGGAGGACTGGGATTGCAACGGCGACCCCGTCAACGGAGTGGCCTCGACCGACCCGGATGTGGGTCAGCCCTGCGGTCCGCCCAACGTGGGCGCGTGCAAGACCGGAACCACCGTCTGCGATACCAGCGGCGCGGTTCCGCTGGTCGTCTGCAGCGGCGCGCTGCCGAGCGACAAATATGTGCCGCCCGGCCCCAGCGGATCGATCGAGACCGCCTGCGACGGCCTCGACAACGACTGCGACGGCGCCGTCGACGAGGGTCCGGCAGCGGGTTACGACGGCAGCTCCTGCTGCGATCGGGTGGGCTTTGCCTGTTGCCCCGGCGAGGACGGCACCCGGGTCTGCAGCCAGGGCCGCATCGCCTGCCAATACGACCCGGGCGTGACCGTGCCGACGCTGGAGAGCTGCGACGGCGCCGACAACGACTGCGACACCAAGGTCGACGAGGACTTCGACACCAGTCGCGACCTCGCCAACTGCGGCGGCTGCGGTACCGCGTGCACGCCGGATGCCGTGACATTGCATGCGACCATCGCCTGCATCGAGGGCGCCTGCGCCATCGGCGACTGCGACACGGGCTACGCCGACAGCAACGCCACCTGGAACGACGGCTGCGAGCTCGCCTGCACCTTTACCGGTGCCGAACGCTGCGATGGCGCCGACAACGACTGCAACGGCACGCCCGACGACGTCGACCCGGCCAGCCTGCCCGACGAGGTCTGCCTGGCCAAAAACACCGGCGTGTGCTTCGGTGCGGACCTGAGCGGGGCCTTGAAGTGTCAGAGCGCGAGCATTGTCTGCGACATCGCGGGTCTGCCCTCGCCGCCTGTCGACTATGAGGTCGACGAGACCAGGTGCGACGGTCTCGACAACGACTGCGACGGCTACATCGACGAGGCCTTCCCCGCTCTCGGCCAGTTCTGTTACGCCGGTGACGGAGGCTGTCGCAATGTCGGAACCATTCAGTGCAACGGCGTCGGTGCCACCAGCTGTCAGGACGCGGACCAGAATCCGGTCGTCGCCGGCGCTGGCAGCGCCGAGTCCTGCAACGGCATGGACGACGACTGCGACGGCATCGCCGACAACTTCGCCGACCCCGCCACCGCGGCGGTGGGTAACTTCATGTATGTGGACCTCGGCGCTGCCGCGGGCAACGTCCTGGTCATGGCCTACGAGGCTTCGCTGCCGACGCTGCAGAGCAACGACCCTGGCGTGACCCTGAGCGGCCAGCCCTGCTCGGTCAGCGGCGTGCAGCCGGCGGCCAGCATCGATTGGAACGATGCATCGGCGGCCTGCTGCAAGCTCAACGACAGCGGCGTGTGCGCCATCGATGGCAGTGGTTGGCGGCTGTGTGACGCCTCCACCTTCCAGCTCGCCTGCGAGGCGGAAACGGCCCTATGTGACTGGGGCTACAACGATCCGGGCGCCGACGGTGCCGTCTGCGCTCACGCTCCCGATGTGACGAGCTATCAGAACGTCTGTCTGGGCACCGAGGCGCTGGCCTCGGGTCTGACGACCTGCGCCGGTGGAGACGCCGAGTGCGCGACCATCACCGGCGATCCGGACTACTCCGATTGCTACTCCCAGTGGACCGACGGCAACATCCACGACATGTCGGGCAACCTTCAGGAGTGGACCAACACGGAGGCCGCGGCGGGGCAGTACGAGATCCGCGGCGGCAGCTACAACGACGTCGAGGGCGGTCGCGCCTGTGGCTTCGACTTCTCGGTGGCGCCCGACACCTTCAAGTTCCCCAACACCGGCTTCCGCTGCTGCTACTACCCGTAGCAGCGCGCGGGTCATTGTTGCGGAGGGCTTGACTCCGGGCCCTCGAGCGGCGAGTTCCATGTCGTGTCCAGGGCGCGACGAAAACGGGACGAGGGCTATGCCACCGGCATCGGGGCGGTCGTCGCCCCGGCCTTGGCCCTTGCCGCGGTGCTGCTCGGATGGCGTACGCGCTGGCTCTGCGACGACGCCTTCATTTCTTTCCGTTACGCGCGCAACCTGGTGGAGGGGCAGGGACTGGTCTTCAACGCTGGCGAATACGTCGAGGGCTACAGCAACCTGCTGTGGACCCTGTGGATCGCCGCGGGCCTCGCGTTGGGGGCCGAGCCGGGCCTTTTCGCGCAGCTCACCGGCATCGCGTGCTACGGGCTGTTGATCTACGCCATGGCGCGCGTCGAGCTGCCCGGCGCGAACCTCGGGGAGGGCGTTTCAGGGCCGTCGCTGCCGCTTGCAGCGACCATCGCCGCCCTGCATCCGGCGCTGTGGGACTTCGCTACCTCCGGGCTCGAGACCATGGCTTTCAGCCTGCTGGCTTGCCTCGGGCTCCTGCTTGCGCTGGCGTCGGTCGCCGGGCTCGGACGCCTGCTTGTCGCCGGCTCGCTGCTGGGGCTGGCCGCGGTGACGCGCGCCGACGGCTTGCTCTTTGCACCGCTGGCCGTGCTCGGCGCTTGGCTCTCGGCTGCTCCCGGGAGGCGCCTGAAAGCTGCGCTCTGTGTGGCAGGTCCCATCGCCTGCATCGCCGGCGCTCAGCTGGTTTTTCGCGGGCTCTACTACGGCGAGCTCTTGCCCAATACCTACCACGCCAAATCCGCGCAGCTGGCCTGGTACGGCCAGGGGCTCCGCTACCTGGGCCTGTTTCTGCAGCGAAGCTGGGCGCTGGGATTGCTCGTGGGTTACGCCCTGCTGTGGACCGCGCTGCGCGGGGGCGCCGAGCGGCCGCGCGACGGGGCCGCCCACCTGAGGTCGCTGTTCTTGCTCGCGGCGGGATTTCTCTACGTCTTTTACGTCGTGCGCGTCGGCGGCGACTTCATGTACGGGCGCATGTTGGTGCCGGCGCTGGCGCCGCTGCTGCTCGGCGCCGAGGGGCTTTTGCGGGAGCGGTGGCCGGCTCGCCCTGGTCGCCTGGCCGGACTCGCCCTGGCCGTTGCCTTTGCCACGCTGCTGACCCCGCGTCCCAGCTTCGAGCAAATGTGGCCGAGCGGCATCGTCGACGAGCGCGCCTTCCCCGACCCCGTGCGCGAGCGGGCCGGGCGGGCGCAGGAGCTTCGCCGCTACTTCGAGGGGCTCGACGTGGTCATCGCCTTCACCGGTGGTGATGCCAAGCTGATGTACGAGGCGCGCATCCCGGTTGCCATCGAAGCCGAGACCGGCCTCACCGACCCCACCATCGCGCGCCAGGTGCTCGAGGCCCGCGGTCGACCCGGACATGAAAAACACGCCGACCTCGACTACCTGATCGACAGGCGCGGCGCCAACTTCGTGCTGCGGAAACGCGCGGTGGAAATCCTGGGCTTGCGCGAGGCGATTCCGCTGATGCAGATCCAGCTCGGCCAGGAGCGCGTCTATCCCCTGCGCTGGGATCCGGCGCTGATGGCCGAGCTACGGCGTCGCGGTGCCAAGGTGCCCAACTTTGGTCGTGAACTCGCCCGCGTGCGCGCCAGCGCCGGCGCACTCGACCCGAGCCGGCGGAGGGAGCTGGAGCGCAAGCTGGAGCGCTTCGTCAGTGAACCCTCCTATCGCGGAGGCAGCGGCAGCGCGGCGAGCACCGGCGCCAGGTAGTTGTGGGGCACCTCGCGGTGGCTACCCCGCCCCGACGCGACCACCAGACTGTGGTCTGCCAGCGCTTCGAGCATGGTATCGGCCCTGGCGCGGATGGCGCGCGCTTTGCCGAGCTTGCGGCGTGCCTTTCGAAAAAGCGCGAGGCTACCGCTGCGGGTCTTGCCGCGCCCGAGGTAGATGCTCAACAGCCGCGGCTTGTCGACCCGCGTCGTCGTCAACCAGCGCGCAAAGGCGGGGGCGCCGCCGTAGAGCGCATCCATCAAGACCAGGTGGTGCACGAGGCCCCCGACCTCGCCCTTGTCGAGGATCGCGCGGGCCGCCTGGAAACCCGCGCTGTGGGCCACCAACGTCACCGACGCCACCGCATCGAGTCCCCGCGCCCCGCCCAGGTTCTCGGCCAGGGGCCCCGACAGCAGCTCATCGAGGAAAAGCCGAAAGCAGCCCGCCCGTCCGAAGCAGCCCGGATTGCCGCTGCGCTTGAGCAATTCCAACTGTGGGATGACCAGGAGAGAGTTGCGACCCGCCGCATCGTGGAGCGAGGCCAAATCCCAGCCCTTGCGCACGACATCGCCCGCGTGGCAGACGACCGGTCCCGCCCCCATCAGCACCCGCGCGCAGCCGGTGTAGCCGTGAAGAAAGACGACCACATGCAGGGGCCCATTGGCATCGAAGCCCGGCGGCACATGCACCAGCGCGCCGGGCACTCCGTCGTGAACAAAGGCCGAGTGTTCCGGCGAAAGCTCCAGCGTGAGCCCCTTGCTGTGGGTGCCGGTTTCCGAAGCGACCGCCGTGGCTGCGAGAGCCAGCACCAGCAGCGCGGCCGCCCACGGCTGGCATTTGCTCGACCGGGCCATCGCTAGAAGTGTAGCGCAGTGTGCAGCGCACGCCTGGGGCCGGACACCGTGATTGCAGCTATCTATTTGTGTATCCGGATGGACGGATGAATGGGTCGCGCGGCCACGATTCGTGCGCCGGCACCTCGGCGCCAGGGGCGCGGCAAGCCCGCGCACAAGCATGCCCTGCAGCAGCGGGGAGCGCCTGTCGCCCCGGTTGCAGCGGGCGCGATGTGACTCCCGCGCAAGGATCGGGTTGCTTCACGCTTCACGTCAAAAGCCGCACCATCTGCATGGTGGCGATCACGACCGTCTCGGCCGGCTCGGACTCGGCGATGATGGCGCGCATTTCGCGGAAGTAGGCCCGCTGTAACTCCTCGAGGCGCTGCAGGTCCGCGAGCGATACGCCGAAGAGGTTGTAGGCGACCACGCCGTGTTCGGGCGCCGCCTGATCCAGGCGTTCATTGGCCGTCTTGGCCCAAAACAGCCGCAGCCGTCGCGCCGCTTCGGGGTCGCGGCGGGTGTCGACGGCTTTGACTTCGGCGGGTGTGAAGTGGCCGGTTGCCAGGCGCACGATTTGTCCCGAGCGCTCGAGCAGCGACAAGCAGCGGATCTCCTCTTCGGCGCTCAGGCCGAGCTTTTCCGCCAACCAGCCCGCTTCGTGACCCGGAAGCGCGCGATAGGAGGACAGCTCCAGGGCGCGTAGAAACGCCTGCGACCAGGGCGACTCGTAGGCCGCCGCGCGCGTGGCTTCCAGGCTGCGGTAGGCCTCGGCGATCGAAGGCAGCTCGCGGGGGTCGACGAAACATGCGAGAAAATCGAGCAGGCGTAGGGAGGCGGCTTCGATCAGGCACAGCAGGTCGGGCAGGCGCGGCTCGGCCTGGCCCTTGAGCCAGCGCGAAATGGTGAAGCGGCTCTGGCCCGAGCGCCGAGAGAGGTCGAGGATCGAACTCTTGCCCCGCAGGTCCTGCAGCAGCCGCGCGACCCCCTCGGCGCTGGTCGGCTCGGCCTCGCCCAGCCACGACAGCTCGCGTCCGTAGAAGCGCTCGAGCGCAGCCACCACGTCGACCCCGGCGCGACTGGCCGCCGTCAGGGCGCGCGAGGCGCTCGGAAAATTTCGCCCCGCTTCCCAGGTGTAGATGGCGTTGGCGCGCACGCCCACGCGTCGAGCGAAGGCCTCCTGGGAGCGACTTCCGCGCAGCTTCCGGAGCAGCTCGGCACTGATGCGTTCGTAGTCCACTCTTGATAGGTCGCACACGAACGCACCAAACATCAAGTCAGTATGTGCCAAGTGTCGCTGGATCTCGCCTGGAGTGCGTGCTTGAGTTTGGGCATGGCGAGCTTCGATGTGGGGATCTCGGGTGTGTGGCGTGATGGCTGGGCCATGACTGCGATGCAGCTATCGGCCTGCCTGTTACTCGCGTGCAACCAGGCGGGTCAGACGGGCGATGAGGGGGCCAGCGAAAGACCGCCCTTCGTGCCGCCGGGGAGCGCATCCAGCGACAGCGCCTGTGGCAGCGAAGGAGAGGCGATGGCGCTCGCGTCGATCGACGACAGCCCCGGCACGCTTGGCTTCGACGCGGCCACCATCCTCGAGTTCGCCCTGGGCGTGCACGAGACCACGGTGCGCTTCACCGACCGCCCGGTCGACGAGTTCGGCGGCGACCTGGCAAGCACGGACGGGCCACTCCAGGTTTCGCCCGTGCTCGGGCGGGAGCCCCTGAGCATCGAGCTGCAATACACCGACGGTGAGGTTCGCTACTTTCCGCCCGGGCCGGGCAGCCAGAGCGGCTGCAAGGGGCGGCTCGAGGTCGACGTCGAGCTACGCTTGCGCTCCGAAAGCGGCGCTCTCGAGGACCACTGGAGTGCGGTTCTTTCGGCCACTTCGCCCGCGGCCGCCGTGGTCGCCGTGGGTGTCCCCACCGAGGTCAACGACGCGCAGGGGCCCGGGCTCGAAGCTACCGACGCGGCGCTGGGCAATCGGCTCGAGGGCACGCTGGAGGTGGTCGATGGCGATGACTCGCGCTCCAGCTTTGCCTGGCTCGACCTCTGGCTCGAAGTCAGTGAACTCGGAGTGAACGGATGGTTGTCAGGGTGGGTGCGGACGCGCGGAGACCGGGTCTCTCTGGTTCAGAACTTCGGCGAGATCGGGGTGCATTGCGTCTGGGGACCCGGCTACCGGGTCGACCCCGAGACTGCACTTGGCGGCTTGCCGCCGCCGGCGGAACTGATTGCGGCGATGGAGTCCGTGGGCGAAGCCTCGGGGCGCTGGGCGGACGGAACGCTTGCGGTGCTGAGCGTCGGCTTCGAGTATCAGGAGGGCAGCGCCTGTGCGCGTCCCCAGTGGGTTCATTTCGACGGTACGCCGCCCGGCGAGGTCCTCCTCGGCGGCACGCTCGCCCTGGCCGACGCCGATGGCAGGATCGAGGCGAGCTGGCCGGTGGAACTCGAGGCGCGGAACCTCTTTTTCGAGGGCAGCCGCGAGGTTCGTGTCGGCTTCTCGCGCCTGGCCGACCCCTCCAGCAGCTTGTCGCTGACCGCTGACGAACTGCGTGATCGCTGGGGCGTGCTCATGCCCACGGGCGCCGAACTCGAACGCTTTGCGCAGCTCGAGCTGCGCTTCGAAGCCGAGCTGGTGGCGACGGCTACCGGCCACGGGCTCGAGGGCGAGGTGACGGTGACGGGCTACGGGCCTCACATGCCGCCTGAAGGCTTCGACGAAATGGCCCCGACGTGCGCCACCTGCGGCGCCTCCGAGCAGCTGCTGCAGTTGACCCTGGGCGTGGCGGCAGATGCCGGTCCATAGCTTGCGGGAGAGCGCGCGAGCTGAGTGTCGGCGCGCGACGCCGCTTGCCTCGGGTTTCCTTCAGCCATCAACCACGCGCCCCAGCGCGCGCCCGATCCACACATAGAACAAGCTCCACGCCGTCAATGCCAGGTATGCCGGCGCCCCCCGCCCAGTTAAGAGCGCGGGCGTGACCACAAAGACCATGAACACTCCGGACAACAGCACCGACCAGCGGTCAAACCCGGGAAGCAGCTTCTTGCGCGCGATGAAGATGCCGCCGAGGATCGACGGCAAGGCCTCCATCATCGAGCCCGCGCCGTAACCGTTGTTGAGGTTGACGGCGGCCGGTGAATCCATCGGGACCCCGGCCAGGGTGACCGAGATCGCCTCACAGACAGCGAGGACGACGAAGCCGAGCGCCGCGACGCCCATGGCCCCGCGGGTGACCGCCCCCGCGCCGTCCAAGCCAGAGAGTCCGATGAACCCCAGCGCCTTGAGCAGGTGGGCGAGGACGAGGGCGGCGGAGACGGCGCTGAGGAGGCCGACGTCGAAGGGATAGCCCCAGACTGTGTTTTCGACGGCGGGGGGATAGAGAAAGGTAAGCAGCCCGGCGGGAACGGCGAAGACGGCGCTGAGGACCAGGGCTCGGCTCGCGGTGCGACGGAAGGAGGAGGGGGGCGCCATCGGATCGATCACTTTCGAGGTGGGAGTCAGCTGGCTAGAGTCCTCACTAGCGTTACCACTAGTGATATACTCCGGTCAACTGCGGGCCGGATGCCGCAGCAAGGAGCGCATGAAGCAGACACGGGCAGAGAAGGCGCGGCAGACGCGAAAACGCATGCGCGAGGCGGCGCGGGACCTGTTCGTGAACGTCGGGTACGGCGAGACCACGATGGACCAGATCGCTCGCGAGGCCGACGTCGCGGTGCAGACCCTGTACTACACGTTTCGAACCAAGGGACAGCTGCTGCGCGAGGTGGTGGAAGCGACGGCGGCGGGAGAAGAAGACGCGCCGCCGGTGCCGGAGCGCCCGTGGATGCGCGAGCTGCTGTCCTCGGACTCGGCCCAGCGCGTCTTGGCGCTCATGGTCGAGCACGGCACCGACATCTACGCCCGCGCCGCGCCCCTGTGGCCCGCCGTCCACGCCGCCGCCGCCGCGGACCCGGAAGTTGGTCGCTACTGGGACCACGTCAACAACGGCCGCCGCGCCGGCCAACGCCAGATCGTCGCTCGCCTCGCCGAACTCGGCACATTGCGCGACGGCCTCGACGTCAATCGAGCCACCGACCTCGTCGTCCTCCTCCACGGCCACGACTCCTACCGCGGCTTGGTACTCGACGCCGGCTGGCCCGTGGTCGAGTACAAGGCCTGGGCCTTTCGAACCCTCGTGTTGCAGCTGCTGGCGCGGACGCGATTGGTGTCGGGGGCCTATGCGAAACTGTCGTTCGCGGATTGGGTGGTCGTGGCCTGAGCGGGCGACAGTTCCGGCGCCCCGGCGTCGGCACTACCTGTAGCCCCCCTGCGCCCGCTCACCGCTGCCTCCCGGCACCGGCGGCTCCGAGCCGAGTTCCTCCTCGGTGCCGGCACGCCCGGCAACCGGCCCCGCCTGCGCCTGGTAGGCGACGACCCGCGCACGCAGCGCCGAGCGCGGCGCCAGTACGCCGCGGTAGACCAGCGAATTTTTGTGCGGTCGAGGAATTAACGCCGCCAGGCGCTCGATGAACGCAAGCGGCTCGAATTCGATGTTGGTGGTTCCGTCATAGTACGGGCGCTTCAGCTGCAACGAGACCCGCCCGTCGGCGGTCAACGCCAGTCTGTCCTGTGCAATCGCCGGTCGCGCGCAGTAGCGCAGCAGCTGCTCGCGACCCTGGCGGTCGCTGCCGGCGACCACCTCGCCTGCATGTAGGTCAAAGCCGCCATGCTGAGCATGGCGAGGTCGGTCCGGCGAGATCCATGGCGCCTGCGGGTCGCCGCCGATGCGTGTCACCGCTCTTCGCCCTTCCGAAGACTGCCCGAAGGCCGTGCGGCGGGTGATGGAGGCGTCGTAGCAGGCCGCCAGCGCCGGCATGTCTTCGAAGAGCGGCTCGGGTTCGTCGCAGGCGAATTCTGGATCGCTACCCAAATAGATGCCGTGGCGCCGGGCCAAGGTGGTGACTTTCGCGCGCACGGTGGCGAGCACTTCGGCGATGTCGACGTCTTCGGGCTCTGGTGCGGGGATGAAGCGCAGCGCCCCGGTGGCGTCTTCCACGAAGACGCCGTCCATAACCGTCTGGTGGTAATGGAGGTTGAGTGCAATCTCAGAGTTAAAGCGCTGGATGAAGGTGATGCTTGCTGTCTGCCCCAGCGCTTCGCCGGTGGCGCGGCGGTAGTAGTCGTAGACGGCGTCGCTGAAGATTTTCAGCACCTTCTTGCTGAGTTCGTGGTCGTAGCCGAGGCGAAAGCGCAGCCGGTGTGGTACGGTCAAGACCCATTGCCGCACGGGCACGTTCGGCAGGACGTGATCGCTGATGTGGGCGGCCAGTTCGGTCATCCTCCGGCCGCCACACCTGGGACAGAAGCCGCGGCCTTTACAACTCAGAGCTATGACGTCGTCTTTCCGGCATTTCCCGCAATGAAGCCGGATTAAGCCATGCGCCAAAACGCCGCAGCGCAGATGGCTGCGAAGCTCGTCTGCCACGAAGCTGGGCACGCCGCGGCCGTCGTTGCCGGCGCTCTGCGCACGCGCCAGGAAGGTTTCGAGGTTTTCGCGCGGGACCCGATGCAGGGCGCCGGTCTGGGGATCGCGACGCCGGTATTCGGCGCTCGCGAGCGTCTCGGCCGCGTCGTTGGACAGCCTACTGGGCTGTGTGGCGATTTCGGGCACGACCAGGCCGCAACGCAAGTCGCGTGCCGGGATCGGATGCGCGTGATTTCAGGCATTTACGCGTGAAGCAGGGGCGCTCCGGGGTGGCGGCCGCCGGCGGCAGGGTGGCGGCCGCCACTGCGGTGGTCGCGTGGCTTCGTGCGGAGCCGCTCCGGGACCTCTGGACGCATTTGGCGTTCAGCGGTCGCTTTTGGCGATGGATGGCGGCGCTCACATTTTGCACCCGCGTGTTCAAGATGTGGCCTCACCGCCGCGCCCGGCCGCACCGACGCTCTCCGGCGACTCGGCGTGCGACCCCCAATCCCCCCAAATTCGCAGGCAGGGATCGGGTTCTCCGCTCACCACCCCCATCATCGCTCCGCCCGACCACGACCGCCGGGCGCGCGACGTCGAGCCTTTTCTGCGCGAGGAGGTGCTACCTGGAGGGCTCGGGGTGCAGGCGATGGGCCGCTACGTTCAGGTGCGACCCACGACCTACGCCATGGCCCTCATCCCTGCCCGGGCCCTTGCCCACCACGCCCGCGCCGGTTGGCCATGCCGAAGGCACCTCCGCCTGCGCCCGTGGCCTGCGCCTTCTGGAGCTTTTCCACGGCTTCTTCGCCCATTCGGCTTTCCATCATGCGGCGCACCATGGGGGTGATGGTGTAGTTCTCGGGCATCTTTGGGGCGTTGTCGATGCGGCGGGCCATGGCTTTGTCGAGGATCGGCTGCAGGCGCTCGCGCTTTTTGGCGACGAGCTTTTCGTCGCGCTCCTTGAACTCCGGCATCACCTCTTTGCCGAAGATTTCGAGCGACTCCATGATGTGTTCGTGTTTGTTGCGCCCGGCCTGCATTACGAAGATCAGCTGGTCGACGCCGGCGTCCTCGTAGCGCCGGATGTACTCGCGCAGCTGGTCAGGGGTGCCCACGGCACCGCGCAGGCCCGTGGCTTCGCCCGAGGCGATTTTGGCGCCCAGGGTTTCCTGTTTGACGGCTTCTTCAACTTCAGGTGAATAGCCCATCTCGCTGCGCTTTTCCTGGAACTCTTGCCAGACGTCGGTCTTGCCCGGTACGTGCTTGCCGAAGATGTAGAAGTGGGCCAGGGAGTAGCCGAAGAAGTTGCCGCCTTCGAGGCCGCGTGCCACCGCTTCTTTGGCGTCGTGGTGCAGCATCATGGGCGAGACGCAGGCGACCTGGGGGTTGATCGCCAGGCCGATGGGAACGCATTTTTCCTCTAGCTCTTTTTCGTAGTCCTGGACCCAGCCGCGGGCTTCTTCGGGATCGATGAAGGAGAAGGTCAGCGCGCCCATGCCTTCGCGCGCGGCCATCAGGATGGTGTCGCGGCGCGAGCAGGCTACCCACAGCGGGGGGTGCGGCTTTTGTACGGGCTTGGGCACCACGTTGCGCGGGGGCATCTCCACGTACTGTCCCTTGACGCCGCCGAAGGGCTCCTCGGTCATGCAGCGCAGGGTGATCTCGAGTCCCTCGCGCCACATGGCGCGCTTGGCTTCGGGCTCGATGCGGAAGCCTCGCAGCTCGGCCCGCGAGGACGACTCGCCGGAGCCGAACTCCACGCGCCCGTTGCTCACCAGGTCCAGCGTCGCCAGGCGCTCGGCCGTGCGCGCCGGGTGGTTGTAGGCCGGCGCGGTCTGGATGATGCCGTGGCCGAGGCGGATGTTCTTGGTGCGCTGGCTGCAGGCCGCGAGAAATACCTCGGGGGCCGAGGAGTGGGAGTACTCCTCAAGGAAGTGGTGCTCCACCTCCCACAGCATGTCGATGCCCATCTTGTCGGCGAACTCGACCTGGTCCAGCGCTTCTTGAAATAGCTTCAGCTCGGCTCCCTCGTCCCAGGGGCGTGGCAGTTGGTGCTCGTAAAAGATTCCGAACTTCATGGGGCTTCTCCGCTGTGTGGAATGCCGGTGTGGGGTGAGGGGGCCTGCCAGGCCTGCGCGCTGCCCCCCTTGGAGGGGTATACCAATGGGTGTATACTTCTGGGTATACAGGCCCGTCAAGCGCGCTCCATGCCCCCGATGTCCTCCACCGTCCGCCAGCTTTTGCCCCGCGACGCGCGCCGCAAGAGCATCCTCGAGGCCGCCGCCCGCGCCTTCGCCCGCTCGGGCTACGCGGCCACCTCGATGCAGGAGGTGGCCGCCGAGGCCGGCGTCACCAAGCTCATCGTCTACCGGCACTTCGAGGGCAAGGCCGACCTCTACCGCCGCGCCCTGGGGCGCACGCTGGAGCTGATGGCGGTGGCCCTGGAGCGCGAGATGGAGCAGAGCCGCAGCGGCGCCGCCGTGCGCTCGGTGCTCAGCGTCGGGCGCTCCCACCCCGAGGCCCTGCGCCTGCTCTTTGTGCATGCCCTGCGCGAGCCGGAGTTCGCCGACTTCGCCGCCGAGCTGCGCGATCGCGTGGTCGACCTGTGGATGCCGCGGATTCCGTTGACCGACGACACCCTGCGGCGCTGGGGCGCCGAGGTCGCCGTCGACCACGTCTGGACCGCGGTGCGGGTCTGGCTCGACCGCGGCGACCCGGCCCGCGATTGCGAGTGGGCCGAGCGTTGCTCGGCGGGCCTCTACGCCATGTTGCGCGCCTGGGCTCAGAATCCTGAAGCTTCGACACAGCGGGCTTGATTCCGATTCTGGGCATCCGTACAGTGGCCCCGCATGTCGCAGGCCGCGCCGCCCCCCGATCGTGAGACCAACGCGCCCGGTCGTTTTCAGGCCGAGGCCAAGACGCCCTGGGGCCGTCGCCACGGGCTGTCCGCGGTACTCGCCGACTGGCAGGGAAACGGCCGCGTGCGTCACAACCTGGTGCTTTCCGAGCGCATCGATGCGCGCCCCGCCCATCACGCGCCGCAGCCCGAGTGCCTGGGTCCGCGCCTGCGACAGGCCCTGGAGAAGCGCGGCATCGACACGCTGTATGCGCACCAACGCCGCGCCTTCGACCTCGCCCTGGCCGGCCGCGATCTGGTGATCGCCACGCCCACCGCCTCGGGCAAGAGCCTCTGCTACAACCTGCCGGTGCTGCACGCGCTGGAGGGCGATCCAGAGGCGCGCGCCATCTATCTCTTTCCCACCAAGGCGCTCTCCCGCGACCAGGAAGAAGCCCTGCGCGCGATGATGGGTGAGGCCGGCCTGCAGCACGGGGCCATCACCTACGACGGCGATACGCCCGGCGATGCCCGCCGCGCCGCGCGCGAACGGGGCGGCGTGCTCATCACCAACCCCGACATGCTGCACTCGGGTATCTTGCCGCACCACGCCAATTGGGCGCGCCTGTTTTCGAACCTGCGCTATGTGGTGATCGACGAGCTGCACGTCTATCGCGGCGTCTTCGGCTCGCACCTGAGCAACGTGATGCGACGGCTGCAGCGCATCGCGCGTTTTCATGGCAGCGATCCGCGGTTTCTGATGGCCTCGGCCACAATCGGCAATCCGCGCGAGCACGCCGCGCGCATCATAGGGCGCACCCCGGAGCTGATCGACGAGAGCGGGGCGCCGTCGGGGGCACGCCGGGTGCTGGTCTACAATCCGCCGGTGGTCAACCAGGAGTTGGGTGTCCGCGAGAGCTACGTCAAGGCGGCGGTGCGTCTGAGCTGCGATCTGGTGCGCGCCGGCATCAGCACGCTGGTGTTCGGGCAGTCGCGCAACAATGTGGAAGTGATGCTGAAGTACCTGCGCGACCGCCTGGCCCGCGACGGCATCGATCCGGAGCGCATCGTGGCCTACCGGGGCGGCTATTTGCCCCAGCTCAGGCGCGGCATCGAGAGCGCCCTGCGCGGCGGCGAGCTGGCCTGCGTGGTGGCCACCAACGCGCTCGAGCTGGGTATCGACATCGGCGACCTGGACGCCGTGGTCTGCGCCGGCTATCCGGGCAGCGTGGCGGGGCTGTGGCAGCGCTTCGGACGTGGCGGTCGTCGCGGTGAGGAGAGCCTCTCACTCCTGGTTACATCCAGCGCCCCGCTCGACCAGTACATCGCCCGCGGCGCTTCCCAGCTCCTGCGCGCGCCCATCGAAGAGGCCCGCATCGACCCGGACAACGCCGAGATCCTGGTGCAGCACCTCAAGTGCGGCGCCTTCGAGCTGCCCTTCGAGCGCGGCGAGGGCTTCGGCGACGTGCCCCCCGAGGCCGTGCACGACGCTCTCGATTATTTGAGCGACCACCGCCTCTTGCATCCCGTCGAGGGTGCGCGCGGCAAGACGGTCTACCACTGGGCGAGCGACTCCTACCCGGCCAACGATGTCTCCCTGCGCAGCGTGGGCTGGGATAACTTCGTCATCATCGACGTCGAGCACGACAGGAGCATCGCCGAGATGGACTGGCGCTCGACCCACACCATGCTGCACGAGCAGGCCATCTATCAGCACGAGGGGCAGCAGTATCAGGTGGAGCGCCTGGACTTCGAAAACCACAAGGCCTTCGTGCGCAAGGTGGGCTCCGACTACTTCACCGATGCCATGACCCACGTCAACGTCAGCGTGCTCGAGCGCGAGCAACAGGCCGAGCTGGGCGAGGCCCGCTGCGAACACGGCGACGTCAGCGTGGTCGAGAAGGTCGTGGGCTACAAGAAGATCAAGTACCACTCCCACGAGAACGTGGGTTATGGCGACGTGCGGCTGCCCGAGATGCAGATGCACACCACGTCTTTTTGGCTCACGGTGCCCGAGCCGGTCGTGGCGCGGCAGGCGGTGTCGCGCCCGCTGGTGGTCGACGCCATGGGCGGCATCGCCCACGCCCTGCGCACGGTGGCCTGCGTGGGTTTGATGGCCGACCCGGGAGACCTCGGGCACGCCATCGGCGACCGCAAGGAGCCCGACGGGCCGCCGGGCAAGAGCGTGGGCGGCGCGCCCGGCTTCGACCCCACCATCTTCGTTTTCGATCGCATTCCCGGAGGCATCGGGCTGTCGCCGCGGCTTTTCGAGGCGCGCGAGGAATTGCTGCGCCGCGCCCGCGGGTTGATCCAGGCCTGTAACTGCGACCTGGGATGTCCCAGCTGCGTCGGGCCCATCTCCGGCGAGCTGCTGGATATTGCGGCGGATGTGTCGCGGCGTGGCGTGGCGCTGGCGCTGCTGGATGATTTGGGCGTGAGCGCCCTGCACTGAGCGGGAGGCGAGGTCAAGGTCATGCGCCTGCGCGACAAGCTCTCCCACCTGCCGGCCCCAGGGCGTCCCGAGCCGGATCCGGTTCCGGCGACAGAGTTGACGCACAGTGAAATCGATGCGGACACACCCGGCGCCGATCGCCTCCAGCAACTGCGCGGCTTGATAGGTCAGGTGGTCGAGCGCGACCGCCGGCGCCAGCGCCACCGCGCCCCGGCGCAGGGACCGTTGCCGCTGCCCTTTGGCGAGCGGCGGGACACCGACGACGGTCCGTTGCATTTGCTCGAACGTTTTCTGGAGCCCGACCATCACCACGGTCGCGTTGCCGTGGCCGGCGCCCTCACCATTGCGCCACCGCTGCTCGCCCGCTTCGCGCTCGACCCGGCCCTGAGCGACGTGGACCTGTCGCGGATGTTGATCTTCGACACCGAGACCACGGGCTTGGCCGGCGGTACCGGCACCGTGCCTTTTTTGATCGGCCTGGCCTTTTTCGAAGACGGCGTGCTCAAGGTCGAGCAACTGTTTTTGCCCAACCTCGGGGCCGAGGCGCCCATGCTACACCACCTCAGCCGCCGCATGGCCGCAGCCAGCTGCATCGTCAGCTACAACGGCAAGAGCTTCGACTGGCCGCTCTTGCGCACCCGCTTCATCATGGCGCGCGTGCCGGTGGAGCCGCCGCCGCCGCATCTGGATCTCTTGCACTGCGCGCGCCGCGTCTTGAAGCCGCGCATGCAGAGCGTGCGTCTGACCGAGGTGGAGCGGGAGCTGCTCGGCTTTTTCCGCGAGGGCGACGTCGACAGCGCTTTGATCCCGGCGCTCTACGCCGACTACCTGCGCGGGGCCGACCCGGAGAGTCTGCTGCCCATCATCGAGCACAACGAGTCCGATCTGGTGGCCCTGGCCGCGGTGGCGGCGCGCCTGTGCTCCCACTTTGCCGAGCTGAGGCCGGCCGATGATCCGCGCGATCTGCTGGCCTATGGGCGCGTGGCCCTCCGGGCCGGAGACCTGGAGCGCGCGCTGGAGTTTTCGATTTTCGCTGCCGACCACAGCGACGACGGTGAGCTGCGCTGTCAGGCGCTTGCACTGGCGGCGCTGGCTGCCGCCCGCGCCAAGCGCCATGAGCACGCCGCCGAGAGCTGGAGCCGCGTGCTTCAGCATGCGACCGATGACCTGTGGAGTGGCCGCGCTCACCTGGAGTTGGCAAAACTCTACGAACACCGGCTGGCCGATCCCGCGCGCGCCTACGGCCATGCGCGTTTTACCCTGGAGTTGGAGGGTGAGCAGGCCCACGGACGGCGGCTCGGGCGCCTGACCCGGCGTTTGTTGCGGACCGGGGCGTGAGCGGAGAAGGCATGGCGGAAGCTGGGGCCTGGACGGTGATCGGGGTACATCCGGCGACGCGGGAGGCGCGCACGGGGCTGGCCCACGCTTCGGTCTTCGCCGACGGCGAGCTGACGCTGCGCCGGGTGACCCTGGGCACTGCGGGTGAGTCGGCGGCAGCGACCGTGGCCGGTTGGGTGCGCGGCCAGCCCAGGACCGTGGTCGCCGTGCATGCGCCCCTGGGTTGGCCGACGGGATTTGCCCGCGCCCTCGGCGCCCACCGCGCCGGCGAGCCGATCGCGGCGCCGGCCGAGCAGCTCTTCCGCCGCGAGACCGACCGCATCGTGCAGCGCGAGTTGGGTCGCTTGCCGCCGGACGTGGGAGCCGACCGCGTGGCCCGTCGGGCGCGGGCGGCGCTGTTACTGCTGGCGGAGGTTCGTCAGCTGCTGCCCGAGCCACTGCCCATGGCGTGGCGGCCGGGGCAGGATGCGGGCGTGATCGAGGTGTGGACGGACGCCACCCTGGCCAGCCGCAAGATCCGCAGCGAGGAGCGTGCCGCGGGCAGCGGCCGCGGGCGCGAGGCCCGGGCCCGCGTCCTCGACCGGCTGCAGGACGAAATGGTGACCGCTGTCTCGCGCGATCTCCTGATCGACGACAGCAATCTCTTCGAGGCCGCGATCAGCGCCCTGGCCGCCGCGGACTTCGCGCGCGGTCATGGTCTGGTGCCGGAGGAGCCGGAGCTGGCGGAGCGCGAGGGCTGGATCTTCTTTCGGGGCAGCGGTCAGCGCACGCTTTTCTGAGCTGCTTGCAGCGTCTGCAGCAGGCGCTCGTAGGTCGCCCGATCGGAGCGCGCCAGGTCGGCAGACTTCAGGCGCTCGCGCAGGGCGGGCAGGGCGCTCGGGCCGTAGATCTCCTGCAAGGCCGTTCGCGCCGTGCGCCCGGTCGCCGAGTGGGCCGCCAGGCCGATCAGGTCTTCGAGCATGTGCGGGTCGCCGCGCATGGCGGGGTCGGCCTCGTAGGCTTCCAGGTATTTTTCGAGGCCGTCGGGGCGCCAGCCGCGCGCCACGTAGGCCCGGCCGAGCAGCAGAAGCGCCCGCGCGTCGCTCTCGCTGCGGTGGTGGGAGCGCAGCTTGGCTTCCATGCGCGAGCTGATGTCGCGCCCGCGGTCGAGTCGGGAGACGATCGGCTCGAGCGCGGCGGGGATGCCCTGGGCCCACGGATCGGCCAGGGCGCGTTCGGCCGCGGTGGTGTCGGTTCGGGCTTGGGTTTCCGCCGTCGGCGCCTCGTCCGCGCTCGCCGCAGTGGCGGCTGTGGGCGCGGGTGTTGGCGCCGCCTGTTGCGCGACTGCCTTCGGCCGATCACCGCCGCTTTCCTCGGTCTTGGGGCCTGCGAACATCCAGAAGAGCAGCCCGCCCAGCGCCAACGCGGCGGCCGGCACCGCGACCCGCAGCCCCGAAGCGCCGCCCGCTCTCGGCGGTGCGTTCTTTGGCATCTCGAGCGCCCCGCCCAGGGATGCCCTGCGGGTCATGACCGAGCCGCCGCTCATGCGCGCGTCGGGATAGAGCGCGCGCAGCGCCTCGAGCATCTCGCTGGCATTGGCGAAGCGGGCGGCCGGCTCCTTGGCGGTCGCCCGCGCCAGCACGGCTTCGAGGGCAGCGCCATGTTCGAGCTTGGGTCGCGCGGCCGTGACCTTGGGCAGCGGCTGCATCAAGTGCTGGCGGGCGATGTCCATGGGGCTGCCGCCGAAGGGGCGCTCGCCAGCCAGCATCTCGTAGAGCAGGATGCCCAGGGAATACACGTCGGCGCGGGCATCGACCCGCGCAGAGGCGCCGATTTGCTCGGGCGACATATAGGCCGGTGTACCGAGCACCATGCCCGACTGGGTCAGCGCTGGACCGATGGTCTTGCGATCGGCGTCGACGAACTTGGCCAGGCCGAAGTCCAGCACGCGCACGTGGATCTCGCGACCCGACACCGCTTGCATATAGATGTTCTGGGGCTTGAGGTCGCGGTGGACCAGGCCCTGCTCGTGGGCGTAGGCCAGGGCTTCCAGCGTTTGCTCGGCGATGGCCAGGGCCGTCGCCACCGGCAGCGGTTTGTGCTGGGCGAGGTACTCGTAGAGGTCTGTGCCCTGCAGCAGTTCCATCACGAGGTAGGGCCGACCGTCGGCGATGCCGAAGTCGCTCATGCCCACGATATGCGGATGGCTGAGCGCGGCGGTGGCCCGGGCTTCGCGCTCGAAGCGGCGCTTGAGGGCAGGATCGCCGGCGTGCTCGTCCAGGAGCAGCTTGACCGCAACGTCCTTGTCGAGACCCAGGTGGCGTGCGCGATAGACCGCGCCGCCGCCGCCAGCGCCCAGCTCTTCGTCGAGCCGGTAGCGTTCGTCGAGCACCGTACCGACTCCTGGAGTCGATCTGCGCCGCGACGATTCGGGGGCGGAGGCTCTGGCCTTTCTGCCGGGCTTGGTCTGCATCTTCGGAACGCGGGGAGCACAACGAGCCACGTCTTCCGCTGCAGCGAGGACCTGAAGTGCGTGACTAGTTTAGGCGACGGCTTTCGCCGTCCGCAACGCGCGACGTTGTGCTCCACGCACGTACAGCTCGGGGGTTTCAGCCCCGAAAGTCGTGCCGTGCCCAGCGTTTGAGAACGAAGAAGCTCAGCGGGATGCTGACCGGCCCCAGCGCGTAATACGCGCGCCCTAGCAGCAAGTCCGGGTCGTCGGGATAGACCTGCACCAGGTAGTCGCGCAGGGGGCTGGCGACGCTGAACTTCGCCGTCAGGCCGTAGTCGAGTAGCAGCGCGTTTTCGAAGCGGCTGTGGCGCGCGCCGGGGACCACCGCATGGACGCGGTAGAAGAACTTGCGCGTCGGTGCCTGGTCGCTGGGCTTGGCGTGCCAGGCTTCGGTCAGCGGCCCGGAGCGGACGTCGATGTTGTAGCCCTGGATGAAGGGCTCGGGGCCGCCCGGGCGCAGCGGGGGGCCTTCGTAGAAGCCCTTGCGGAACTTGGCGGCGCCGATCAGGTGGGCGCTCTTGGCGGTGTTGGCGCCGTCGAACTCCCAGCCCACCAGGTCGTCGAAAGCCGGAGCCGTGCCCGCGCCCAGGATGCGCGTCAGCTCCGCATCCGAGCAGGCGACCAGCTCGAGAAAACCGCGGCGTTCGGCGCTGGCGCCGGCCGACGCGGCTTCGTTCACGCGGGCCTCGCGTGGATCAGGCGCCGCTGTTGACCGTCTTCGAAGAGCACCGTCACCATGCGTTCGGCCACGTGGGTCGCCTGGACCTGCCCGGCGCCGAACTTGGGATGGATGAACCACTGGCCTTCGATGTAGGTTTCGGTGCGGTCGTAGGGGCCGGCCTGGCCGCGCGCTCGCATCAACGCGTCCGGATCGAGCCCACGCGGTCGGGCCACGCGTCGCGTGCCGCCCGAGGTGCTGCGGCTGCCGCTGCGGGAGGCCGTGCGCCGCGCCGGGGTGGGCGGTGGCAGTGGCGGCGCCGAGGCCGGTCGAGCCATGCGTTCGACCATGCGCTTGGCCTTGGCCACATCGGCTGCGCTGGGCCCGCAGACCAGCACCTCTTCGACGGAGGTGGTAGCACCGCGCGCTTCCAGCGAGCTGCGAAAAGCATTGGCGCCCCGCACCAGCGCGGCCATGCGCTCGGCGGCGGGCTCGGCGCCCGGGCCCGCACCCGCGGTTCCGAAGGCCACGCGCACGGTGTCGTGGTGGGCCGCCAGCTGTAGCGCGCTTTCTGCCAGCCGCTCGAGCAACTCGAGTCCCGGTGCAGCCGCGGCCTCCAGCTCGCCATGGCTCTCGCGGCTGGCCGCCCAGATCAAATAGTCGCAGCGCAGCCGCCCTGGATGCAGGCGTACCGTCTGCCCCAACTCGAGCTCGCCACCGGGCAGGCTGGTTTTCAACTTCGCCAGCGTATCGGCCAGCTGGGACCCGTAGGCATCGGACAGGTCGCGGTCGGGGCCGGGAGGCCGCCACAGCCCCAGATCGGCCGTGCCGTCGTACACGATCGCACCAGCTCGGCGGGAGATCGGCAGCTCGAGCACCTTCGCATTGATCAGGATGATATCCACGTCAGCTCTTCTTCCGTATGGCCCGTGCGATACGCGTGGTGAGCGCGAAAATGGCGGTCCAGACGGCCTTTCTCAGCGGGTCGCAGGCGGGTCGCAGGTGCGTGGCAGTCGCCCGGTGAGCCGAGCGATCATAGCGCAAGCGGACGCCTACCATGAACCCGATTTGGATGCACTGGGCAGTCGCAGGTTGGTGCGAACTCCGGTCTGCTCGGTGCCTTCGTGGTCAGCGCGAACGCGGACAAGACAGTCCGAACGCGCGGCGTGGACCGGCCTGGCGTCGGGCTGCCGCTGGAAGGGGACGCCGAACGCGACCGCCGCGGTCGGAGCGAGGACGGGCAAGGGATAGGAGAGTCGCGAAATCCGGCGTGCGGTGTACCTCGAGTGTGCTCTCTTTTTTCGCTGGCGCCCTTCTTGTCAGCGCGGCGTGCTTTGCAGACCATCCATGCATGATCCTCAAGCGCCTTCTGACGTGGCTCGATGACAGCGACGTCTCGCCAGCGGAGAACGACCGCGTGCGGCGGCTGGTCGCCGAGCACTTGACCGATGCCGACAGCGCAAGTCTCGAGCTCGTTTCGGCCATGACCGGCCTGCTGGCGGCGGTGGCCTACGCCGACCGCGAGTACACCAGGGAAGAACAGGAGTACGTCGAGCATGCGCTGCGTCAAATCCACGGTCTCGACCCACATGGCGTAGCCGCCATCTGTGCCGCCCTGCGCGAGCACATCATCGAGATCGCCCACAGCAGCAGCCAGGCCCACACCCGCGCCATCCGCCAGCACGCCGACCGGGAGCTGCGCCTGGAGATCCTCGACCTGCTGGTCGACGTGGCCGCCGCCGATGGCACGATCTCCATGGAGGAGACCCACTGGCTGCGCCGCGCCACCGACGCCATGGGGCTGACCCAGGATGACTACGTCGCTTCCCAGACCCGTCACCGCGAGCGATTGAGTCTATTGAAGTAGCATCACTGGGTCTGGCCGCCAGCACCCGCGACGGGCTGGCCACCGGGCCCGAGTCTGGTGCCTTTGCCTTCGCCCGTCTCCGAAAGTCCCGTGGTATCGACCTTGGGCAGCTTGCCCTCGGCCCTGGCGATCGACGACCAGGCCATGCCCTCCATGACCTTGACTGCGGCTTCGGGGTCGTCGGTATTGCGGACCATGATCTGCAAGAGGTAGCGGTCGCCCACAAGGCCGCGCAGGCGGCTGACGCGACGCACCGGGAAGCTCTGCAAGATAACGGGATAGCCGCGTACGAAGCCGCCCCGCTCGGAGCCGGTGGAGATGTTGCCGAGCTGATCGAGCCTGCGACTGACGGCGCTGCGTGCGGTGGCGGTCAGGCCGGTGTCGGTGAGCTTGACGCGGATTTCCGTGTCCCCCGAGCGGTAATTGCGAGCGGCGCTGGCCACGCGCGTTTTGCCTTCGCCGAGGGTTCGCGCCGAGACCTCTGTGGTGGTCTCGTAGTCGAGGATCTTCTTGCCGAGGGCACCGCCGAGCTTTTTCTCGGGGGTGAGCTTGTCGTAGATCTTGCCCGCATCGATCACGCTCTTGGCGGCCTTGAGCTGGCGCGTCAGCAGCGAGTCCGGGGCCGGCGTCCAGGCCGCGCGTTGGACGCGGACCCCTCCGTCCGGCGGTGGCAAGGGGCGCGGCGGGCCGGCCTTCGGTAGTGACGTGCCGTCTTTTTCCTGCGCCGCTTCTTCTGCCCCTTCGCCCGTGCAGTCGCAGCCGTCGAGGCAGCCGCCAGCGCCGAGCGCGAGCATCATGCCCCAGCCCGCGAGCCCCAGGCGAAGATGACACCGCTCGGGGCTCAAGAGGCTTCCCCGGCGTCGCCCGCGCGCGCCTCGAGCCATTGGTCGAGCTGCTGGCGACCGCGCCGCGCGAAGGCCAGGTCGAGGACGAAGCGCTCGTCGGCCTGCTTGAGCGCGCGCATGGCGGTGGGCAGGGGATGGGCCGTGAAGAAGTCCTTGACCTCGCGCCGGTGGCGCGCGCTCAGCAGCGCCGGTGTGGCTTCCACCAGGCGCGACATCAGCAGGGTAGGCATTTTGCTTCTGAGTTGAGCCCAGTGTTCGCGCACGAAGTCCCAGGTTCCCTGGCGGGCGCTTGGATTTTGCAGCATGCGCGAGAGCAAAAGGATGCGGTCCTGGGTCGGCACGGCGTTGCCGAGGCAGGCGCGCTGGCTGAGCTCGAGCGCCCGCGGGTCGCGAAACTCGGCCAGCGCCATGCGATAACGGCGCTGCTCCTGGGGCGTGGGCGCGTTCTGCGAGGCGCGCAGGAAGCGCCGCTGCAGGGCCGGGCCGCCCTCACGCGCCGCCAGCGTGGCCGCCACCAACGCCAGGTTGGCGTCGAGCTTGCCTCCATTGTCGAGCTGGGCCCGGCCGCGCTCGGCCCAGGTCGCGACGACTTCGGGAGCTTCGGCGACCACGCCCACCAGCAGCAAGAGCTGGCCGCGCCGCAGGCTCTGCTGGGGGTCTTCGCCGCGCTTGGGCCGCGGGCCCATGGTCTCGAGGGCGCCGGCGAAGCAGTCGGCGATCAGGCCGCGCAGGTGCTCGGCCTGGTTCGGCGCGCTCGCGGCTTGATCGAGGATCTGGGCGAGCGGTGCGACGACGGTGCCGAGCACGGCCGGGTCGCGCTCGTCGCCCAGCTGCAGCACCAGGTCCAGGTAGGCGCCCAGGCGGTCGTAGCCGGCGTGGGCGTGGGCCCACTGGTGGTCGAGTAGACCCAGGCGTTCGGCCGGGGCCAGCTTCGTCACGTTCTCGGTGAGCTCAGCCAGCAGCTTGCCCTCGTGCAAGGGGCGGTAGAAGCCGCCTTCGTCGGCGTTGGCGTAGAGCAGGGCAGCCTTGGGTGTCGCCGAGAGCACGGTACGCGGGCCGTCGAGCAGAAACGCCCTTCGCCCCTTTTTGCCGCGGCCTGAGCGCAGCACGACCGGCAGCGGCCAGGGCTTGTTCTGGAGCCGCTTGGGGGCTTTGCCGCCACCGCGCACGGACGGGCCGCGTGCAACGAAGCGCTCCTGGCTGAGCTCGAGGCCGCCGCCGCGCCGGCGATTGATCCTGAGCAGCGGAAAGCCCTCGCGCTCGATCCAGGGGCGCACGACCTGGGCCACGCCCTGGCCGGCCACATCCGACAGCGCCCGCCACAGGTCGTCGGCGGTGGCATTGCCCTCGCGGTGGCGCGCGATGTACTTGCGCACGCCGCGCTGGAAGACCTTCGGCCCCAGGTAGCGCTCCAACATGCGCACCACCGCGGCGCCTTTTTCGTAGGTGATCAAATCGAAGTTTTCGGTGGCTTCTTCGGCGTCGCGCACTTCGCAATAGATGGCATGGGTGTGGCGCAGGGCGTCGGCCTCCAGGGCCGAGGCGCGAAATTGTCCGAAGTCGGTCCACATCTCCAGCTCCGGCCAGATGCGGTCGCCGATCTCGAAGGCCATCCAGGTGGCGAAGGCCTCGTTTAACCACAGGTCATCCCACCACTTCATGGTGACCAGGTTGCCGTACCACATGTGTGCCAGCTCGTGGCAGATCACCTCGACCACGCGCTTTTTCTCGGGCAGGGCGATGCGCGCTTCGTCGACGAGCAAGAGGGCCTCGCGGAAGAAGACGGCGCCAGCGTTTTCCATGGCGCCGAATTCGAAGTCCGGGACGGCCAAAAGATCGAGCTTGGCATAGGGGTAGGGCACGTCGAAGTAGCGCTCGAGCTGCTCGAGGCAGGCGGCGGCGACCTTGCGCGCGAAGGCCGTGCGCTGCTCGTGGCCGGGCACGTGGTAGACGCGGATCGGCGTGCGGCCGGCGCGCTTGACGCGCGAAGCGCTGAGCTTGCCCACCGCCAGCGCCACCAGGTAGGTCGAAAGTGGCGGCGTCGTCGCGAAGGCCGTGCGCACGCGGCCGTCCTGTAGCTTCAGATGGCGCGTCGAGGGGGCGTTGCTGACCACCGTGAGCTCGGCGGCGGTGGTGACCTGCAACGAGAAGCGGGCCTTGAAGGCGGGTTCGTCGAAGCAGGGAAAGAAGCGCCGGGCGTCGGCGGCTTCGAGTTGGGTGAAGGCGTAGCGATGGCCGCCGCTCCGCGCGAAGTACAGGCCCCGGAGATCATCGCGCAGGCGGCCCGCAAAGCTCAGCTGCAGCGTCGCCTCGCCCGCCGCAAAGGCGCGCTTGAAGGAGACGACCGCGGTTTCGCGCTCGGGGTGGGCCTGGATGGCCCCGCGCCGGGTCGCGCCCTGCTGCAGAAGCCGCGCGCCGCTGAGTTTCAGATCGGCGCTGTGCAGCTCGATGCTGTGGCCGGGCTCGCCCAGCGACAGCCGGATTTCGACTGTGCCCCGGTAGCGGCGCGAGCGCTCGGGATCGAGCTCGACATGTAGCTCGTAGTGACTCGGCCGCACCGTGGGGCTGAGCCGAAAGCCGCCGTGACTTTTCTTGGTTGCGGCGCTCATTCAGGCCGGAACGTGCCGTTCGAAGAGTTCACCCAGACGCGGAACCGCCGCCTCCACGTGCTTCTTCGCCTGGCTGCGGAGTTTGTCGTAGGTCTTCTGGATCACCTTGTTCTGCGCGTTTTTGGCGCGTCGATCGGTGATCGAGAGCAGCGCGTCGGCCACGCGGCTCGAGTTCTTGGTCAGGTGCGCGCCGGGCGCGAGGCCCTGGGTCTGGGCCTCCTGGTAGATGGGGTCGAGGCCATCGAGGAAGTCGTCCATTAGATGGTCGACCACCTGGCGCAGGAAGCCGGGGCTGATGCCCTTGACCAGTTTATAGGCGCCCTTGATCGCCATGCCGGAAATCCCACCTTTGGTGGCGACCTCGGCGTCGAGGACGACCAGGGAGTCATCGATGAGGCGCCGGCGCGTGTCGCCGCCGCCCAGAAGTTCACGCAGGCTAGACATCAAGAGTGGGTCTCCGTGGGTGGTGCCCGAAGCTGGGGCGTCAGAACGATGCCACAGTCAGACTGAAATTGTAGAGCAGATGTGCCACCGCTGGCACCAGGGTCGAGCCACTGAGGGCGCGCAGGGCCGTTAAAACCGTGCCCGTGATCGCGATCGCCAACAGCCCGCCCCAGTTGCCCCAGCTCTGCTGGGCGTGCATGGCGACGAAGAGCAGGGTGGTCAGCCCGAAGGCGGCGGCCTGCCCCAGGCGCAGGGTGGCCCGATAGACGTAGCCGCGAAAGAAGATCTCCTCGCCCAGGGGCATCAGCACGCCCAGGGCCCCGAAGGCCAGCATGCCGCTGGGCCAGCTGATGAAGGTCTGAATCGGCGCCTCCGAGGTCGAGGGTACCAGGCTGAGCGATAGCTTTGCCGTCAGCCACAGGGCCACGGCGCCGGCCAGGGCCGCGGCCAACCAGCCCAGCGGCTGCTTTGCGGGTGCCACGAGAGCCAGGCCCGTTCGGCGTCCAGCGCCGCACAAAAGCAGTGCCAGGCCTACCTGGGCCGACATCAGCAGCGCACCCTTGAGCAGCGCCAGGGTCGAACCGAAGAGGGGCAGCAGTGTGCCGCCCGCCACGGTTGCGGTCGCCAGGGCCAACAGCAGCAACTCCCCTGCAGCGCTCGGCCCGCTGCCCACGGTGGGTGTTTTCGGTGTCGGCGTCTCCACACGGTTCAGCCAGAGCAGGCCCACAAAGAGCGCGAGACCGGCGGCGATGCTCATCACGTAGCCCAGGTCGCCCGTTTCCAAGCGGCGCCGGGCCAGCACGCGGGCCTGCCAGGCGCTGGCCAGGACCTCGGGTGCAGGCTGGGCCTCCGCAAAGACCAGATCCACGCTGTAGCGCCCCGAGCGCTCCACCTTGCCGCCGCCCATCTGCAGACAGGCGCCGTCAGCGTTGCGCCGCAGGGCTCCCTGGGCCGGGTCCAGGTGGGCGGCGTCCAGGGGCACCTTCAGCATCAGCTGCAGCGGCTCGAGCTCGAAGACCACCAGCTGGAAGGCATCGCGGAAGTGGGGCGCCTCGAGGCGGTCATCGCTGCAGACCTCGAAGAGCACGCTTTGGCCGGCCTGAAGCGAGAGGCGCAGCAGCCGGGCGCTGCGTCGGGTGCTGCCCGGGGCCTGCAGCCAGGCCTCCAGACTGCGCAGGTCGGACTCGGTGGACTGCTCGGACCGCTCCAGGCCGTAGACGCGCTTGGCGCCCAGGCCCAGGCCGGCCAGCAAAAGGGCGAGTGCGATGGCGGCGGTCAAGCGCGTCCACATGTGGGTGAAGCATAGCCTGTGCTACACCTCGGTCCTGCATTTGCGAGGAGAGAGCCATGATCGTCGTGACCAATCGAATCCCCGTGGCGGCCGGCCACGAGATCGACTTCGAGGACCGTTTCCGCAAGCGGGTGCATCTGGTGGATGAGTCGCCGGGCTTCATCCGCAACGAGGTGCACCGGCCGCGGCCGATGAAGCTCGACCACCAGAGCGGCCAGTGGAGCGAAGACAGCGACGCCGAGGGTTACTACGAGGTGAAGACCTGGTGGCGTAGCTTCGATGACTTTGTTGCCTGGACCAAAAGCGAGTCCTTCGCCAAGGCCCACGCCGACCGCCCGCCCAAGGAGATGTTCCGCGGGGCCAATGTGCTGGAGATCCATGAGGTGTTTTTGAGCACCGATGCCGACGGTGAATGACGATGCGCGCTGAGGCTTCGGGAGGGGCCGTGCGCGCCGTCCTGGCGGCCGCGCTTCTGGCCTGCGTCGGCTGCGATGATCCGACGTTGCCGAAATTTGCCAGGCCGCCCCAGGATGCGGGAGCGGACGCCGGAGGTGCCGATGCGGGCGATGCGGCGGCGGATGCCAATGCGGCCGCGCCGTAAGCGAGCATGGATCGGCGACAAACCCACCACGTTTATTTGATCCCCGGTCTCTTCGGTTTTGCCGAACTCGCCGGCTACGACTACTTCGGGCACGTGGAGCGCGGTCTGCAGGCCCGCTTCGCGCGCGCCGGGCTGTCGCTGCGGCCGCGCGTGATCGCGGCACCGCCCACGGCCTCCATCGCCCTGCGCACGGCGGTGATCGCCCGCCAGATCGCCCGCGATGCCGAGCGCTCCAGCGGGCCGATCCACCTTCTGGGGCATTCCACGGGCGGCCTCGACGCCCGGCTTTTGATCTCGCCGGGCTGCAACGTGGATGTGGGCGCG
Source organism: Myxococcales bacterium (assembly GCA_029880325.1). GTDB lineage: Bacteria > Myxococcota_A > Polyangia > Polyangiales > JAFGIB01 > JAOUOP01. Next base: position 115,773 of record JAOUOP010000008.1, on the reverse strand, counting down.
GCCGAACTCGCCTGGACGCGCCGGGTGGCCTCGCTGGCGACCATCGATTGCCCCCACTACGGCACGCCCCTGGCCGGCTACTTCACCACCGTGGCCGGCACGCGCATGCTCTACGCCCTGTCGCTGCTGACGGTGACCAGCTTGACCCTCGGTCGCATTCCGCTGACGGCGTTTTCGGGCATGGTGGCGGCGGTGGAAGCCCTCGATGACGCCCTGGGACTCGACATTCACCTCATCGATCAGCTCACCGATACCTTGCTGCGCTTCGTGGGCGAGCGGGGCCGCGGGGAGATCCACGACTACCTCGCCCACGTGCACGGCGACCGCGGCGGCATCATCCAGCTGATGCCGGAGGTGATGGAGCTCTTCAACGCGGCCGTGCACGATAACCCCGATGTGCGCTACGGCTGCATCGCGGCGGCTTCCCCTCCTCCGGGGCCGCGGCGCCTTTTGCGGGCGGTGACTTCGCCGCTGGCCGCGCTTCAACTCGCAGTTTATACGACAGTCTATGGCGTCACCAGTCGTGCTGACGCCCGCTATCCCTACGCCAAGCCCGACGCCGAGCAGGCGCGCCTTTTGTCGTTGGGCCTCGGCCGCGAGGTGGAGCCCGAGATGGTGGACGGCATCGTGCCGACGCTGTCGATGTTGTGGCGGGAGCTTTTGTGGTGCGGCCAGGCCGACCACCTCGACCTGGTCGGGCACTTCGCCGACGGGGCGCGGCCGCGGGTGCACGTGGACTGGCTCGACAGCGGTGCGCGCTTCAATCGCCGGGAGTTCGGCACGATGCTCGATGCCCTGACGTCGTTCATGATGCGCGGTTTTTTAGTCGCTGGCGATTGACTCGGAGTTTAGTTCGACCAGGGTTGCGCCCCAGCCGCCGCGTTCGGGCGGTGCCAGACGGTAGCCGCGCACGGCATCGGGCATGCGGTCGAGGGCCTTGTGCACGGTTCGGCGCAGGGTGCCCTTGCCCTTGCCGTGCACGATGCGCAGCTCGAGGATGCCCCGCTGCTGGCAGGCGTGCACGTAGTCGGCCACCAGGTCGGCGACCTCGGAGGGACGGAAGGTGTGCAGGTCGAGCTCGCCGTCGATGGGGAGTTCGACCACGGCATCGGGCAGGGGCTCGTCCGGGGGCTCTTCGGGGGCTTGGTCGCGGGTCTGCCCCTGTCGCGGGCGCGCCTGCAGCAGGTCCTTCAGCCAGCGCAGCACGCTCAGCCCTCCGGGCTCCCGGGGGCTTCGACACGCACGGCATCGCCCACGCGGGCGCCCGTGCGGCAGGCGGCGTCGCCGTCGCGTTCGGCGATCTCGAGCAGGTCGTCGGAGCCGATCAGGGCGGCCAGCTGTCCGCGTGCGACGGCGGCGTAGTGGGCCACAAGCGTGCCGATGGGGCGCTCGCCCAGGTACACGCGGGCGGCGTCCGTTGTCGCCGGAAGGTCCGCGGGAGTGAGGTTGGTGATCAGGTTGCCGAAGTGGTCGACGTGCACGATCTCGCCGAGGCTACCCCGCCCGTCGCGCAGCGGCCTGGGCCAGGGTAGGCGTATCAGGGAGTCGGCGGCCGTGCCCAGGGTTTCGAGCTGCACGCCAGCGGCCAGGCGGGCGGCGGCCGGGGCGAAGAGATCGCGGCCGTGGAAGGTGGAGCTGATGGGACCGCTGGCCAGGCGCTCCGGAGCAAGCTCCACGGCGCGCTCGCTGCCGTCGAGCAGCCAGCCGAAGATGCCGTTGTCGGGGCCGACCAGCGCTTGACCACCCAGGGCCACAGCCACGGCGCGGCGGGCGCCGCCCACGCCGGGATCGATCACCGCAAGGTGCACCGTGCCCTCCGGAAAGCGCGGCACGGCCTGGCGCAAAAAGAGGGCGGCGCTGCGCACATCCTGGGCCGGCAGCTCGTGGGAGAGGTGCACGAGCCGCAGCTCGGCGGGGCCCTGGCTGAGCAGCACGCCCGCCATTTGAGCGACGTAGCTGTCGCGCGTGCCGAAATCCGTGGTCAGCGTGACCAGAGCGCCGACCTGGCCCTTTGTCTCAGGCAGTGGGCACGCTTTCGCTGCGGAAGACTTCGACGCGCTCGATCTTCTGATCGTCGTTGGGCCGGTCGCGGCCGTCCCGTGGCACGTTGGCGATGCGGCCGATCACGTCCTGGCCGACCACGACGCGTCCGAAGACCGTGTGGCGGCCGTCCAGGTGCGGTGTGGGGCCCTCGGTGATGAAGAACTGGGAGCCGTTGGTGCCGGGGCCCGCGTTGGCCATCGAAAGGATGCCCGCGCCGTCGTGGCGCAGGGAGGGATCGATCTCGTCGCCGAAGCGATAGCCGGGACCGCCGGTGCCCCAGCGCGCCCGTGACGCGTCGTCGTCGTAGCGGCTGAAGGGGTCGCCCACCTGCACCATGAAGCCGGGGATCACGCGGTGGAAGCGGATGCCGTCGTACATGGGGGTGCCGGCCATACCCTTTCGGGTCTTGGGATCCTCCCAATCGATGCTGCCGGTGGCGAGGCCGACGAAGCTCCGAACGGTCTTGGGCGTGCGCTCTTCTTCGAGCGAGATGACGACCACGCCCTGGGTGGTGTGCAGGCGGGCAAAGAGGGCGCCTTCGCCGGCGATGTCGATGGGTGGGAATTGGGGCTCGGCCATGGGGGCACCTCGGGGGGGGGGGATAAAAGGGGGCAACGGGGGGCAAAAGGAGAAAAAGGCGCCCCAGCGTAGCCGATCGGGGCGACGAGCCAAGGCATGCCTGTCCCCGGGTGTGGCGAAAAGCGGGAAAAGGCGTGAGTCCCTGGTCTGTGGGATGGGGTTGTGGGGCGATCTTCGGGTCAGGGCGCTCCATGGCCGTGCTTGCTCCAGGCCGTCTTTGGGCTCAGCATTAGGGGCGCAATGGCTTTCAAGATTAGCGTAGGGGCGGTCGAGCCCGAGCAGGACGATCGGGAGCGGCTGGAGCAGCGGAGGGCGTCGCCGAGCAAGCGAGTGGCGGCCGGTGGGGAAGCCAGCGATCGCGGGGCGCCGGCATGGCCGCCGTTGCCGCGGGAGGCCGAGCCCGAGCAGGATGGGGCTGGCTGGGCCTGGTAGGGGGCTTTTCCGCTTTCGTTGGGGGCCGACGCCCTCGGGCGTCGCGGCGTTCGGGCTTTGTCATTTTGGCGGCGTGTCCCTATCGCTTGAGCGCGGCTGCCGTGGCAGCCACCGGTGTCCGAAAACGTGAATGAAATGGTTCACATCGCCCGGGCAGCGTGACGCGGTGGTAGCCCATGAGGGGGAGCTGTTCGTGAGCTTTTGCGCGGTTGGACGAAACAATCGTGTGGGGCAGCCAAGCGAGCGGCGATGCTTTCATGGGCGCATATGTAAGGTGGCGCACTTTTTGTCGAATGCTGCAATAGGATGCGTAGCATAGGCGTGCGGTGGTCGAGAGCCTTCCGTGGTTTAGTGAGGCCACCAAGGGGAGTGTTAATTGCAGGCAAGTGCCGCGAGATGGTCTGAGTGCGCATCCCACTTTGTGTGGTTTCAAACACATTGAGACGCCAGCGTCGTAGTGAAATACTGCGGTTTCGGTGTCGGCGCTCAGTCTGGGTAGTGCATGCGTCGTTGGTGTTGTCTGATAGTTTATTGCGCGTCGCTGGTTGGCTGCTTCGATGGAAGCGGTGGCGGAACCGCTGGGCCCGCGATGGACGCGAGTGTGGCCGACTGCATCGACCTGGACGGCGATGGCTTTGGCGTGGGTTGCTCGCTCGGCAGCGATTGCAACGATCGCGATGCGGGTATCACGCACGAGTGCAGGACGTGCGCCCTGCCGGAGACGGGTTGTCCGTGTGCCCCAGGCCAGCAGCCCATCGCCTGCTTTCTTCCGGACAAGCACCTGGAGGATGGCAACGTCATGTGCCACGAGGGCACCCGCCACTGCCAGGACGGTCTTTGGGGGGCTTGTCTGGACGTGCACAGCTACGTGGTCACGCCCGATCCGGCGCTTCGTGCGGTGATCGACCCCAGCGCTTCACCCGAGACCTGCAGCCTCTGCGATCCGAAGTGCTTCATCGTTCGCGATCCGTTGCAGGCGCTGGGTGACGCGGGAAACGGCGTGCAAATCGGCTCCGGTGGGGGTCTGAGCCTGGGGCCGGGGGATGGCGGCGCCACTGCGAGCGACGGCGGTGACGCCGGCGCGACCGTGCTCACCGGCTGTCCAGGTTTGCAGGAGTGCTGCGACGATCGGCTTCCAGCGAGTTCCGCCAGCTACACCGAATGTCAGACGATCGTGGCCGGAGGCGACGATGCCGTGTGCAATACGGCGCTGGCCTCCATCTGCCCCACCATCACGGGGCCGACTAGCGACTGCATCACCGGCGGCACACTGGCCGACACCGACTGCGACGGCATTCCGGACGAATGGGATGAGTGCACGCCGGCGACGGTGGACAGTAACCCCCGCTGCAACGGTCAGGTGCGGCCGTTGCCCGACTCCAACAACCAGACAATTTTCCACATCCTCGACCGCGGCGAATCGGGGCAGACCGCCATCGACATCGCCTACCAGGTGCAAAACGCCGACGTGTATTTCCTGATGGACATGTCGACGACCATGTCGGGGGAGCGCGATAACCTCGTGTCGTCGATGACCGACGGCAACTACGTCGAGTGCGCGCTGCTGAAAAATTGCTGCGAAGCCCAGACCGGCGGTGGCTTCAGCGACTGCATGGCCAAGGTCAGTGCAGACAATCAAGATAACTGCCTGAACGCCCAGGCTGACTACTGCACCAGCCCGACCCAGACGAACTGCCCGGACCTGGACTTCGACGGCCTGCCCGACAATGAGCTGAAGAACAAGGGCGTGGTGGGGGCGATCCGCTGCCTCATGGGTAGCTCCTTCTTCGGCACGGGCCTGTTCAGCGAGATCCCCGTGGGCGGCTACGGCGACAGCGACGAAGTGGCCTTCCGCCATTACGTCGACATGACCGAGGACGTCGACCGGGTGCGCGAAGCCATCCGCAGCTTCGTGACCAACGAGAACAATGACTACCCCGAGGGCGACATGGTCGGGCTGCACTCCTTGCTCACGGGCAAGGGGCAGTTTTTCGGCCACGGCTCGCCCAACGTGCCCGAGCGCCTGGGCGCGGGCTGCCCCGCGGCGACCTTTGGCTATCCCTGCTTCCGCAGCGACTCCATTCCCATCGTGGTGCTCTTCACCGACGACCCGATGCACAACGGGCCGCCCGGCTACAACGCGCCCTACAGCCCCACCGTGACTCGAAACGGCCAGCTCAGCAGCGACGGCATCGCGCGCTTCGTGCCGGAGCAATCCGAGGCCTTCGCCACGGCCATGAACCTGGGCGACGTCACCAACCAGTTCGTGGTGGCCTCGGGCAATCTCACCTACATGAGCGGCGACATTCCGAGCGTAATCACGGGCTGCGACCCGGACTCGGCGGGCCCCGACGCGGTCTTCCGCTTCACCGTCGACACGGGCGGTACAGGCGCCACCGTGCGCATCGGCGCCAACGTGCACACGGCGGATAGTCCGCCGACCACGGCGACCACGATGCCCGTGGTGCTGTCGCTCTACCGCGGGGTGCCATCGGCGATTCAGGCACCCATCGACGTGGGCGAGACGCGCGTCAATCCGATCCCATCGGGCCCCGACCTGACCTACCTGACCTATGTTGGAACCACCTCCGGGCAGAGCGAGTCGGCGCGGGGATTTTTGGGGGGCGTCAGTGGCTGCGGCGCCGACGGTGAGACCAATGAGGTGGTCTACACCTTCCGGCCCGTGGTCGACGCCACCATCGTGGTCGATTCCGCGGAGACAGACTTCAAGACCGTGATCTCGTTGCACGAGGGGTTGCCCAGCGGCCTGCCGGACAACCCGGCCACGTTGGGCACCGACAAGTTCATTCTCGGCGCGACCGGCAATACCAACGATAGCTTCGACACCGCCATCGCCATCTCCGGTGACGGCAAGATGGACGGAGATTACGTCACCTACGTCGGTGACATGCTCTCGCTGGTCGACTCGGGCAGTAGCGGGGTGGACACCGCCGACGGCACCGGTAGCGGCAGCTATCCGACGGCCGACTACACGGCGGATGTGGTGGGCTGTGGTGTCAATCCCGACGGCCCCGACGCGGTCTTCACCTTCGACCTGGACCAGCCCAAGCGCGTGCGCATCGACACCGAGGGCAGCAACTTCAAGACCGTGCTTTCGGTCCACGACGGCAAGCCGCCGAGCACGGTGACGCTTTCCGACCTGAACATGGAGGTGGAGCCTGACCCCTATGTGCTCGGCACGGCCACCAACACTTCCTACAGCGTCGACAGCGACGCCGACGGCACCAAGAACCTGCCCGATACGGTGGCGCCGAGCTGCGGCGCCGCGGATACCGACGGCGCCAACGACGCCAATTTCCGCTTTTCGCTGACCCGCGCCACCCACCTGCGCATTTCGACCCAGGACGACAACGACGCGAGCTTCACGCCGGCGGTCTTCCTGTACGCCCAGAGCCCCGGCCAGAGCACGGTCATCGACGCGACGGCCACGGGCAACAGCCACACCAGCACCGCCACGGCGCTGGGCTTGGGCGATCCGGTGGGGCAGTACACGACCGAGGTGGTTGGCGCGGACCTGGTGGGCGTCAGCAGCAATTTCGCCGCTGGAGTTTTGACCTGTGCATCGCCGGCGGGCTGCTCCAGCGTGGGCGGCACCTGCGCATCGGACCCCGATTGTTGCACCGGCATGATCTGCCAGCCTTCGACGAAGCAGTGCGTGGAGTCGCAGGTCTATCCCGATCAGATCTACAAGTTCACACCGAGCTCCGATGGTAGCGTGCGTTTCCAGGTGGCAACCGGGGGCGGCATCTACCAGGCGCTCGCGGTCTACGATGGGCCTCCGCCGACCGGTGGCGCCACCAGCAGCACGCAGGTCTTCGACGCCAGCCTGGTGAGCCCGCTGCCGGAGACGAGCTGCGTGGTTCACAGTCGCGGCGGTCATTTCTACTACGTGTGCTCCAACAGCCAGAGCTGGGCCAGCGCCCAGACCAACTGCGGCAATGTGGGCGGCTATCTGGTGCGCCTCGACGATGCCGCCGAAAACCTCTTCGTGAGCGGGATTCGCGCCGCTGACACAAGCTGGATCGGGGCCCACGATCGGGATGTGACCGACGATTGGTATTGGGCCGACACGGACGTGGATCGGTTTTGGAGCGGCGGTAGCAGCGGCTCCGCCACGGGCGGCTTCTTCAACGCCTGGGCCAGCGGCGAGCCGGATAGTCGCGACTGCGCCGCCTATTACCGCTCGGGAAGCGAACTTTGGTACGACCTGTATTGCACCAGCAGCTATCGCTACGTATGCGAGAATCCGGCGCCAGCGAGCCCGGCGCCGGAGGACGGACCCAGCGCCCACGTGGTCCCGGATCCCGCCGGGGTCTCGCAGGTCTTCCGCGGCTCGACGCGCCGGATGGAGAGCAACGTTTCGGGCAAGGCCAACTGGCCCTGCGGCGCCACCGCCGATGCGCCGGATGCGGTCTTCAAACTCAGCTACACCACCGGTGTCACCCTGGACATTACGACGGCGGGCTCGGACTTTCCGGCCGTGGTGGGGCTCTTCCATGACGGTAACAAGTCCGGCACCATCGAGAGCACCGAGTTCGTGCGCTGCGACGCCAACGGGGTTGCGCCGGGGGTCGATGTCACGGCTGCTTCGTCGACGCCAAGCCAGGCGGGGCTGACCAATCAGGTGCTGACCGCCAATGAGACCTATTACCTCGTGGTTACGGGAACCGCCCCGCAGCCGGAGGGCAAGTACCAGCTGAAGATCAGTGAAAGCGGTCTGGCCGGTAGCGGCTTGGAGCTGGCCTGCGCGGTGGAGAGCGCGAGCACTCCGGCGGTGGTCGAGGCCGACGTCTACGCCAATCACGACTACTATGTGGTGGTCGAGAGCCTCTCGACGCTGGGTGGTCCCTATTCTCTCGTCGCCGACAGTCTTTACCAGAGCCGCCTGGAGTACGAAAACCCGGCGGCGCTCAACGAGAGCAGCGCCGACGCGCTGGCCCTGGGCGACCCCTATCGGGCCAAGATCGAGGTGATCCAGACCTCGACGGCGGCGATGGCGCCCAACTACAGCGTCGACGCCGACACCGGGGGAGCAGGTGCCATCAGCTGCGGCAGCGACAGCGCCTCACCGGATGCGGTCTACAGGATCACGCCGTCGATCGACACCAACCTGCGGTTTGCAGTGGACATGGGGGCGAAGACGGGCACGGTGAGCGTGTTCGAGGGCGCGCCCGATGCCACCGCGACCCTGACCAACCTGGGTGCCTCGGGCAACACCAACGAGAGCAGTGATACGGCCTACGTGGTCGACCTGAGCGGCCCGCCGCGGACCCTCGAGGGCAGCACGGCCTCGATGGGCAATGACATCGATGGCTCGCTGATGGCTTGCGGTGCAGCGCCCGACGGTCGCGACGCGGTCTTCCGTTTCACGCTGCAGAGCGCGACCCGTGTGGAGATCGATGCCAGCGCGTCGACCGCGGGCGGCATGATGGGCGATCCGGTGATCGCGCTCTTCAACGACTTCGCCCTGGAGCGTCCGGCCTCGACGACGCTTGAAAACGATACCTACCTGGCCGCCGACCTCAGTCCGGCGCCGACGCCAGCGGCCGACCAGGCCTGGCTCAACTACGACGCCAACGTCTCCAACCTGAGCGTCAGCAGTCAGCGGCAGGTCACGGAGATGACGGACAACACCCATGAGGTGGTGCTGCCCGACACGCTCACGGGGGCGATGGATCTGGGCGATGTCTGGGGCAGCCGCGTTACGGTGCTCGGTGGCGATACGTCGGGGATGCTGGCCGACTACGACGGCTTCTGGTGCGGCGGCAGCGACACTTCACCCGATGCGATCTACGAGTTCTACTCGAGCGTGACCACCGAGGTGCGCATCAGCACCTCGGCCAATCCCGCCACGGGGGTGCCGGCGCCGAGCTTTGCGCCGGTGCTGGCGCTGTACGACGGCTCCACGGGAGCGCCGCTGCGCGCCGTGGATAACGCCTACCGGCTCACTGACTTCAATGCTCTCCCCGGTTGCGGTAACGGCGTGCTGGAGTGGAACGAGTACTGCGATGACGGCAACAGCGTCAACGGCGACGGTTGCTCTTCGTCGTGTAATTTCGAGGCCGGTCGTTGGCACTGCGATCCGGCTTTCTACGACGAGGGTGGCCAAGGGCTGACGCCGGCATGCGACTGTGGCTGCGGCGCCGCCGACCCGGACTGTCTCGATACAACGACCGCGAGCTGTGAGTTCCTGCCCTATTACGACAACTGCCTGAGGCTGCTCAACATTCCCGGTCCCGATGTGCTCGACTACTACGGGGCTGCGGGTTACACGATCGACCCGACCAATAACGCGGTCTGCCTGCCTGTGGTCTGTGGCGACGGCATCGTGCAGCAGGGCGAGCAATGCGACGACGGCAATACGGTCAATGGTGACGGGTGCGACTCGAACTGCGCGTTCGAGAATGACAAGTGGCGCTGCGATCCGGCGCGTTACGGCTCGGGCAAAAAGAATCAATGTGACTGCGGTTGTGGCCTGGTCGACCCGGACTGCGCCGATGCCACCGTGGGGGCCTGTAACTGGCTGTATCTGATCGCGGGCGGCGGCTGCGTCTATTACGACTCCAGCGAGCTGGACCCCGGCAACAACGGGGTCTGCCGCTACAACACCGGGAGCGACCTCAATACCAATGACTGGTTGTTGAGCGCTGCCCAGGTCGAGCTGTCGGCCGGTGGTACCTTCGAGTACATCGGCGATAGCAGCGACCTCTCGCCCAATCTCTACACCTCCCTGGGCAACGACGCGACCCTGATCAACGCCTGCGGTGGCGACATCACCGCTCCTGACGCGGTCTACCAATTCGACCTCAGGCGCGCGACGACGGTTGAGATCGACGCACGCCCACCTTTGGGTTCGGGCATGACCTCTCCGGTCCTGATGCTCTTCGATACCTCGGCCATCTCTGGCGTGGCGCCCGATCCGGTGACCCTGGAAAACGACACCGCGGCCCAGGCGGACTTCAATCCGAGTCCCACGCCCGTCGTCAACGGCACCTGGTACCGCTACTCGGGCGACCTCGCGAACCTCAATCCATCGGCGCAACCGGCGGTTGAGATCGACAACTTCGGCAACCAGAACGATGTTACGCCGTTGGTCCTTGGTGACCCCATGGGCAAGCGCATCGCGGTCGTGAACGCCGATACCAGCGCCCAGCTGGGTGACTACCCGGCTCCCAGCTGCGGAGGTGCCGACGACGCGGCTGATGCCCTCTACCGCTTTGTGCCGAGCGAGAGTGGCGCCGTGCGCATCTCCACGGCGAACCCGGACCTGGGCTTCGACACGGTGATCGCGCTCTACGACGGCACGACGGGCTTGCCGCTGACCAATGCCGAGCTGGTCAGCATCGACAGTGCCCTGGGACAGAGCCACGAGGGCCAGGCCAGCGCCCATTCGGTGCCGGTGGCCAGCGGCGATACCTACGTCTACACCGGCACGACGGCGGGCATGTCGAGCGATGTGGAGGCGACGCTCTACTATGACGAAGCCAGCGGCGGCTACTGCGGGGCAGCCATCGGCGGTGCCGACGCCGTCTTCAGCTTCACCCTCGAGGAGACCACCGAGGTCGAGATCACCACCGAGGGCTCGGCCTATCAAACGGTGGTGGGTGTCTTCGACAGCCCCTTCACGCGCCCGTCGGTGACGAGCATCAGCTCGCAGCCGGCGGCCATCACCCAGCTCTACGACAAGGACGCGCTGCCGGGTCAGCCCGAGTCCGGCTGCACGCCCTACGATTGGAACCTGCACCGCTACTGGCGGTGCAGCCCCGAGCGCACCTGGGACGGCGCGCGCGCCATGTGCGCCGTGGCGGGCTACACGCTGGCGGTGATCGACAGCGCCCTCGAGAACGGCGAACTCTTTGGCCTGGTCGCGCCCACCGCCCGCGACCATCACTTCGGCCTGATCGCCGACGACCCCTACGTGGCCTGGGCCTCGCCCGCCACCGACCTGCCGGGCACCTGGCTCGACCTTTCGGGCAGCGTCTACCGCAACTTCCAGGGCGCCGAGCCCAATGAGGTCGGCAATGTGGGCGCGCGCATGCGCTACCAGGACGGCTACTGGGTGGACACGGCGGCCGGCAGCGGAACCTTCCCCTATCTCTGCGAGCAGGAGGTTTTCGACGTGCTGCCGCCGGTGCCGACGGCGGCCAGCCCACAAGCGGTGGACGTGCTGGGCTCTGTGCGGCATTTCGTCGGCTCGACGGGCGGCACCGGAAGCTCGGTGGGTGGACTCGTCGGCTGCGGAGCCGACGCCTTCGCACCCGACGCGGTCTTCCGGTTGGATCTGGCCTACGCAACCACCCTGCAGGTGGACTTCGGCAATTCGTTCACGGGCGCTGTCATTGGGCTCTTCCGCGGTGGCATCGGCGCCCAGGGCTACATCGACGCCGGTGATACCTGCCGGCTGCAGAGCGACGCGGCGCCGCAGATTAATGCGCTGCTAGCGTCCGGCACCTACTACGTGGTGCTGACCGGCAGCGCTGCGGGCTATGAAGGCAGCTACGAAATCGTCTTCACGGGCAGCAGCGTGGACCCGGCCGCGTTTGCGATGGAGAACGACACGCTGGCCGAGGCCCAGCTCAATCCCATCGGGGCCATCGACAATCAGTGGGTGGTCAAGACCGCGGACATGGCGAACTTGACCACCACGCTGATCAGCCAGCGCACGGTGGACATGCCGGGCATCGATGGCAATACGGTCGATGCCCAGAACCTGGGGGTCGAGGTGTCGGCGGGGGTCTTCGCGCCGATCGCGGGCGAAGAAGTCACCACCATCAACTCCAGCACCAGCTCGCTGACCAGCGACTTTCGGGCGCCGGCCTGTGGCGTCACGCCCGTGAGCGACGACTCGATCGACGCCATCTACGAGTTTACGCCCGCCACCACGGGGCCGGTCCGCATCTACCTGGACGCGCCCGCCCACGAGGCGGTGATCGCGCTCTACAACGGTGCCGGCGGCAGCTACCCGCTCAAAAAGAGCGATGTGGTGCCGATGGACGAGACGCTCCCGGGCGCGCCCAATACCAACGAGGCGCCCGGGACGGCATACGTGGTCCCGGCGGTCGACCCCGTGACCTACAGCGCCGACATCGGCGGCATGGGCGACGACCTGGGCAGCTTCGACGGCACCTCGGCGACCGCTTCGTTCTGGGATCAGGCCGACATCTACGGTGGCGCTGTCTGCAGTGCGGCACCGGCGGGGGCCGACGCCTTTTTCGCATTCACGGTCGGCGAAACCAAGACCGTGGTGATCGACAGCACTGGTAGCGGCTTCGCCCACACGCTGTCGCTCTTTGCCGACGGCAGCAGTGCGCTCAGCGGACCCACCGCCGTGGCCGGCGCCGACTACGAGACACGGGTCGATGCTGGCGGTGCCAACACGCTGCCCATGGACGGAGGCTGGTACGTGCTCAGCGGCGACACCAGCAACCTCGCGCCGGGAGGCGTTGCGGCGAGCACCCTGAGCGTGGCCAGCGGCGACTTCACCAACAACGACAGCGTTCAGGACCTGGGAGCGCTGGTGGCCAATGGTCAGCTTCTCGTGAGCGGCGGCGACACCAGCGCGACCAGCGCCACCTACCTGACCTCGACGCTTACTTGCGGCAGCTCGGATGCGGGCAACGACATGGTCTTCGCGTTCACGCCGGCGCGCGACGGCGACGTGCGCATCGCCGTCAACAACCCCCTGCCCAGCTTCGCGCCGGTGCTGGCGGTCTTCGACGACACACCCCAGACCGCGTCGATGATCAGTCCAACGCCCACGGCCACCGGGGATATGAACGATACCCTGGCCACCGCCTACTCGGTCTCCATCGGGAGCAACGCGGCCTATTCGGGCAACACCGGTTCGCTGACCAGTGGTGTCGGCGGCGCCTACTACGACCCCTCCGCCAGCGCCGGCGGGGATCCCTTCAACCAATGCAACGCCGACGCCGCGGGTGGTGACGCTTTCTTCACCTTCACGCTGCCGACGACCACCGCCGTGCGCATCGCGGCCTCGGGCTTCAGCATCTTCGATCACACCCTGGCGCTCTTCGACGACTCGCCCTTGAGCGAGCCCGCGCCAACCGCCATCAATACCAACGACGACCGCGCCAGCGCCCCCACGGCGGCCCTCGACGACGGCTGGCTCAGCTACAGCACCGACATGTCGATGCTGGGCATCGGCGAGCTCAGCAATGAACTCAAAACGGTCGACGCTGACGGCAACGACGCTGACCTGCTCGTCGACTTCGCCAACAGCTCCGCCGTCCAGGACCTGGGCTTCATCGACGGCAAGCAGATCGAGACCAGCGGCGCCGACACCAGCACCACCGGCTCCAACTACAGTGCCGCCTCGCTGACCTGCGGCAGCAGCGACAGCACCCCCGACCAGGTCTTCAAGTTCAGCGCCACCCAGAACTCGACCGTGCGGCTTGCTGTGAACAATCCCGCGCCGGGCTTCAACCCGGTGATCGCGGTCTTCGACGGCGCCCCGGCGACCAAGGCCGAGAGCGCGGCACCCCTGAGCCGCGATGTGACGGTGGCGGCGCCCACCGCCTGCACCACGACGGGTGGGCAGTACTACGGTGGCCACGCCTATTATCTGTGCACCAACGTCAGCACCTGGGCCAACGCGGGCAACGACTGCGAGAGCGCGGGCATGTACCTGGCGCGCATCGATGACGACGCGGAAAACACCTTCATCCAGGGCCTGACCACGAGCGCCGCGTGGATCGGCTTGCACGACGCCCGGAGCGACGACAGCTGGCGCTGGCTCGGCGACGGCGAGCTGGTCTGGCTCGGCGGTAGCGGCGGCGCAGCCCAGGGCGGAAACTACGCGGCCTGGGGCGCGGGCGAGCCCAGCACCACCAGCGACGACTGCGTCTCGATGGCTGCGGCCGACACCTGGAATGACCAGCCCTGTGCCAACACCCAGGCCTACATCTGCGAGTTGCCCCTGGGCGACCAACCCGCCTCTGCCATCGCCAGCGGCCTGGGGCCGACCGAGATCTTCACCGGTACTACCGTCGATAACAGCTACAGCGGAGGCCTCTTGTCCTGGGACCAGCGCGCGGCCCTGGGCGGCGCCCTGTGCAGCGAGGACAACATCGACGGCGCCGATGCCTATTACAGCTTCACGGTCGTCGGCGCCGACGCCTTTCCCGCGAGCCTGATCCACCGCTACAGCTTCGACGGTCTCGGCCAGGACATCTACGACTCGGTGGGCGCCCAGCACGGCACGCTGCAGAAGGCCGTGCTCGGCAACGGCGGCCAAGTCTATCTGCGCGGCGGCAGCAGCAATGAGTTCGTCGACCTTCCGGGCGGCCTGATCGGGGGCCTCTCCGACGCCAGCTTCGAGCTGTGGTTCACCTGGCACGGTGGCAGCGCCGGTCAGCGCGTCCTCAGCTTCGGCGAAAGCGACGCGGGCGGCGGGGTGGGTCAAGGCACCGCGGCCGTCACGGTCCTGGAGCTGCAGGCCCTGTCGGGTGGTGGCGCCTGTCGCCTGCACTGGCTCGACGCGGGCAATGGCAGCCTCAACGCCGACTGCCCGGCGGCGCTGAGCGCCGGCACGCTCTACCATGTGGTGGCCGTGGCCGACGTCAGCGGCGGCAACATGCTGTTGTACCTGGACGGCGCTCAGGTCGCCTCGACGCCCCTGGATTCGCGCACGCTTGCCGGTATCAACGACCTCAACAACTGGTTGGGGCAGGGCCTGGTTGCGAGCGATCCGGATTTCGGCGGCATCATCCACGAGCTGCGCATTCATGACCGGGCCCTGACCGCCGCGGATGTCTCGGCCAGCTACACGGCCGGCAGCGACCCCCTGGGCACGACCCCCGTCGAGGTCAGCATCAGCGCCGGCGGCACCGGCTTCGCTCATACGCTTGCGCTCTGGGATGAAAGCGCTTCACCGGCGGTGCCGAGCGCGACGCCCTCGATTACGCATGACACGGCGGCCGCTGCCCTCGCGGCACCGATTTCGCCCGACGTGGACGGAACCTGGCTGCTGCCCAGCGGTGACACCACGGGCATGAGCATCAGCGAGCTGACGGCGCGCACGTTCTCGGCGGCCGCCGATTACACCTTGGCCGACAGTGATGGCGTGGTCGGCGTCAGCGTCGATTTCGGAGATCCCAGCGGCCAATCGCTGCTGCTATCGGGCGAAACCACGGGCTTCTTCGGAGACGTGCCTACCTATCAGATGATCTGCGCCGCGGACTCGACCGCCGCCGACGCGATGTTCACCTTCACACCCAGCACCAATACCCGCATCAAGCTCGCCATCGACAATCCGGCGCCGGGCTCACCCCATGTCGTCGGCCTCTTTGATGGCACCAACGGCAGCCCGCTGATGGTCAGCGAGTTGGCCGATCCCCCGGTCAAGCTCGCGTTCACACCCAGCAACTACGACCACAAGGCCTACAGCTACAACAACGACGTGAACCTGGGCTGCAGTGCCGGGTCGCGCGCTTTCGATTCGACCGGCGCCGGCAGCTTCAGCGGCGATTGGTGTGGCATTCTTCCCGAGGTCAGCTCGGGCGTGGCCCAGAGCGCGACCGGCGGACCCAGCGTCACCATCCTGCGCTTCAAGTCGCTCACGATTCCGGTCGGCAGCACGCTGACCTTGAGCGGCGATAAGCCCGTGATCCTGGCGGTCGATGGCAACGCCACCATCGCAGGTGTGGTCGACGCCAGCGGCAGCGGCGTAACGCCCGGCGCCGGCGGCAACTGGAGCTGCGGCGCCAGCGCCGGCGGCAACGTGGGCACAAGCGGCAACGAGACCGGCGGCGGCGGTGGCGGTGGCTTCGGCACGCCCGGCGGCAAGGGCGGCAACGGCGATGACACCAACGGCGGTGCTGGCGGCACCAGTCGCGGCGATACAACGCTGAGCCCGCTGCTCGGTGGCTGCGGCGGCGGCTATGGCGGCGACTGCAGCGCCCAGGGTGCTGGCGGCGGCGCGGTGCAAATTGCGGCCAAGGCCACGCTGAGCATCACCGGCACGGTGCGGGCCAACGGCGGCGTCGGACCGGTCGGCTGTGCGAGCCAGCGCGGCGGCTCCGGCGGTGGCTCCGGTGGCGGTATCTTGCTCGAGGCTGGCTCTCTGGACCTCGCCAGCGCCACCATCGAGGTCAACGGCGGCGCTGGCGGCGATGCGGGCACCGGCGGTGCGGGCGGCGGCGGCTCCACTTCGGCTTCTTCTCCGGGCTCCCCGGGTGTGACCGACAGCGCCAGGGGCGGCGGCGGTGGCGGCGGCGGCCACGGCCGCTACGCCAGCTTCGAAGCCCAGGGCAACGTCAACGAGGATGGCCCGAGCGCCCAGCCGGTAACGATCGGCAAGCAGGTGATCTACCAGGGCGACACCGAGGTGATGACGAGCGACATCGCGGCCGCCGCCTACGACAGCAGTGCGGGCGCCATGTGCTACGCCGCCGGCACCCCCGACGCCACCTACACCTTCACGCTGGCCACCACCACCGACGTGCGCATCAGCAGCGCGGGCTCGGGCTTCGACACCACGCTCTCGGTCTGGAAGGACAAGCTGCCCGCCGGGGCCGCGCGCCCGACCCTGGCGACTCCCAATCCCTTCGCCGGTGCCAGCTTCGGCGCGGCGACCGGTGATCACGACACGCGCTCGACCGCCATCCTCGAGAGCACCGAGTTCGGCGTGGTGGACGGCACCTGGCAGGTGCTGAGCGACACCACGGTGGGCAAGGGCGTCGAAGGGCTGACCGCCTCGAGCGTTGCAGCCGCCAACGCCGAGTCAATCCAGGACCTCGGCTCGGTCGCGGACCTGGCCATGAGCGTCACCGGCGCCACCACCGCCAGCATGGCCGACACCTATGCCGATTCGACTCTGCTCTGCGGTCTTGCCGACGACCTGGGCAACGACGCCATCTACAAGTTCAGCGGCACCGCCGGCAGCAGCTACCGGGTCGGCGTGCACAACCCGGGTCAGAGCGGCAACTTCCACGTCGCGGTCTTCGAAGGCGACCCCGGTGTCGACCCGCTCACCCGCGCCGAAGACCTGCCGCCCACGGTCACCGATCTGTCACCCGGCAATGCCAACGAGCTCCCCACCGTGGTCAGCGCCCAGAATGTGCCCATCGGTGCGGCCCAGCTTTACCTCGGCGACACCAGCTCCATGAGCAACGATCTGCCCGGGCCCTTCTTTGATCAGCAGGGTTCACTCGGAGGCAAAGTCTGTAGCGCCGAGGCCACCGGCGCCGATGCCTTCTTCGAATTTTCGCTCAGCACCACGACCAACGTGAGCGTGGACAGTGCCGGCTCGGGCTTCGATACGGTGATGGCGGTCTGGTCCACCACTGACCTGGCCGCCCGGGGCTCGGCGGTGATGAACAACGACACCCGCGCGGATGCGGCTGTCGATAGCATCGGCGTCATCGACGGCCGCTCCCAGACGCTCTCCACCGACATGTCCGCCCTCGGCGTCAGCGAGCTTGTCACCGTCGGCGTCCTGGCCCGCAACACCGACGCCGTGCAGAGCCTGCCGGTGCCCAGCGGTTTGCGCAAGGCGCTGACCGTGGACTCCACCCAGGTCGATGCCGACCTCAGCGACTACCCGCTTCTGGTACGCATCAGCGCCGACAGCGACCTGCAGACCGACACCCGCGCCGACGGTTTCGACATCCACTTCAGCGACTCCAGCGGTACGCTCTTGGATTTCGAGATCGAGTCCTTTGATCAGACCGCCGGTGACCTCCTGGCCTGGGTGCGCGTGCCCAGCGTTTCCAGCAGCAGCGACACCGTGATCTGGCTGAACTACGGTGACGACTGGCCCAGCGATCGCAGCAATCCCGCCGGCGTCTGGGACGCGGGCTTCGAGGCCGTGTGGCACCTGGGCGAAGACCCCAGCGGCACCGTGCGCGACTCCACGGGCAACGCTGTGCACTCCACCGCCACCAGTGGTCTTACGGCCAGCGACTCGGTGGCGGCCATGGTCGGCAGCGGCGTGGCCATGCTGACCAGTGATGACATCCGCTTCGGCAACGTGGTGGCGCTCGACACCGGCAGCGCGCTGACGACCTCGGGCTGGGCGCGCATCGACGACGTCAACAGCCTCAACATCCTGATCGCCAAGGGCACCAGTACTTCCAACAACTGGTTGATGGCGGGAGGCGACAGTGCCGGCAAGGCCTACGTGCGCGCGCGCGACGGATCGGCCACGCCCCAGGGCGTGACCACGGCCTCGCCGATTTCGGCAGGGGTGTGGCGTCACTGGACCTACGTCTTCGACGGGTCCGGTGCCGCCAACGAAGATCGCATGAAGTTCTATCTCGATGGCGCGATCGAGCCGCTGACCTACGCCGGCACCATCCCGCCCAGCTTCGATACCGGTGGCGGCGACCTCTGGCTTGGCGACGTGCCGTACGCCACCGGCAACGGCGCCGGGGGTGTGCTCGACGAGTTCCGCGTCTCCACCACGCCGCGCTCGGCCGCCTGGGTCAAGGCCGACTACCAGAGTCAGCGCTCCGGCTCGACCTTTGTCAGCGTCGGTGCTGAGCAGGCTGTGCCCTCGGGCGCCTATCGCTTCGTCGTGCAAGGGGCCGACTCCCTGGGCCTCGCCGCCGACTACCCGAAGGACCCGGCAGTGCTGCAATGCGGCGGCGCGTTGATCAACGACGGCGCGGCCGATGCCATCTACGGCTTCGTGGCCAGCAGTGCGACCACGCTCCGCGCCTCGGTCGAAAACCCGGCGCCCAGCTTCAGCCCCATCGTTGCCGTCTTCGACGGCAGCGCTGGCACGCCCCTCATCAAGGGCGACCTGGTGGCGCCGGTTACGTCCGTCAGCGCCAACGACGCCCTCGCCAGCCCCTACGACCTCGGCGACCTCAGCGCCATGGACGCTGCCGGACTCGTATTCACCGGCGACACCAGCGCTTTCGCATCCGACCTGAGCGCGAGCAGCTTCTCCCAGAGCGCCAACGCCGGTGGCGCCGTGTGCAGCGCGGGCATGGTCGGCGACGCCTTCTTCAGCTTCACCATCGATGGCGCCACCGACCTCGCCATCCGCGCCGACGGCAGCGGCTTCGATCACACCCTGTCGCTCTTCGATCTCAGTCCGCTGGTCCGACCGGCTGCGGTTGCGGGCACCTACGACACACCCGCCAGCTCCCTGACCAATACCCTGGGCGCCCTCGACGGCCGCTGGGTCGTGCGCAGCGGAAACACCGGCTCGATGAACGTCAGCGAGTTGTCGAGGAGTACACCCACCGAGTCGGCGACCGATAACATCGTGACCCTGAGCAATCCGGTCGGCCGCCAGATCGTTCCCAAGCGTCTGCTGCTGAGCGACATGACCACCTCGGGGCTGAGCGCGACCTATCCGGTCGAGGCCAGCTGCGCCCTGGTCCCCGATCAGACCGCGCGCGACGCCATCTTCAAGTTCACACCCGGCAGCGCCACCACCATTCAGTTGAACATCGACAATCCGAGTCCCGGCTTCGCTGCGGCGATGATGGTCTACGAGGACAACGGGTTCGGCGATCCGCTGGTCTACACGGAGACGGTGCCGCCGGTCACCGATGTGGGCGTGAGCAACGAGACCTTCGCCAGCGCGCCGGTGGTGCCGCTCACCACCCAGGTCACCTTCATCGGCAACACCAGCACCATGTCGAGCGACCTCTCGGGCGACCACTTCAATGAATCCAGCGACGCGGGCGGGGCCGTCTGCAGCGCCAACGCTTCCGCGGCCGACGCCTTCTTCCAGTTCACGGTCGACGGCACCCAAGACGTGGTCATCGAGACCACCGACACCTCCTTCGCCCATACCATCGCCCTCTACGACACCACGCCCATCACGCGCCCGGACAATGTCACGGCGGCGGCCAGCGACTTCGCTGCCATCACCCCGGTCAACGCCGACAACCGTGCCGCCGCCTACGGCAACGCCGAGCACGCGGGCACCATCGATGGCGGCTGGAAGGTTCGCACCGTCAACTCGGCGAGCTTGAGCGGTTCGGGCGCGGCCGAGGTCGCGGGCACTGCGGCGGCCGACGGTGTGGTTCAGAACCTCGGCGCAATCGACGGCACCAGCTACCTGGTCTCGGCGGCCAGCACCGGCGGCTACTCCGCCAGCTATCCCAGCTTCGACGACGAGAGCGCCGGCTCCCAGGTCTGCGGCTTCAGCGATGACAGCGCCGACGCCATCTACAAGTTCTCGACCACGGCAACCTCCTACGTCACCGTGGCCCTCGAGGGGCCGGCCTTCGACGGCTCCATCGCGCTCTTCGACGGAGGGCTCAGCGCCGGCGACCTGCCCCTGAGCAACAGCGACCTCGATCCGGCCAGCTACACCGCGCTGGCAGCGGCCAACGAGGGCATGGACAGCCCTCAGATCGTGAGCATCGGCAGCACCGTCGGCTACCGCGGCGATGCGGCTGCCGAGAACGTGCACCAGGACGTCTTCGACCTGGCTGCCTCTCCGGGCACCTGCAACGTGCCCGCCGATCACGAAGACGCCTTCTTCGAGTTCACGCTGGCGGCCGACACCGATGTCTTCATCAGCGCCGAGGACACCACCACGGCCCACTGGATCTCGCTCTTCGACAGCGACCCGCGCGGACCGGCGGCGGTCAGACCCGCCTCGAGCGGCGTCTACGAGCAGGACACCGCGGCCGCCGCCCTGGCCGCGAGCTACGGTCCCGTGGACGGCGCCTGGACCGTGCGCGAAGCGGACGTCGCGAACCTGGGCGCCAGCTGGGCCCAGCCGGTGAGCTATGTCGAGGCCAGCGACTTCGCAGGGCTCGGCGAGACCGGTGAGACGCCCATGGACTTCGGTGACGTTTCGCTCAAGCGCGTGAGCATCGATGGCGACACCGGTCTGCGCACGGCAGACCACGATGAGGTCTGCGGCGGCGACGGCGGCGGCGACGCGGTCTACGCCTTCACGCCCTCGGTCGACGGCACCCTGCGCATGTCGGTGACGCCCGCTGGCGGCGCCAGCGACATCGCGGCGCCGATCGTGGCCGTCTACGACGCCGCTCCCAAGCTGAACTTCGGCGGCTGCTGGGGCGACGCCAGCAACTTCGATCCGGCCGATGCGGCTCTCAGTTATGATCACAGCGCCGCATCCAACTGCGACGTGACCATCGACACCTCGGTCGCAGCTGCCGCCATGATCAGCGGCAGCTGCGTCACCGTCGACGGCACCGAATACCGCAAACCGCTGCTGATCAACGCCAACGCCCACATCGGCGCCGACCTGAGCAACTTCCCGGTGCTGGTGAATCTCACCGACGGCGACATCCGGAGCCTGGCGCGCAGCGACGGCGGCGACATCTACTTCCGCGACAGCAGTGGCAGCGTGGACCTTGAGTTCGAGCTGCAGAGCTACAACTCCGCGACCGGCCAGCTCGTCGCCTGGGTCAAGGTCCCCACCGTCTCCAGCACGGCCGCCACCACCATCTACGTCTACTACGGCGGCCAGCAGGTTTACGCCCACGACTCGACGCTGACCTGGAGCAACGGCTTCGAGGCCGTCTGGCACCTGGACGAGGACCCCAGCGGCATGGTGCGGGACGCCAGCCCCAAGGGGGTCAACTCCACGGGCAGCACGGGCTTGGCCGCGGCGGACTCGGTCGCGGCCATTATTGGCAACGGCGTGAACTTCCTGACCAGCGACGAGATCCGCTTCGGCAACGTGGCGGCGCTCGACACCGGCAGCGTGCTGACGACCTCGGGCTGGGCGCGCATCGACGACCTCAACGCCCTCAACATCCTGATCGCCAAGGGCACCAGCACCTCCAACAACTGGTTGATGGCGGGCGGCGAAAGCGCCGGCAAGGCCTACGTGCGCGCCCGCGATGGCTCGGCGACGCCCCAGGGCACGACCACGGCCTCGCCGATCACGGCCGGGGCCTGGCGCCACTGGACCTACGTCTTCGACGGCTCTGGCGTCACCAACGAAGATCGCATGAAGCTCTACCTCGATGGCGTGCTCGAGCCCCTGACCTACGCCGGCACCATTCCCGCGAGCTTCAATACCAATGGTGGTGACCTCTGGCTCGGCGACGTTCCGTACGCCGCCGGCAATGGCGCTGGCGGCGTGCTCGACGAATTCCGCGTGGCGGCCAGCGCCCGCAGCGCCGACTGGGTGAAGCTCGAGTACGAAAACCAGCGCTCGGGCTCCACCGTGGTGAGCGTGGGCGGCGCCCAGAGCTTCGTGCAGAACACCATCGGCGACTGGCCCACGCCCCAGATCCAGAGCCAGACCAGCGGCCTGGGCCCGAGCGTGGTCGTGATTCCGCTCAAGCGCCTGTCGGTCTCGGCGGGCACGACCCTGACCCTGCGCGGCGACAAGCCCGTGGTCTTCGCCGTCGAGGGTGATGTGTTGGTGGCCGGAACCATCGACGCCAGCGCCAGCGGCACCACGCCCGGTGCCGGCGGTCACGTCAGCTGCACCGGCTCGACCGGCGCGGCGGGAACCGACGACGCCACCTCCGCCAACGGCGCCAGCGGTGGCCAGGGTGGCGGCATGCGCACCGCCGGTGGCGCTGGCGGTGCGGGCAACGTCGTCGCTGGAGGCACGTCCGGCGGTGCCGCGGCCCAGGCCGGCTCGCCGGCCGAAGCGGGGGAGCCCCTGCGCGGCGGCTGTGCTGGAGGCAAGGGTGGCGCGGGCGCGGGCACTGGCGGCAGCGGCGGCGCCGCCGGTGGCGCGGTGCAACTCAGCGTTACGGGCAAACTGACGGTGACTGCCAGCGGCCGCATCGAGGCCAATGGCGCCGGTGGCGGCGCGGGCGATAACCAGGAGGATGGCGGCGGCGGCGGCGGCTCGGGCGGAACCGTGCTGGTGGAAGCCTCGGTGCTCGACATCTACGCGGGCGGCTGGGTCACGGCCAACGGAGGCGGCGGCGGCGAGGGCAACGACGACGACCTCGCCGATGGTGTCGCTGGCGGCGACGGCCCCAACAACGCGAGCAGTGGCGGCCTCGGCGGCGCCAGCGGTGACGGCGGCAATGGCGGCAACGGCGGCAGCGGCACCGGTGCAGGCGTCGCCGGCCAGGCCACCTCGACGCAGAACGAGGCTGGCGACGGCGCTGGCGGCGGTGGCGGTGGCGCCGGCTGGGCGGTCGCGCGCACCCTGGCGGGCGGGTCCGGCTGTGCGGCCAAGACCTGGGCCAGCAACCTCGACACCACGGGCGTGGACTTCACCGGCGCCCCGAACACCAGCCTGGACAACACCTGTGCCGGTGCGACGACGACCACCATCAATAGCGGCGCCGTCGATGGCACCCCGACCTTCACCAACTGGTGCGGCACGGCGCCGACCTACGAGGCGCTCAACCAGAGCGGCGCCACCCAGGCCCTGGTCGTCAAGCTCACCGGGCTGAGCGTGGCCAGCGGGCACACGCTGAAGCTCGAGGGCACGCGGCCGGTGATCCT
The DNA here is from genome assembly GCA_029880325.1 of Myxococcales bacterium. GTDB lineage: Bacteria > Myxococcota_A > Polyangia > Polyangiales > JAFGIB01 > JAOUOP01. Next base: position 92,316 of record JAOUOP010000008.1, on the reverse strand, counting down.
GCTGGTCGACGGCGCGGTGACCATCGATGGTCATGTGAGCGCCGACGCCAGCACGACGGCTTCCGGCGCCGGCGGTGGTCAGGACTGCTCCAGCGGCTCGGGCGGGGCGGGGCCCAACAGCAGCAGCGGCGCCTCGGGCGGCGGTGGTGGTGGCTATGGCTCCACAGGTGGTCTCGGAGGCGACGGCGACGGCGACCAGGGCGGCGGCGCGGCCGGCGCCGTCCATGGCTCCAGCTCCCCGCTGGCCGGCGGCTGCGCGGGTGGCGCTGGCGGCATGGGCACCACCACCAATCCGGCCGCGGGCCAGGCCGGCGGCGTGCTGCAGATCAGCGCGTCGGGCGCCTTGACCATGTCGGCCACGGGGGTGATTTCCGCTTCGGGCGGCGGCGGCACCGGCGGTGACAATGCCGACGGCGGCGGCGGTGGCGGCAGCGCGGGCTCGCTCGTGGTCGAGGGCGACACGCTCAGCCTCGCTGGCTGGATCACGGCCAACGGTGGCAGTGGCGGCGGCGGCGGCGGCGGCAACGCGGGCCAAACCGGCGCCAATGGCGTCGCGGGCACCAGCGCGGGCTCCGGCGCCGCGGTCGGTGGTCTCAAGGCCGGCGCTGGTGGCAACGGCGGCAACGGCGGCGTTCTGGCCTATCAAGGACTGACCGGCACCACGCTCGCCCCGACCGGCGGTGACAACGACACCGGCGGCCTCGGCGAAGAGCCCGGCGGCGGCGGCGGTGGCGGTGGTTACGGTCGCATCTACCTCAACGCCACCGGTGGCGGCACGGGGCTCGCCGCCTCGGGCGTCGACTTTTTGCCGGCCGACAGCGTCGGCTGCGTCACCGACGACAACACCGGCAACGTCGCCGGCTCGCAGCCGCTGGCCGACGCAGATGCCAGCGCCAACACGGTCGTCATCAACGACCTGCAGGTCACCGCGGGCAAGACCTACTACGTGGTGGTCAAGAACGGCAGCGCTGCGGCCCTGGGTGACTACAACTTGGAGTTGGCCTGGAAGGACGCGCGCGAGTGGGCCTCCTGTGGCGAAGATCCCTACGACGGCAAGGACGCCTACTTCGCATTCACGACCAGCGCCACCGGGGCGGGCAACTACACCATCGAGACCGAGGGCTCTACGGCTTCCGTGGTGCTCGCGCTCTACGACAGCAGCGGCACCTTCATGGCTTGCAGCGACGCGGCCTCCCCCAGCATCGCCCAACTGCTGGCGGCGAGCTCGACCTATTACGCGGTGGTCAAGCAGCCCGAGGGTGCGACCGCGTCGCCGACCGGCATCGTGAGCCTGGGCGTGCGCGACGAGGAGGCCCTGGCCTACCAGACTCCCACGGCCATCGCCTGTGATACCGGAACCGGCCTGGCCAATGGCGAGGCCACGATTTCGCAGGTGCTGGCGGCGGGCACCTACTACGTCGGCATCACCCGGCCCCTGGGCACCACCGCCAGCGACTACTTCATCCGCTTCCGCGACCAGGGCACGCTGCCGGCGGCCGCCACCCAGCTGGACTGCGCCTCGGTGACCAGCGGCGGCTCGACCGCCTTCAGCACCACAGTTACCGGCGGTCGCGACTACTACGTGGTCGTCAAGGGCGACGATGTCGCCGACACCGGCTCCTACTCGCTGCGGGTAGGGGACGTGGGCGCCGTCGCGGACATGGCCTGCGCCAACGACGCCCCGGACTCGCCCGACGCCTACTTCGAGTTCGACGTGGCGGCGGCGCGCAGGGTGGAAGTTGAGGTCGACAAACTCCACTCGTCGGTCGCCCATCGCTACGACTTCTCGGGCACCGGCACCCTGGTCGAGGATCTGGTAGCCACCGCCGACGGGCACGTCATCAACGGAGCGCTTTCGGGGGACCTCGTGCTCAGCGGCGCTGCCGAACAGCACGCGAACCTGCCCAATGGATTGCTCAGCGCCCTGAGCGACGCCACCGTCGAGGTGTGGCTCACGGCGGGTACCTCGGTGGCCGGCGAGCGCATCTTCGACTTCGGCGACAGCGGCAGCGAAGGCGCCCAGGGCGCGCGCGTGAGCTATCTCTCCTTGGCCGCCGATGGTGGCGCGGGCGTGCCGCAGGTTAGCTTTAAGCAGCCCGCGGGCAGCGCCGTGACCCTTTCGGCGAGCGCGGCGCTGCCGACCACGCTCACACACCTGGCGGTGGTCTTCGACGACGGCAGCAATCAGCTGCGTCTCTACGTCAACGGTGCCGAGGATGCCAACTCGCCGGTGACGCTCGCCGGCACCGACGCGCTCAACCTGGTCAATGACGTCAATAACTGGATCGGCCGCTCCCAGGACAGCGCCGATCCGGAGCTGGCCGCCACCATTCACGAGTTGCGCATCTACGGTGCGGCCCTGGGCGCCACGCAAATCGCCGACAGCTATGCCGCCGGAGCCGACGCCAACGCGCCGTGGGAGCTGTACCGCGACGACGGCACCTTGGGCGCCACCGCCGACGACACGCTGGTCACCGCGGCCTGCTACAACGGCCCCCACACCTTTGCGAACGTCGAGACCACCGCCGGCAAGTACTACATCAAGACCCGCGGCACCTCGGGCAACTCGGGCACTTTCTTCGCCAGCATCAAGGACACCGACGGCACCGGCGCCCTCGACTGCGCCGACGGCGTCGCCGTCACCGGCACCAGCATTTCGCGCACCCAGGCCGGCGGTAACCGCCTACCCGCCGGCACCTATTACGTGGGCCTCACGGGCCAGGCATCGGCCGGTGGCAGCTACGCGATTCACTTCCAGGATCCCAACGTGGCCTGGCCGATCGGGGCCACCTTCCTCGGCTGCTCGGCCGGCGAGTATCAACTGCCGGTGGATGCGGGCGAGACCTACTACGTGATCGTCAAGGGCCAGGCCGCCAATCAGAGCGGCGGCTACAACTTGACCGTCACCGACAGCGGGGCGGTGGCCGATCCCGACGCCAGCTGTGCGGCGAGTTGGAATGACGCTGCCCCCGATGCCTACCTCGACTTCTCGGTATCGGATCTGGCGGGGCCGGCCAACCAGAACGTGGAGGTCGCGCTTTCCGGGACTCTGAGCGCGGTCTACCAGCTCCAGACCACGGCGGGCGCGGTCCTGGGCTGTTCGGACACCGCCGGGGCCAACCTGATTTCGGCGGCGCTGCCCGCGGGCGACTACCGCGTGAGGGTCAAGGGCACGGACTTCGCGGCCGGCGCGGGCGACAAGCCCTTCGAGATTTCGATCAGGGACGTCGATGGCATCGGCGCGCTTAGCTGCGCCAGCGGCACCACCGCCGTAGGCGGAGCGCTGACTCTTTCGGGGGCCGATCGGCTGGCGGCGGGCAGCTACCGGGTCGGCATGACCGGTCAAGCCGGCAGCGACGTGGGGGCCTATCGGCTGCACTTCTCCGACCCCAACACTTTGGCCAGCGGCGCGACCCAGCTGGCCTGCGCCACCGATTTCGTCGACGTCGCCGTGACCGCCGGCAAGACCTATTACACGGTCGTCAAGGGCATCAACAGCGGTCACGAAGGCGCCTATGGCCTGGCGGTGACCGACATCGGCGCGGTCAATAACCTCACCGGCTGCGGCGCGGCCAACGTGGATGCCGATCCGAGCGCGCCCGACGCCTACTACGAGTTCACCGTGGGCAGCGGCCCGATGAACGTCGAGCTCGCCTTTGGTAACGGCGGTGGTGACCTGGCGGGTGTCTACCAGCTCTACCAGGACGTGGGCGCCGACGGCGACACCAGCAACGACGTCGTGGCCGAGGCCAGCTGCTACGAGCTGGCCGACTCGCCGCGGACGGTCAGCCTGGCGGCCGGCACCTATTACCTGCGCGTCAAGGGCCAGAGCGTTTTGGCTGGCGCCGGTGAGCGCCCGCTCGAGGTCACCATCAGTGACAAGGACGCCACCGGATCCATCAACTGCGCTAGCTCCGGAGGCACCAAGGCGGCGATGACCACGACCCTGCAGCCGGGGGACTACGTCGTCGGGCTCTCCGGCCTGTCCGGCGGCGTCACCAGCGGGGCCTACCAGCTGGAGTTCCAGGACGCGACGCTCTCCAGTGTGGGCGCTTCGAACATGGGCTGCAGCGGCGTCGACGGCTTCGTGGACGTGACGCTGCAGGCGGGCAAGGAGTACTGGGCGGTGGTCAAGGGGGCGACCAGCACGGCCGGCGACCAGGGCGCCTACGGCTTGAGCCTCACGGACCTGAGCGCCGTCAGCAATCAGCTCGGTTGCGGCGCTGATAACTCCACTCCCGACGCCATCTATTACTTCGACGTCGGCGACGCGAGCGGCCGCACCGTGAGCATCGATACCGCGAACTCCGCGTTGAGCACGGCCTTCGAACTCTTCACGGAAGCCGGCGTCTCCCAGGGTTGTAGCAACGGCGGCACCGAGCTGACGCGCACGCTGGCCCAGGGCAGCTACTACGTGGTGGTGCGCGGTACCGACGGAAGCGGTGGTGCCGCGGAAGCCGCCTTCGAGCTTTCGATCCGCGACGAGCGCGTCAACGCCGCCGACTACTGCGCCTACGGGGCGACCGGTCTCGGCGGCACCATCGATGCGACCATGGGACCGGGCACCTACTACGTGGCGGTCACCGGCAACAGCGTCGACGGCGGCGCCACATCGGGTGCCTACACCATTTCCTTCGAGGACAAGGCCGTCACCCAGAACAAGGCCCAATTCCTCAGCTGCGCCGGCGACGCATTCGAGTACGACGTCACGGCTGGCACGCCCTACTACGTGGTGGTCAAGGGCGCTGGCAGCGGTGATGAGGGCGCCTACCAGTTGCACATCGACGACGTCGGTGCGGTCGCCAACATGAGCTGCGGCAGCGCCGATGACAGCGCGCCGGATGCCTACATGGCCTTCACCGTGGCCGACGCCGGCGGTCGCGACGTGGTGGTCGACATGAACGGTTCGACCCTGAACGCGGTCTTCGAAGTCTGGAAGGACAACGGCGCCGCCGCCGACACCCTGGTGGGCTGCGCCCAGACCGGCGTGGGCACCGGCGAAATCAGCGCCAACCTGGTCGCCGACACCTACTACGTGAAGATCCGCAGCACCGACGCCAGCGATGGCCTCGGCGAGCAACCCTTCCAGGTCTCGATCCGCGACCCCGAGGGCCAGCGCTCGCTGGCATGCGCCGACGGTACTGCGGTCACCGGAGCCAGCATCACGCAGACGCTGAGCCCGGGCACCTACTACGTGGGCCTGACCAACACCAGCGCGGCCGCGCCGGACTTCGGCAGCTACAGCCTCTCCATCGGCGACACCAGCTTCGCCGCGGGCGGTGGCAGCGCCGTCGCCTGCACCACGGGCGAGACCATGGACGTGGCGGTTGAGGCGGGCAAGGACTACTACGCGGTGGTCAAGGGCGAGCTGAACGGCGAGGTCGGCAGCTACGAGTTGACCCTGACCGACGTCGGCTCGCTTTCGCCCACGGCGGCGCTCCACGAAAGCGCCACCGACATCGGTTGTGGTGCGGACCTGTCGGCCCCCGATGCCTACTACGCGTTTACGCTGGCTTCGACGCGCAATATCACCGTCGACATCGGCGGCTCGAGCCAAAGCGCGGCCTTCCAGCTTTATCGAGACGTGGGCGCCGACGGCTCCTTCGCCAACGACACCGCGGTTGGCACCTGCGGCGACAGTAGCGTCAGCAAGAGCTACGCATCGCTCGCGGCCGGGGCCTACTACGTGGTGGTCAAGGGCACGAGCGTGGCAGCCGGCGCGGCTGAGCAACCGGTGCGGATCTCGATCCGCGACGACGACGGCGTGGGCTCCATGTTCTGCGATGATGGCACGGCGTCGGCGCCGGCCAGGATCGTGCAGACCCTACAGCCGGGCACCTACTACGCGGCCCTGAGCGAGCGTGGCGGTGTGTCGGGTAGCTACAGACTTCAGTTCGCCGAGTGGAGCTTCTTCGGCGGCGGTGGGGCCGCTGCGCTCTCGTGCGTGGCCTCCAGCGGCGTGCCGGATGCGGGGGGCGATCCCAGGAAGATGGCCTTGACCCAGACGGTGCAAGCCGGGCAGCCCTATTACGTGGTGGTCAAGGGCGACGGCGCGGTCTCGGGCGGCTTTGATCTGGCGATCACCGATGTGACCGACGTCGAGGCGATGGACTGCGCCACCGAGATCTCGGCGCCCGACGGCTACGTCGAGTTCTCCCTGGCCAGCGACCGCGATGTGACCCTGGACATGTCGGCCTCGGTGCTAGACGGGTCGTTCCAGGTCTTCGACAACACGGGCACTGCGGTGGCTGGATGTCCGTGCTCCCCGACCACGACGCCGATTACCTGTGCGTTGACCGCCGGGAGCTACTACGTGCTCTACCGCGGCTCGGCGGTCGCCGGTGGCCTCGGGGATCAGGCCGTCCAGCTCGAGATCTACGACCAGGACGGGCTCGGCGCCATCGCCTGCGGCGACGGCAGCGCCAGCGGCGGTACGAGTATCACTCAGCAGTTGGACCCGGGCACCTACTACGTGGGCATCACGCCGCAGGATGGCGTGGTGCCGGCTGATACGAGCTACAAGCTCCTGATCAAGGATCAGGCCAGCGTGGCGGCTTCGGCGGCGCCGCTGGTCGCCTGCGACGGGACGGCCATCGAGGCCGATCTCAACGGCAATGTGCCCTACTACGTGGTGGTCAAGGGGCAGACCGCTCTGGACTTTGGCGCCTACGAGTTGCGCGTGCAGGACCTGTCGGGCGTGCCGAGCTTCGGCTGCGGCGACGTGCCGGATGCGGGCGAGGCCTTCTTCGAGTTCGAGGTCACCGACCCGGCCGGTGCCAACGTGACCATCGACGCCGAGGGCTCGACGCTCGAGACCGTGGTAGCCCTCTTCCCACAGGCGGCCGACTTCGGCACCGACGTACTCGACAACGCCAGCGGCAGCTGTTGGGATGAACCCGGCAGCTGCACGGTCGGTGCCGACAGCCGGCCCGACGACCTGATCGCCTGCGGAAGCTACGATCCAGGAACGTCGTCCCATCCGAGCTTCAACCAATGGCTGCCCCAGGGCGTCTACTACGTGGTGGTCCGTGCGCGCAGCGGGGCCGCCGACATGCAGCTGCCCTTCAACCTTTCGGTGCGCGACGCCGACGCCGTGCGCTCCAGCTACTGCGCGGGCCACGACGGCAGTGTGCAGCCGACGCTGCGCCAGACTCTCGATGCCGGCACCTACTGGGTCGCCCTCGCCGGGCTCGGTGGCACCTCGCCGACCGAGGGCGACTACAAGATACGCTTCCGCGACTACGGCAAGTTCGCCGAGGCCTCGACCGAGCTGGCCTGCGACACCGCGTCCGACACCCTCTATTACAGTGTCGAGGCCGACAAGCCTTACTACGTGGCCGTCAAGGGGCAGACCAGCAGTGACGCCGGCGCCTACAAGCTGACGGTGGAGAACTTCGCGGCCGGCACCGGCATGGGTTGCAACGCCGATCTGAACGCCGCTGACTCCTTCTACAAGTTCTCGCTGGCGCAGACCGCAACGGTGACGATCGCCGCGTCGGGGCCGACCGCGCCCGTGGGTTCGCCGGAGGGCAGCGTGCTGGCGATCTACCCTTCGTCGGCCACCTACTTCGGCACCAACTACGCGATTGGCGCTGACGGCACCATCGTCGGCTGTGACAACGGCGACAGCGACGGCATCACAAGCATCCAGCGTGAACTCGCGCCCGGCGACTACTACGCGGTGGTCAGCGCCCGGACCGGCGCCGGTGCCGAATACGGCACCGCCAGCTGGCCCTACGAAATCTCGCTGAAGGAGACGTCGAATACCAGCGTGCGCGCCTGCGCCGACGCCAGCACCTCCTACATCAGCCAGACGCTTCCCGCCGGCAGCTACACGCTGGTGGTTTCGGGCGACAGCCCCGTGGGCGGAAGCTATGACGTGAGGTTCAGGGACATCGGTGTGGTGGGCAACCAGGCACAGATGATCGGCTGCGACTACGAGACCATCGACACCCAGACGCTGACCGCGACCATCGAGCCCAACATTCCCTACTACGTGGTGGTCAAGGACGACGCCGCGGGTGGCAGCTACGGGCTGACGGTGGAGAGCATCGATGCCGGTGCGGCGAATATGGGCTGCAACGCCGACCCCACCTCGCCGGACGCGTTCTTCAAGTTCACGCTGCTGCAGCAGAGTGAGATCACGGTCGACACTGTGGGTTCGCAGCTCGACACGGTGCTCGCGATCTACCCGGGCAACGCGACCAGCTTCGGCACCAATTACGCCACCGACGTCTTCAGCACGTCCGTGGGCTGTAACGACAACAAGGACGGGTCGACGACGGCCTCGCAGGTGAGCGCGACGCTCGCAGCGGGCGACTACTACGCGGTGGTCAAAGGTAGCATCTACAGCAGCGGCAACTACGCCGCGTCCAACGAGCTGTTCAACCTGTCGATCCGCGACGCCAGCTCGTCGCAGTCCATCGCCTGCGCGACTTCCGCCGACGGCTCGAAGATCACGCGCGAGCTTTCGGCCGGCGACTACATTGTGGTGCTCAGCGACACCGACCCGCAAGCGAGTGCCAGCGCCGGCGGCGCCTACAGCATTACCTTCAACGACCTGAGCACGACGGGTTCCGCGGCCGGCACCGAGATCGGCTGTGCGCTCGGCACCCTGGACGGTGGCGACGCCGATATGGACGGCAAGGTCGACGGCGTTCCGGTGCAGGGTGGCAAGGAATACTTCGTGGTCGTCAAGGGCGACACCACGGGTGATGCCGGCAGTTACAGGCTTTCGATCGACGACGTCGCCGCCTCCCAGGGTGTGGCGGCCGACACGCCCATCGCCTGCGCGGTGGAGGGATCCAGCATCGAAGCGACCTATCCGGCGGGTGATTACTACGCCATCGTATCCGGCGTGAATGGAGACGAAGGGGCCTTCCAACTCCAGGTGGAAGATGCGGACGCTTTCACGGACTTCAACCGCATTGCCTGTGATGCGGGCAGCGGCCCGAACAACACTTCGGCGCTCGAGGTGGACTTGCAGGCCGGCACCCACTACCTGGTGGTCAAGGGCGATGGGCCGGGCCAGACCGGCACCTACCAGTTGAACCTGCGAGACACGGTGGCCCATCCGGACAATGCCGTGGCCTGTGCCGACTCGGACTTCGCGGAGCGCATCAGCTACGACGTCAAGGCGGGCGAAGATTACACGCTATTGCTCAAGGGCGACGGTCAGTTCCAGCAGGGGGACTACAACATCAAGCTCTACGACGAGCTGGGCTTGCGCAGCGGAACGGGCGACCTGGTCAGCTGCCAGACCGTCTGCCCGGACATGCAGCCCTATAGCTCCAGCTCCAGTCCCTCCTACTGCGACTTCAGTGATCGCGGTGAGGCCAACAGCTTCTTCACCGAGACACTCCCCGACGATACCTACTATCTGACCGTGAAGGCGCGCGATGCGACCGATCCGGGCTTCTACGAACTGCAGGTCGGCGATCCAGCAGACGGCGTGCCGGGCACCAAGTACGTGCCGCCGACGCTGACCCAGGTCACCGACGCCCTGGACAGTACGGGCGTCAAGGTGCTGCCGGTGCTTTCCTGCAGCTTGGGTAGCCGTTGCAGCGGAGCCGAAGATCAGGCTCGCGCGTTGGCCAAGGCCTCGGGCGCCATCGATCCGGCGTTGAACGACGGCATGACGCGCTTCATCGATAGCAGCGGTAGCGGCATCGGTTCGGGCTTGGCGCTGGCAGTGCGCGACCTGGCCAACTTCCTGTCCATGGACATCTCCCTCGGCGATCAGGGCAACCCGGGCTTCGATATCAGCTACCAGAAGTGCACCGATCCCGCAGATCCGCTGCAGCAGCTGGTGTGTGCGCAGTGGACCAGCGGCTGCAGCTATGCGTGCAAACCGCCGGAGACCTGGCAGACGAGCAACAAAATCTGCGGATGCTCGCCGGGTGCCCAGCCGCGTTTCGTCGTCACCATCACCAATCCCGAGTTCCCGAATAACCTGATTCCGAACCCCGACGATCCCTTCGGCGGCTACCACTTCCAGGTCAATATCGTGGGCGACGGCCAGTACGTGCTGGAGGAGATTCCCGTCTACATCATTCCGACCAACCAGGACTTCCCGACACAGGTCGATCAGGCGGCCGGTCTCTTCACCAGCGCGGGGAGCTACGAGCAGGAAGTCTACGGTGGCGGCTGTAACTTCTGGCAGCTCGAGGGTGAAGTCGCGGGCGCCAATACATGTAGCGACGGCGCGGACAACAACGGCGACGGCGCCATCGACCGCGGGTTCGACGCCAACCAGGACGGCGACTACATCGACCCGGGCGTAGACAATAACGGCGATGGCGACTTCAACGATCCCGGTGTGGACCTGAACATGGACGGCGACTACCTCGACGCCGGGGAGTTCGCGCCCGACATCCGTCCGGAGTATCCGCCGGATCCGGGCTGTTTGCCCGGCAGCTGCCTGGACGGAGTCGACAACGACAACGACGGTCGTGTGGACTTCCTCGACCCGGAGTGCACCACCAATGAGGCACAGGTCTGGACCGACTTCTTCTACAAGGCCGACGTGCCGTACGGAACGAGTCTGAGTTTCGATCTTTGCACGGGTGATACAGTGGCCGAGCTCGCCACCTGTGACACTCGCTATGAAGAGATCATGACTGTGATCTCCACCAGTGGCGGCTGCACCCTCGATAGCGACTGCGAGGGTCGGATGCTGGACTCGGGTGAGGTCAAGGACGGCTTCTGCGGCGCTGGCGGCCAGTGTCAGTTCATCAGTCCGCCCAAGCGTAGGGGCTTCTGCGCCGCCGACGCCGATTGCTCGGAAAACGGCGACAACGGCCAGGGCTACGTGTTGATCTCCAGTTGCGACACGGCAATCGGAGAGTGCGTCTACCGCAGCCCGCCCGGCGATATCGTCAACAACCTCAGCGACGGAAGTAACGGTAAGCCCTACGCCAAGGTGCGCATTCGCCTCACCGCCAACGACATCGCTAGCAAGAGTCCGACACTCTACCGCTGGTACATGACTTACGAGTGCCAGAGCGCACAGTAGGGAACGCTCAGGGATGGGCGCGATCGGCCGGCTCGTGCAGAAGGAGAACGCCTATGTGATCGAAAGGACACCTGACACAGTAGTGCTAGAACCCCCATAACCCCCGGTGTGGGTTCGCGCACTTTTTTCGTGCCATTGCAACTGGCTGCAACGCGGCTGCTCTTCTACGGCGGCGGATGCAGAGGAAATACGCCATTGTCCCGTTTGGGAACGGCCATTGCAGAGGCATGGGACGGGATGACCTTCGTGCGTATCGCACTCTGTGGTGGTGCAACCACATTGAAGCGCCTCCGACGCAGTGAAATACTGCAATCCGGGAGCTGGCGGACTTTTCCGGGGCTTGGATGCGTCGCTTAGGTGCATGGCTGTTTGGTGTGTTTTTCGTCACCGGCTGCTTCGAGGGAGGCGGTTCCGGTGGAGCCTCGCCCGTCATGGATGCGAGCGTGGCCGACTGTGTCGACCTGGACGGCGATGGCTTCGGCGTGGGCTGTTCGCTTGGTAGCGACTGCAATGACCACGACGCGGGCATAACCCACGAGTGTCGGACGTGCGCGCGGCCCGAGGCGGGCTGTCCTTGCCCCGGCGGCCAGCAGCCCATCTCCTGCTTCCTTCCGGACAAGTATCTGGAAGATGGCAACGTGATGTGTCACGAGGGCACCCGCTACTGTCACGACGGGCTGTGGGGCGCTTGCACGGACGTGCATAGCTACGTGATCACGCCCGATCCAGCCGTGCGCTCCGTGATCGACCCGAACGCCTCGCCCGAGACCTGCAGCCTCTGCGAGCCCAAGTGTTTCATCGTGCGCGATCCGCTACAGACCCTCGGCGATGCGGGCACGGGCGTGAAAATCGGCTCGGGCGGTGGCTTGAGCCTGGGGCCGGGCGACGGCGGTGTGAGCAGCGGCGACGGTGGCGAGGGGGGCGTGCCGGTGTTGACCGGCTGCTCGGGCCTGAAGGAGTGTTGCGACGACCGTTTGCCGGCCAGCTCCGAAAGCTACAGCGAGTGCCAAACCATCGTGGCCGGTGCAGACGACGCGGTCTGCAATACGGCGCTGGCCTCGATCTGTCCCACCATTACCGGTCCGGTCAGCGACTGCATCACCGGTGGCACCCTGGCCGATACCGACTGCGACGGCATTCCCGACGAGTGGGATGAGTGCACGCCAGCGACGGTGGATAGCAATCCCGACTGCAACGGGCAGGTGAGGCCACTTCCCGACTCCAACAACCAGACCATCTTCCACATCCTGGACCGTGGCGAAGCGGGGCAGACGGCCATCGACATCGCCTACCAGGTCCAGCATGCCGACGTGTACTTCCTGATGGACATGTCGACGACCATGTCGGGCGAGCGCGATAACCTTGTGGCGTCGATGACCGACGGCAACTACGTCGAGTGCGCGCTGCTTAAAAATTGTTGCGATGCTCAGACAGGCGGTGACTTCACCGCCTGCATGGACAGGGTCAACGCCGAAAACCAGGGCGACTGCCGGGACGCCCAGAACGACTACTGCACCAGCTCCACGCAGACCAACTGCCCGGACCTGGACTTCGACGGCCTGCCGGACAACGAGCTCAAGCAAAAGGGCGTGGTCGGCGCCATCCGCTGTCTGATGGGCAACTCCTTCTTCGGCACGGGCCTCTTCAACGAGATTCCGCTGGGAGGCTACGGTGACAGCGACGAGGTGGCCTTCAGGCACTACGTCGACATGACTGACGACGTCGACCGGGTGCGTGAGGCCATCCGCAGCTTCGTGACCAACGCCAACCTCGACTACCCCGAGGGCGACATGGTGGGCCTGCACTCCCTTTTGACGGGCAAGGGGCAGTTCTTCGGACACGGCTCCCCCAACGTGCCCGAACGCCTCGGTGCGGGCTGCCCTGCGGCGACGTTTGGCTACCCCTGCTTCCGCGACGACGCCATTCCCATCGTGCTGCTCTTCACCGACGACCCGATGCACAACGGCCCGCCCGGCTACAACGCACCCTACAGCGCAGCCATTGCGCGCAACGGGCAGCTGACGAGCGACGGCATCGCGCGCTTCGTGCCGTCGCAGACCGAGGCCTTCGCCACTGCCATGAACCTGGGCGACGTCACCAATCAGTTCGTGGTGGCCTCCGGCAACCTCACCCACATGACCGGTGACATTCCGAGCGTGGTCACCGGTTGCGATCCGGACTCGGCGGGTCCCGACGCGGTCTTTCGCTTTACCGTCGCCACCGGTGGCGCAGGCGCGCCCGTGCGCTTTGCCGCAAACGTGCACACGGCGGACAATCCGCCGACGACAGCCACCACGATGCCGGTGGTGCTCTCGCTCTACCGCGGCGTTCCCTCGGCGATTCAGGAACCCATCGACGTGGGCGGTACGCGCGTCAATCCGATTCCTTCGGGGCCCGACCTGACCTACCTGACCTACCTGGGCACCTCTGCGGCCTCCGGTGAGTCGGCGCGTGGCTACCTGGGGGGCATTAGCGGCTGCGGGGCCGACGGCGAGACCAACGAGGTGGTCTACACCTTCCGCCCCGTGGTCGATGCCACCGTGGTGATCGATTCCGCAGAGACAGACTTCACGACTGTCATTTCGCTACACGAGGGCCTGCCCAGCGGTCTGCCGGACAATCCGAGCACGCTGGGCACCGACAAGTTCATCCTCGGCGGCAGCGGCAACACCAACGACACCTTTGACACGGCCATCGCCATTTCCGGCGATGGCAAGATGGATGGCGACTACGTCACCTACATCGGCGACATGCTCTCGCTGGTCGACTCGGGCAGCAGTGGCGTGGATACCGCTGACGGTACCGGCAGCGGCAGCTATCCGACGGCCGATTACACGGCGGACGTGGTGGGTTGCGGCGTCAATGCCGACGGCCCGGACGCGGTCTTCACCTTCGACCTCGATCAGCCCAAGCGCCTGCGCATCGACACCGAGGGAAGCAACTTCAAGACCGTCCTGAGTGTGCATGACGGCAAGCCGCCGCGCACGGTGAACCACACGGATTTGAATCTCTCGAACGAGTCCGACCCCTACGTGCTCGGCACCGCCACCAACACCGCCTTCGCCATCGACACCGACAGCGAGGGCACCAAAGGCCTGAACACCGACTACGTGGCTCCGAGTTGTGGTCCCGCGGATACCGACGGCGCTGATGATTTCTCGTTCAGCTTCGACCTGACGCGGGCTACCCACCTGCGCATCTCGACCCAGGACGACAACGACTCGAGTTTTACGCCGGCGGTCTTCCTGTACGCGCAGAGCCCCGGCCAGAGCACGGTGATCGACGCGGCGGCCACGGGCAACAACCACACCAGCACGGCGACGGCGCTGAGCCTGGGTGACCCGGTGGGGCAGTACACGACCGAGGTGATCAATGCCGACTTGAACGGCGTCACCAGCAATTTCGCAGCCGGCGTTTTGACCTGTGCGTCGCCTGCGGGCTGCTCCAGCGTGGGCGGCACCTGCGCATCGGACCCCGACTGTTGCACCGGTATGATCTGCCAGCCTTCGACGAAAAAGTGCGTGGAGTCGCAGGTCTATCCCGATCAGATTTACAAGTTCACCCCGAGTTCCGACGGCACCGTGCGTTTCCAGGTGGCAACCGGGGGTGGCATTTACCAGGCGCTTGCGGTCTACGACGGGCCTCCGCCGACCGGCGGCGCCACCAGCAGCACGCAGGTCTTCGACGCCAGCCTGGTCAGCCCGCTGCCGGAAACCAGCTGTGTGGTTCACAGTCGTGGCGGTCACTTCTACTACGCCTGCTCCAACAGCCAGAGCTGGGCCAGCGCCCAGACCAACTGCGGCAATGTGGGCGGCTATCTGGTGCGCCTTGACGACGCTGCCGAAAACCTCTTTGTGAGCGGGATTCGCGCCGCCGACACCAGCTGGATCGGGGCCCACGATCGGGACCTGTCCGACGAGTGGTATTGGGCGGACACGGACGTCGATCGCTTCTGGAGCGGTGGTAGCACAGGCTCTGCCCTGGGCGGCTTCTTCAATGCCTGGGCCAGCGGCGAGCCGGATAGTCGCGACTGCGCCGCCTATTACCGCTCGGGTAGCGAGCTCTGGTACGACCTATATTGCACCAGTAGCTATCGCTACGTATGCGAGAATCCGGCGCCAGCGAGCCCGGCGCCGGAGGACGGCCCCAGCGCCCACGTGGTTCCGAATCCCGCCGGGGTTTCGCAGGTCTTCCGCGGCTCCACGCGCCGGATGGAGAGCAACATACTCGGCAAGGCCAACTGGCCCTGCGGCGCCACCGCCGATGCGCCAGATGCGGTCTTCAGGCTCAGCTACACCACCGGTGTCACCCTGGACGTCACGACGGCGGGCTCGGACTTTCCGGCCGTGGTGGGGCTTTTCCATGACGGTAACAAATCCGGCACCATCGAGAGCACGGAATTCGTGCGTTGCGATGCCAACGGGGTGGCGCCGGGGGTCGATGTCACGGCAGCTTCGTCGACGCCTAGCCAGGCGGGGCTGACCAATCAGGTGCTGACCGCCAATGAGACCTATTATCTCGTGGTTACGGGAACCGCCCCGCAGCCGCAGGGCAAGTACCAACTGAAGATCAGTGAAAGCGGTCTGGCCGGTAGCGGCCTGGAGTTGGCCTGCGCGGTGGAGAACGCGAGCACTCCGGCGGTGGTCGAGGCCGACGTCTACGCCAATCATGACTACTACGTGTTGGTCGAGAGCCGGTCGACGCTGGGTGGGGGCTATTCCTTCGTCGCCGACAGCCTCTATCAAAGCCGCCTGGAGTACGAAAACCCGGCGGCGCTCAACGAGAGCAGCGCCGACGCGCTGGCCCTCGGCGACCCCTACCGGGCCAAGATCGAGGTGGTTCAGACCTCGACGGCGGCGATGGCGCCCAACTACAGTGTCGACGCCGACACCGGAGGAGCAGGAGCCATCAGTTGCGGCAGCGACAGCGCCTCCCCGGATGCGGTCTACAGGATCACGCCGTCGATCGACACCAACCTGCGGTTCGCGGTGGACATGGGGGCGAAGACGGGCACGGTGAGCGTGTTCGAGGGCGCGCCAGATGCGACCGCGACCCTGACCAACCTGGGAGCCTCGGGCAACACCAACGAGAGCAGCGACACGGCCTACGTGGTGGACCTGAGCGGCCCGCCTCGCACGTTTGAGGGCAGCACGGCCTCGATGGGCAACGACATCGACGGAACGCTTCTGGCCTGTGGCGCCGCGCCCGATGGCCGCGACGCGGTCTTCCGTTTCACGCTCCAGGATGCGACCAGTTTGGAGATCGACGCGAGTGCTTCCACTGCGGGTGGCATGATGGGCGATCCGGTGATCGCGCTCTTCAACGACTTCGGTCTGGAGAGGCCGGCTTCTACGACGCTGGAAAACGACACTTACATCCAGGCCGACAGCAACCCCACGCCCACGCCGGTCGCCGACGGGTCCTGGCTCAACTACGACGCCAACGTCTCCAACCTGAGCGTCAGCAGCCAGCGCCAGGTGACCGAGATGACGGACAACACCAACGAAGTGGTGCTGCCCGACACGCTCATGGGCGCGATGGACCTGGGGGATGTCTGGGGTAGCCGGGTTACGGTGCTCGGCGGTGACACCTCGGGGATGCTGGCCGACTACGAGGCCTTCTGGTGCGGCGGCAGCGACACTTCGCCCGATGCGATCTACGAGTTCTACTCGAGCGTGACCACCGAGGTGCGCATCAGCACTGCGGCCAATCCCGCCACGGGAGTGCCGGCGCCGAGCTTTGCGCCGGTGCTGGCGCTGTACGACGGCTCCACGGGAGCGCCGCTGCGCGCCGTCGACAACGCCTACCGCCTCACCGACTTCAATGCTCTACCCGGCTGCGGCAATGGCGTCCTGGAGTGGAACGAGTACTGCGACGACGGCAACAGCGTCAACGGCGACGGCTGCTCTTCTTCATGTAACTTCGAGGCCGGTCGTTGGCACTGCGATCCGGCTTTCTATGACGAGGGCGGCCAGGGGCTGACGCCGGAGTGCGACTGTGGCTGCGGCGCCGTCGATCCGGACTGTCTCGACAGCACGACCGCGAGCTGTCAGTTCCTGCCCTACTACGACAACTGCCTGAGGCTGCTCAACATCCCCGGTCCCGATGTGCTCGACTACTACGGGGCTGCGGGCTACACGATCGACCCGCTCAATAACGCGGTCTGCCTGCCGGTGGTCTGCGGCAACGGCATCGCGCAGCAGGGCGAGCAATGCGACGACGGCAACACGGTCGATGGTGATGGATGCGACTCGAACTGCGCCTTCGAGAACGACAAGTGGCGCTGCGATCCAACGCGTTACGGCTCCGGCAAGAAGAATCAATGCGATTGCGGTTGTGGTATCGTCGATCCGGACTGCGCCGATGCCACCGTGGGATCCTGCAACTGGCTGTATCTGATCCCCGGCGGCGGCTGTGTCTACTACGGCTCTAGCGAGCTGGACCCCAGCAATAACGCCGTCTGCCGCTACAACACCGGGAGCGATCTCAATACCAATGACTGGTTGTTGAGCGGTACCCAGGTTGAGTTGTCGGCGGGTGGTACCTTCGAGTATATCGGCGATAGCGGCTCCCTCGCGCCCAATCTCTACACCTCCCTGGGCAACGACCCGACCCTGATCAACGCCTGCGGTGGCGACATCACCGCCCCCGACGCGGTCTACCAATTCGACCTCAGGCGCGCGACCACGGTGGAGATCGACGCGCGGCCGCCTGTGGGCTCGGGCATGATCTCACCGGTCCTGATGCTCTTCGACACCTCGGCCATCTCCGGCGTGGCGCCCGAACCAGTGCCCCTGGAAAACGACACCGCGGCGCTGGCGGACTTCAATCCGAGCCCCACGCCCGTCGTCAACGGCACCTGGTACCGCTACTCCGGCGACCTCGCGAACCTCAATCCATCGGCACAGCCGGCCATCGAGATCGACAATTCGGGCAACCTCAACGACGTCACGCCGCTGCTCCTCGGCGATCCCATGGGCAAGCGCATCGCGGTCGTCAATGCCGACACCAGCAGCCAGCTGGGCGACTTCCCTGCGCCGAGCTGTGGCGGGGCTGACGATGCAGCCGATGCCCTCTATCGCTTCGTGCCCAGCGAAAGTGGTGCCGTCCGCATCTCCACGTCGAATCCGGACCTGGGCTTCGACACGGTTGTCGCGCTCTACGACGGAACCACAGGTCTGCCGCTGACCAACGCGCAGCTCGCGAGCATTGAAAGCGCGTTGGGGCAAAGCCACGAGGATCAGGCCAGCGCCCATTCGGTGCCGGTGGCCGGCGGCGACACCTACGTCTACACCGGCACGACGGCGGGCATGTCCTACGACGTGGAGGCGCCACTCTACTACGACGTGCCGAGTGCAAATTACTGCGGCGCGGCCGTGGGTGGCGCCGACGCGGTCTTCAGTTTCACGCTCGAGAAGACCACCGAGGTGGAGATCACCACCGAGGGCTCGGCCTATCAGACCGTGATGGGCATCTTCGACAGCCCCTTCACGCGGCCCTCGGTGAGCAGTCTTAGCTCCCAGGCCGCGGCCATCACCCAGCTCTACGACAAGGACGCGCTGCCGGGGCAGCCGGAGCCCGGTTGCGTGCCCTACGACTGGAACCTGCATCGCTATTGGCAGTGCAGCCCCGCGCGCAGCTGGGATGGGGCCCGCGCCATGTGCGCCCTGGCGGGCTACACGCTGGCGGTGGTCGACAGTTCGCTCGAAAATGCCGAGCTGCTGGGCCTGGTGGCGCCGACGGCTTTCGACCATCACATCGGGTTGATCGCAGACGATCCCTACGTCGCCTGGGCCTCGCCGGCGACCGACGTGCCAGGCACCTGGCTCGACCTTTCGGGCGGCGTCTACCGCAACTTTCAGGGCACCGAACCCAACGAGGTCGGCAACGTCGGCACCCGCATGCGCTACCAGGACGGCCTCTGGGTCGACACGGCGGCCGGCAGCGGTGCCTTCCCCTACCTCTGCGAGCAGAAGGTCTTCGGGACGCTACCGCCGGTTCCCACGGCGGCCGCTCCGCAAACCGTCGATGTGCTCGGCTCGCTGCGCCATTTTCGGGGCTCCACGGCGGCCACCGGCAGCTCGGTGGGCGGTCTCGTCGGATGCGGCGCCGACGCCTTTGCGCCAGACGCGGTCTTCCGCCTGGACCTGGCCTACGAAACCAGCGTGCAGGTGGACTTCAGCGCCTCGTTCACGGGCGCGGTGGTGGGCCTGTTCCGGGGCGGCATCGGCGCCCAGGGTTACCTCGACGCGGGTTCGACCTGCCGTCTGCAGAGCGACGCGGCGCCGCAGATCAACGCCTTGCTGCCGGCTGACACCTATTACGTGGTGCTCACCGGCAGCGCTGCGGGCTACGAGGGCAGCTACGAGATCGTCTTCAGCGGCAGCAGCGTGGACCCGGCGGCCTTTGCCATGGAAAACGACACGCTCGCCGCGGCGTCGCTCAACCCAATCGGCCCCATCGATAACCGCTGGGTGGTCAAGAGCGCCGACATGGCCAACTTGACCACCACCCTGATCAGCCAGCGCACGGTGGACATGCCCGGCATCGACGGCAACACCGTCGATGCCCAGAACCTGGGCGTGGAGGTCTCGGCCGGCGTCTTCGCGCCGATCTCGGGTGAGCAGGTCTCCACGACCAACGCCAGCACGCTATCGCTGACCAGCGACTTCCGGGCGCCGGCCTGCGGCGTCACCCCGGTCGTCGACGACTCCATCGACGCCATCTACGAGTTCACGCCCTCGACCACGGGACCGGTGCGCATCTATTTGACGACCGAGGCCCACGATTCGGTGATCGCCCTCTTCAATGGCGGTGGCGGAAGCTATCCGCTGAAGAAGAGCGACGTGGTGCCCATGGACGAGACCCTTGCCGGCTCGCCCAATACCAACGAGGGGCCGGGCAGTGCCCATGTGGTGCCGGCCACCGACCCGGTGACTTACATCGGCAATGTCGGCGGCATGGTTGATGACCTGGGCAGCATGGACGGGACGGCGTCGACGCCTTCGCTGTGGGATCAGGCAGACCTCTACGGCGGCGCCGTCTGCAGTGCCGCGCCAGCGGGGGCCGACGCCTTCTTCGCGTTCACGCTGAGTGCGCCCAAGACGGTGGTGCTCGATTCCACAGGCAGCGGTTTCGCCCACACCCTGTCGCTCTTCGCGGACGGCAGCAGCGCCCTCGGCGGCGCCACGGCCGTGGCGGGCGCCGACTACGAGACGCGCGCCGCGGCCGGCGGCACCAATGCCCTGTCCATGGACGACAGCTGGTACGTGCTGAGCGGTGACACCGCAAATCTCGCGCCCGGCAATGTCACCTCGACCACGCTCACCGTCGCCGGCGGCGACATCAGCAATAGCGACAGCGTGCAAGACCTGGGCGCCTTGGCTGCCAACGGTCAGCTCGTCACCGGCGGCACCGACACCACGTCCACCAGCGCGACCTATCTGCAGTCGACCCTGACCTGTGGCAGCTCCGACGCTGGCAAGGACATGGTCTTTGCGTTCACGCCGGCCCGCGACGGCGACGTACGCATCGCCGTCAATAATCCCGTCGCAAGCTTCGCACCCGTGCTGGCGGTCTTCGAGGCCTCGCCCCAGACCGCCGCCATGATCAGCCCGACGCCGACGGCTACCGGCGACATGAACAATACGCTGGGAACGGCGTACTCGGTGTCGATCGGAGCCAACGTGGCCTATGCCGGCAATACGGGCTCGCTGACCAGCGGTTTGAACGGAACCCTGTATGACCCGTCAGTTGCTGCCGGCGGCGACGCGCTCAATCAATGCAACGCGGACGCTTCCGGCGCCGACGCCTTCTTCAGCTTTACACTGCCGGCGGCCACCGATGTGCGCATCGCCGTCAGCGGCGCCACCGGCTTCGACCACACGCTGGCGCTCTTCGACGACTCGCCCCTGAGCGCGCCAGCGCCCACGGTGGTCAACACCAACGACGATCGCGCCAGCGCGACCATGGCCGCCCTGGATGACACCTGGGTCAGCTACAGCACCGACATGTCGCAGCTGGGCATCGGCGAGTTGAGCAATGAGCTCAAGACGGTGAACGCCGACGGCAACGACGCCGACCTGCTGGTCGACTTCGTCAACACCTCGGACGTCCAGGACCTAGGCTTCATCGACGGCAAGCAGCTCGAGACCAGCGGCGCCGACACCAGCACCACCGGCTCAAACTACAGCGCCGCCTCGCTGACCTGCGGCAGTAGCAACAGCGCCCCCGACCAAATCTTCAAGTTCAGCACCACCCAGAGTTCGAGCGTACGGCTGGCGGTCGATAACCCCGCGCCCGGCTTCGACCCGGTGATCGCAGTCTTCGACGGCCCCCCGGCGACCAAGGCCCAGAGCGCGACGCCGCTCAGCCATAACTTCACGGTGGCGGCGCCCACGGGCTGCACCACCGCCGGCGTGCAGTACTTCGGCGGTCACGCCTATTTCCTGTGCACAAACGTCAGCACCTGGGCCAACGCGGGCAACGACTGCGAGAGCGCGGGCATGTACCTGGCGCGCGTCGATGACGTCGCGGAAAACGCGTTCATCCAGGGGTTGACCGCCAGCGCCGCCTGGCTCGGCCTGCACGATGCCCGCAGCAACGACAGCTGGCGTTGGCTCGGCGACGGCGAGCTGGTCTGGCTTGGCGGCAGCGCCGGTTCTGCCCCGGGCGGCCACTTCGCGGCCTGGGGCACGGGCGAGCCCAGTGCCGACCTCGATGACTGCCTCTCGATGGGCGCGGCCGACGTCTGGGATGACCAGCCCTGTAGTGGCACCCAGGCATACGTGTGCGAGCTGCCCTTGAGCAATCAGCCCGCCGACGCCATCGCCAGCAGCCTCGGTCCGACGGAGGTTTACGCCGGTACCACGGGCGACAACAGCTACAGCGGCGGCCTGCTCTCCTGGGACCAGCGCAGCGCCCTGGGCGGCGCCCTGTGCAGCGAGGACAACCTCGACGGCGCCGACGCCTACTACAGCTTCACGGTGGTGGGCGCCGATGCCCTAGCCACGAGCCTGGTCGACCGCTACAGCTTCGAGGGTCTGGGCACTGCCATCTACGACTCGGTGGGCGCCCAGCACGGCACGCTCAAGAAGACCGTGCTCGGCAACACGGGCCAGGTCTACCTGCGCGGCGGCAGTAGCAACGAGTACGTGGATCTTCCGGGTGGCCTGATCGGTGGCCTCAGCGACGCCAGCTTCGAGGTTTGGTTTAGCTGGCATGGCGGCAGCGCCGGCCAGCGCGTCTTCAGCTTCGGGGCCAGTAACGCTGGCGGCGGGCTAGGGCAGGGCACTGCTGCCGTCACGGCCCTGGAGTTGCAGCCCCTGTCCGCAGCAGGCGCCTGTCGCCTGACCTGGCTCGATTCCGTGGGCGGTGCGCTGAACGCCGACTGCCCGGCCGCGCTGGGGACCGATACGCTCTACCATGCCGTGGCCGTGGCCGACGTCAGCGGCGGCAGCCTGCGGCTGTACTTGAACGGCGCGCAGGTGGCTTCGACGGCCCTGGACTCGCGTACCCTCGCGGGCGTAAACGACGTCAACAGCTGGTTGGGCCAGGGCCTGGTCTCGAGCGACCCGGACTTCGGCGGCATCATCCACGAGTTCCGCATCCACGATCAGGCGCTGAGCACGGCCCAGGTTGCTTCAAGCTACGCGGCCGGCAGCGATCCCCTGGGCACGACGCCGGTCGAAGTCAGCATCAACGCCGCGGGCACCGGCTTTGGTCACACGCTGGCGCTCTGGGATCCAAGCGCCCAGCCCGCGGTGCCCAGCGCGACGCCGACCACGACCCACGACACCTTCACGGCCGCCGTTGCCGCACCGATCACGCCGGACGTGGACGGCGGCTGGCTGGTGAAGAGCGGTGACAGCACCGGCCTTGGCATCAGCGAGCTGACGGCGCGCGGTTTCTCGGCGCCCGCCGACTATGCCCTGGCCGACAGCGACAGTCTCGCGGGTACGCCCGTCAACGTCGGTGACATCAGCGGCCAATCGATCCTGCTCAGCGGCGACACCAGCGGCCTGGCTGGCGATGTGCCCGCCAATACCCTGGTCTGCGCCGCCGACTCCACTGCGGCCGATGCGATCTACGCTTTCACGCCCACGACCAATACGCGCATCAAGTTCGCCCTCGACAATCCCGTGCCGGCTTCACCCCATGTCGTGGCGCTTTACGACGGAACCGATGGCGGTCCGCTGCTGATCAGCGACCTGCCCGCCACGCCGATCAAGCTCGGCTTTGCGCCCAGCAACTACAACCACAACGCCTACACCTATACCAGTGACGTGAGTCTGGGCTGCACCACCGGTTCGCGCGGCTTCGATTCCACCGGTACCGGCAGCTTCAGCGGCGACTGGTGCGGCGTCTATCCCGAAGTCAGCTCGGGCGAGCCCCAGACTTCGGGCACCGGGCCCAACGTCACGATCCTGCGCTTCAAGTCCCTGAACCTTCCGGCCGGCAGCACGCTCACGCTCAGCGGCGACAAGCCCGTCATCCTCGCGGTCGACGGCAACGCGACCGTGGCTGGCGTCATCGACGCCAGTGCCAACGCCACCACGCCCGGCGCCGGTGGCAACGTCAGCTGCGGCTCCAGCGCGGGCACCGACGGCACCGGCTCGAGCAGCGGCGGTGGCGGCGGTGGCGGCGGTGGCGGTTTCGGCACCGCCGGTGGCAACGGCGGCGACGGCGACGGCAACAACAACGGCGTCGGCGGTCCTGGTCGCGGTGACGTCAGCCTGGTGCCGCTCCTGGGCGGCTGCGGAGGCGGCAAGGGGGGTGGCTGCACGGCCATCGGCGCGGCCGGCGCGGGCGCCTTCCAGCTGGCGGTGGCCGGTACGCTCACCACCGGCGGCACCCTGCGCGCCAACGGCGGCACCGGACAGACCGGCTGTGGCAGTGAGGGCGGCGGTACCGGCGGCGGCTCCGGCGGCGGCATCCTGGTGGAGACCACCGCGGTGGTGACGATGGCGACCGAGGCCAATGGCGGCAATGGTGGCAAGGGCAGCGGCGGCACCGCGGGTGCAGCTGGCTCCACCGGCCCCGGCTCCAACGGCGGCACGGCCGCGAACGAAGGTGCCAACGGCGGCGGCGGCGGTGGCGGCGGCTACGGTCGCATCGCCTTCACGGTCGCCCAGAACAATTCGAACGAGGCGGCGGCGACGGCCGAGGTGGTCACCATCGGCAACTACGCCACTTACCAGGGCGACACCTCGATCATGAGCGCCGACGTCTCACCCACCGCGGCCTTTGACAGCGTCGCCGGCATGGCCTGCTTTGCCGCCGGCACCCCGGACGCGCTCTTCACCTTCGACCTGACCACCGCCACCGACGTGCGCATCACCACCTTCGGCTCGAGCTTCGACACCACCGTCTCGGTGTGGAAGGACAAGCTGCCGGCCAGCGCCGCGCGCCCGACCTCGGCCGCTCCCAATCCCTTCACCGGCGGCAGCTTTGCGGCGGCTACGGGCAACCATGACACCAGGGCCACGGCGGCCGCGGCGACCACGGAGTTTTCGGCCGTCGATGGAACCTGGCAGGTGCTGACTGACACCACTGTGGGCAAG
Source organism: Myxococcales bacterium (assembly GCA_029880325.1). Lineage (GTDB taxonomy): Bacteria > Myxococcota_A > Polyangia > Polyangiales > JAFGIB01 > JAOUOP01. The sequence goes on along the minus strand of JAOUOP010000008.1, from coordinate 67,740 downwards.
ACCGCCGAGGGGCTCACCTCTTCGAGCGTCGCGGCGAGTAACACGGAGTCAATCCAGGACATCGGCTCCATGGCGGGCTTGGCCATGAGCGTCACCGGCGGCTCCACCGCCAGCCTGGCCGACACCTACAGCGAGACCACCCTGACTTGCGGCATGGCCGACGATCTCGGCAACGACGCCATCTACAAGTTCAGCGGCACCGCGGGCAACACCTACCGCGTCGGCGTTCACAACCCGGGGCAGACCGGCAACTTCCACGTGGCGGTCTTCGAGGGCGAGCCGGGGGTCGACCCGCTCACGCGCGCCGAGGACGTGGGCACCACGCTCACCGATCTGAACCCGGGCAACCCGAACGAGCTGCCGACCCTGGCCAGCGCCCAGACCGCTCCCATCGGCGCGGCGCAACGCTTCCTGGGCGACACCTCGTCCATGGGTAGCGACGTGGCCGGTGTGATCTTCGACCAGCAAGACGTGCTGGGCGGCAAGGTCTGCTCGGCCGACGCGTCGGCACCGGACGCCTTCTTCGACTTCTCCCTCAGCGCCACCACCACCGTCATCATCGACAGCGCCAGCTCCAGCTACAACACCGTGCTGGCGCTGTGGGACGCGGGCGACCAGTTTTCCGCCCCCGCTGCCGTGTCCATGAACAACGACACCCGCGCCGCTGCCGCGGGCAACTCCCTGGGCGCGATCGACGGCGGCTGGCAGGTGCTCAGCACCGACATGTCGACGCTGGGCGTCAGCGAGCTCAGCAGCGTGAATATCACGGCGAGCAATACCGACGCGATCCAGGACCTCACGGTGGCCGGTACCAATCCGGTCGTCGGAGGCAAGGTCGAGATCGGCGCTGCCAACAGCAGTGGCCTCGCCTCGGACTACGCCAAGCACCCCCTCGTGCTGCAGTGCGGCGGGGCGCTGATCGACGACCTCGCCGCCGACGCCATCTACGGCTTTGTGGCCACCGGCACCACCACCGTTCGTGCGTCGGTGGAAAACCCGAGCCCGGGCTTCAGCCCTGTGGTGGCGGTCTTCGACGGCGCCAGCGGCGAGCCGCTGACATCAGCAGACTTCGTCGCCTCCGTGACGCCCATGGGAAGCGGCTTCGAGAAGGCCCTCACCATCGACTCCACCCAGGTCGACGCCGACCTCAGCGACTATCCGCTGCTGGTGCGCATCAGCGGCGACGCCGACCTGCAGACCGACCCACGCGCCGACGGCTTCGACGTCTACTTCACCGACGCGGGCGGCAATCCGCTGTCGTTCGAACGCCAGGCCTTCGATCGAGCCAGCGGCAACCTGACCGCGTGGGTGCGCGTGCCCAGCGTTTCGAGCAGCAGCGACACCATGATCTACCTGCGCTACGGGGACGGCAGCAGCACCGACCGCAGCGATCGGGTGGCCGTTTGGGACAGCGGCTTCCAGGCCGTCTGGCACCTGGACGACGACCCAAGTGGCACCGTGCGCGACTCCACCAGCCACAACGTCAACTCCACGGCCACCTCGGGCCTGGTCGCCAGCGACTCCGTGGCCGCCATCATTGGCAAGGGCGTCGCCATGCTGACCAGCGACGACATTCGTTTCGGCAACGTGGCGGCGCTCGACAGCGGCAGTGCGCTCACCACTTCGGGCTGGGCGCGCATCGACAACCTCAACGCCACCAACGTGCTCATCATCAAGGGCAGCGGTTCCACCAACACCTGGGTGATGGCGGGCGGCCCCAGCGCGGGCAAGGCCTACGCCCGCGCCACGAACGGCTCCTCGGCGCCGCTGGGCGAAACCACCGGCTCGCCGATTAGCGCCGGCGTATGGCACCACTGGTCCTACGTCTTCGACGGTACCGGAAGCACCGACGCCGACCGCATGAAGATCTACCTGGACGGCGCGCTGCAGCCCCTGACCTACGCCGCGGCCATTCCCACCAGCTTCAACGCCAACGGTGGCGAACTTTGGATCGGCGATGCGCCCTACAGCACGGGCAACGGCGCCGCAGGCGTGCTCGACGAGTTCCGCGTCTCCACCACGCCCCGCTCGGCCGCCTGGGTCAAGGCCGACTACCAGAGCCAGCGCACCGCTTCGACCTTCGTGAGCATCGGCCCCGAGGTGGCGCTGGCCTCCAACGACCTGCTCGCCAGTACCTTCAACGTGGGTGCTGCCAGCGGCCTGGACGCCATCGGCGCCACCTTCACCGGCAACACCACGGGCTACTCCTCGGATCTCCCCGCCGCTCTTTTTTCCGAGGCCCCCGACTACGGCGGCGGCGTCTGCGGCGCCGGCATGGTCGGCGACGCCTTCTTCAGCTTCACCACCGACGGCGCCACCGACATCGAGATCGCCTCCACCGGCACCAGCTTCGGTCATAGCATCGCGCTCTTTGACGACTCCCCACTGGTGCAGCCGGCCGCTTCGCCCGGCGCCTACGACACCCAGGCTGCATCGTTTGCGGCCAGTCATGGCGACATCGACGGCACCTGGATCGCGCGCAGCGGTGACATGAGCACGATGCAGGTCAGTGAGCTCAGCGTCGGCAGCCCGGCAGCCGCCGCGAGCGACGCGCTTGTCGCTCTGGGCGATGTCGTCGGCGCCCAGTCCATCATCAGCGGAGGCAGCACCGCGGCCCTGGGCGCGACCTATCCCAAGGAATGCGCGCTGACCGACCAGGCATCCCCGGATGCCATCTACAGCTTCACCGCCAGCAGTGCGACCACGGTCCAGCTCAACATCGACAACCCGACGCCCGGCTTCGCCGCCGCCATGCAGATTTACGAGGACAACGGCCTCGGCGATCCCTTGACGCAGCTGGAGAAGGCGACGCCGACGACCGATCTCTCGACGCTGCTCGGCTATCGCAAGCGGCTCTCGATTGACCCGACCCAGGTCGATACCAGCGCCGCGGCCGAGTCCCTGGTGAATTTCCCGGTACTGGTGCGCATGACCGACGTGGACCTGAGCGTCTCGCGGGCCGACGCGGCCGACCTCTGGTTCACCGGCTCCGATGGAAGCACCGTGCTCGACTACGAGATCGAGTCCTGGAACTCGGCCACCGGAAGCATCGTCGCCTGGGTCGAGCTGCCCTCGGTCAGCGACAGCGTCGCCACCGACTTCTATATCCACTACGGCTACGGAACGACGATCGACAGGAGCAATCCGACGGGCGTGTGGGGCAACAGCTTTGGCGCGGTCTACCACCTGGACGACGGCGGTTCGACGGAACTCGACTCCAGCGGCAACGGCAACACCCTCACGCCCCCGCTCACAGCGCCCACCTCCACCGCGGGCCAGATCGGAAATGCGGTGGACTTCGGGACCAGCGCCCGTTGGCTCAACGCCGCCGACAGCAACAGCCTGGACATGACCTCGGCGCTCACGATCTCGCTGTGGGTGAACGTTTCGAGCACCGACCCGGGCTACTGGGAAGCCATGGTGGCCAAGCGGGTCACCAACTCCGCCACCACCAACTACGACGTCGGCATTGGCGATACCGCACGGCAGTGGGTGTGGTACGACGGAAATCCCTCGACTGGCACCAAGACCGGCTACAACGCGCCGATCGGAACCCCCACGCATCTCGTGGTTACGGTGTCCGCCTCGGGGGCCTTCCCGGCCTTCTACCAGAATGGCGTGCTGCTCGGTAACGGCGACACCACCGCCCAGCTCGCTGCCAATACGGGGCCGCTATGGCTTGGCGGCTTCGACTACACGACCGACGAGCCTCTGTACGGCTGGCTCGACGAGGTGCGCATCGCCTCGGTGGCGCGCTCGCCGGCCTGGGTCAAGGCGGAGTACAATAACCAAAAGTCAAGTTCGACGTTCCTGGCGGCCGGAGCCCAGGAGTCGGTGATGGGCGGCCCCGCGTCCAACGAGGACTTCCTCTCGGCCCAGGCGGTCACCATCGGCAGCGCGGTCGCCTACACGGGCAGCACCGCCGGAATGACCAGCGACCTGCCCGGCGGTGCGTTTGACGAGTCGCTCAGCGCCGGTGACCTGACCTGCAGCGCCGGTGCCGTCGCCGCCGATGCCTTCTTCTCGTTCAGCGTCGACGGGACCCAGGACGTGCGCATCGCCACCAGCGCCGGCACCAGCTTCGCCCACACGCTGGCGCTGTGGGACAGCACGCCGATCCAGCGACCGGATAACGCCACCGCCGCCGCCGGCGACTACTCCGCCGTCAGCCCCGCGAACCTCGCCGACAGCCGGGCCAACGCCTACAACAGCGGCATGATCGGTAGCATCGACGGCACCTGGCAGGTGCGTACGGTGGACTCGTCGCTGCTGACCTTCTCCGCCGTCAGTGAGGTGGCCGGCAGCGCTCCGGTGGGCGACGCCGTCTCGGTCCTGGGCACCATCGACGCCACCGCCTATGCGGTGACCACCGACAGCACCGCCGATGCCACCGCCACCTACCCGAGCTTCGACGATACCAGTGGGGGCTCGGCCGTCTGCGGCGTTAGCGACGGCGCCGCCGACGCGATCTACAAGTTCTCCACCAGCGCCAACACCGACGTGCGCATCGACCTGAAGGGGCCCGGCTTCGATGGTTCGGTGGCGCTCTTTGACGGCGGCGTGACTACCGGCAATGCGCCCCTGAGCAACGCCGCGCTCGATCCGGCGAGCTACACGGCGGTGGCCGCCACCAACGAGACCCTCGACAGCGCCCAGAGCGTGACCATCGGCAGCACCGTCGGCTACAGCGGCGACGCCTCCACCGAGGACTTGCACGAAAACGTCTTCGACCTGGCCGCCGTCCCCGGCACCTGCAACGTGCAGGCCAACCACGAAGACGCCTTCTTCACCTTCACGCTGCCGTCCCCCACGGAGGTCTTCATCAGCGCCGAGGACACCACCACGGCCCACTGGATCTCGCTCTTCGATGCCGATCCGCGCGCGGTGACCAAGCCGGCGCCGCTTGCGGCCGAGCGCGACACCGCCGCCGCCGCCCTGGCGTCACCGGTCGCGGCCGCCGACATCACCATGGACCGCTGGGTGGTCCGAAGCGCCGACCTGGCCAACATGAGCGCCAGCTGGGCCCAGCCGGTGAGCTACGTGGAGGCCAGCGACTTCCCGAGCGCCGGCGAGACCGGCCAGGTCGCCATCGACCTCGGTGACGTTTCGCTCAAGCGCGTCAGCATCGACGGTGACACCGGCGTGCGCCTGAGCGATCACGATGAGATCTGCGGCGGTGACGGCGGCGGCGATACGGTTTACGCCTTCACTCCGACCGTCGACGGCAGCCTGCGCATGTCGGTGACACCCACCGGCGGCGCCAGCGACATCGCCGCCCCCATCGTGGCCGTCTACGACGGGCCGCCCAAGTTGAACTACGGCGCCTGCTTCGGCGATGCCAGCAACTTCGACCCCACCGACGCAGCGCTGACCTACGACCACAGCGCTGCGCCCAACTGCGACGTCACCATCAACACCTCGGCGGCTCCCAGCGCCATGATCAGCGGCAGCTGCGTCAGCGTCGACGCCGCCGAGTATCGCAAACCGCTGCTGATCAACGCTGATGTCTTCATCGGGGCGGACCTGAGCAACTTCCCGGTGCTCGTCAACGTCACCGACAGCGACATTCGCAGCCTGGCGCGCACTGACGGCCGCGACATTTACTTCCGCGACAGCAGCGGCAGCGTCGACCTCGACTTCGAGCTGCAGAGCTACAACTCCACCACCGGACAGCTGGTGGCCTGGGTCAAGGTGCCCACCCTTTCGAGCGCCGCCGACACCACCATCTACGTCCACTACGGCGGCCAGCAGATCGTCGCCCACGACGCCAAGCAGACCTGGAGTAATGCCTACGAGGCCGTGTGGCACCTGGACGAGGACCCCAGCGGCACGGTTCGGGACGCCAGCCCCAAGGGTGTCAATTCAACGGCGAGCACCGGCCTGACGGCTGCGGATTCGGTCTCGGCGATTATTGGCAACGGTGTCGCGTTCGCCACGAGCGACGAAATCAACTTCGGTAACGTTGCGGCGCTGGATACCGGCAGCGTGCTCACCGTCTCGGGCTGGGCCCGTATCGACGACGTCAATGCCACCAACGTCCTGGCGATCAAGGGCAGCAGTTCCAGCAACGTCTGGTCGCTCGCTGGCGGCACCAGCGCTGGCAAGGTCTATGCACGCGCCAACAGCGGGTCTTCCACACCACTGGGCGAGACCACGGGCACGCCGATCAGTGCAGGCGCGTGGCGCTACTTTACCCTCGTCTTCAACGGCGGCGGCCTCACCAACGCCGACCGCATGAAGATCTATCTGGACGGCGCGCCCGAGCCTCTGACATTCAGCGGAACCATTCCCGCCACCTTCGATACGGGTGGCGGCAACCTCTGGCTCGGTGACGCTCCTTACAGCACCGGCAATGGTACAGGCGGCGTGCTCGACGAGTTCCGCGTGGCCACCACCGCGCGCAGCGCCGACTGGGTCAAGCTCGAGTACGAAAACCAGCGCTCGGGTGCGGCGCTCGTCACGGTGGGCGGCGCCCAGAGCTTCGTGCAGAACACCCTCGGTGAGTGGCCCACGCCGCAGATCCAAACCCAGAGCAGCGGCTCCGGCCCCAGCGTGGTGGTGATCCCGCTCAGGACCCTGTCGCTGCCGGCGGGCAACACGATCCGCCTGCTCGGCAATAAGCCCGTGGTCTTCTCGGTCGAGGGCGACGCCACGATCCACGGCACCATCGACGCCAGCGGCGCCGGCTCGACGGCGGGCGCCGGCGGTGACGTCAGCTGCACCGGCACGGCCGGCGGCGGTGTCGCGGGCACGGGCGCCAGCGGTGGCGGCGGCGGCGGTTTCCGCACCGCCGGTGGCAGCGGCGGCAGCGGCTTCGCCGGCGGGGCCGGCGGCGGCGGCGGACCCATCGAGGTGGACGCCAGCGCTTCCGACCCGCTGATGCCCTTGCGCGGTGGATGTCGCGGCGCGGTTGGTGGCAACGGCGGCAGCGGTGCGCCCGGGGCGGGCGGTGGCGGCGGCGGCGCCGTGCAGTTTACGGTGACCGGCAAGCTCCTGATCAGCAGCACCGGCGCCGTGCTGGCCGGCGGCGGCGGCGGTCAGGGCAGCGCCACCGACAACGATGGCGGCGGCGGCGGTGGCTCCGGTGGCGCCGTGCTGCTCGAAGCCAGCGTGCTCGACCTTTACGGCAGCGCCTGGGCGACCGCCAATGGCGGCGCCGGTGCCGGTGGCAACAGCTGTGCAGCGGGCGCCGACGGTTCCACTGCCAGCGCCACGCCGGCCGCAGGCAGCGGCGCCTGCGCCGGTGGCGGAGTCGGCGGGGCCGGCGCGGTCTATGCCCAGCAGGGCAGCGGCGCGCCCGCGGCCGTCGCTGCGGCCAACGGCGGCTCCACCATCGGCACCAGCGATGGCGGCGGCGGCGGTGGCGGCGGCCAGGGCTGGGTGGTCACGCGCACGCTGGCCGGCGGCGTCAGCTGCGCGGCCAGGAGCTGGGCCAGCAATATCGACACCACGGGCGTCAGCTTCGCGGGCGCGCCGGTTACCACCCTGGACAACACCTGCGCCGGGGCGACCACCACGACCATCAACACCGGCGCCATCGACGGCACGCCGACCTTCACCAACTGGTGCGGCACGCTGCCGACCTATGAAGCGTTCAACCAGAGCGGCGCCACCCAGGCGCTGGTGGTCAAGCTCAGCGGCCTGAGCGTCGCCAGCGGCCACACGCTCAAGCTCGAGGGCACGCGGCCGGTGATCCTGCTGGTCGACGGGCCGGTCACCCTGGGTGGTCACGTCAGCGCCGACGCCAGCGGCACAGTGCCCGGAGCGGGCGGCGGCCAGGACTGCGCCACCGGCACCGGCGGCGCCGGTCCCAACGACAGCGGCGGCGCGTCCGGTGGTGGTGGCGCCGGCTACGGCTCGGCTGGTGGCCTCGGTGGTGACGGCGATGGCGACCGCGGTGGCGGCGCCGCTGGCGGCCTCCACGGCGCGAGCGTGCCGCTGGCCGGCGGTTGCAGCGGTGGCGCCGGTGGCAACGGCTCCAACACCAATCCAGCGGGTGGCTTCGGCGGTGGCGCCGTGCAGATCAGCGCTTCGGGGGCGGTGACGGTTGCCGCCACCGGAATTATCTCGGCTTCCGGTGGCGGCGGCACCGGGGCCAGCAACGCCGACGGTGGTGGCGGCGGTGGCAGCGGTGGCTCGGTGATCGTCGAGGGCGACACTCTCAGCCTCGGTGGCTGGATCGCCGCCAACGGTGGTGGCGGTGGCGGCGGCGGCGGCGGTGACGCGGGCGAGGTCGGCGGCAATGGCAGCGCCGGTGCCAGCAACAGCGCGACCGCGGCCGCCGGTGGCCTCAAGGGCGATGCGGGAGGCAACGGCGGAGCCGGTGGTGTCTTCGCATACCAGGGCACCGCCCTCACCACGCTCAACCCGGTCGGCGGCGGTAATGATACCGGCGGTCTGCTCGAGGAGCCCGGTGGCGGTGGCGGCGGCGGTGGCTACGGTCGCATCTACTTCAACGCCACCGGCGGCGGCACGGGCCTGGCCGCGGTGGGCGTCGACTTCCTGCCGGCCGACCACGTCGCCTGCGTTACCGACGGCAACAGCGCCAATGCGAGCGGCACGCAGACCCTGAGCGACGCCGATGCCACCGCCAATGCGGTCGTCCTCAATGACCTGCAGGTCACAGCCGGCAAGACCTACTACGTGGTGGTCAAGAACGGCACGGCCGCGGCGCTCGGCACTTACGACCTGGAGTTGACCTGGAAGGACTCGCGCGACTGGGCCTCGTGCAACGAGGACCTCTACGACGGCAAGGACGCCTACTTCGCTTTCACCACGCCAGCGGCGGGCAACTTCACGGTCGAGACCGCGGACTCCACCGCCACCTCGATGGCGATCGCCCTATACGATGCCAGCGGAACCTTCATTGCTTGCAACGACGCCGCCTTCCCCAGCATCACCCAGGCCCTGGCCGCCAGCACCACCTATTACGTCGTGGTCAAGCAGGACGAGGGCGCCGACGCCAACCCGACGGGCATCGTCGAGCTCGGGGTGCGCGACGACGACAACTTGGCGCCCACCGCCGAGTCGGCCATCGCCTGCGACAGCGGTGACGGAACGCCCAACGGCGAGGCCCAGATTCTGAAGACCCTGGCGGCGGGGACCTACTACGTGGGCATCACGCGGCCCCAGGGCACCACGGGCAGCGACTACAGGATCCGCTTCCGCGACCAGAGCACGCTGCCGGCCGCGGCCACCCAGCTCAGCTGCGCCTCGGCGGTCAGCGGCGGCAGCGGCACGCTCAGCGCCAGTCTGCTGGGCGGTCACGACTATTACGTGGTGGTCAAAGGCGACACCGCGGCCGACGCGGGCGGCTATTCGCTGTGGGTGGGCGACGCCAGCGCCGCGGGCGACATGGCCTGCGCCAACGATCATCTCTCTTCACCCGACGCTTACTTCGAATTCGACGTCAGCAGCGCCCGCAGCGTCACGGTGGAGGTCGACAAGCTCGAGACCTCGGTGGTTCACCGCTACGATTTTTCGGGCACTGGCACCATCGCCGAGGACCTGGTGGGCACGGCCGACGGGCGCGTGATGAACGGCGCGCTCTCGGGTGACCTTGCCCTCAGCGGGGCCAGCGAGCAGCACCTGGACCTGCCCAACGGCGTGGTGAGCGCCCTGAGCGACGCCACCTTCGAGGTATGGCTCACGGCTGGCACCTCGGCGGCCGGCGAGCGCATCTTCGACTTCGGCGACAGCGGCAGCGAGGGCAGCCAGGACGCGCGCGTGAGCTATCTCGCGCTGGCGGCCGATGGTGGCGCCGGGGTGCCCCAGGTCAGCTTCAAGCAACCGGCGGGCAGCGCGGTGTCGCTGTCGGCCAGTGCGGCCTTGCCTGGGACCTTGACCCACCTCGCCGTGGTCTTCGACGACACGGGCAACCGGCTTCGGCTCTACGTCAACGGCAGCGAGGACGCCAACTCGCCGGTGGCTCTGGGCGCTGGTGACGCCCTGAATCTACTGAACGACATCAACAACTGGTTGGGCCGCTCCCAGGACAGCGCCGATCCGGAGCTGGCCGCGACCGTCCACGAGTTCCGCATCTACAGCGCGGCCCTGAGCGCCGCCCAGATCGCCGACAGCTACGCCGCGGGCGCCGACGCCAACACCCCCTGGGAACTCTACCGGGACGACGGCGTGCCCGGCGACACCGCCGACGATACGCTGGTGACGGCGTCCTGCTACAACGGCCCCCGTACCTTCACGAGCGCCGAGACCAGCGCCGGCAAGTACTACATCAAGAGTCGCGGCACCTCGGGCCTGGACGGCACCTTCTTCGCCAGCATCAAGGACGAAGACGGCACCGGCGCCCTGGACTGTGCCGACGGCGTGGGCGGCACCGGCACCAGCATCGAGCGCAGCCTGGCCAAGGGCAATCGCCTGCCGGCCGGGACCTACTATGTGGGCCTGAGCGGTCAAAACTCGGCCAGCGGAAGCTTCGATGTTCACTTCTCGAACCCGAGCCTCGCGGGCGTCACGGGTGCGGACTTCGTGAGCTGCGCAAGCGACAAGACCACGCTTCCCGTCGCGGCCGGCGAGACCTATTACGTGGTGGTCAAGGGGCAGAACGCGGCGGCCAGCGGCAGCTACGGCCTGACGGTCACCGACGTGGGCGCGGTGGCCGATGCCGACGCCAGCTGCGGCGCCAGCGTTTGGGACGACGCGGCGCCCGACGCCTACATGGACTTCAGCGTGGCCGACACGGCGGGTGCGGCCAACCAGAACGTGGAGGTCACGCTCGGAGGCGCCCTGGACGCCGTCTACCAGCTGCAGACCGCGAGCGGCACTGTCCTCGGCTGCTCCGACACCGCCGGCAGCAACTCCATCGCCGCGGCGCTCGCGGCCGGAGACTACCGCGTCAAGGTCAAGGGCAAGTCGATCGCGGCCGGCGCCGGTGACGCCAGCTTCGAAGTTTCGGTACGCGACGTGGACGGCAGCGGCGCCATCGACTGCGCCACCGGCAACCTTTCGAGCCCGGTCGTGCTGAGCTACAGCGGCGCCGGCCGTCTGCCGGCCGGCACCTACCGCGTCGGCATCACGGGTACCACCATCGGCGAGGGCGCCTACAGCCTGAACTTCCGCAACCCCAGTCAAGCTCCGCCGGGCGCCACGCAGCTGGCCTGCGCCACCGACTTCGTCGACGTGCCGGTGCAGAGCGGTGGCACCTACTACGCGATCGTCAAGGGAACCCAGGGTGGCCAGGAGGGCGGCTACGGCCTGGCCGTCACCGACGTCGGCAAAGTCAATAACCTCACGGCCTGCGGTGTCGCCAACGCCGACGCCGACCCGACCGCGGCCGACGCCTTCTACGATTTCCAGGTCAGCTCGGGGCCGCGCAACATCTCCATCGCCTTCAAGAACGCCGTCGGCGACCTGGGCGGCGTCTTCGCGGTTTACCAGGACGTGGGCGCCGACGGCGACACCAGCAACGACACCCTGGTCACGCTCGGGGGCGAGAACTGCTATGAACTCAGCGAGTCGCCCAAGACCTATTCTCTGGCGACCGGAAGTTATTACCTGCGGGTCAAGGGCCAGAGCGTGCTCGCTGGCGCAGGCGAGCTGCCCTTCGAAGTCACGATTCGCGATGAGAGCGGACTGGGCGCCCTGGGTTGCGCGACCACTGGCGGCAGCAAGGCCGCCATGGTCAAGACGCTGCCCCCGGGCGACTACATCGTCGGGGTCACCGGTTCGTCGGGTGCGGCCACCAAGGCAGGCGCCTACCAGCTCACCTTCCAGAACGCCGCCTTTGCCACCGTGGGCGCGGTCAACGTCGGCTGCAGCGCCGTCGATGGCTACGTGGACGTCACGATGCAGGCGGGTAAGGACTACTGGGCCATCGTCAAGGGCGCCACCAGCGGAGCCGGCGACCAGGGCGCCTACAATCTGAGCCTCAGCGACCTGAGCGCAGCCAGCAATCAAGTGGGCTGTGGCGCCGACAACTCCGCGCCCGACGCCATCTACTACTTCGACGTAAGCGACGCCGCCGGCCGCACCGTGGCCATCGACACCAAAAACTCCACGCTGAACACGGCTTTCGAACTCTTCACCGCCGCGGGCGTCTCCCAGGGCTGCAGCAACGGGGGCACCGAGCTCACGCGCGACCTGCCCCAGGGCAGCTACTATGTGGTCGTGCGCGGCACCGACAGCAGTGCCGGCGCTGCCGAAGCCGCGTTCGAACTCTCGATCCGCGACGAGCGCGTCAACGCCGCCGACTACTGCTCCTACGGGGCGACCGGCACGGGCGGCGTGATCGATGCCACCATGGGAGCGGGCACCTACTACGTGGCCGTCACCGGCAACAGCGCCGGCACGGGCGCCACCTCCGGCACCTACACCATCAGCTTCGAGGACAAGGCCCTCACCACCAACAAGGCCCAGTTCCTCAGCTGCGCCAGCGACGAATTCGAGTACGACGTCACCGCCGGCACGCCCTACTACCTGGTGGTCAAGGGCGCGGGCACGAGCGACGCCGGAGCCTACGATCTGCACATCGACGACGTCGGTGCGGTCGCCAACATGAGCTGCGGCAACGCCGACGACAGCGCGCCGGATGCCTACATGGCCTTCACCGTCGCCGACGCGGCCGGCCGCGATGTTGTCGTCGACATGAACGGCTCGGTCCTGGACGCGGTCTTCGAGGTCTGGAAGGACAACGGCGCCGCCGCCGACACGCTGGTGGGCTGCGCCCAGACCGGCGTGGGCTCCGGCGAGATCAGCGCCAACCTGGCAGCCGACACCTATTACTTGAAGATCCGCAGCACCGACGCCAGCTACGGCATGGGGGAGCAGCCCTTCCAGGTCTCGATTCGCGACCCCGAGGGCCAGCGTTCCCTCACCTGCGCCGACGGCACCGCCGCCAGCGGCGCCAGCATCACCCAGCTGCTCAATCCGGGTACCTATTACGTGGGCCTGACCAATACCGCGTCGGCCGCGCCGGACGCTGGCGCCTACAGCCTGTCCATCGGCGACACCAGCTTCGCGGCCGGCGGTGGCACGGCCATCGCGTGCACCACGGGCGAGAAACTGGACCTGGCCGTGGAGGCGGGCAAGGACTACTACGCCGTGGTCAAGGGGCAGACCGACGGCCAGGCGGGCAGCTACGGGTTGACACTGACCGACATCGGCACGCTCTCGCCCACGGCGGCCTTCGCCGAGAGCGCCACCGACATCGACTGCGGCGCGGACCTGTCGGCGCCGGACGCCTATTACGCTTTCACGCTCGCCTCGGTGCGCAGCGTGACGGTGGACCTCAGCGGCTCCACGCAGGCATCCGCCTTCCAGCTCTATCAAGACGTGGGCGCCGACGGCTCCTTCGCCAACGACGTCGCGGTGGGCACCTGTGGCAACAGCAGCGCGGCCGAGTCCTATGCGTCGTTGGCCGCCGGCACCTATTACGTGGTGGTCAAGGGCACCAGCGTCGCGGCCGGGGCGGCCGACGGCACGGTGCGGATCTCGATCGTCGACGACGACGGAATCGGTTCTATGTTCTGCGACGACGGCACCTCGGCGGCGCCTGCGCAGATCGTGCAGACGCTGCAGCCGGGTACCTACTACGTGGCCCTGAGCGAGCGCGGTGGCGTTTCGGGAAGCTACGAGATCCAGTTCGCCGACCAGGGCCTGCTCAGCGGTGGCGCGTCGGCAGCACTTGCCTGCGTGGCCTCCAGCGGCGTGCCGGACGCAGGTGGCGATCCCAAGAAGATGGCGCTGACGCAAACCGTCGTCGGTGGCACCCCCTATTACGTCGTGGTGAAGGGCGACGGGGCCGTCTCGGGCAACTTCAGCCTGGCGATCACCGACGTGACCGAGGTCGAGGCCATGGATTGCGCCACCGAAATTTCGGCGCCCGACGGCTACGCCGAGTTCACCCTGGCCAGTGCGCGGGATGTGAGCTTCGACATGTCGGGCTCCGTGCTCGACGGCTCCTTCCAGGTCTTCGACAATACGGGCGCCGCGGTCACTGGCTGCCCCTGCTCGCCGACTTCGACGCCCATCACCTGTGCGCTGACGGCGGGCAGCTACTACGTGCTCTACCGGGGTTCGGCGGTGGCCGGTGGCCTCGGGGACAAGGCCTTCGAGCTGGAGATCTACGACCAGGACGCGCTGGGAGCCATCGCCTGCGCCGACGGTAGCGCCAGCGGCGGCGCCGCCATCACCCAGCAGCTCGACCCGGGGACCTACTACGTGGGTATCACACCCCAGGACGGCGTGATGCCCGCCGATACCAGCTACAAGTTGCTCATCAAGGATCAGGCCAGCACGGCCACGTCGGGTGCGCCGCTGGTGGCCTGCGACGCTTCCTCTATCGAAGCCGACCTCAACGGCGGCGTGCCCTACTACGTGGTGGTCAAGGGCCAGACGGTGCTCGACTCGGGCGCCTATGAGCTCAGGGTGCAGGATCTGGCTGGGGTGCCGGACTTCGGCTGCGGAGACGTGCCGGATGCGGGCGAAGCCTTCTTCGAATTCGAGGTCACCGACCCGGCGGGCGCCAACGTGACCATCGATGCCGAGGGCTCGACCCTGGAGACGGTGATCGCCCTATTCCCGCAGGCCGCCGACTTCGGCACCGACGTTCTGGATAACGCGAGCGGCAGCTGCTGGGATGATCCGGCCAGCTGCACCGCCGGCGCCGACACCCGGCCCGACGATCTGATCGCCTGCGCGGCCTACGATTCGTCCACCTCACCGGGCACCCATCCGAGCTTCAACCAGTTCCTGCCCCAGGGCATCTACTACGTGGTGGTGCGCGCCCGTCAGGGAGCCCCCGACCTGCAGCTGCCCTTCAACCTCTCGGTGCGCGACGCCGACGAGGTGCGCTCGACCTACTGTGCCGGCCATGACGGCACTTCGCAGCCGACGCTGCGGCAGACCCTGGACGCCGGCACCTACTGGGTGGCGCTTGCGGGCTTGGGTGGTACTTCGCCGACCGAGGGTGACTACAGGATCCGTTTCCGCGACTACGGCAAGTTCGCCAATGTCTCGACCGAGCTGGCCTGTGACACCGCGTCCGACACAATCTATTACAACGTCGATGCCAACAAGCCCTACTACGTGGCGGTCAAGGGGCAGACCAGCACCGACGCCGGTGCCTACAAGCTCATAGTTGAAAACTTCGCTGCGGGCACGGGCATGGGCTGCAATGCCGACCCGAACGCTGCTGACTCTTTCTACAAGTTCTCGCTGGCGCAGACGGCCACGGTGACCGTGGCGGCGACGGGGCCGACCGATCCCGTCGGTTCGTCGGAGGGCAGCGTCCTGGCGATCTATCCTTCGTCGGCCACCTACTTTGGCACCAACTACGCCATCGGCGCAGATGGCAGCATCGTCGGCTGCGACAACGGCTCGGTCGACGGCGTTACGAGCATCCAGCGCGAGCTGCCGCCGGGCGACTATTACGCCGTGGTCAGCGCCGAGACCGGATCCGGGGCTGAGTTCGGTAAGGCGAGCTGGCCCTTCGAAATCTCGATGAAGGAGACCTCGAATACCAGCGTGCGCGCCTGCGCCGACGCCAGCACCTCCTACATCAGCCAGGAGCTGCCGGCGGGCAGCTACACCGTGGTCGTCTCGGACGACAGCCCCGTGGGCGGAACCTACGGCGTGAGGTTCAGGGATATCGGTGTGCTCGGCAATCAGGCGGAGATCATCGGTTGCGATTACGAGACCATCGACACCCAGGCCCTGACCGCCACCATCGAGCCTTTCGTTCCCTACTACGTGGTGGTCAAGGACGACGCCTCCGGGGGCACCTACGGCCTGACGGTGGAGAGCGTTGATCAGAGCGCCGCCAACATGGGCTGTAACGCCGACCCCGCCTCCCCGGACGCCTTCTTCAAGTTCACGCTCCTGCAGCAGAGCGAGATCAGCGTCGACACCGTGGGCTCCCAGCTCGACACGGTGCTGGCCATCTACCCGGGCAACGCCACCAGCTTCGGCACCAACTACGCGACCGATGTCTTCAGCACGGTCGTCGGCTGCAACGACAACAAGGACGCCTCCACCACGGACTCACAGCTCACCGCCACCCTTGCGGCCGGCGAATACTATGCGGTGGTCAAGGGCAGCCTCTTCAGCAGCGGCAACTACGCGGCGTCCAACGAACTGTTCAACCTCTCGATTCGCGACGCCAACTCCTCCCAGTCCATCGCCTGCGCGGGCGCGGCTGATGGCTCGAAGATCACGCGCGAGCTGCCGGCCGGCGACTACATCGTGGTGCTCAGCGACACCGACCCCGCGGCCAGCGGCAGCGCGGGCGGCGCCTACAGCATCACCTTCAACGACCTGAGCACCACGGGCTCGGCGGCGGGTACCGAGATCGGCTGTGCCCTGGGCACACTCGATGGCGGGGATGCCAACGGCGACGGACAGGTCGACGGCATTCCGGTGCAGGGCGGCAAGGAATACTTCGTGGTCGTCAAGGGCGACACGACGACCGACGCGGGCAGCTACACGCTGGCGATCGACGACGTGGCCAGCTCACTGGGTGTGGCCGCCGATACGCCCATCGCCTGCGCCGTGGAGGGCTCGAGCATCGACGCCACCTACCCGGCCGGTCAGTACTATGCGGTGGTATCCGGTGTGAATGGCGACGAAGGGCCCTTCCGGCTGAGCATCGAGGACGTGGACGCGTTCACGGACTCCAACCGCATCGCCTGCGACGCAAGCAGCGGCCCCAACGACACCTCGGCGCTCGAGGTGGACCTGCAGGCCGGCACCCATTACGTGGTGGTCAAGGGCGACGGACCGGGGCAGACCGGAACCTACCAGCTGAACCTGCGCGACACGGTGGCCCATCCCGACAACGCGGTGGCCTGCGCAGACTCCAGCTTCTCCGAGCGCATCACCTACGACGTCAAGGCCGGGCAGGACTACACGGTGCTGCTGAAGGGCGACGCCCAATTCCAGCAGGGCGATTACAACCTCAAGCTTTACGACGAGCTGGGGCTGCGCAGCGGCAGCGGTGACCTCGTCAGCTGTCAGGTCGTGTGTCCGGACATGAGCCCCTACAGCACGGGTTCGGCCACCAGCAACCCGTCCTATTGCGACTCCTGGGATCGGGGCGAGGCCAACAGCTTCTTCACGGAAACGCTTCCGGATGACACCTATTACCTTTCGGTCAAGGCGCGCGACGCCGCCGACCCGGGCTTCTTCGAGCTGCAGGTGGGTGACCCGGCCAACGGCGCCACCGGCACCAAGTACGCGCCGCCGACGCTCACCCAGGTCACCGATGCCCTCGAGAGAACGGGCGTCAAGGTGCTTCCCGTCCTGTCCTGCAATGAGGGCAGCGGGCGCTGCGTGGGCACCGAGGACCAGGCTCGGTCGCTGGCCAAGACCTCGGGCGCCATCGATCCGGCGCTGAACGACGGCATGACGCGCTTCATCGACAGCACCGGCACGGGGATCGGCTCGGGCCTGGCCCTGGCCGTGCGCGACCTGGCCAACTTCCTGTCGATGGACATCTCCCTGGGCGACCAGGGCAACCCGGGTTTCGACATCAGCTACCAAAAGTGCACCGACCCCAGCGACCCGGTGCAGAGTCTGGTCTGCAGCCAGTGGACCACCGGTTGCAGCTACGCCTGCAAGCCGCCCGAGACCTGGCAGACGAGCAGCAAGATCTGCGGCTGCTCGCCCGGGGCCGAGCCGCGCTTTGTCGTGACCATCACCAACCCGCCATTCCCGGATCACGTCGTCCCCAATCCCGACGATCCCTTCGGCGGCTACCACTTCCAGATCAACATCGTGGGCGACGCTCAGTACGTGCTCGAGGAGATCCCGGTCTACATCATCCCGACCAACGAGGACTTCCCGACCATGGGCGTGAGCAACGCCAACCTCTTCACCAGCTCCGGCAGCTATGAACAAGAGGTCTACGGCGGCGGCTGTAACTTCTGGCAGCTCGAGGGCGAGGCCGCCGGCACCGGCACCTGCACCGACGGTGTCGACAACAACGGCGACGGCGCCATCGACCGCGGCCTCGACGCCAACCAGGACGGCGACTACATCGATCCGGGCGTGGACAATAACGGTGACGGTGACTTCATCGACCCCGGCCTCGACCTCAACGGCGATGGCGACTTCCTCGACGCCGGCGAGTTCCCAGCCGACATCCGTCCCGAGTTTCCGCCCGACCCCGGCTGCGTGCCCGGCAGCTGCCTCGACGGTGTCGACAACGACGGCGACGGTCAGCTGGACTTCCTCGACCCCAACTGCACGACCAACGAGGTGCAGGTCTGGACCGATTTCTTCTACAAGGCGGACGTGCCCTATGGGACGAGCCTGAGCTTCGATCTCTGCACGGGCGACACCGTGGCCGAGCTCGACACCTGTGACACGCGTTACGAGGAGATCATGACCGTCATCTCCACCAGTGGCGCCTGCACCCTGGACAGCGACTGTGTGGGCAAGACGCTGGACTCGGGGCAGGTCAAGGACGGTTTCTGCGGCGCTGGCGGCCAGTGCCAGTTCATCAGCCCGCCCAAGCGCGAAGGCTCCTGCGGCAGCGACGCCCAGTGCCTGGCAAACGGCGACAACGGCCAGGGCTATGTGCTGATCTCCAGCTGCGATACCGGCATCGGCGAGTGCGTCTACCGGAGCCCCCCCGGTGACATCGTCAACAACCTCAGCAACGGCAGTAACGGCAAGCCCTATGCCAAGGTGCGAATTCGCCTCAATGCCGACTCCATCGCGAGCAAGAGCCCGACGCTCTACCGCTGGTACATGACCTACTCCTGCGCGCCCGACCAGTAGCACTGGCCAGGGCTCGTGGGCGATTCCGGATCGATCCAGGGTGGGGCCGGTCGCTGTGTTTCACCTTCCGATCTTGGGGATGCCCTGTTTTTCGCTCCGGCTGCTGCAGTAGCGACCCCGATCGAGGACGCAAATCACGCCGTATGAACGCATAAGGAGCCGCCGCGAAATAGGGTTGCCAAGCCGGCTTCGAGGCGCCCCACCGGCAAGGCGCGACGCCGCGCGAATACTCCATGCATTTGAAGGCGGCGCAACGCAGCTGGGCGGGATGGTTCGGAGTCGAGTCGGTAACTTTATTTCGCGGCGGCTCCTAAGTATATGAAATCGCGCCACTGTGGCCGCGTTCGGGTTTGCCCCGGCGGTGTACTCCGCAGGCGGCCGATGGCGTCGGGTTTTACACCCATGTGGGGGTATGAAGTGCGTTGAAAACCACCTCGTACAGTGGAATACTCCAGGGCCTGCTGTCGGGGTGGGGTTCACAGGTCACCACATGCGTCGCTTTGGTCTCTGGCTCTTGGGCACGTGCCTGTTCGTCGGCTGTTTCGATGGCGACGGCCGCGGCGCCGAGTCGCCCGCCATGGATGCGAGCGTGCCCGATTGCGTCGACCTCGACGGCGACGGCTTCGGGGTGGGCTGTTCCCTGGGCAGCGACTGCGACGATCGGGACGCGGGCATCACCCACGAGTGCCGCCGCTGCGCGCTCCCCGAGGTCGGCTGCCCCTGCGCCCCGGGCCAGCAGCCCACCGCCTGCTTCTTGCCGGATAAGTTCCTCGAGGATGGCCATGTGATGTGCAACGAGGGCACCCGCCGCTGTCAGGGCGGTCTCTGGGGTGCCTGCGAAGACGTGCACAGCTACGTGGTCACGCCCGGCCCGGAGCTGCGGGCGGTGATCGACCCCGACGCCTCGCCCGAGACCTGCAGCGTCTGCGAATCCAAGTGCTTCATCGTCCGCGACCCGCTCCAAACCCTGGGTGATGCCGGCGACGGCGTGCAGATCGGTGCCGGCGGAGGCCTGAGGCTCGGACCCGGCGACGGCGGCGCGAGCGGGGGCGACGGTGGCGAGGGGGGGCCCCGGGTGCCGACCGGCTGTCCGGGCTTGCAGGAGTGCTGCGACGACCGCCTGCCGGTCGGCTCCGATAGCTACGCCGAGTGCCAGACGATCGTGGCCGCTGCCGACGACGCGACCTGCAACACGGCGCTGGCTTCGATCTGCCCCACCATCACGGGCCCGGTCAGCGACTGCATCACCGGCGGCACCCTGGCCGACACCGACTGTGACGGTATCCCCGATGAGTGGGATGAGTGCACGCCGGCCACCGTGGACAGCAATCCGAACTGCAAGGGCCAGGTGCGGCCGCTACCGGACACCAACAACCAGGCCATCTTCCAGATCCTCGACCGCGGCGAGTCCGGGCAGACCGCCATCGACATCGCCTACCAGGTGCAAAACGCCGACGTCTATTTCCTGATGGACATGTCGACGACCATGGCGGACGAGCGCGACAACCTGGTGGCGTCGATGGCCGACGGCAACTACGTCGAGTGCGCGCTGCTGAAAAATTGCTGCGACGCCCAGAGCGGTAGTGATCAGACCGAGTGCTTGAACAAGGTCAACGCGGAGAATCAGGGCGAGTGCCAGGACGCCCAGGGCGACTACTGCACGAGCCCCACGCAGACCAACTGCCCGGACCTGGATTTCGACGGCCTGCCCGACAACGAACTCAAGGACAAGGGCGTGGTTGGCGCCATCCGCTGTCTAATGGGCAGCTCCTTCTTCGGCACCGGCCTGTTCAACGAAATCCCGCTGGGCGGCTACGGCGATAGCGACGAGGTGGCCTTTCGTCATTACGTCGACATGACCAACGACGTCGATCGCGTGCGCGAGGCCATCCGCAGCTTCGTGACCAACGCAAACCTCGACTACCCCGAGGGCGACATGGTGGGCCTGCACTCCCTGCTCACGGGCAAGGGGCAGTTCTTCGGCCATGGTTCACCCAATGTGCCCGAACGCCTGGGCGCGGGCTGTCCGGCGGCGACCTTTGGCTACCCCTGCTTCCGCGACGATGCGATCCCGATCGTGGTGCTCTTCACCGACGATCCCATGCACAACGGTCCGCCCGGCTTCGATGCGCCTTATAGCGCTTCGATCCCGCGCAACGGAGAGTTGACAAGCGACGGCATCGCGCGCTTCGCGCCGTCGCAGTCCGAGGCTTTCGCCACGGCCATGAACCTGGGTGACGTGACCGACCAGTTCGTGGTCGCCTCGGGAAACCTCACCTACATGGCCGGTGACATCCCCAGCGTGATCACCGGCTGCGACCCGGACTCGGCGGGCCCCGACGCGATCTTTCGCTTCACCATCAGCAAAGGTGACGAAGGGGAGGGCGTACCCGTGCGCTTCGGCATGAACGTGCACACCGCTGACAATCCGCCGACCACGGCCACCACGATGCCGGTGGTGCTCTCGCTCTATCGCGGCGTGCCCTCGGCGATCCAGCCGCCCATCGACGTGGGCGAGACGCGCGTCAATCCGATCCCATCGGGGCCCG
Organism: Myxococcales bacterium; assembly: GCA_029880325.1. GTDB lineage: Bacteria > Myxococcota_A > Polyangia > Polyangiales > JAFGIB01 > JAOUOP01. The sequence continues at coordinate 46,453 of JAOUOP010000008.1, read as the reverse complement.
ACCTGACCTACCTGACCTATCTGGGCACCACCGAGGGCAAGAGCGAGTCGGCACCGGGTTTTCTCGGTGGCATTAGCGGGTGCGGCGCCGACGGCGAGACCCACGAGGTGGTCTACACCTTCCGGCCCGTGGTCGACGCCACCGTCGTGATCGACTCGGCGGAGACAGACTTCAAGACCGTCATCTCGTTGCATGAGGGCTTGCCCAGCGGCCTACCGGAAAACCCGACCACCCTGGGCACCGACAAGATCGTGCTCGGCACCACCGGCAACACCAACGACAGCTTCGACACCGCCATCGCCGTCTCCGGCGACGGCAAGATGGACGGCGACTACGTCACCTACATCGGCGACATGCTCTCGCTGGTCGACTCCGGCAGCACAGGTGTGGACACGGCAGACGGGAAGGGCGGCGGGAGCTATCCGACGGCGGATTACACCGAGGACGTGGTCGGCTGCGGCGTGGACGCCGAAGGTCCGGACGCGGTCTTCAGCTTCGAACTGGACGAGCCCAAGCGCCTGCGAATCGATACCGAGGGCAGCAACTTCAAGACCGTGCTGAGTGTTCACGACGGCAAGCCACCGCGCACGCTGACGCGCACGGACGTGGATCTCTCGGCCGAAGCCAAGCCCTACGACCTGGGCGCCGCGACCAGCACGGCACTCATCCTCGACAGCGACCCCGACGGCACTGCGGGCCTGTCCGACAGTGTGGCACCGGCCTGCGGCATGGTGAGCACCGACGGCTCCGCCGATGCCGAGTTTAGCTTTCAGTTGACACGCGCCACACGCCTGCGCATCTCGACCCGGGACGACGGAGCCGATGCGTTTACGCCCGCGGTCTTTCTGTATGCGCAGAGCCCCGGCGAGGCCACGGTCATTGACGCGGCCGCCACGGGCAATAGCCACACCAGCACGGCGACGGCCCTGAGCCTGGAGGATCCCGTGGGGCAGTACACCACCGAGGTGGTGGGCGCCGATCTGGTCGGCGTCGGCAGCAACTTCGCCTCGGGGGTACTGACCTGCGCTGCGCCGGCCGGCTGCGTCGGTGTGGGCGGCGGCTGTGCGACCAGCGCCGATTGCTGCACGGGCATGACCTGCAATGGATCCAGCCAGTGCGTCGAGTCCCAGGTCCACCCCGACCAGGTCTACAAGTTCACGCCCAGCTCGGACGGCACCGTGCGCTTCCAGGTCGAGACCGGCGCTTCGATCTACCAGGCGCTGGCGGTTTATGACGGCCCGCCCCCGACCGGTGGCGCGACCAGCCGCACCCAGGTCTACGACGCCAGCCTGGTCAGCCCCCTGCCCGACAGCAGCTGCACGGTTCACAGCCGCGGTGGACACCTCTACTACGTCTGCTCCAACACGCGCACCTGGGCGGCTGCCCAGGCCAATTGTGCCGCCGTGGGCGGTCACCTGGTGCGCATCGACGACGCGGCGGAAAATACCTTCGTCAGCGGCATCCGCGCGGCCGACACCAGCTGGCTCGGCGCCCATGACCGCGATGGCAGCGACGGGTGGTACTGGGTGGACACCGACACCGATCAGTTCTGGAGCGGTCGCAGCAGCGGCTCAGCGGTCGGCGGGCTTTTCAACGCCTGGGCCAGCGGCGAACCCGACGACCGCGACTGCGCCGCTTACTATCGCGCCGGTAGCGAACTCTGGTACGACCTCTCCTGCGGCAGCGGCTACCGTTACGTCTGCGAAGATGCTTCGCCTGTCGACCTGCCGCCCGACGACGGACCCAGCGCCTACCGGGTGCCCAGTCCCAAGGGCAGTTCGAAGGTCTTCTTCGGCTCCACGCGCCGCATGGAGAGCAACGTCGCGGGCAAGGCTCTGTGGGGCTGCGGCGCCACCGCTGACGCGCCCGACGCCGTCTTCGAACTCAAGTACGGCGGTGGTGTCACCCTGGACATCACCACCGCCGGCTCGGACTTCCCGGCCGTCGTGGGCCTATTCCACGACGTCGACAAGTCCGGAACCATCGAGAGTACGGAGTTCGTGCGCTGTGACGCCAACGGCGTCGCCCCCGGCGTGGACGTCACGGCCGACTCGGCGCTTCCCAGCTCCGCGGGCCTGCAGAACCAGGTGTTGACGAGCAACGAGACCTATTTCCTGGTGGTCACGGGCACGGCGCTGGAGCCTGCGGGCAAGTACCAGCTGAAGATCAGCGACAGCGGCCTTGCGGGCAACGGCCTGGAGCTGGGCTGTGCGGTCGAGGGGGCCAGCGCGCCGGCGGTGGTGGAGACCGACGTCTACGCCAACCAGGACTACTACGTGGTGGTCGAGAGCCGCTCGACCCTGGGCGGGCCCTATTCCCTCGTCGCCGACAGCCTGTATCAGAGCCGGCTCGAGTACGAAAACCCGGCCTCGCTCAACGAGAGCAGCGCCGACGCGCTGGCCCTGGGCGATCCCTACCGCTCCAAGATCGAAGTGGTGCGAACTTCGACCGCGGGCATGGCGCCCAACTACAGCGTCGATGCCGACACCGGCGGCGCTGGCGCCCTCAGCTGCGGCAGCGACAGCGACTCACCCGATGCCGTCTACACCATCACGCCGTCCATCGACACCAAGCTGCGCTTCGCGGTGGACATGGGTGCCAAGACCGGCACGGTCAGCGTCTTCGAGGGCGCGCCCGATGCCACTTCGACCCTGACCAACCTGGCTGCCTCGGGCAATACCAACGAGAGCAGCGACACGGCCTATGTGGTGGACCTGAGCGGCGCACCGCGCAGGCTCGAGGGCAGCACCGCGTCGATGGGCAACGACATCGACGGCTCGCTCTTGGCCTGCGGCGCTGCGCCCGACGGCCGCGACGCGGTCTTTCGTTTCACGCTGCAGAATGCGACGAGCGTGGAAATCGACGCCAGCGCCTCGACCGCGGGCGCCATGATGGGCGACCCGGTGATCGCGCTCTTCGAGGACTTCGTCCTGGAGCGACCGGCCTCGCGCACGCTGGAAAACGACAGCTACATCGAGGCCGACGCCAATCCCGCACCCACGCCGACGGCCGACGGCGCCTGGCTCGCCTACGACGCCAACGTCTCCAACCTGAGCGTCAGCAGCCAGCGCCAGGTGCTGGAGATGGCCGACAACCAGAACGAAGTGGTGCAGCCGGACACGCTTGAGGGGGCGATGGACCTGGGCGACGTCTGGGGCACGCGGGTGACGGTGCTGGGCGGCGACAGCTCGGCGATGTTGCCCGACTACCGCGGTTTCTGGTGTGGCGGCGACGACTGGGCGCCGGACGCGGTCTATGAGTTCTACTCGAGCGTCACCACCGAGGTGCGCATTAGCACCGCGGCCAGCGCCGCGACGGGGGTTCCGCTGGCGAGCTTCGCGCCGGTCCTTGCGCTCTACGACGGGTCCACGGGCGCTCCCCTGCGTGACGTCGACGAGGCCGAGCGCAGCATCGACTTCAACGCGACCCCCGGTTGCGGCAACGGCGTGTTGGAGTGGAACGAATTCTGCGACGACGGCAATGGCATCAACGGCGATGGTTGCTCGACTTCGTGCGACTTTGAAGTTGGCCTCTGGCACTGCGACCCGGCCTTCTATGACGAAGCTGGCCAGGGATTGATTCCCGAATGCGACTGCGGCTGCGGCGCCGTCGATCCGGACTGTGCTGACGCCACAATCTGGAGTTGTGAATACCTGCCCTTCTACGACAACTGCCTGAGGCTTTACAACATCCCCGGTCCCCATGTGATCACCTACTACGAGACCGGCGGCTACACGATCGACCCGCTCAATAACGCCGTCTGCCTGCCGGTGGTCTGCGGCGACGGCATCGCCCAGCAGGGTGAGCAATGCGATGACGGCAACACAGTCGATGGGGACGACTGCGACTCGAATTGTGCGTTCGAAAATGACAGGTGGCGCTGCGATCCAGATCACTATGACGCGAAAGCCAGAGGCATCAAGGGCCCTCCCGCGAAGTGCGACTGCGGGTGCGGGCTGGTCGATCCGGATTGCGCGGATGCGTCGATCGGCGCGTGCGACCAGGGCTATTTGGTGCCGGAGGGTGGCTGCATGTACTACGGCCCGGCCGAACTCGACCCGGCGAACAACGGGGTCTGTCGCTACGGCACCTCGAGCGATCTCAACACCAACGACTGGCTGGCGAGTTCTACCCAGGTCGAACTCTCGGCGGGCGGCACTTTCGAGTACATCGGCGACAGCAGCGCCCTTTCGGACAACCTCTACACGGCGCTCGGCAACGACCCCACACTGATCAACGCCTGCGGTGGCGACATCAATGCGCCCGACGTCGTCTATCAATTCGACCTGAGGCGCGCGACCACGGTCGAAATCGACGCGCGCCCTCCGGGCGGCTCGGGCCTGACCTCGCCGGTGCTGATGCTCTTCGAGACCTCGGCGATTTCGGGGTTGGCGCCAGACCCCGTGCCGCTGGAAAACGACACTGCCTCGCAGGCGGACTTCAACCCCAGTCCCACGCCTGTCGTCAATGGAACCTGGTACCGCTACTCGGGAGACCTGGCCAACCTCAACCCCTCGGCTCAACCCGCAGTCGAGATCGACAACACCGGTAACCTCAACGACGCCACGCCGCTATCGTTGGGCGACCCCATGGGCAAGCGCGTGGCCACGGCCAATGCCGACACCAGCGCCCAGGCGGGAGACTTCCCGGCGCCCAGCTGCGGCGGCAGCGACGACGCCCCCGACGCCCTCTACCGTTTCGTGCCCAGCGCCAGCGGCACCGTGCGCATCTCCACGGCAAACCCGGAGTTGGGCTTCGACTCGGTCATCGCGCTCTACGATGGCGCCACGGGCGTGCCGCTGACCAACGCGGACCTGGCCAGCATCGAAAGCGCGCTGGGGCAGAGCCACGAGGATCAGGCCACGGCCCGTGGCGTGCCGGTGGCCAGCGGCGACAGCCACGTCTACACGGGCACGACCGCGGGCATGTCGAGCGACGTGGAGGCCACCCTCTACTACGACGCGCCGAGCGGCGACCTCTGCGGCGCAGCGGTCGGCGGCGCCGACGCGGTCTTCAGCTTCACGCTCGAGGAGACCACCGAGGTCGAGATCACGACCGAGGGCTCGGGCTTTGAGACCGTGGTGGGCCTTTTCGACAGCCCTTTCACGCGCCCGTCGGTGACCCGCCTCAGCTCCCAGGCCGCCGCCATCACCCAGCTCTACGACAAGGACGCGCTGCCGGGGCAGCCGGAGCCCGGCTGCACGCCCTACGACTGGAACCTGCACCGCTACTGGCAGTGCAGCGCCGAGCGCAGCTGGGACGGCGCCCGCGCCATGTGCGCCCAGGCCGGCTACACGCTGGCGGTGATCGACGGCTCCCTGGAAAACAGCGCGCTCTTCGGCCGCGTCGCGCCCACCGCGCGCGACCACCACATCGGCCTGATCGCCGACGATCCCTATGTGGCCTGGGCCTCGCCGGCCACCGATGTTGCCGGCAGCTGGTTGGACGCCTCCCCCGGCGTCTACCGCAACTTCCAGGGTAGCGAACCCAACCAGGTCGAAAACGTCGGTACGCGCCTGCGCTATCAGGACGGCTACTGGGTCGACACGGCTGCGGGAAGCGCCGCGTTTCCTTACATCTGCGAACAGACCGTCTTCGGCGCGCTACCTCCCGTGCCCACGGCCGCCAATCCACGGCAAGTCGACGTGCTCGGCTCGCTGCGCCACTTCCGCGGCTCGACGGCGGGCACCGGCAGCTCGGTGGGCGGCTTGATCGGCTGCGGCGCCGACCCCTTCGCCCCCGACGCGGTCTTCCGTCTCGAGCTGGCCTACGACACCAACCTCGCGGTGGACTTCAGCGGCTCCTTCGCGGGCGCCGTCATCGGTCTATTCCGCGACGGTATCGGCGCCCAGGGCTACCTCGACGCGGGCGAGACCTGCCGGCTTCGGAGCGACGCGGCGCCCCAGATCGACAGCTTGCTGCCCGCCGGCACCTATTACGTGGTGCTGACCGGCAGCGCCGCGGGCTACCAGGGGCCCTACGAGGTCGTCTTCAGCGGCAGCAGCGTGGATCGGTCGGCTTTCGCCATGGAGAACGACACGCTGGCCGAGGCGGCGCTCAATCCCATCGGGTCCATCGACAACCGCTGGGTGGTCAAGACCGCGGACATGGCCAACCTGACCACCTCCCTGATCGCCCAGCGCACGGTGGACATGCCGGGCAGCGACGGCAACACGGTCGTGGCGCAAAACCTGGGCGTGGAGGTCTCGTCGGGCGTGTTCGCGCCCATCGAGGGCGAGCAGGTCTCCACCACCAACGCCAACACGCTCTCGCTCAGCAGCGATTTCCGTGCGCCGGCCTGTGGCAGCACGCCGGTGGTCGACGACGGGATCGACGCCATCTACGAGTTCACGCCCGCCAACAGCGGGCCCGTGCGCGTCTATTTGGAGACCGAGGCCCACGACGCGGTGATCGCCCTCTACAACGGCGGCGGCGGCAGCTACCCGCTGAAGAAGACCGACGTGGTGCCGGTGGACGAAGTACTCGGCGGCTCGCCAAATACCAACGAGGCCCCCGGCAGCGCGCATGTGGTGACGGCCGCCGACCCGGTCACCTACATCGCCGATCTCGGTGGCATGGTCGACGACCTGGGCAGCGTCGACGGCACCGCCGCCACGCCCTCGCTGTGGGATCAGGCTGACATCTATGGCGGGGCGGTCTGCAGCGCGGCGCCCGCGGGAGCCGACGCCTTCTACGCCTTCACGCTCACCGAGGCCAAGGAAGTCGTGCTCGACACCACCGGCAGCGGCTTCGCGCACACGCTGTCGCTCTTCGCCGACGGCAGCAGCGCCCTCGCTGGCGCCACCCCCGTGAGCGGCGCCGAGTACGAGACGCGGGCGGCCGCCGGTGGCACCGGTGCGCTGCCCATGGATGGCGGCTGGTACGTGTTGAGCGGTGACAGCGCAAACCTCGACCCCGGCAACGTCACTGCGACCACCCGCAGCGTCGCCGGCGGTGACTTCAGCAACAGCGACAGCGTGCAGGACCTGGGCGCGCTGGCGGCCAACGGCCAGCTGGTCACCAGCGGCGCCAACACCAGCGCGGTCAGCGCCACCTACCTGAGTTCGACCCTGACCTGCGGCAGCTCCGACGCCGGCAGCGACATGGTCTTCCGCTTCACGCCGGCGCGAAACGGCGACGTGCGCATCGCCGTGAATAACCCCCTGGCGAGCTTCCCGCCGGTGCTGGCGGTCTTCGATGACGTGCCGCAGACCGGTGCGAGCGTCAGTCCGACGCCGGTCGCCACGGGTAACACCAACAACACCCTGGCGACGGCCTACTCGCTCTCCATCGGCGCCAACGCGGCCTATGCCGGCGACACGGGGGTCCTCAGCAGCGGCCTGGCGGGCCTCTACTACGATCCCTCGGCCAGCGTCGGCGGCGACGCGTTGGCCCAGTGCAACGCCGATGCAGCCGGCGCCGACGCCTTCTTCACCTTCACGCTGCCGGTGGCCACCGATGTGCGCATCGCCGTCGACGGCGTCACGGGCTTCGACCACACGCTGGCCCTCTTCGACGACTCGCCCCTGAGTCACCCGGCACCCACCGCGGTCAACACCAACGATGACCGCGCCAGTGCACCGACGGCGGCCCTGGACGACGGCTGGGTCAGCTACAGCAGCGACATGGCCCTGCTGGGCATCGGCGAGCTCGGCAACGAACTCAAGACCGCGGGCGCCGACGGCAACGACGCCGACCTGCTGGTGGACTTCGTCAACAGCTCCGACATCCAGGATCTCGGTTTCATCGACGGCAAGCAGATCGCGACCCTCGGCGCCGACACCAGAGGCACAGGCTCCAACTACAGCGCCGCGCTGCTGACCTGCGGCGGCAGCGATAGTGCGGCCGACCAGGTCTTCAAGTTCAGCGCCACCCAGAACTCGACCCTGCGCCTTGCCGTGGACAACCCCGCGCCCGGCTTCGATCCGGTGATCGCGGTCTTCGACGGTCCGCCCGCGACCAAGGCCCAGAGCGCGCCGCCGCTCAGCCACGACGTCACGGTGGCGGCGCCCGTCGGCTGCGCCAGCGCGGGCGTGCAATTCCACGACGGCCACGCCTATTTCCTGTGTACCAACGCAAGCTCCTGGGCCAATGCCGGCAACGACTGCGAGAGCGCCGGCATGTACCTGGCGCGCATCGATGACGCCGCGGAAAACACCTTCATCCAGGGGCTTTCGGCCACTGGCGCCTGGATCGGCCTGCACGACGCGCGCAGCGACGACACGTGGCGTTGGCTCGGCGACGGCGAGCCGGTGTGGCTCGGCGGCAGCGAGGGCACGGCACCGGGAGGCGGTTTCGTGGGCTGGGGTCCGGGCGAGCCGAGTTTCGACACCGACGACTGCGCTTCCATGGGTGCGGCCGACAGTTGGGACGATCAACCCTGCGCCAACACCCAGGAATACATCTGCGAGTTGGCCCTGGGCGACAGGCCCGCCGACGCCATCGCCGGTGGCCTCGGTCCGGCCGAGATCTACATCGGCAGCACCGTCGACAACAGCTACGGCGGCGGCCTGCTCTCCTGGGATCAGCGCGCCGAGTTCGGCGGTGCCCTGTGCAGCGCCGACGCCGTCGACGGCGCCGACGCCTACTATCGCTTCACGGTGGTGGGCGCCGACGCCTTGCCCGCGAGCCTGATCCACCGCTACAGCTTCAAGGGGCTGGGCAGCAAGGTCTACGACTCGGTCGGCGCCCAGCACGGCACGCTCGCCAAGGCCGCGCTCGGCAACCGCGGTCGGGCCTACCTGCGCGGCGGCAATAGCGGTGAGTTCGTGGACTTGCCGAACGGCCTCATCGACGGCCTCTCCGACGCCAGCTTCGAAGTCTGGTTTACCTGGCATGGCGGTGGCGCGCGCCAGCGCATCTTTAGCTTTGGCGACAGCGACGCCGCGGGCGGCGAGGGCCAGGGAACGGCCCGGGTCACGGTCCTGGAGCTAATGGCGTCCTCGGACACCGGCCCCTGCCGGCTGCACTGGCAGGATGCGGCCAGCGGCGCCTTGACCGCCGACTGCCCGTCGGCGCTGAGCGCCGGCGTGCGCCATCATGCGGTGGCCGTGGTCGACGTCAGCGGCGCCTCCATGGGCCTGTTCCTGGACGGCGCCATGGTCGCCTCGGCCGCCCTCGACGGACGCGTCCTGGGCGGCATCAACGATGTGAACAACTGGTTGGGTCAGAGCCCGCTCGCGACCGACCCCGGCTTCGGTGGCATCATCCATGAGTTTCGCATTCACGATCGGCCCCTGAGCGCAGCCCAGGTCGCATCCAGCTATGCCGCCGGCAGCGATCCCCAGGGCACCACGCCCGTCGAAGTCCGCATCGACGCCGCGGGCACCGCCTTCGATCACGTGCTGGCGCTTTGGGACGGCAGCGCCCAACCGGCGGTTCCCGCCGCGACCGCCGCCACGGCCCACGACACCGCGGCGGCTGCCATCGCCGCGCCCCTGGCGCCGGCCGTGGACGGCAGCTGGCTCGTGCGCAGCGGCGACAGCACAGGCCTGGGCGTCAGCGAGCTGACTTCGCGCAGCTTCTCCGCACCGGCCGACTATGCCCTGACCGACAGCGACAGCGTCGAGGGCCTCCGCGTCGACTTCGGCGATCCCAGTGGCGAGGCCTTGCGGGTCAGCGGCGACACCGGCGCCTTGATCGGCAACGTGCCGACCAACCAGCTCATCTGCGCTGCCGACTCCAGCGCCGCTGACGCGATCTTCAGCTTCACGCCCGGCAATAGCACGCGCCTGAAGTTCGCCATCGACAACCCCGCGCCGACTTCACCCCATGTTATCGGCCTGTTCGATGGCACCAACGGCGGGCCGCTGTTGGTCGACGAACAGGCCGATCCCCCGGTCAAGCTGGCATTTACGCCGAGCAATTACGACCACCGGGCCTACGCCTACAACAACGCCATCGATCTGGGCTGCTCCGGCGGCTCCCGTGGCTTCAACTCCAGCGGCAGCGGCAGCTTCAGCGGCGATTGGTGCGGCGTCTATCCCGAGGTTTCTTCGGGCGTTTCGCAGAGCAGCGGCGGCGGCCCCAATGTCACGATCCTACGCTTCAAGTCGCTGAACATTCCCGCCGGCAGCACGCTCACGCTCAGCGGCGACAAGCCCGTGATCCTCGCGGTTGACGGCAACGCCACCATCGCTGGCATCGTCGACGCCAGCGGCAACGGCACACTCCCGGGCGCCGGCGGCAACTGGGCCTGTGGCGGCAGCGCCGGTGGCAACGTGGGCACCAGCGGTAACGAGACCGGCGGCGGCGGCGGCGGCGGCTTCGGCACGCCCGGCGGTAAGGGGGGCAACGGCGACGACACCAACGGCGGCGGCGGCGGCGCAGGACGGGGCGACGTGTCGCTCAGCCCGCTGCTTGGAGGTTGCAACGGCGGCTACGGCGGTGACTGCAGCGACCAGGGCGCTGGCGGCGGCGCGGTGCAGATCGCGGCCCGGGCCAGCTTGAGCATCACCGGCAGCGTGCACGCCAACGGTGGCGTCGGTCCCACCGGCTGCGCCAGCCAGCGCGGCGGCGCCGGCGGTGGTTCCGGCGGAGCCATCTTGCTCGAGGCCAGCACCCTGGACATCGCCAGCGCCACCCTCCAGGTCCAGGGCGGCGCCGGCGGCAGGGCCGGCAGCGGCGGCAACGGCGGCAGCGGCTCCAACTCGGCCGGCTCACCGGGCAGCCCCGGCCAGACCGACAGCAGCGCCGGCGGCGGTGGCGGTGGCGGTGGCTACGGCCGGATCGCGAGCTTCGAGTCCCAGGGCAACGTCAACGAGGACGGCGCCAGCGCCCAGCCCATCGCCATCGGCAACCAGGTCAGCTACCAGGGCGATACGGCGCCGATGTCGAGCGACATCCCCAGCGGCGCCTTCGACAGCGCCTCGGGGGCGGCCTGCTTCGCCGCGGGCACGGCCGACGCCACCTACACCTTCACGCTGGACGCCACCACCGACGTGCGCATCAGTACCGCGGGTTCGGGCTTCGATACCACGCTCGCGGTCTGGAAGGACAAACAGCCCGCCAGCGCCCCGCGCCCCACCCCTGCAGACCCGGCGCCCTTCGCCGGCGCCAGCTACGCCGCGGCCGCGAGCGATCACGACAGCCGGGCCGCCGCCCAGCTCGCGTTTACCGAGTTCGGAGCCGTCGACGGCAGCTGGCAGGTGCTGGCTGACACCACCGTGGGCAAGACCGCCGAGGGGCTCAGCGCTTCCAGCGTCGCTGCGGCCAATACCGAGGCCAAGCAGGATCTCGGTTCGGTCTCGGGCCTGGCCATGAGCGTCAGCGGCGGCTCCACCGCGAGCCTCGCCGACACCTACAGTGAAGTCACTCTCAGTTGTGGGCTTGCCGACGACCTGGGCAACGACGCCATCTACAAGTTCAGCGGCAGTGCCGGCAATACCTACCGGGTCGGCGTGCACAACCCGGGCCAGAGCGGCAACTTCCACGTGGCGGTCTTCGAGGGCGACCCCGGCGTCGACCCGCTCACCCGCGCCGAGGATGTGCCCCCGACGGTCACCGACCTGAAGCCTGCAAACGCCAACGAGTTGCCGACCCTGGCCAGTGCCCAGAGCGCGCCCATCGGCGCCGAGCAGCGCTTCCTGGGCGATACCAGCGCCATGGGCAGCGACGTGGCCGGCGGCCTCTTCGACCAACGCGACGACCTCGGAGGCAAGGTCTGCGGTGCCGACCCCGGCGCGGCCGATGCTTTCTTCGATTTCTCACTGTCCACCACCACCACGGTCATCATCGACAGCGCCAGCTCCAGCTTCGACACCGTGCTGTCCCTGTGGCAGGCCGACCAGCCCTTCGCCGCGCCCGCTGCCATGGCCATGAGCAATGACACGCGCGCCGCCGCGGGCGGCAACTCCCTGGGCGTGATCGACGGCGGCTGGCACGTGCTGAGCGCGGACATGTCGAGCTTGGGCGTCAGCGAGCTCGAAGCCGTCACGGTCGCCGCCGGCAACAGCGACGCGATCGAAGACCTGACCGTCGGTGGAATCAACTCGATCGCAGGCGAGCAGCTGCGGCTCAGCGGTGCCGACAGCACCGGCCTCGGGGCCGACTATGGCATGGAGCAGGCGGGCTATCCCGCGGGCGCGGCGCTCTCCTGCGGTGGCGCCTTGCTCGATTCCAGTGGTCCCGATGCCATCTACAGCTTCGTCGCCGCCTCGAATACGACCCTGCGCGCCTCGGTGGAAAACCCCTTGCCCGGTTTCAGCCCGGTGGTGGCGGTCTTCGACGGACAAAACGGCGATCCTCTTACGCTGACCGAGCTGACCCCCTCGAGCACCGCCGTCAGCGGCAACGACGCTCCGTCCGCGGCCTACGCTGTCGGTGCCATGGGCAGCATGAACTCCGTGGGGGCGAGCTTTACCGGCAGCACCGCCGGCCTGGCTTCCGACCTCGACGCGTCCCTCTTCTCCCAGGCGCCCAATCACGGCGGCGCGGTCTGCGGCGCGGGCATGATGGGCGACGCCTTCTTCAGCTTCACCACCGACGGCAGCCGCGACCTCGAGATCGACACGGTCGGCAGCGGCTTCGCGCACACCTTGGCGGTCTTCGACAGCTCGCCGCTGCAAGAGCCTGCTGCCGTGGCCGCCAGCTACGACGATGTGCCTTCCTCGGCCGCCGCCAGCCAGGGTGACATCGACGGCAGCTGGATCGTGCGCAGCGGTGACACCAGCGCGATGACCGTCAGCGAGCTTGTGGAGAGCACTCCGGCGCCGGCCGCCAGCGACGGGCTCTCTGCGCTCGGCGATGTGGTGGGCCAGCAGCGCATCGTCAGCGGTGGCAGCACTTCGGCCCTGGGCGCGACCTATCCGCGCGCCTGTGGCCTGGTCTTCGATCAGGCCGCGCCCGACGCCATCTACAGCTTCACCGCCAGCAGCGCCACCGTCGTCCAGCTCAACATCGACAATCCCGCGCCGTCTGCGGCCATGGCGATGCAGATCTACGAGGACAACGGCCTGGGCGATCCGCTGACCCATGCCGAGACGACGGTCGCGGTCACCGATCTGGCGGCCGGCGGCAACGTCAACGAAGACCTCGCCAGCGCCCAGGCCGTGTCCATCGGCACCGCCGCTGCGTACACGGGCAGCACCAGCGCCATGAGCAGCGACCTTCCTGGCGGAGCGTTCGACGAGTCGCTCGAGGCCGGCGGCGCCACGTGCGCGGCGGGCGCCAACGCCGCCGACGCCTTCTTCAGCTTCAGCGTCGACGGCAGCCAGGACGTGCGCATCACGACGACGCCTTCCACCGCCTTTGCCCACGTGCTTTCACTGTGGGATAGCTCGCCGATCCAGCGGCCGGATAACGCCACCGCCGCCGCCAGCGACTACTCGGCGGTCAGCCCCGCCAGCCTGGCCGACAGCCGTACCAACGCCTACGGCAGTGGCATGATCGGCAGCATCGACGGCAGCTGGCAGGTGCGCACGGTCGACTCGGCTCTCTTGACCGCCTCCAGCGTCAGCGAGACCGTCGCTGGCAACGCCGCCGATGGTGCGGTCAAGAACCTGGGCGCCATCGACGGTGCTGCTTACTCGGTCGCCTCCGGGGATATCACCGGCTACACCGCAGGTTATCCGAGCTTCGACGACACCTCCGGCGGCTCGGCCGTCTGTGGCGTCAGCGATGACGCTCCCGACGCCATCTACAAGTTTTCGACCACGGCCGACACCGCCGTGCGCATTGATCTGATGGCCGCGGGCTTCGACGGCTCGGTGGCGCTCTTCGACGGTGGCGTGAGCCCCGGCGTCGCGCCGCGAAGCAATGCCGACCTGGACCCGGCCAGCGTCGTGTCGCTGGGCGCTACCAACGAGGACCTGGACAGCGCCCAGGTGGTGAGCATCGGCAGCACCGTTGGTTACAGTGGCAACGCCGCCCTCGAAAATCTGAACGAAAGTGTCTTCGATCTGGCTGCCGTGCCGGGCACCTGCAGCGTGCCGGCCGATCACGAAGACGCCTTCTTCAGCTTCACCCTGGCAAGTCCCACCGAAGTCTTCATCAGCGGCGAGGACACCACCACGGCCCACTGGATCTCGCTCTTCGACGGCGACCCGCGGGGCCTGGACAAACCGGCCGGTGGCGGCTCCTTCTCGAGCGCGGTCAACACGCTGTCGCTGGCCTTTTCCACGGTCTGGAACTGCACCAGCGCCAGCACGACCGTGGTCAACAGCACCACCGGCACCATCACCACCGACTGCACCTCGGACGCGAGCTCGAGCTACGTCGATGTCAGCGTGCCGCAGCTTGCGGGCGGCTCCAACGTGATGCTCGTCCGCCTTGCGGGCATGACGGTGGGCTCCGCCCATACGGTCTCGCTGGTGGGCGACAAGCCGGTGGTCTTCGCGGTCGATGGCAACGTGACCATCAATGGGCATGTTGGGGCCGACGCCAGCGGCACGACACCCGGGGCCGGTGGTCAACAGGGGTGCGTCACGGGCACACCGGCCGCAGGCGCCGACGACAATGGCGGCGCTTCCGGCGGCGGTGGTGGCGGCTATGGCAGTACCGGTGGTGCGGGCGGCGACGGCGACGGCGATCGGGGTGGCGGCGCCGCGGGTGGTCAGTTTGGCGCCAGCATCCCACTGGCGGGCGGCTGCGCCGGCGGTGCCGGTGGCCGCGGCTCCATCACCAATCCAGCCGGTGGCGCCGGGGGTGGTGCGCTTCAGATCAGCGCTGCCGGCACGCTCGCACTCGGCAGTACCGGCTCGGTCTCGGCCGCGGGCGCTGGCGGCAGCGGCGGCCAGAACGCCGACGGCGCCGGCGGCGGCGGCAGCGGTGGCTCGGTCGTGGTCGAGGCCGCAAGCCTCAGCCTCGCCGGTTGGCTCACGGCCAACGGCGGCGGCGGTGGCGCCGGCGGTGGCGGCGGTTCGAGCAGCACCGGAAGTGCGGGTGCGGCCGGCGCCACGTCAGGGGCAGCAGCGGCGGCGGGCGCCCCCCGGGTCAGTGACGGCGGCGCTGGCGGCAACGGCGGCGTGCTGGCCTACCAGGGCACGACCCAGACCAAGCTCACGCCCCAGAGCGGCGGCGCCGACAGCGGCGGCTTGCTCAGCTCGCCCGGCGGCGGTGGTGGCGGCGGTGGCCACGGGCGCGTGCTCTTCCAGACCGTCTCCGGCGGTGCCGTCTATGAAAAAGACACGGCGACTGCTGCCCTCGCTGCGCCCTTCGCGGCCTATGATGACGCCTGGTCGGTGCGCGACGCCGACCTGGCCAACTTGAACGCCAGCTGGGCGACGCCGACGAACTACGTGGAGGCCAGCGACTTCCCGGGCATGGGCGAGACCGGGCAGAGCCCCGTCGATCTCGGCGATGCATCCCTGCGGCGCATCGGCATCGACGGCGACACCGGCGTGCGCGTGAGCGACCACGACGAGATCTGTGGCGGAGACGGTGGCGGCGATGCCGTGTACAAGTTCACCGCCAGTCAGAGCGGCCAGATGCGCATCGCGGTCACGCCGGCAGGCGGCGCCAGCGACATCGCGGTGCCCAGCGTGGCGGTCTACGATCGGGCGCCAGCGCTGAACTTTGGTGGCTGCTGGGGCGACACGAGCCACTTCGATCCCACCGATGGGGCACTGAGCTATTCGACCGTCACCCGGGTGACCGGTGACGCCGTCATCGACACCTCGCTCCCGGCCGCCTCGATGGTGACAGCCGCTGGTGGCGCCGCCTGGCCGGCCCCCGTGGTGCAGAGCCAGTCCGGCGGCAGCGGGCCCGACGTGGTCGTGATCCCGCTCAAGAGTTTTGTGGTCGGCGCCGGCGCCAGCGTGATTCTGCGCGGTGACAAGCCCGTGATCTTCGCGGTCGAGGGCGACGCGACCGTGGCTGGCATCATCGACGCCAGCGCTAGCGGAGCGACGCCCGGTGCTGCCGGCGATTTGGACTGCACCGGCTCGAGCGGCGCCGCGGGAACCGCCTACACCAGCTCGGCCAATGGCGCTGGCGGTGGTCAGGGCGGGGGGATGCGCACGGCCGGAGGTGCCGGTGGCGCCGGCAATGTGGTCGCTGGCGGCAGCTCGGGCGGCGCGGTGGCCCAGGTCAGTTCGCCGGATGAAGCCGGGGAGCCCCTGCGCGGCGGCTGCGGCGGAGGCGCCGGAGGTGCCGGCGCCGGCAGTGGCGGCAGCGGTGGCGCCGCCGGCGGCGCTGTGCAACTTACAGTTACAGGAAAGCTCACGGTTACATCAAGCGGCCGTATCGAGGCCAACGGCGGCGGTGGCGGCGCAGGCTCGGGCCAGGAAGACGGCGGCGGCGGCGGCGGCTCGGGTGGAACCGTGCTGGTGGAAGCCTCGGTGCTCGACATCTATGCCGGTGGCTGGGTCACGGCCAACGGCGGCGGTGGCGGCGAGGGCAACGACGACGACAGCGCCGACGGCGTCGATGGCGCCGATGGGCCCAACGACGCGGCCAGCGGTGGCCAGGGCGCGGTCGGTGGCGACGGCGGCAATGGCGGCAACGGCGGCAGCGGCACCAGCGCTGGCGTCGCCGGCCAGGCCACCTCGACACAGAACGAGGCCGGTGATGGCGGCGGCGGCGGCGGCGGCGGCGCCGGCTGGGCCGTCACGCGCACGCTGGCCGGCGGTCTCGGCTGCGCAGCCAGGAGCTGGGCCAGTCACGTCGACACCACGGGCGTAAATTTCAGCGGGGCGCCCAACCTGGTGCTCGACAGCGCCAACTGCGGCACCAACACCACCCTGAGCGTCGACACCGGCGCCATCGACGGCGCGCCCGACCTGTCGCAGCTGACGACCTTGTGCGGGGTCACACCGAGCTACCAGGCCCAGAACCAGAGCGGCGCGACTCAGGCGCTGGTGCTGAAGCTGAGCGGCCTGACCATCGCCAGCGGCTACACGCTGAGGTTCGTCGGCGCGCGGCCGGCGATCGTGTTGGTCGACGGCGCGGTGAGCGTCGATGGTCGCTTGGGCGCCGACGCCAGCGGAGCGACACCGGGAGCCGGTGGCGATCAGGACTGTGCGAGCGGCATAGGCGGTGCCGGCCCCAACGACAGCAGCGGCGCCTCGGGCGGCGGCGGCGGCGGCTACGGCGCCTCGGGCGGCGCTGGCGGCGATGGCGATGGTGACCGCGGAGGCGGCGCGCTGGGCGTGGCCCACGGTTCCACCTCGCCGCTTGCGGGTGGCTGCCGCGGCGGCGCCGGCGGCATGGGCGGCAACGGCAATGCCGTGGCGGGGGCCGGCGGTGGTGCGCTCCAGCTCAGCGCCTCGGGGGCTGTCAGCTTCTCGGCGACGGGTGTGCTCTCGGCCGGCGGCGGCGGTGGCAGCGGCGGCGGCTGGAACGATGGCGGCGCGGGCGGCGGCAGCGGCGGCTCCATCGTGGTGGAAGGCAATACGCTCAGCCTCGGAGGCATCATCACCGCCAACGGCGGTGGCGGCGGCGGTGGTGGTGGCGGCGACTCGGGTGAGGCCGGTGGCGGCGGCGCCGACGCACAGGCTTCCGGTACAGCCGCGGCGGGCGCGGCCAGGATCCAGGCGGGCGGCGCGGGTGGCAACGGAGGCGTCCTCGCCTACCAGGGCCTGACCGACAGCCTCATTGCCGCCCAGAACGGCGGCGCCGACAGCGGCGGCCTCGGCGAAGAGCCCGGCGGCGGCGGTGGCGGCGGTGGCCCTGGCCGCATCTACCTCAACGCCACCGGTGGCGGCACCGGCCTGGCCGGCACCGTCGAGTTCCTCGGCGCCGCCCACGTGGGCTGCGTCACCGACGGCAACACGCAAAACGTCGCCGGCAGCCAGAGCTTGAGCGACTCCGATGGCGCGGCCAATCGCGTGGTGATCGAGGACCTGGCCGTCAGCGCCGGCCAGACCTACTACCTCGTGGTCAAGAACGGCAGCCCCAGCGCCCTGGGCGACTATGACCTCGAGTTGACCTGGAAGGACGACGCGGACTGGCCCGGCTGCGGCGAAGACCTCTACGACGGCAAGGACGCCTACTTCGCGTTCACCACGGCTGCTGCCGGCGCCGGCAACTACACCATTGAAAGCGCTGGCTCCACCGCCGCGACGGTGCTTGCCCTCTACGATGCCAGCGGCACCTTCATCGCCTGTGGCGACGGAGCCTCGCCCAGCATTGCCGCGGCCTTGACGGCCAGCACCACCTATTACGTGGCCGTCAAGCAGTCCGAGGGGGCTTCGGCTACCCCCAGCGGCACTATCAGTCTCGGCATTCGCGACGATGATGGCCTGAGCCCGACCACGGCCAAGGCCCTCGCCTGCGATAGCGGCGACGGCTTGCCCAATGGGGAGGCGACGCTTCAGCGCATGCTCCCGGCGGGAACCTACTATGTGGGCATCACGCGGCCGCTCGGCACCACGGCCAGCGACTACAGGATCCGCTTCCGCGACCAGAGCACGCTGCCGGCGGCGGCCACGCAGCTCACGTGCGGTGCGTTGACCAGCGGTGGCAGCAGCACGCTCACGGCCGACGTCACGGGTGGTCACGATTATTATCTGGTAGTCAAGGGCGAAACCACCGCCGACGCTGGAGCATACTCGCTCTTTGTGGCCGACCGAGGGGCGATCGGGGCCATGGGCTGCGCCAACGACGAGTTGACCGCGCCCGATGCCTACTTCGAGTTCGACGTAGCCAGCTCGCGCAGGGTCACGGTGGAGGTGGACAAGCTCGAGTCGTCCATCGCTCACCGCTACGATTTTGCCGGCCGTGGTACCATGGTCGAAGACCGGGTGGGTACGGCCGATGGGCGCGTGATGAATAGCGCGCTCGAGGCCAATGGCGTCGACGGCGACCTGGCGCTGGCAGGTACCACCAGCGATCAGTATGTGGACCTGCCCAATGGCCTGCTCTCGTCGCTCACGGACGCGACCATCGAGGCCTGGGTCACCTGGCAGGGCGGCAACAGCTGGCAGCGTATCTTCGACTTCGGCGACAGCGACGGCGGGGAGGGCGCCCAGGGAACCGGCGACAGCTCGCTCTTTCTGACCCCGAATTCGGGCTCGGCCCTGATGGCGCGACTGCGCGTGGGCGGCGTCGATGCCGACGTCAACAGCAGCGGCGGGGCGCTGCCCATGGGAAGTGTCGTGCACGTGGCGGTCGTCTTCAATGACGCCAGCAACGCGCTCGAGCTGTATCAGAACGGGGTGCTGGTCGGCTCGACCACGGTCTCGACCCAGACGCTTTCGGGCCTCAATGACATCAACAACTGGATCGGCCGCAGCAACTGGATTGCAGACGACGAATTCAAAGGAACCATCCACGAGTTCCGCATCTACGCAAAGGCGCTGAGCGCCGCCGAGATAGCCGACAGCTTCGCCGCCGGGGCCGACGCCAACACGCCCTGGGAGCTGTACCGGGACGACGGCGTGCTCGGCAGCACTACAGACGATACGCTGGTGACGGCGAGCTGCTACAACGGCCCCCACACCTTCGCGGCTGCCGAGACCAGCGGCGGCAAGTACTACGTCAAGAGCCGCGGTCGCTCGACCCTCGATGGCACCTTCTTCGCAAGCATCAAGGACGAGGACGGCACCGGTGCCCTGGACTGCACCGGTGGCCTCGGCGCAACCGGCACCAGCATCGAGCGCAGCCTGGCGGGCGGCAACCGCCTGCCCGCGGGCACCTACTACGTGGGCCTGACGGGTCAGGGCTCGGCGCGCGGGGCCTACGAGGTTGTCTTCGAGGATCCCACCCTGGCGGCGGCCACGGGTGCCGACTTCGTCACCTGCTCCGCCGATAGCGCCCAGCTGGCGGTCGACGCGGGCGAGACCTATTACGTCGTGGTCAAGGGGCAGAGCGCGGCGGCCAGCGGTAGCTACGGGCTAACCATCACCGACGTGGGTGCGGTGGCCGATCCGCATGCGAGCTGCGGCGCCAGCGCCTGGGACTACGCGGCGCCCGACGCCTACCTGGACTTCAGCGTTGCCGACGCGGCCGGGCCAGCCAACCAGAACGTCGAAGTGTCACTGACGGGAACGCTCGACGCAGTCTATCAGCTGGAGACGGCGGCGGGCGCGGTGCTCGGCTGCTCCGACAGCGCCGGAAGTAACGCCATCAGCGCGGCACTCGCCGCGGGCAGTTACCGGGTCAAGGTCAAGGGCAAGTCGATCGCCGCCGGTGCCGGCGCTGCGCCCTTTGCGATCTCGGTGCGCGATCTGGATGCCGGCGGCGCCCTGGATTGCGCCACCGGCACCACGGCCAGCCCGGCGTTCCTGAGCTACAGCGGCGCAGGCAGGCTTCCGGCGGGCAGCTACCGAGTGGGCATCACCGGCACTTCCGCCGGCGACGAGGGCGCCTACAGCCTGAGCTTCCGCAATCCCGGCCAAGATCCCGCCGGCGCCACGCAGCTGGCCTGCGCCACCGACTTCGTCGATGTCGCGGTACAGAGCGGCGGCAGCTACTACGCCATCGTCAAGGGCACCCAGGGCACGGAACAGGGTAGCTACGGTTTGACTCTCAGTGACCTCGACAGGGTCGACAATCTCACGGCCTGCGGCATCGCCAACGCCGCTGCCGAGCCCTCGGCGCCGGATGCATTCTTCGAGTTCAGCATCGCCTCGGGGCCGCGCAATGTCTCCATCGACTTCAATAACGGTGCCGGCGGGCTGTCGGGGGTCTTCGCCCTCTACCAGGACGTGGGTGCCGACGGTGACACCGGCAACGACGTGCGCGTCTCAGTGGGCGGCGAGACCTGCTACGAGCTGAACGAAGCGCCCAGGACCTATGCCCTGGCCAGCGGTACCTATTATCTGCGCGTCAAGGGCCAGAGCGTCCTGGATGGCGCTGGCGAGCGGCCCTTCGAGGTCACGATCCGCGATGACAGTGGCATCGGCGCCCTCGATTGCGCCAGCAGCGGCGGCAGCCGGGCGATGATGAGCAAGACGCTGGCGCCGGGCGATTACATCGTCGGTTTGACCGGGGCGGCAGCGGCGGCCACCAAGAACGGCGCCTACCGTCTCAGCTTCCGCGACGCCTCCTTCGGCACCTCCGGAGCGCTCAACCGCGGTTGTAGCGGCGTCGACAGCTACGTGGACGTCACGCTTCAGGCCGGCAAGGAGTACTGGGCCGTCGTCAAGGGCGAAAGCGGTGGCGCTTCCGATCAGGGCGCCTACAACTTGAGCCTCGTCGACCTCAGCGCGGTCAGCAACCAGGTGGGCTGTGGTGCCGATAACTCCGCGCCCGACGCCATCTACTACTTCGACGTCAGCGACGCCGCCGGCCGCACCGTGGGCATCGACACTGCCAACTCTTCGTTGAGCACGGCCTTCGAGCTGTTTACGGCGGCGGGGGTCTCCCAGGGCTGCAGCAATGGAGCTGCGGAACTCACGCGAACGCTGGCCCAGGGCAGCTACTACGTGGTGGTGCGCGGGACCGACAGCAGCGCGGGCGCTGGCGAAGATGCTTTCGAGATCTCGATTCGCGACGAGGGCGTCAACGCGGCCGACTACTGCGCCTATGGCGCTACGGGCAGCGGCGGCACCATCGACGCCACCATGGGCCCGGGGACCTACTACGTGGCGGTCACAGGCAATAGCGCGGGCGGGGGCGCGACCTCGGGTGTCTACACCATCGCCTTCGAGGACAAGGCGCTCACCCAGAACAAGGCTCAGTTCCTGGACTGCACCAGTGATGAATTCGAGTACGATGTCATCGCCGGAACGCCCTATTATCTGGTGGTCAAAGGCGCGGGCACCGGAGACGCTGGCGCCTACCAGCTGCACATCGACGACATCGGCGCTGTCGCCGACATGGGCTGCGGCAGCGCCGACGATAGCGCTCCCGACGCCTACATGGCGTTCACCGTGGCCGACGGCGCGGGCCGCGACGTGGTCATCGACATGAAGGGCTCCGCCCTGGAGGCGGTCTTCGAGGTCTGGAAGGACAACGGCGCCGCGGCCGACACCCTGGTGGGCTGCGCGCAGACGGGCGTGGGCACGGGCGAAATCAGCGCCAACCTGGCCGCCGACACCTATTACGTCAAGATCCGCAGCACCGACGCCAGCGCCGGGCTGGGCGAACGGCCCTTCCAGCTCTCGCTCCGCGATCCGGAGGTCCAGGGCGCCTTGACCTGCATGGACGGCAGCGTGGCGAGCGGAGCCAGCATCACGCAGACCCTGAGCCCGGGCACCTACTACGTGGGCTTGACCAACACCGACGTCGCCGCCCCCGACGCCGGCAACTACCGCCTCTCCATCGGTGACACCAGCTTTGCTGCCGGCGGTGCCAACGCCATCGCTTGCACGACTGGCGAGAGCATGGACCTGCCGGTCGAGGCCGGCCGGGACTACTACGCAGTGGTCAAGGGGCAGGCCGATGGCGAGGCCGGCAGCTACGAGTTGACGTTGACCGACGTGGGGGCGCTGTCGCCCACGGCTGCGCCCAATGAGAGCGCGACCGACATCGGTTGCGGCGCGGACCTGTCGGCGCCGGATGCCTACTACGCCTTCACGCTCGCCTCGACGCGCAATGTCAGCATCGACGCCAGCGGCTCGAGCCAGGCGGTGGCCTTCCAGCTCTATCAAGACGTCGGCGCAGACCTTTCCTTCGCCAACGACGTCGCCGTCGGCAGCTGCGGCGACAGCAGCGCCAGCAAGGGCTACGCGTCGCTGGCGGCCGGTAGCTATTACGTGGTGGTCAAGGGCACGAGTGTTGTAGCGGGCGCGGCCGAGCAGCCGGTGCAGATCTCGATCCGCGACGACGACGGCATCGGCTCCATGTTCTGCGACGACGGCACGCCTCTGGCGCCAGCGCAGATCGTGCAGACGCTGCCGGCCGGCACCTATTACGTCGGGCTCAGCGAGCGCGGTGGTGTTTCGGGAAGCTACGAGATCGAATTTGCTGACCAGAGCACACTTGGCGGCGGCGCGGCGGCGCTTGCGTGTGTGGCTTCCAGCGGCGTGCCGGATGCGGGCGGCGATCCGACGAAGATGGCGCTGACCCAAACGGTCACGGCGGGGCGCCCCTACTACGTCGTGGTCAAAGGAGATGGTGCCGTCTCGGGTAGCTTCGGACTGGCCATCACGGACGTGACCGAAGTGGAGGCCATGGACTGCGCCACCGAGATTTCGGCGCCCGACGGCTACGCGGAGTTCACGCTGGCCAGTGCGCGCGACGTGACCGTCGACATGTCGGCCTCGGTGCTCGACGGCGCCTTCCAGGTCTTCGACAACGGCGGAAATGCGGTTGTGGACTGTCCCTGCTCGCCAACCACGACACCGATCACCTGCGCGCTCAGCGCCGGGACCTACTACGTGCTCTACCGGGGCTCGGCCGTTGCGGGAGGCCTCGGTGACCAGGCCTTCGAACTCAGCATCTACGACGACGACGCCCTCGGCGCCATCGCCTGTGCTGATGGCAGCGCCGTGGGCGGTGCCACCATCACCGAGGCGCTCAATCCCGGCACCTACTACGTCGGCATCACGTCCCAGGCCGGTGTCACGCCCGCCGATAGCAGCTACAGGCTGCAGATCAAGGACGCGGCCAGTACGGCGGTCTCGGGGGCGCCGCTGGTCGCCTGCGACGCGGGGGCCATCGAAGCAGATCTCACAGGCGGCGTACCCTATTACGTCGTGGTCAAGGGGCAGACCGTGCTCGACTCGGGAGCCTATGAGCTTCGGGTACAGGACCTGTCGGGGGTGCCGAACTTCGGCTGCGGCGACGTGCCGGACGCGGGCGAGGCATTCTTCGAATTCGAGGTCAGCGACCCGGCTGGCGCCAACGTCACCATCGACACCGAGGGCTCGAGCCTGGAGACGGTGGTCGCCCTATTCCCGCAGAGCGCCAACTTCGGAAGCGACGTTCTCGACAACGCCAGCGGAAGTTGCTGGGACGACGCCAGCAGCTGTGCCGCAGGGGCCGACGGCGTGCCCGACGATCTGATCGCCTGCGCTGCCTACGATGCCTCGACCTCGCCGGGCACGCAGCCGAGCTTCAATCGCTTCCTGCCCCAGGGCATCTACTACGTGGTGGTGCGCGCGCGTGGGGGCGCTGCGAGCATGGAGCTGCCGTTCAACCTCTCGGTGCGCGACGCCGACGCGGTGCGCTCCAGCTACTGCGCGGGACACGACGGCAGCGCCCAGCCCACGCTGCGGCAAACCCTCGACGCCGGCACCTACTGGGTGGCGCTGGCCGGGCTCGGGGGCACTTCACCCACCGAGGGTGACTACAGGATCCGTTTCCGGGACTACGGCAAATTCGCCGATGCCTCGACCGAGCTGGCCTGCGACACGGCTTCGGACACCCTCTACTACGATGTGCAGGCCGAACGCTCCTATTACGTGGCAGTCAAGGGCCAAAACAGTGGCGATGCCGGCGCCTACAAGCTGACGGTGGAAAACTTCGCGGCCGGCACGGGTATGGGCTGCAACGCCGACCCGAACGCCGCCGACGCCTTCTACAAGTTCTCGCTGGCGCAGACCGCCACGGTGACGGTGGCGAGCCGGGGGCCGACGGCGCCCGATGGCTCGCCCGAGGGCAGTGTGCTGGCGATCTATCCCGCGACGGCGACCTATTTTGGCACCAACTACGCCATCGGCACCGATGGCACGATCGTCGGCTGCGACAATGGCGACGTCGACGGCATCACCAGCATCCAGCGCGAATTGGCGGCGGGCGACTACTACGCGGTGGTCAGCGCCCGGTCGGGGGCTGGAGCGGGCTATGGAAGCGTGAGCTTTCCCTACGAGATCTCGCTGAAGGAGACCTCGAACGCGAGCGTGCGCGCCTGCGCCGACGCCAGCACCTCGTACATCAGCCAGACCTTGCCGGCGGGTAGCTACACGCTGGTCGTCGCGGGCGATAGCCCGGTGGGTGGCGCCTACGACCTGCGTTTCCGGGATATCGGCGTGTTGGGAAATCAGGCGGAGATGGTGGCCTGCGGCGCGGAGACCATCGACACCCGGGAGCTGGCAGTGCCCATCGAGGCCAACATCCCCTACTACGTCGTGGTCAAAGGGCAGACCGCAACCGATTTTGGCTCCTACGGGCTGACGGTGGAGAGCATCGATCAGAGCGCGGCCAACATGGGCTGCAACGCCGACCCGACCTCTCCCGACGCGTTCTTCAAGTTCACGCTGCTGCAACAGGGCGAGGTTGTCATCGACACCGTCGGTTCGGAGCTCGACACGGTGCTCGCGGTCTACCGGGGAGACGCGACCAGCTTCGGTACCAACTACGCCAGGGATGTTTTCGGTACACCGGTCGGCTGCAATGACAACAAGGATGGCTCGAGCACCGACTCGGAGCTTGGCGCGACGCTCGCCGCGGGCGAGTACTACGCCGTGGTCAAAGGCAGTCTCTTCAGCAGCGGCAACTACACGGCCTCGAACGAGCGTTTCAACCTGTCGATTCGGGACGCCAACGCCTCGAAGTCCATCGCCTGTGCGACGGCGGCCGATGGGGCGAAGATCACGCGACAGCTGTCGGCGGGCGACTACATCGTGGTGCTGAGCGACACCGACCCGGAGGCCAGCGCCAGCGCCGGTGGTGCCTACAGCATCACCTTCAATGACCTGAGTACCTCGGGTTCGGCGGCTGGCATCGAGATCGGCTGTGCCCTGGGTACATTGGACGGTGGCGATGGAGACGGAGACGGGCAGGTCGACGGCATCGCCGTGCAGGGCGGCACGCAGTACTATGTGGTGGTCAAGGGCGACCAGGCGACCGACGCGGGCAGCTATACGCTCTCCATCGATGACGTGGCCAGCACCCAGGGGGTGGCCGCCGACACGCCCATCGCTTGCGCACTTGAAGGCTCGACGATCGACGCCACCTATCCTGCGGGCGACTACTACGCCGTGGTCAGCGGTACCGGAGGCCAGGACGGCCCCTTCGAGCTGCGGGTGCAGGACGTGGAGGCGTTCACGGACTTCAACCGCGTGGCCTGCGATGCCGACAGCGGTCCCAACGGCACCTCGGCGGTGGAGGTGGACCTGCAGGCCGGCACCCACTACGTGGTGGTCAAGGGCGATGGTCCGGGGCAGACCGGTGCCTACCAGCTGAACCTGCGCGACACGGTGGCCCATCCGGACAACGCCGTGGCTTGCGCCGACTCGGAGCTCGCCGAGCGCATCAGCTACGACGTCAAAGCCGGCAAGGACTACACGCTGCTTTTGAAGGGTGACGCCCAGTTCCAGCAGGGCGACTACAACCTCAAGCTCTACGACGAGCAGGGGCTGCGCAGCGGCACCGGGGATTTGGTGAGCTGCCAGACCGTGTGCCCGGACATGGGCCCGTACAATACGGGCTCGGCGACCAGCAACCCGTCCTATTGTGAGCCTGGAGATCGCGGCGAGGCCAATAGCTTCTTCACCGAGACGCTGCCCGACGACACCTATTATCTTACAGTGAAGGCCCGGGACGCCTCGGATCCCGGCTTCTACGAGCTTCAGGTCGGTCAGCCGCAGGATGGAACTTCCGGCACGAGCTACGCGCCACCGACCCTGCCGCAGGTCAAAGACGCCATCGAGAGCACGGGCGTGAAGGTGCTTCCGGTGCTGTCCTGTAGCGGTGGCAACGGGCGCTGCGAGGGAACCGAGGATCAGGCGCGGGCGCTGGCCAAGGCCTCCGGCGCAATCGATCCGAGCTTGAACGACGGCATGGCGCGCTTCATTGACGGAAACGGCAGCGGCATCGGTTCGGGCCTGGCGCTGGCGGTGCGTGACCTGGCGAACTTCCTGTCGATGGACATCTCCCTCGGCGACCAGGGCAATCCTGGCTTCGACATCAGCTACCAGAAGTGCACCGATCCCAGTGATCCGGTGCAGCAGCTTTCGTGTACGCAGTGGACCACGGGCTGCACCAACGCCTGCAAGCCACCCGAGACCTGGCAGACGAGTAACAAGATCTGCGGCTGCTCCCCCGGCGCCCAGCCGCGCTTCGTCGTGACCATCACCAACCCGCAGTTTCCGGACAATGTGGTCCCCAATCCCGACGATCCCTTCGGCGGCTACCACTTTCAGCTCAACATCGTGGGCGACGGCCAGTACGTTCTAGAAAGGATCCCCGTCTACATCATCCCCACCAACGAGGACTTCCCAACCCCCATCGACAGCCCGGCAGGTCAGTTCGCCAGCTCCGGCAGCTACGAGCAGGAGGTCTTCGGCGGCGGCTGCAACTTCTGGCAGCTGGAAGGCGAAATCTCCGGTACCGACACCTGCCGCGACAGGGTGGACAACAACGGCGACGGGGCCATCGATCGCGGCCTCGACGCAAACCAGGACGGCGACTACATTGATCCGGGCGTGGACAATAACGGTGACGGCGATTTCAACGATCCCGGCGTGGACTTGAACGGCGACGGGGACTATCTCGATAGTGGGGAGTACGCTCCAGACATCCCCGCGGAGTACCCGCCCGATCCCGGCTGCCTGCCCGGCAGCTGTCTGGATGGGGTCGACAACGACAACGACGGCCAGCTGGACAACCTCGACGCCGACTGCGCGACCAACGATGTGCAGGTGTGGAAGGACTTCTTCTTCAAGGCTGACGTGCCCTACGGGACGAGCCTGAGCTTTGACCTGTGCACGGGCGATACGGTGGCCGAACTCGACAGCTGCGATGGCCGGTACGCCGAGATCATGACGGTGATCTCCACCAGCGGCGCCTGCACCCTGGACAGCGACTGCCTGGGCAAGACGCTGGACTCGGGTGAGGTCAGGGACGGCTTCTGCGGCGCCGGCGGTCAGTGCCAGTTCATCAGCCCACCGAAGCGTGAGGATTTTTGCAGCAGCGACGCCCAGTGCTTGGACAACGGCGACAACGGCCAAGGGTACGTGTTGATCTCCAGCTGCGATACCAGCATTGGCGAGTGCGTCTACCGCAGCCCCCCGGGCGACATCTTCAACAACCTCGGCGACCGCGATAACGGCAGGCCCTTCGCGAAGGTTCGCATTCGCCTGGGCGCCGACACCCTGGCGAGCAAGAGTCCGACGCTCTACCGCTGGTATATGACCTACGTTTGCGACAGCGGCCAGTAGCGCGACTCCAGGGCGAGGCGTGGAAAACGGGGCGGTTGTCGAGCGTGCGCTTGAACGAGCCCTGGTCAACCAGGGCGCGCAAGGTGGCGGCGGCGCTCGACGAGAGCGAGAGCCAGCAGCAGCAGTGCGCAGGTCGCGGCGTTTTCGCTCGGGTGGCCTGCGCTGCAGTCACAACCGCCTCCGTGAACGCCGACGGTGTGCGGGCCGGCCGCTTCCGGTTCACTCGGGGCGGCGTCTGGACCGGTGGTTGCGGCATCGATAACTTCAGGTTTTGAGGCTTGCAGGCCGCTGTCCGCCTCCGCCATGCCGGAGGCTTCGCGCGCGGCATCGGGAGAGGGCACGCTGGCATCTACCGCTGCGTCGATGGCGCCGCGGCCCGCGTCCTCGTCGACGGGCGTCCCTGCGTCGGCGCCGTCGTCGGCGGCGGCCGCGTCGGTCGGCGGCGCGGGCGTCGGTAGAAGCTGCTCGAGGGCGGCGGCGCAGTCCAGGCGCCGGTAGCTGCGGTCGCTTGCGGCGTCGTGAAGCAGCACACCGCTCGAGCGCAGCGAAGACAGCAGCTCGGTGCGCCCGGCATCCGGCTTGGCTTGCCACAGGTCGGCCAGGCAGGCGCTGACCAGTGGCGCTGCGTGGGAGGTGCCGGTGGAGGCCATGCTGCCGCCGCCGAGCCAGGCCGAGTCGATGACGCCGCCGGGCGCGAGCAAATCGGTGGTGGCGCTGCGGTTACCGAAGCAGGCGATGCGGTCGGCGGCCGTGCTGCTCTCGGCACAGTAGATCGATTGGCTGCCCACATCGGCATCCCACACGGCGCCCACGCTCAGCACCTCCGACAGGCAGGCCGGGGCGCGCATGCCATCGCTATCTCCGTCGTTGCCGCTGGCGGCCACCACGGTGGCGCCGGCCGCGGCCAGCTCCGCGACCACCGGCGTCAGCGCCCCGTGCAGTGCATCGCAGTCGCCCCCATAACGCGCGGTGGCTCCGAGGCTCGCATTGATCACGCGGGCGTCGGGATGGTTCGCCGCGAGCCAGGCCAGGGCGTCGACCACGTCCGACATGCAGCAGAATCCCAGGGCGTCGCTCAGGACCTTCACCGCCACCAGCGTGACACCCGGCGCGCCGCCGCCGGGGCTCTGGCCGCCTCTCGATGCGATGGCGCCGGCCACGTGGGTGCCGTGGCCGTGGCCGTCGGCGGCCGACCCTGGGCCGCTCTGGCTATTGCTGCCGTCGGGGCAGCAGCCGCTGCCGCAGAAGCAGGCTTCGTCGACGACCTTGCCGGTGAGGTCCGGATGGCTGCTGTCGATGCCTGTATCGAGAATGGCGACCTTGACGCCCGTTCCGTCATAACCGCGAGCCAAGACCTCATCGAGGCCGCTCAAGGCGCGGGCTTCGACCAGGGGTTGACCTGTGCGAACCACGGCAGCAGGGGAGGGCGCCGGTTCTTGGCAGCCTGTAGCGCTGGCCAACAGAGCCGCCGAAGTCCAGGACAGGAGCCCGGGGCCCCGGCGCGCTACTGGCATTCGATGGCGACGTTGGTGATCGTGTGGGCCAGCACGGGCCAGCCGCCGATGGCGGGCTGGGCCAGGGAACAGCTACCATTGGCACCGGCGACGGGGGTGACGCTGGTGGTGCCGAGGCTGACATCGAAGATGTACATGTATCCGCCCTCGGTGGACATCAGCGTCGTGCCCAGGAAGATGTCGCCGCCCTCGAAACGCTCGACGATAGGTGTCGCGCTGCTGGCGCTGAGCGTGGCGCCCTCGTCGCCTTCGAATCCACTGCCGGTGAAGCGCAGGAAGGTCGCGCCCAGAGCTGTGTCGATGCTGGTGCCCACCAGGTCTGCCGCCCCCTGGATGGTGGCGTCCGCCTCCAGGTTCAGGGGAACGGAACTCGCTGCGTCGGCCGCGGTGAAGACCCGCGCCTCGACCGAGCCCCAGTAGCCACTTTGGGCTTGCACGTGCAAGAGCACGGGCTCGAGCAGCGGCACCTCCAGGGAGTAGGCGCCGCCGCTGGTGGAAGTCGTGCTGAAGCCGGTGCCATAGAGCGAGATGTTTACGCCCGAGGTGGGCACGGCGTCCAGGTAGACCACTCCCGAGATGGCGCAGGTGGCGGTGAAGCCGTTGTCCTGGCACTGCCCGCTGCCGTCGCAGCTATCGTCGATGGTGCAGGTGATGCCCGTGTCGCCGCAGGCGCTGCCCTCCGGGGCGTGGTTGGGCGCGCAGCTGCCGGCGCCGTCGCAGCTGTCGGGGTCGCTGCATTCGGTGTCGCTGCCATCACCGCAGGCGATGCCGGCGGTGACGTGGTTTTCCTGGCAGCTGCCGGCGCCGTCGCAGGTGTCGGGCTCGGTGCACTCGGTGTCGCTGCTGTTGCCGCAGGCGGTTCCGGCCACCACCGGCGCCGCCGCGGCGCAGCTGCCGAAGCCGTCGCATAGGGGCGCATAGGCGCACTCGCCGGCGCTGGCGCACTGGGTCAGCGTGTCGGCGTGGTTGGGGGCGCACTTGCCGGTGGCGTCGCAGCTGTCGGCGCTGTCGCAGACGCTGTCGCTGCTGTCGCCACAGGCCGTGCCCACCGCCGCGAGCTGCCGCGAGCAGGTGCCGGCGATGCACCGGTCGGGCCTGTTGCACTCGGTGTTGGTGGTGGTGTCGCCGCAGGGGGTGCCGTCGGCGGCGGTCGTGCCCAGGCAGGAGCCCGCGGCGTCGCAGGTATAGGCCACCGGATGGCAAATCGCGTGCACCGGCGGCTCGTCGGCGGGGCCGCAGGAGCTGCCTTCGGTCTTGACGCCGCTGTCGATGCACAGCCCCTTGCCGTCGCAGCGGTCGGGGAACTTGCAGGGCTCACCGTCGTCGCCACATATGGTGTCGAGGGGGGCCACATTGGGCTGGCAGACGCCGGCGGCATCGCAGCTGTCGGGGGCGTTGCAGATGCCGCCGTTGGTGCTGTCGCCGCAGGCGGTGCCCGTGGTCCACAGCCCCTTGTCGACGCAGTTGCCATTGCCGTCGCAGGTGTCGTCGAAGTGGCAATCGCGGCGCTGGTCGCCGCACAGGGTGCCGGCCGCGGTATGCCGGGGCTCGCAGCTGCCGGCCTTGCACTGGTCGGGCCAGCTGCAGGCGGTGAGGCTGGGGTCGCCGCAGGCGAGGCCATCCTCCAGGTTTGTGAAGACGCAGCTGCCGCTGGCCTCGTCGCAGACGCCCTCGCGGCAGGGGCCGGCCAGTTCATCGCAGTCGCCGCACTGGGGCTTGATGACCGGGTCCGGCTTCGAGCCATCGGCGGTCGGCTCCTCGTCGTCCGTCGAGGCGTCGCTTGGCTTCTGCGTGGTGTCGAAGCGCAGGTTCGGCCCCCTGCCCGAGTCCGGGCCGCCGTCGAGGCCGCCGTCGCCGCTGAGGCTGAATTTCTCCGGCCCGCTGTCGTCACCGCAGGCGCCGAGCAGCAGCAGCGCGCACAGCAGACCGTGCACGGGCATGGAGCCCGATGTTGGTGCTCGTCGTGGCCCGGTCACGGCAGCACGCGGCCGTGGGCGTCGTGGTAGGTGTCGCACGCGTCGTTCTCGCAGCCCACCTGGCGGCATCCGCCGGTGTCGCAGTCGGGGTCGGGGGCGCCGCAGCCGCAGTCGCAGCCGTCGCCACTGCCGTAGGCGGCGCGGTCGCAGGTCCACTCGAAGCAGGTCACCGAGAGCGATCCCTGGTGGCAGACCTCGCAGCCGGGGGCGCGGCAGCCCCTTTCAGTGCAGCCTTCGCCGCTGCCGCAGTCGATGTCCGGGAAGCCACAGCCGCAGTCGCAGATTCCGTCCCCGTACAGGACCATCGTGCACTCGCTGCCGGTGGCAGTGCTCGTACGCCACTCTTCACCGCAGGGCACGCGCGCGCCCGTGGCGTCGTTGCAGTAGTCGCAGGCGCCGTACTCCGTGCAGCCGGGGGCGGTGCAGCTCACCCGTCTCCTTTGTCGGCACTCGGGGTCGACTACACCGCAGCCGCAGTCGCACAGGCGGTCGCCCGGGGCGAAGGCGTTTTCATCGGTGCAGGTCCAACCCGGGCAGGGCACGACGCCGCCGGCGCCGTCGTGGCAGACGTCGCAGCTCGCGTCAGGCGTGGCGTCCGGGTTGGTGGAGCCGGCGCCCGCGCAGTCGGGATCGGGTTCGCCACAGCCGCAATCGCAGCCGTCGCCGGTGCCGTAATTCTCCGCCGGGCACTGATAGGTGACGCTCCAGGTGCTCGGCACCGCGCAGCCGGTGACGTTGCTGGCGCCAACGGTGCAGCGATCGCAGGCGGCCTGTTGGCACTCGAGAGCAGCGCAGCCTTCGGTCCCGCAGTCGGGGTCGAAACCGCCACAGCCACAG
Organism: Myxococcales bacterium; assembly: GCA_029880325.1. Taxonomy (GTDB): domain Bacteria; phylum Myxococcota_A; class Polyangia; order Polyangiales; family JAFGIB01; genus JAOUOP01. The sequence goes on along the minus strand of JAOUOP010000008.1, from coordinate 14,200 downwards.
TCGCAGCCGTCGCCGGTGCCGAAGTGCAGTGCGGCGTTGCACATCGAAGGTATGTTGGCGCCGGGAAATGAGATCTCCTCGTCCCAGCCGGCCTCGGCGGCCTCGCAGGGGTAGGGGCGGCCGTTTTCGTCGTGGCATCGGTCGCAGCTGGCATCGAAGCAGCGGCCGCCGGTGCACCCTTCGCCTCCGCAGTCGGGATCGGCCACGCCGCAACCGCAGTCGCAGCCATCCCCGCCGCCCCAGCTGTCTTTCGCACACTTCAATTTCGTCAGCACGTCGGTGGGGATGCCCGATCCCAGGCTGGGCGCTTCCCAGTGGCCACCGCCGTCGGTGAGCACCCAGACCGGATCGTGGCGATCGTCACAGGTGTTGACGTAGCAACCGCCGCTGGTGCAGCCGCTACCGAAGCAGGCCGGATCGGGCAGGCCGCAGCCGCAGTCGCATTGGGCGTCCGACATCTCGAAGGCGGCGCACTTCCACTCGGCGCTCGCGTCCACGCTGCAGCTCTGCCAGCGCAGGTCGGCGGTGAAGCAGGCGTCGCAGGTGTTTTCGCGGCAGCCGGGCTCGATGCAGCTGAAGGTCGTGCAGTCGGCTTCATCCCGCGCCGAGCAGCCGCAGTCGCAGATGCCGTCGTTCCAGAAGGCGTCGGGACAGGCCCACTCGGCGGGTTTTTCGAAGACCGGATCCTTGTAGACGACGTCGGGCGCCGGACCGCTGTCGATGGGGCCGAATGGATTGGTGTCGCCGGCATCCTCCACCTTCGTGCCGGAGTCCATCGGCGGCTCGGTGCCGGTATCCTGCTTGCCGGCGTCCTTTCTGTCGCCGCCGGAGGCGTCGGGCTCGGGAGCGCCCGCCTCCATCTCCGGCGATTTCCCGCTGTCGTCACCGCACGCGATCGCCCCCACGAGAGCGGCCGCCAAACCGAGCAACCGAAGCCATCCCATGGGCGAAGTCTATCTCAGATCGGGGCCGGAGGCTGCTGCCGCAAGGTGCAATGGCTTCAGGGGTAGACGCACTCGGAGTTGCCACCCGTGAAAGCGCCGCCAGGGCGGGTCGCACATGTCATGCCGGTGGGGCACTCGTTTTCCGCACAGCCGCTGAGACCACACAGGCCCAGGCCGTTGCACTCGGCGCGGACGATGCCGGTCGTGGGCTGGGTGCACTCCCCTGTTTGGAACACCCCGAAGGGGGTCGCCGTGCCGCATGACTCGGCGCACCAGCCCTGGCCGTCCGATGGCATCGTGCACAGCAGGCCGTCGGCGCAGTCGCCGTCGCTGGCGCAGGGTGCGAATACGGTTCCGGCGCTCACCGGCGCCCCGCCGTCGGCGGGCAGGGCACCGCCGTCCTGGGGGGTGCCCTCGGCGGGCGTCGTGCCATCGCTGGCCGGCAAGGCCCCGGCTCCTGCGCCCGCCGTGCCACCCGCACCGATGCCCGCCGCGCCCTGGGTCCCCGTGCCATCCGTCGCGCCCGGGCCAGCGCCCGGATCGCCCCCACCCGTCAGGCCGCCGGCGACGCAGGAGCATTCGCTGTAGGTGCCCTCGCTGGTGCAGGTCTGGACGCCCGGATCGCCACCCAGGCAGGCGCAGCTGACGGTCATGCCCTCGATGCAGAGCAGTCCGGCATCGCCCTCCGAGCTGCAGGCCGCGAACGCCAGCAGGGCGATCACTAGCGATGTTGTCCCCAAAGCAATACGGGGCTGGCTGGCGTTCATACTACCCACCTTTCCTACGCTCACCGACATAGGTGTTGCGTTTCGACGAGACCGGTCGGAAAGAAGTTGCGCATTGGGCCGGTTGTCGCGCAGTTCGTGCACGCCCATCCCCGTGTCAGGCTCCCGGCCGCGCTTGCAGAAAGCCGGCCAGCCGTCCCTCGATGGCGTTGACCGCCTCGGAGCTATCGAAGGAAGGGGTCAGCGACAATTTGCCATCCCGCTGCCGCAGGTAGCCCTCCTCGCGGAAGGCCTGCAGGGCGTTTTGGATCAGGGGTTTGCTGATGGCCTCGCGCAGCTCCAGGTCGCCGGCCATGTACATGCGGTGGCCGATGCCCAGACTGCGCTTGACCAGATCCTTGTCGGCCATGGGCCCCTTCAGCAGCAGCGTCAGGCCGCGGGCGGCCACCCGGTAGGCCTCCAGGAAGTTGCGCATGATGGCCGCGTAGGTCCTGAGCCACACCCGGGCCGGCCAGCCGTCGTGGCCGTCGCCCGGCAACAGGCCCCGCGGGTCGCGGCACAGCTCGCCCGCCGCCAGCATATTGTCCAGGGTGTCCTCGAAGATCTCGTCGAAGCTGGCGTCGGCGCGGAAGCGGAACTCGTGTTTGAAGAGCTTGGAGAGGCTCTGCACGCGCGCGCGCACGCTGGGCTCGTCGCTCGGGGGCCCGGGGGGGTAGAGCACACTCAGGGCCACCAGGCCGCGCTCGACAAAGAAGTGGACGATGTGGTTTTTGGCGGTGTCGAGTTCGACACGCTTCCTGTCGGGCACGCTGTAGATCACGCCGGCGCCCGTGCGCAGCGCCCGGCGTTCAAAGGCCCGGGCGCCGTCGTCGCTCTCGTGGGCTTCTAGCAGGTCGCCGTCGATGAACATCTGGGCGACCTCGGAGATGGCCTCCTCACGCAGGCGCGAGTCGCGTGCCACGCGCGGGGTGACGCGGGCGCCCATGGAGCACAAGACGCCCAAAAGCCGCTGGCAGCGCACCATCAGCTCCTCGTGGCTGACGCCGCGGCGGCGGTCGCTGAGCAGTGCCAGGGCCGTGAGCGCACCCGGGGTGACCGCCGTGACACGGTTGATCTCGTCCATGGTGCGATTGGCCAGGCGCGTGACCACCGCGCGCCTTCGCGGCGGGGTGAGCTCGGCATCTTTGCCAATGCCGAGCTCGTCGCGCATACCGGAAAGCGTTAGTGCGGAGCCAAACTGCAAGTTGATGCGGCCATAGCGGTGCCGCAGCACTTCGGTGCTTTTCAGCAGGCCCGCGGCGTCTTCCTTTTGCTTTTCACCACCGGTCATCTCGTGTTCGTAGGCGCCGGTCTCGACGATGCGTTCGTAGCCGATGCTGACCGGCACGAAGGAGATCTGGCGCGTGGGCAGCGAGAGCGCGGCGTCCACGATCATCGAGAGCAGACCGAACTTCGGCTCCAGCAGCTTGCCCGTGCGGCTGCGACCGCCCTCGAGGAAGAGCTCCAGGGTGAAGCCGTCGCGCAGCAGGCGCCGCACGTAGGCTTCGATGGTCGAGGAGTAGAGGCGGTCGCCGCGGAAGGCGCGCCGGATGAAGAAGCCGCCGGCGCGCCGCAGGATCGGGCCCAGCGGGAAGAACGAGAGGTTGTCGCCGGCGGCGATCATCGGCAACTGCAAGTTACGCGCGTTGAGGATGTAGGAAATCACGAGGTAGTCCACGTGACTTTTGTGGCTGGGTAGCAGTACCAGCGACCCTTCTTTGCTGAGCTCGCGCAGCCTTGCGACGCCCTCCTCGTCGACCTCGATGCCGGCGTAGATGCGGTGAAATACCCGGTCGAGCAGCACCTCCAGGGCCTTGATGGTGGCGGAGTCGGGCCGGGCCTGGGCTGCTTCCAGCATTTTGATCGCGCGCTGCTGCAGCGCGGCCTGGTCTTCCTTGCGCTCGCCGGCCATGTGCGAAATCGTGTTCTGCAGCTTGGGGCTGCGAAGCACTTGCAGGCGTTGGCGGTCGGCGGACTTGCGGGCGGGGCCGGTGGCGGTGCGGCGTTCGCGCTCCAGGCGTCGTAGAATGGCGTAGATCACGCGCCGTACGTGGACTTCGTCGGAGCAGTCGTGTTCGCCCTCGAGGTAGGAGGCGAGGCTGAAGGGCTCACCGGCGCGCAGCTCCACGTGGCGGTAGTTGTAGAGGAACTGCCCGGCCGTGCGCAGGGAGCTGGGCCACTCGCGCGGGCCCAGCAGCATGTCGAGGGGATGGGCGCCCTGGGTGTCGGGGCGGTTGGTCCAGACGAAGATCTGGGGCACCAGCAGGATCTCGCGTCCGCCCTCGCGCTGCAGCTGCAACAACGTCATGACGTGCTCGTCGCCCTCTTTGAGGCCACGGCCGTGGGTGGCTCCGGAGGCCACGTCGATCACGCGCGGGGGGCGCTTGAGAAAGAGGGCGGCCGAGCCGCCCGCGCGGATGGCCTGCTCCAGGCGTTGGCTCTCGCTGATGTGCGCCGAGCCCCTGAGGCCGTCCAGCAGGCTGCGGCCGCTGGGGCTGAGCACACCGAAGCGGCGGTCGTTGACATACTGGATGCGGGGCAAGTCGAAGCGGCGCGTGAGGTGGTCGAGGGCGATGAAGTCGACCAGGTTCAAGCTGCGCAGCACGTAGACCACGGTGCCGCGGGCGGCGGTCTCGCGCACCGAGCGCACCCAGCCCGGGTCGACCTGCATGTGATCGAAAAAGCGCCGGTAGAGCAGGCGCAGGGCCGGGTTGGGCTCGTAGCTCGCGCGGGGGTCTGTGGGGCCTCGGGTCATCGTCCGTTTCTCTTCCACCGGCGTATCGTGGGCGCCCGCGTCAGCCATCGCCGCGGGTTTCGTCGAGCAGGGCCTGGAAATAGCGGATGGTGTGGCTCAGGCCCTCTTCGATCGACACCTGGGGCTGCCAGTCCAGCAGGCGTTTGGCCTTGTCGATGTTGGGACAGCGGCGCGTCGGATCGTCGACGGGAAGCGGCTTTTGCACGAGCTTGGAACTGGAGCCCGTCAGCTCGATGGCCAGCTCGGCCAGGTTGCCGATGGTGCGCTCCGCGGGGTTGCCCAGGTTGACCGGGCCCGGGTCTTCGTCCTGGGCCATCATGCGCATAAAGCCCTCGATCAAATCGCTGGCGTAACAAAAGGAGCGCGTCTGCTCGCCATCGCCGTAGATGGTGATGTCCTGCCCGCGCAGGGCCTGCAGCACGAAGTTCGAGACCACGCGGCCGTCGTTTTCGTGCATGCGCGGCCCGTAGGTGTTGAAGATGCGCACGATGCGCGTGGCGACGCCGTACTGACGTGCGTAGGACACGGTCAGCGACTCGGCGCAGCGCTTGCCCTCGTCGTAGCAGGCGCGGGGCCCCACGGGGTTGACGTGGCCCCAGTAGTCCTCGCGCTGGGGGTGCTCCAGGGGATCGCCGTAGACCTCGCTGGTCGAGGCGATCAGGATGCGGGCGCCCACTTCGCGCGCCATGTCCAGCATGTTGAGGGTGCCCTCGACCGCCGTGCGGATGGTGCGGACCGGGTTGCGCTGGTAGTGCACCGGCGACGCGGGGCAGGCCAGGTGGTAGATCTGGTCGACCTCGATCACCGTGGGCTCGGTGACGTCGTGGCGCACCAACTCGAAGCGGTGGTTGTCGAGCAGGTGTTCGATGTTGCGCCGCTGGGCGGTGAAGAAGTTGTCGAGGCAGACCACCTCGTGGCCGCCATCGAGCAGGCGTTCGCAGAGGTGGGAGCCGAGAAAGCCGGCGCCCCCCGTGACCAGGATTCGGGTGCGCATGGGGCGCGTAGTGTAGTCACCGGATCGCGCCATTTGCCACCGCATCGCGACATCAAAATGTAGGATAAGATCCCACGTGTGAGTCGCGGCGTGCATCGCTTGATGCCGACGGCCCTCCTGTGCCAGCGTTCCGCTTCCATCGAGGAAGGGAGCGAGACCGATGCAACTGAGCAGCGAGAGTTTCGAAGCTGGAAAGCCCATCCCCGGGCGCTGCGCCTTCGCCGTGCCCCACGCCGTAAACCACGTGGAGCTCAGCGACAATAAAAACCCGCACCTGGCCTGGTCGGGGCTGCCCGAGGGCACCGCCTCGTTGGTGCTGACCTGTCACGATCCGGACGTGCCCAGTAAGCCCGATGACGTCAATCAGGAGGGCAAGACGGTGCCGGCGGGCCTGCCGCGCGTGGACTTCACGCACTGGGTGCTGGTCGACCTGGACCCGGCGGCCGGCTCCATCGCCGAGGGCGCCCACAGCAGCGGCGTGACGCCGCGCGGCAAGGACGGCCCGGCCGCGCCCGGTGGCGGTCGCCACGGCGTCAATAACTACACCCAGTGGTTTGCCGGCGACGCCGACATGGAAGGCCAGTACTTCGGCTACGACGGCCCCTGTCCGCCCTGGAACGACAGCATCCTCCACCACTACCACTTCACGCTCTACGCCCTCTCCGAGCCCTGCGCGGTCGACGGTAGTTTCACGCGCGAGCAGGTGCTCGCGGCCATCGAGGGCAAGGTCTTGGGCGAGGCCAGTCTGGTGGGCACCTACTCGCTCAACCCAGACGTGACCTGAGGCTTTTTGGCGGCGAGGCGAAAGTGATCGAGCGTTACGTTTTCTTGAAGCTCACCGAAGCGGCGGCCACGCCCGAGGGCCGGCGCCAGGTGGCCGAGCGCGCGCGCGAACTCGGCCAGGTCGCTGGTGTGGCCTCGCTGCACGTGGGCCTGCCCGCCGACGCCGCAGCCGATGGGGCCTGGGATGTGAGCCTGCGCGTGTGCTTCGAGTCGACCGAGGCTTTGGAGCGCTACCGCGAGGACGCGCTGCACCGGCGCTTCGTCGACGAGTATTTGACGCCCCGTTTGCAGGTGCTCAAGGCCTGGAGCTTCGAGGTTTGAATTCATGAGCGGCAGCATTCGAGTCGAGCGCAACGGCGCGGTCGGTTTTCTGGTCTTCGACCACGAGGCGCGGCGCAACGCCATCAGCGTCGACATGTGGCGCGCGATTCCCGAGGCAGCGCGCGAGCTTTCCGACGACGACGCCGTGCGCGTGGTGGTGCTGCGCGGCGCTGGCGAGGTGGCCTTCGTGGCCGGTGCCGACATCTCCCAGTTCGACGAGACCCGCACCGGCGCTGGCGCCCTGGACTACGACGTCGACAACGCCCGTGCCTTTGCCGCCCTCAGCGGCATCGACAAGCCGGTTCTGGCGATGATCCACGGCTTCTGCATCGGCGGCGGTGTCGCCATCGCGCTCACCGCCGACATGCGTTACGCCGCCGACGACGCGCGCCTGGGCATCCCCGCCGCGCGCCTGGGACTGGGCTACAGCAGCCCCGGCATCGAGGTCTTGACACAGCTTGTGGGTTTCAGCCGCGCCAAGGAGATCTTCTTCACGGCCAAGCGCTTCGACGCGCAGGAGGCACTGCGCATGGGCCTGCTCAACGCGGTCTACCCCAAGGCCGAACTCGAAGCCGAGGTGATGAATGTCGCCGCCATGATCGCCGACAACGCGCCGTTGACCGTGCGCAGCGTCAAGCTCGCCGTGCGCGAGCTTCAGAAGCCCCGTGAGCTGCGCGACCACGCCCGCGTCGACGAGGCCATCGCCGCTTGTTACGCAAGCGAGGACTACCGCGAAGGCGTCTCGGCCTTTCTCGAAAAACGCCCTGCCCAGTTCAAGGGGCGCTGAAGCATGGTCGCGTCGGCCACGGATGAAGCCGCACGGCCGCCGCTCTCGGGCGTGCGCGTGCTCGACTTCACGCGCTACCTGGCGGGCCCCTTTTGCACGCAGCTGCTGGCCGACTACGGCGCCGACGTGGTCAAGGTCGAGTCCAGCCGCGGGCGTGAATTTCGTTTCCCCGGTGCCGATCGCGACAGCTACTTCTTTCTGTCGGCCAATCGCGGCAAGCGCTCGATCACGGTGGACCTCAAGCGCGAAGCGGGTAGGGCGCTGATCGATCGGCTGGTGCCTCACTTCGATGTGATCGTCGAAAACTTCCGGCCGGGAGTGATGACGGAGCTGGGCCTGGGCGCCGAGCGCCTGTGCGCCGGCCATCCGCGCCTGATCTACTGCTCGATCTCCGGCTTCGGCAAAGACGGGCCCTACCGCGACCGTCCCGGCTTCGATCAGATCGCCCAGGGCATGGGTGGTTTTATGAGCTTGACCGGCACCGAGGAGTCGGGGCCCACGCGTGCGGGTATCGCCATCGCCGACTTGCTCGGGGGCATTTTTGCGGCCCAGGGCATCCAGCTGGCGCTTTTGGCACGCGAGCACAGCGGGCGCGGACAGGTGGTGGACACCTCCCTGCTCGAGGCCATGGTTTCGGTGCTGAGTTGGGGCGCGGGCATGTACTTCGAGACCCAGCGCGCGCCAGGGCCTTCGGGCCAGCACCACCCGCTTTCATCGCCCTACGGTCGCTTCGAAGCCCAGGACGGCTACTTGAACATCGCGGCGGGCAACGATGCCATGTGGGGCAAGCTGGCTAGCGCGCTTGGGCACCCCGAATGGCTGGAGGACGCGCGCTTCGACAACCCGGTCAAACGCATCGGCAACCGCGACACCCTCAGTCACGCGATCGAGGCCGTCCTGCGCGATCATCCGGTCGCCCACTGGGTGCAACATCTCAACGCCGCGGGCATTCCGACCGGACCGGTGCTCGACATCGAGCAGGTCTTCGCCGATCCGCAGGTGCTTGCGCGCCAGATGCTCGTCGAGTTGCCGCATCCCGAAGTGGGAACATTCAAGACCACCGGCCTGCCCGTGAAGTTGAGCGCGACGCCGGGCGCAATCACACGAAGGCCGCCGCTACTCGGTGAGCACACTGACGAAATCTTGCGCGAGTCGGGCCTCGATGGCGACGAGATCGTGACGCTGCGCCGCAACGGCGTCCTGTGAAGCGAAGCGAATTCGAGGTCTGTGCACAGGCCTTCGCGGCCATGGTTCGCTCACACCAGGCAAGACATACCGGTTTTGCTGTGACGTCGATCACAGCTCGTCGATAAGTCGCGACGCACTGCGAATTGCGGTGCGAAGGGCGCAACTTGTGGGGCTTCCGGGCGTATACTTTGGCGTCATGGGTCAAACCGCCAGTCGCCAAGATCGCGTCGCGACGGCACCCGTCGAAGAACCGCATCCCGGGGCTTTCACCGGGGCCTACCGTTTCGATCTGCTGCGCAAGCTCGGCGATGGTGGCATGGGTGAGGTCTACCTGGCGCGCGACCTGCGCAGCGACGCATTGGTCGCGGTCAAGATGTTGCGCTCGCTGAAACCGCGATCGCTCTTCCTCTTCAAGCAGGAGTTTCGCTCGCTAGCGGATGCGGCCCACCCGAACCTGGTGCGTCTGCACGAACTCTTTCACGAGCGCTCGCAGTGGTTTTTCAGCATGGAGTACGTGCGCGGCGTGCCTTTCGATCAGCACGTGTTGGGCGATCAGATCTTGCAGTCGCCGCGCCCGCACTTTGCCGATCTGGTTGCCGATGAAGCCGGGCTGCGGGACTTGATGTACCAGATCACTGAAGGCGTTTGCTTTCTGCATCGCCGCGGCATCGTCCATCGCGATTTGAAGCCCGACAACGTGCTGGTCACCGCAGAAGGCCGCGCTGTGATCCTGGACTTCGGGTTGGTGCGCCGAACGCAGAGCGTCTTTGTTACGGGCGACAGCGTCGTCGAAGGAACTCCTGGTTATATGGCGCCCGATGAATTCTTCGGGCATCGTCCTACGGCAAGCGGCGACTGGTACTCGGTGGGAGTCATCCTGTACGAGTCGCTCACGGGCGAGCTGCCCTATCCGAGCGAGGACGTGCACGTGCTGGCGCGCCAGCAATGCCATCCTCCCGACCCTCCGTCGCACCGCGTCGACGGTGTGCCCGCTGACCTCGAGCGCCTCTGCATGGCGCTGCTCGAGCCGGAGCCGAGAGAGCGGGCCGACGGAGACGCCATCCTCGCGGCCCTCGGCAAGCCACGGATTCAAGTCCCCACATCTCCGATTCCTCCGCCCCCTTCGCACGCTCCGCCACTCGGCATCGTGGGCCGCGACAGCGAGCAGCGTTTGTTGTTGGGGGTCTTGGCTGCGGCCGAGGAGACTCGCCGGCCGCAGGTGGTGCTGCTGTCGGGGGCCGGCGGCGTGGGCAAAACGACGCTCCTGGAAGCCTTCGCGCGGCGTGCGACTGACTTGGGGTCCGTGGTGCTCTCCGGTCGCTGCTACGAGCGCGAGTCGCTGCCCTTCAAGGCGCTCGATGGCGTCATCGATCAGCTGTGCTCCTTCCTGCGTTCCCAACCTGCGCGCTTGAGGCCCACGCTCCTGCCCGATCGCGCCGGTGCGGTGGCCAAGCTCTTTCCGGTGCTGGCCCAGATCGAGCAATTCGCATCGGCCGTGCAACGTGGTGAGCTGCCCGCCGATCCCGTGGAGCTGCGGCGCCAGGCTTTTGCGGGGCTCAAGCAGTTGCTCAGGCGTGTGGGGGAGGTCTATCGCCTGGTGCTGTGCATCGACGACCTGCAATGGGGCGACATGGACTCGGCCCTGCTGCTCGATGACCTGATCGGAGGCGAGCAGGCGCCAGCGGTGGTGCTGGTGCTGGCCTACCGCCCCGAGGAGGCCCAATGTAGCCGACAGTTGGAGCTGATCCTGGGGCGCTTCGAGGGGTGCGCGTACCTGCATACGCTGGAGCTAGACACGCTCTCGGCCGACGCGGGCACGGCCATCGCCGCGGAACTGCTGGGACCTGGGCGGCGCGACGAGGCCTGGGCGATTGCAGCCGAAGCAGGTGGCAACCCTTATCTGATCGGTGAGCTGGCGGGTTACCTGGCGGCGCGGCCGCGGGCGGCCGGAGCAGAGGCGGCGCAGGTGTCGCTCACCGACGTCACCGATGACCGGCTGGCCGCGCTGGACGCCGATGCGCGCGGTCTCTTGCGACTGCTGGCGGTGGCGCGGCGACCGATTCTGTGGGAGGTCGTGGAGCGTTGTGCCGAGCGACCCTTCCATCCCGGCCGATCCCTCGACCAGCTGCGCGACCACGGCCTCATCCGCGTGCTCGGAGAGGCCGACGAGGCGACAGTGGCGGTCTCCCACACCCGGATCGGTGACGCGGTGCGCGCGCGCCTCTCCGACGTCGAGCTGCGAAGTTATAACCGGAAGTTACTCGACCTGATGGAGCTGAGCGCGTCGGGGGATCTGGAGGCCCTGGTGCAGTTCGCCCGCGGGGCCGGGGAGCCGGGGAGGGCCTTCGCCTATGCGGTGCGGGGCGCGCGCCAGGCGGAGAAAGCCCTGGCGTTCGATCAGGCGATTCGACTTTACTGGGTGGCGGTGGAGCTGCGCGGCGACGAGCTGGCAGGGCGCCGCTGGCTGCTCGGATCGTTGGCCGAGGCGCTCATCCAGGGCGGGCGCCGGGCCGAGGCGGCGGAGGTTCTGCTTTCGGCCTCTGAAGATGCCCCGCCCTTTGAGGGCGCTGACTTGCGACGCCGGGCCGGCGAGCAGAGCATCTTCGGCGGCTACTTCGACGCTGGCACCAAGCTCCTTTCGGAGGCCCTGGTGAGCCTGGACCTGACGCGGCCGCTCGATCGGCAGGCGGCCCAGGCGCGCCGGGCCGAGCTGCGGCAACAGCTGCTGCAGCGTGGCCTGACCTACGTGCGTTGGGGCGGCAACCATATCCCACCCCTGCTCCTGAACCGACTCGACACCGCCTACGCCCTGGGCTTTGGGCTCTTGAACGTGCAGCGCGTGCCCGCCCAGGTCTGGGTGCTCGAACTTCTTGGCGAAGCGCTCGGCGCCGGCGACGCTCCGCGCCTGCTGCGGGCGCTGTGCTTGTTTCACTTTGCCGTCGACCGCCAGCTCGCCCAGGCCGAGGGGGGCGACGTCCTGGGCGCCCTGACCGTGGCGCGGGAGCTGGGCGAAGGGCTCTTCGATCCACAGTCTGAAGCCTGGTTGGCGATGGCCGAGGGGCACGATGCGTTTCTATGTGGCGAGCTGGAGCGGGCCGAACGTCGCCTGCTCGAAGCCTTGGCCATCTTTCGTGATCAGTGCACTGGCAGCGCCCCGGAGGTCGCACAGCTACTGGCCACGTTGCACCTTTGCCTGTGGTTGCGGGGCGACTATCGAGGCCTGGCCCACAACCGGGCGAGGCTCTCGCGTCTGGGTGCCGTGGGCTTCGACCGCTTCGCCTGGGCGCCGCCGCCGCTTCCGGGGGTGGAGGGGGCATGGCCGAACGACGAAGGGCGCACAGCGCCTGCGGACAATCCCCGGGACCTGGAGATGCAGTTTCTGGAAAACGGCAGCGCCGAGGGGATTGCCACGGCGCTTGGAGGCGATCTGAGCGCCTGCATGGCCTTCGCGCGTCGGGCCGAAAGCTTCTTGCGCGGCGATGCCGGCAGGGTGCCCATCTATGCCTCGGTGGTCCTCACGGTCGTGTTGCCGGTGGTGCTGCTCGCCTACCACCGAGCGCCGCAGCCGGAGTTGCTCGCGCGTATCGAAGCGCTGGTCGCGCGCTTGGAGGGCATCGAGCTGCCTTCGAGCGTGGGCCATGCCGTGCTCTACCGGGCTTGCCTGGACGCGGCCCTGGGGCGGCTTCACCAGGCGCGCACGGCCTTCCTGCGCGCGGCCGAGCTGCTATCGAGCCACGTCGACGGATTGTGTGCCGAGCGTCAGGCATCGGTACTCGGCCCGCGCATTCGGCGTGGACAGCGCGACGAGATCGACGAGGCGCTCAGGGCCCATGGCATCGTCGATCCTGCCGCCTTCGCCGCCGCCCGAGTACCGCTGCCGCCCCAGGACGGAAAGCCCGACGGGCTCGCGACCTGTGGGGAGGCGTGAGCCCACGAACGTCGTGGCTTTCTTTTGTCAGCCCTTGACGGTGATCTCGCGCTTGCGCACCGCCGGTCGCTTGGGCAGCTTCAGGTGCAAGATGCCGCCCTCGTAACTGGCGTCGATCTCGTCGGGGTCGACCTCGTCGTGCAAGGCGAAGGAGCGGCTGAAGGTGCCGTAGAAGCGCTCGACACGGTGATAGCCGTTCTTCTTGTCCTCGTGCTGCAGCTTGCGCTCACCACTGACGGTCAAGATCTTGTTTTCGATATTGACCTTGATGTCTTGTGGCTTGACGCCCGGAACCTCGGCCTCGAGATGGATCGCCTGGTCGTCCTCGTAGATATCCACGGCGGGCCGCCAGTTGTACTCGCGCTCGGCGCTGGGGCGCCCGAAGACGCGGTCGTGAAGGCGTGACATTTCGGTAAATGGATCCCATTGGGCCAGCATGGTGGTCCTCCTTGTCGGGCGCATGGGGCCCGAGGTTCGAGTTGAAACTTCCCGGTTCAGGCGCAACGGGAACCGCGCTCGCGCGACCGCCCGCGGCGGAGAGCGCGGCCCCATCCGGGCTGACCCGGTGACAAGCCCAAGCTAACCACGGCCGTGGGGTGGTCAAGTGCCATCGAACTCGGTGCCCTTGAAAGCGTCACTTTCTCCTTTGCCACGCATCGGCGGGCGGGTTCTTCGGCGAGCCTCGCCTGGTTATTGCGAGGGGCGACCACGGGCACCTGTTGGCGCGTTCACACCAAGGCATTCAGTTCTCGCGGTGACCTGGCCCGGCGCCGTGACGAGCGATTGCGTCGTCCCCGGCAGCACCCCCGGCAGCACGGCGACGCGGGCACGGTCTGAGCGGTCGGGGCCAGCCGAGAAGCAGCCGCAACAGGCTTGATGTAGCCCCGTTAAAATAGCCGGCCTACGCGCCCGCGAAAGCGTCACTTCCCCGTTTGGCGCGCGCGGGCGAACATGCGGGCGCCGTCGCCATCGCGCTCCGCCGTCACGCATCAAAGGGGGAAGTCATTCTGTCGCGGACCCTACTCACCTGTGTCGGTAGCTCTGGGTAAAGCTCGAGGGCTCTCGACGGCCCTCGACAGCGCTCGACAGCCCTCGGCGAGCAATCGCCGGCCCTCGACGCGTCGACCGCCCTTTGGGCTATCTCCTCGAATATACTTTGTATGTCCTTCGTCGATTCGCCACGCCGAGAGCCGGCGATTGCGCGCCGAGTTTTACCCAGAACTACCGACACAGGACCCCCGAGGACGGCAATCTGCCGGAGTTCATCAAGCTGCTGCACGAGGACAACAGCTGCTCGCTCAACACGCTGATGGCGCGCGAGCGCTACGACCAGCCCGATGAGCTTTTCGATGACCGCCCCTCGCACATGCTGCAGCTCAGGGACTGCGAAGCCCAGGCGCTGCACCTGCTGTACGAGTTTGTGAATTGTGTGGCAGCGGGGCTGGTGGACCGACCGGAGCGGATGCCGGGGTTCGTCTTTGATTTTGACCTGTGGTTGAGCGTCTACATCGACGTGCCCAAGCCCAAGATCTACTTCGGCGACTCGAGGCCGGACGTGATCCGGATGAAGGTGACTCCGCCGCCGCTTCTGTACCAGGCCTTTGGCGGAGACATGGAGCGGCTCGTCTATCACATGAAGCGCATGGCGCGGGAAGCGGTGCAAAAGATCGTCAAGGCTCGCAAGCGGCCGGCGCTGGGGCCAGAGGGAGTGATGGCACTGCATCCGTGGTCCGAGC
>JAOUOP010000108.1 GCA_029880325.1 Myxococcales bacterium | reverse complement strand
CACAGGGGGACCTCTTCCGTCGGCTTTGCCAAAAAAACGGCAAAACCCGCCCTGCCGTAAGGTCACCTTGCGCCCAATCTGGCCGCGGCGTTCACGCTGCCAGGCGATCGGAATGGCGAAACGCTAGGCTAAGGAGCCGCCGCAAAATAAGGTTACCAACTCGACTCCGAACCATCCCGCCCAGCTGCGTTGCGCCGCCTTCAAATACATGGAGTATTCGCGCGGCGTCGCGCCTTGCCGGACGGGCGTCTCGAAGCCGACTTGGCAACCTTATTTCGCGGCGGCTCCTAAAGCGCCGACCGGTTTGAAATCGCCACAAATTCGCGAGGGAGAGTGGGTTCGGCGGACCGTTACGGCGCCGAAGTCGTAGCAGCGTCATTTTCGCAGCGGGCTCGGATGGCGCACACGGGGGCGCGCCGCCCGGGAGGCACGTGCGATCGTTTGACACCAGCCACCGAGTACCCGATGCATGACGCTTGAAGGGGCTGGCCAGTCTTGGATTTCGATCGCTGCGTTGCGCTTCTTCGACGATACTCGTTAGTCAACCTTGCATACGTCCGGTTTGCATGAGCTTCACTTCCCTCGAGTTCGGCGCCTTCTTGGTGGTCGTATACGCGCTCTATGCCGTGCTTCCGCACCGCGCGCAGAACGCGATGTTGTTTTTGGCGAGCTACTTCTTCTACGGCTATTGGGATTATCGGTTCCTCGGCCTCATCGCCTTCAGCACGGTCGTCGACTACACAGTCGCGCTGCGTCTAGCGAGCACCGAGGACGCGGTCACGCGAAAGCGGCTCGTTGGGATTTCACTGCTCACCAACCTCGGCCTGCTCGGCGTCTTCAAGTACTACAACTTCTTCGCCGACAGCGCCGAACACGTGGCAGCCAGCCTTGGCGTCGAGCTGCACTGGACGACCACCCACATCGTGTTGCCGGTTGGTATATCCTTCTACACGTTCCAGACCCTGAGCTACACCATCGATGTGTACCGTCGGGAGCTGCCGGCCTGCAAGAACGTGCTCGACTTTGCCCTCTTCGTGTCCTTCTTCCCACAACTGGTTGCCGGCCCCATCGAGCGAGCTTCGCACCTGCTTCCGGCCATCGCAAAGCCGCGCCGTATCGTCCACGATGATGTGGCCCGTGGCGCTTTCTTGATCCTATTCGGGTTGTTCAAAAAAGTTGCCGTGGCCGACGGTTTCGCGGCCTCGGTTGACGCCATCTACAACGCACCTGGCGCCAATGCGTTTGACGTATTGCTCGCGACGTACCTGTTTGCGTTCCAGATCTTCTGCGACTTCTCGGGCTACAGCGATATCGCGCGAGGAATCGCCAAAACGCTGGGATTCGAACTGATGAACAACTTCGACCAGCCCTACGCCGCGACGAATCCACGGGAATTCTGGCGGCGCTGGCATATCAGTCTCTCATCGTGGTTGCGCGACTACCTCTACATCTCGCTCGGCGGCAGCCGCGGTGGGCCGCGCACGGTCTACATGAATCTGATGTTGACGATGGTACTGGGCGGTCTGTGGCACGGTGCTGCCTGGAATTTCGTGCTTTGGGGAATCTTCCAAGGCGCGGTGCTTTGCATTCACCGCGCTTTTGCGGGCCCGAACACCGAGGGCGTGCCCCAGGGGTATGATGCGCGTGCTTGGCTCGGGTTCGCTCTGAAGGCTGCACTATATTTCCAGGTGACCTGCTACGGCTGGTTGCTATTCCGGGCGGGTTCTTTTGCCCAGATCTGGGACTTTACCGGCTTGCTTGTGGCCGGCTGGGGTGATGAGCTCACGCTCCACGTTCCCCGCCCCCCGCTAGCAGCTCTCATGGGGTTTGCGATACTCACGGTGATGGGCGTCGCGCGCCTATTTGCCGCGACTCCCCGCTTCTATCGTGCCTGGCCGGAACCCCTGCGCGCTGGCTTGGTGGCGGCGATGTGCGTAGTCGCTCTCATGGGACTGAGCACCGAGTCCCATCAATTCATCTACTTCCAGTTCTAGCCATGTCCTCCAATCTCCAGGCAGTCGATCGTACGCGCCTGACGACCTGGTTGCGGCTCGTCTCCTACTTCATCCTGGTCATCCTGGCCTTCGAGCTGATCGTGGCGTACCGCTTCGCGCTTCGGCCCGGGCAGCCGGCTGCGAACATCGACGCGATCACCCGCTACTTCGAGTATGGCCGCAGCGTGGAGGGAAAGCTCGTGCGCATGGTTGCACCTACGGACGAAGCAACCCAGCCCATTGCGCGCGCCGGTTGGGTGAGCCCGCTACCGCCTCCGGAGCCCCCGCTCGAATCGGGCGAAGTACGTGTCGCGATATACGGCATGTCCTTCGCCAAGCATATTGCGCAGGAGCTGTCTGCCATCGATCCGACCTTTGTGTGCGAGATGTTTGGCGGGCCGGGTGCGCCGGCGAATCTTACCTTCGCGGCCTTTCAGGCCGACCGGAGGCGGACCCACGCGCGCGTCGTCGTGTGGGCCGTCCTCGCATCGTCGGTGCGCCGAATGGGTAGCTTGTCGATACAGACGGCGGGTTTCGAGCAACCGGTACCCATGACCTTTCCGCGCTTTGACGTGGTCGAGGGCCGCCTGACGCGGATCGACCCAGTTATTTCGAGCCTCGCCGAGCTGCGTGCAGCGCTGGCCGCTGGCTCTTTCGACGATCCGGTATGGATTCAGTGGCGCCAGCAGCTCGAAGAGCACGACGACATGTACGACGCGCTGCTATTCCGCCACAACGTTTTCGACGGGCTCGCGACTGTGCGGCTGATGCGCCGAGCATGGTGGGGGCGACACATCTCGCGCTTCACCACTACGGTTTACGATCCAGTAGACGGCTTTGGTGGCTTGCCCGCCCGGACGCTCCCCGTGCTCGCGGAGCACTTCCTCGAACAAGCGCAACAGGACGGCCGCATCCCGGTCGTGATGTTGATCCACGACCAGGGCTTCGGCACCCACCTATTCAGACTCATGCGTCCGATTCTGGATCGGAAGAGGATCCCCTATCTATCCACGCATGAAACCGTGCCACCTGACAATCCGCACCTATTTCTGAGCGATGGTCACATCGCACAGGAGTCCAATCACGAAGTGGCGGTGGCGTTTCGGTCGCTTCTCCTGCAGGAACTCAGGCGTGGCCATCACAGGTAGGGGAAGCGGGGTCCGAGCCGCGCCTGCCGAAACCACCCGAGCTGGTGGCTGAGTCGTCCGACTCGGCGCCCAACACGAACTGGCAATGACATGTGTGCCGGGCGCGGAACCACCCCGCCGACGTCGAAATTCGCGTCGAAGGCGGTGAAGACAGGATGCCCCATCGCCTCCTCGAGGTCACACCAGGCCACATCGGTTTTCGTCAACTGGTCAAAGATCGCGCCAGTGGTTCGCAGCGATACCGCTCCAAAGTGGAAGTAGGGGACGCTAATGAATTCAACGCCGTGCACTGCCCGCATTGCGATTCTGGTTGCGCTGAGGCTTTCGGTTGCGACCCGCCTGTATCGTCGGGCGATGTGCGTCGCTAACACCTCGTCGCCAACCTCCAGCGCCGACACGTAGCGTGCTTCGAAGTGATGGTCGAAGAAGTCGGTCGAAGCGTGGGCGATGCGGTAGCCCAGGTCTTCGCAGCCGCGCTTCAGCAGCCGGCGGGTCTGTGCGTCGGGACCGCGGTCGAGCTTCGGGAAGCGAAACCATCGGGTGCGGCCGTCGTCGAATGCGCCCAGCGATTGCAGCATGCGATCGCAGCGCTCAACCGAATCCAGAAAATGTTCGGGTCTCGATTCGCTTGCCGTACGGTGATCGTGGGTGTGGTTGCCCAGCTCGAAGCCGGCCTCAAGCCATCGCTCGAGCTGTGGCTCCTGACCCATGGCGACCTCCGAGTTCACGAAGGCCACGCAACGGCCGACGCCGCACCGTAGCAATTGCTGCCGGATCCCATCCATGACGCCCTCGCGAAACGCGTTGCCGCCGAGGCTGGCGCTCCAGGGCGCGTCGTCACACGTCAAGGCGATTTTCAGCACGGTGCTTTCCGCCTAGCGCGTGTCGGGCGCGCGCCGCCACAGCCGGGCGGCAGAGCACTCGCTTGGAGGCAAGCGCAGCCAAGACCGCATCCCTGCACGACCGTGGCACAGGGCGCCGGGATGGCTGGGGCACAGATCGGCATCAGTATGCGTTCTGATGGCCGAAGACCTGGCGCACCGTCATCACTACGATTTGCAGGTCCAGCCCGAGCGTCCAGTTGCGGATGTAGTCCAGATCGTACTCGACGCGCTTTTCCATTTTTTCTAGCGTGTCGGTCTCGCCGCGCCAGCCGTTGACCTGGGCCCAACCGGTGATGCCAGGCTTGACCTTGTGGCGCAGCATGTAGCCCTGGATCAGGCTGCGATATTGCTCGTTGTGCGCAACTGCGTGCGGCCGGGGTCCTACGACGGACATTTCTCCGGTGATCACCTGCAAAAATTGCGGCAGCTCGTCGAGCGAGGTGCGACGCAGAAACGCTCCGAAGCGCGTGATGCGCTGGTCGCCCTGGCGCGCTTGGACCACGCTTGGCCCGTCTTCGCACACGGTCATGGTGCGGAACTTCAGCACCCGAATTTCCTCCCCGTTGATGCCGTAGCGTCGCTGGCGGAAGAACACCGGTCCCGGGGAGGTGAGCTTGACGCCCAGTGCGATGACGAGCATCGGCAAGGCGATGAGGCAGCTGATGAGCGTGCCCAGCACGAGATCCTCGAGTCGCTTCAAGAAGCCATCGGTGCCGTAGAAGGGATTTTCCACGACCGACATGACCGGAATCTCGCCGACGCTGGACCATCGGGCGCGCAAGAGGTCGAAACCACCAAAATCGTAGGCGAGGTAGACGGAGGCCGTCGTGTCCGCCAGGCGGCGAATGAGTTCGGCGGTGCGCGGCTCGGCCCGTGGCGGGAGGGCGATGTAGACGATGTCGACCTCGCCCGCCCTGGCGGCCTCGACCAGCTTCTCGAAGCCCCCTTTGACCTCGTAGTCAAAACCAACCTCGGGCTTCAGCCGTGCGAGGCTCCGGTCGTCGTAGAAACCCGCCAGACGTAGCCCCATCCAGGACGACTTGGTGATGCGCTGCGCCAGTCTTGCGCCAATGGTCGAAACACCGACGATCGCTGCCGAACGGCTGTTGAAGCCGCGCGCCCGCGCCTCATGGGTGATGAACTCCAGCAGCAGTCGCCACACGCTCATCAACGACGGCGCCAGCAACATCCATGTGATTGAGACGCGGCGCGAATGGTCGGCCGAGGTCTTGGTGATGAAGGCCAGGAAAACGAGGAGGAAGAAGACCGAAACCCAGGTCAGCCACAGGTTTCGAAGTTCGACCAGCAGTGGGGTGCCGCGGTAGCCGCGGTACAGGCGCATGGTGTGGGAGCAGCCGTAGAAGAGAACCACGGCAGCCATCGCTGCGAGGCTCTCGACGTTGTCCCATCGCTCAAGCTGAACGATCGTGGACAGCCATAGGGCCAACCCGATCAAACCCAAGTCGACAAGACGCGCCGCAAATGACAGCTCGCTCTCGTATGGGCGGACCATACCCCCCGTCGATTTTTTCATTGACATCCCCTCGATGCCCCCTAGCTATGCTCGCTCTCCGAGCTCGGGTGGTGTTTCTCGATCGCACGAAGCGACGTTTCCCTCTTTGCACAACCGCTTAGCAACCTCGCGCAGCCCCTAGGCTCTCTCACTAGCTACTGCCTGATGCGCAAGCAACCCCACACTGCGGTATTGGGGGCCCAATTGCAAGGGGATGTGTGCCCAGGAGCGGCCAAAGGGTCGTGGCCTGGTGCGCCGTTCGCGCGAATATACTTAAACTTTACAGGGACGTTGCAGCATTACGGCTCGGGGGCCTGTCTGGCGCCGGGCCGGCCGGGCAAGCGCTGATCAAAAAAACAGGCTTGCCCGAGGGCGACGCCATCCGTCTCGCGGGGTGAGCCGCAGCCTCGGACAGGCCTTCGTCCAGGCGTCGCAGCTCACGACGACGGCCGTGCGCCCCCATCGCCCCCATCCACCACAGCCAGCCCCTGTACCTGATGCGGCATGGGGCCGTCCCGCGTCGGTTGCCTCCGGCGACCCCGGTTGAACTCGCTCGGGGGGCGAATCCAGCCGGCGGAGAAGACGAGGCCCTGGACAACCGCCCAGCGGCCGAGCGCCGCGACCGATGCGAGGGGGCGTTCGATACGCGCTTCGGAAGTTGACGCACAGTGATGGCGCGCGAGTTCAAAAGCCCCACGGTAGCGCTGTAAGACGCGCTCGGGATGGGCGCGCTTGCGGGTCTGGGTGCGGGCAGCTTCGGCCATGGCGCGCCGGCGCCCCGGGCTTTGGAGCAGCTGCAAGACAGCACGGGCAAAGCGTTGGTCGGCAGCCTCGGTGTCGGGTCCGGCGCTGATGAGCTGGCCTCCACCCTTGCCTTCCAGTTGGTGAGACACGCCCATTCCATCGGCGAAGGCGACCACCGGCAAACCACACCACAGGGCTTCGCTGACGATTTGACCATAAGTCTCTGAAAGCGAGGGGTAGACGAAGAGGTCGGCATGGGCGTAGTGGTGGGAGAGCTGTTGGGCAGGCAACTCGCCAGCGAAGAAGCATCGCTCGGCGACGCCGAGGGTGCGGGCCTCGCTGCGGAAGCTGTCGTGGTCGGGGCCGTCGCCCACCAGGGTAAGGCTGGCTTCGGGCTCGCGCAGGGCGATGTGTTTGGCAAAGAGCCGCAAGAGGCGCGAGACACCTTTTACGCGGCTGTGGCGACAGACGCTGAGCAGGCGCTTGCCGCGCACGGCGCGAGGGTCAAAGGGGTCGTCGCCCGGGCGTTGGTCGAATAGACTCGGGTCGACGGCGCGGTCGATGACATGGATCGGGACCGTGACGCCGCGCTCGCGCCACTACTTTGGCCACAGCCCCTCGCCCGAGCCCGAGGCCGTGCTATCTCCGGCGACCCGGGTGGTGCACTGGTACGCGTCGGTCGAGCGCGCGGCCCTGGGCGCAGCGCCCGCCCAGATCCTGGGTCAGTTCTTGGCCGAGGCCCTGGTGCTGGCGGCGCTGGGCTCGGGCGTCGGCGTCGTGCTGGGCATGGCGATCGCCGCGGTCATGGCGGGACAGATGGGCTGGCCGCCGTCCGATCTTGCCGACGCGGCCCTGGGTGCGGCGCTCTTCGGCATCGGCGTCGGCACACTCTTTGGCTACTTGCCCGCACGGCGCGCCGCGGCGCTTGACCCGGTCATGGCGCTCGCCAAGGAATGAGCGCAGCGATGTTTCACGCAAAGTCAATGTCGGTCGAGATGGGTCGCAATGCCGTGGGCCAACTCGGCCTCCCACTGCCGTCTGCCCTCGATGCACGTCCAGGATCCGTCACCACCTTGGCGTATGAAGTGACGCGGGTTTCGGTGAATGGGACCGGTGCCGAAGCGCAGGAATTGAATCTCGCCGAGGTAGAAGCGGGCGCCGTCGTGCATCACGTCGATGGAGGCGAAAGGCGTGTCGAAGTGCCGGAAGACCTTTTCGGTGAAGTCGAGCAGGCCTTCGGGCAGCTCGGTCGGAAACTGCCGCTCGATGCGGCTGCCACTGGCGCGGAAGTCGCCGCCGGGGGCCGGGCGCTTCATGACAAAGAAGCGATCGGCCATGGTCACGATTTTGTAGTCGTGGTCCAGGCCCGGCACGAAGTCCTGTACGATCAGCTTGCGCCTGTGAAAGGAGTGGGGCCGCACGCCGTCGCGGCGCAGCTTGTGTTCCAGGTTGTGGCGCGCGTCTCCGAGGTCGAAGCTACGGCTGAGCTTTTCGGCAACCTGGCGCGCCTGGCCCTCGTCCCGCAGCAGCTCGACACCGCGGGAGGTGTCGCGCTCGGAGAGCTTGAGCACGGCCGGATAGCTCAGGCCGTGGAGTTCAGAGCGGAGGTCTTCGTAGGTGCCGAAATATCGGGCGCGCAAGCTCTGCAGCTCGGGCAGGCCGCTCAAGTCCCTGAGCACTTCCATGAAGACCTTATTGTGGTGGGCCCGAAAGAGCTCGAAGCGCGGCAAAAGCCGCGCCCCGGCACGCTCGAGCCCCAGCACCATGTCCTCGATGTAGCTCTTGTAGTAGAGGCCCGGGTCCTGCGACGACTGGTAGAGCACGGGCAGCTCGCGGTAGGCCTCCGAGCGCAGATCGAGGGCCACAAAGGGCAGCGTGCGCAGCTTGTAGCCGCGGCCGCCGAGGTGCTCGGCCAGGGCTTGCAGAACTGTGGTCAGGGCCGTGTGCCGGTGGCGCACCCAGTACTCGCCCTTGTAGTCGGTCAGCAAAAGCAGCTGGCGTTCCATGGCGACTACTTTCGTCAGAGGAAACCTGGAGTTGAAGCAATCTCGGTTTCCTGTCATCGCAGCATAGCCTCGCGATGTTAGCGGCGCAAATGCTGATGATGAAGTTTAATCGGAGCGCGCTTTCGGCCGTTGGCCACGGCGCGGCCGTTAAATTTCTGGGCAATGCTCTCGGTGTCTTCGATTCCGCGCTCTTGATCTTTGTTGGCTGGCTGCTCGGACCCGAGCCCCTTGGTGGCTATGTTTTGGCTACCACCTACGTGGCCATGGTGCTGCGCGCGAGCGTTCTCGGGCTCGACAAGGGGCTACTGCGACACGTTCCGTAGGCCACCGATCAGAACGACGGCGGCGCTGCGCTGACCTCAGCCTTGGGGACGGCGCTGCGCGTGGCGTTGGGTTTAACGCTCTCGGGCGCGGTGCTTGTCATGCTGCTTGCAGACGCGCTGGTGGGCGGCGAGGCGGCTGCGGGCACCGGGCGTTGGCTGCGGCTTTTGGCCCTGAGCGCACCGTTGCAAGCGCTGACCACGGTGCTGCTGTTCGCCTTGCGCGGCCGCAGCCTGATGCTGCCCTTCGTGCTCGTGCTCGTGCTCGTGCGCGAGGCGCTGACGCCAGCGCTCTTGCTCTTGCTGACGGCGTTCGCCTTTGGACTCGGCGCCGGCGCCCAGGCACTCGTCGCGGCCTACCTCGGCGCCCACCTGTGCGCGCTGCCCCTGGCCTACCGCTCTTTCCGCTCGCACTTCCCGGAACTGGACGCCGGCGCGCTGCTGCGCGCGCCCCGTGATCGCGAGTTACTGCGTTTCGCTTTTCCCCAGGGCCTGAGCGAGCTGCTCAACCTGTTGTTGGCACGTGCCGACATCCTGATGATCGCCCACTGCTTCCCGGCCGAGCCCGAACTCGTGGCGGCCTACGCCGTCGCCTCGCTTCTGGCCGGCCTGGTCAAGAAGGTGCGCCAGGGCTTCGACACCAGCTTTGCACCCGAGCTGTCCAGGCTCATCAAAGCCGGAGACCCCATCGCTCTCGACGCCGCCTACGCCCAAGTGGCCCGCTGGGTCTTGACGCTTTGGATTGCGCTCGGGGCGCTGCTGGGACTCGCTGCACCGCTGCTCCTATCGCTCTTCGGCCCGGCTTACGCCGAGCACTGGGAGCTGGTGCCGGTCCTGATCGCCGGCCGGCTGGTTTCGGCCGCTGCCGGCCCGGTCCAGATGGCGCTGCTGATGATCGGGCGCGCGCGCCTGGAGCTGCTCAACAACGCCGCCATCAACGCCCTCGATTTCGCCGCCAACGCCCTGCTCATTCCACGTCTGGGCATCGTCGGCGCTGCGCTCGGCACGGCGCTTTCTTTGAGCGTCTTTGGGGTCGTGCGTCTGCTTCAGCTGCGCCAATTGCTGGCGACCGGGCCCGCCCCACGGACTACCGGACAGCTCTTGCTGGCGCTGGGCCTGGGATTGCTGACAGCCCTGTTCCTGCTCCATCGGTTGCAGGGACCGCTCGCCCACATTTTGGCAGCAGTGAGTTTCCTCACCACCTATGCCGCACTGCTGTGGATCCTGAACTTGCTACCGCGGCCGGGCGCTCGGCAGCCCCGAAGGCTTTGACTCACAGCATCGGCTGGTCGCCGCCCGTCCCGCTCGGCGGCGGTGGCGTCGACGGATGGGGCACTTCGGTGACTTCGACCCGCGGTTGCAACCGTCGCGCCGCCCGCGCTAGATCCTGGGACTCGGCGGCGGTGCCCGCGTAGGGCACGCGCGTGCCCATGATCCAGTCGAAGACCGGCCAGCTCACACACCAATTTTGGTCCTGGTCTTTGCCCATGTGGTGGTCGTAGTGCCAGGGCAGGTATTTGCGTCCCCACTGGGTGTCCTGGTGACTGCGTTTATGCACGCGCATGTAGTTGGCGCCCGAAAAGAAGACCGCCAGGGCGAAGTAGGGAAGCACCCACAGGAGCGGAACATGCAACAGCAGCAGCAGCAAGATGCCGAAGGCTTCCTTGCCCTGGGCGTGGAGGCCGAAGATCGAGCGCTGGTAGTCCGGGTCGACGTGGGCGTGCTTGCGGCAGTTTCGGTGGTGCTCGCCCCAGTGGAAGTTCCAGAAGCTATCCTTGTGTTTGCCGCTGCCGTGTAGGAGGTAGCGGTGGATCACCCACTCGCCAGCGTTGGCATAAAATAAACCCAGGCTGAAACTCAGCCCGACCCAGACGGATTCCCACACGGCGGAATCGCTCCCAGCGTTGACCGACACCCGGCCGAAGTCACCACCCTGGTGGCCTCGACGTGCCGCGAGGTCGGTGCCCGGCGGCGCGCGAGCCCCCGTCTGCGTATGTGACGCGCACCGATCGGGAGCTTGCAATTCAAGGTAGCGCCACCCTGCTCGCTGTCCAGGAGAAGCGGCGAGGGCAGATGCGTTTTTTCAACCCCGGCGCGGCCGCAGCTGCCATCATCGCCGCGTCGTGCTCGACCCCAGTTCCCTACGCTTCTTCGATGCCCGTACGCTGGCCACCTTCGCCGCCGCCGCGCGCTGTATCGTACCGCCCGAGCCAGACAGTCCGGGCGCCGACGAGGAGACCTGCCTGCGCCTGGCCGACCGCATGCTCAGCGAGCGTCCGGCCGCCGACCAGCGCCTTTTGCGCACCTTCCTGCGGGCGCTGGAGTTTCTGCCCCTCTTCCGCCATGGACGGCGTTTTTCGCGCCTGCCACCAGACCGGGCGGCGGCTTTCTTGCAGACCCTGGAGCGCACAACCCTGGTCGCGCGGCTGCGGGCCGGCGTCTTCGGCGTCAAGACCTTCGCCCTGCTGGGCTACTACGGCAGCGACCTGAGCCACGGCGAACTCGGCTACCCGGGGCCGCGCCTGGACGCCCCCTACTACCAGCTGCGGCGGGTGGCGGGCGAAGCGGAGGGTGGTTCATGAGCCAGCAGCTCGAGTGCGACGTGGTCATCATCGGCTCGGGCGCTGGCGGCGGCGTCGTGGCCGAGCGCCTCTCGCACCTATGCGAAGCCGGCGCACGCGTGGTCGTGCTCGAGGCCGGACCCCACTACCTGCGCGAGCACTTCAACATGCGCGAGCGCGACATGATCGGGCTCTTCCTCGACAAGGGCGCGGTGCCCTCGAGCAGCTTCGAGATCGCGGTCTCGGCCGCCAGCTGCGTCGGAGGTAGCACGGCGGTCTACACCGGCGTCACCTTCCGCGCCCCCCAGGGCCTGATCGACGGCTGGTCGCGCGACTTCGGCCTTCCCGAACTGAGCGAAAGCGACATCCAGGCCCGCTTTCCGCGTCTCGAAGCCGAGATCGACGCCCACTTCCCGGGCGCCGAAATGGAAAACGCAAACAACCGGATCTTCCGCGAGGGCTGCGAGCAGCTGGGCTACCCGGTCAAACAGTTCCGCGTGAACATCCGCGAGTGCGAGCGCTGCGGCTTCTGCAACCTCGGCTGCCCCTACGGCGCCAAGCGCGGTACCCTCGAGGTGCAGCTACCGCGCGCCATCGAACGCGGCGTCGAACTCATCCCCAACTGCCGAGTGCTCAGCGTGCGCGAGGGCGAAGTCGAGGCCCTCTTGAGCCAGGCCCCAGCGGGCACGGCCGCCGCGCCCTATGCGCTCGGTCCACTGCGGGTCAGGGCTCGGCGCGTGGTGCTAGCCGCCGGCACGCTCAATTCCCCGGCGCTACTTTTGGCCTCGCAGCTGCCCGGCCTGAGCCCGGCCACCGGTCGCTACCTCACGCTGCATCCGGCGCTGATGAGCTTCGGCCGCATGGCCGAGCCCGTGCGTGGTTACGAGGGCTTCCCCAAACTGCACTATACGGACGCCTTTAGCGAATCCCACCACTACTACATCGAGACCGCCTTTTACTTTCCGTTCGTCACCGCCAAATCTCTGCCGAGCTTCGGCCCCGAGCTCAAACGCTTCATGCGCAGCTACGACCGGCTCACCTGCGCGCTGACCCTTGTGCATGACGAACCCGAACACGAAAACCGCCTGCACCTGCGGGGCGGTCGCCCCCAACTCGACTACCGCCTCTCGCGCCGCAGCCGCGAAGCCATCCTCCATGCCCTGGCCAGCGCCGGCCGCATCTACTTCGCCGCTGGCGCCGAAGAATACGTTTCACCGGTCAGCGAGCGCTTCTCCATCACCGGCCCCGACCAGCTCGAAGACGCGATCACCGAAACGGCATTCCAGAGCGGCCGCGTGGTCGTCTCCAGCGCCCACCCCATGGGCGGCTGCCGCATGGGCCACGACCCTGAGCAAAGCGTAGTCAACGCCTGGGGCGAAGTTCACGGCCACCCGGGCATCGTCGTGGCCGACGCCTCGATCTTCCCGACCAGCAGCAAGGTCAACCCCTACTTGACGATCATGGCCCTGGCCGAACGGGCTGCCGAGCGCGTGCTCGCGGGGCTGTAGTCACGCAAACACGCGCACCGGTGGCAATCGGAAGCAAGGTGCGTCCATTCCGGGTCAATTCCGCTCAGCTGACGTGGTTTTGAAAGGGTGCGGGTCGGGCACTGACGCATCCTTCTCTCGGTATCACCGGTATTTACGCAAGGGAATGACAGCGCTGATCGCCGTGCTATAAATGCGGCGGAATCGTGGGGATTGGGGCCTCAGCGGTGCAGTGTGGGATCCGGTGCTGATATGGCTGAACCTGGGGATGCCTAACACTACTGTGTCAGAGCCTGGCAGCATAGGTGCTTGAAATCAGGGTATTCACCGAGGCACCCGTGCAGCGATCTGAGGCGTCAGCGCTGTCTGGGCGTTGCAACGGTGGGGTCGGGGCTGTCGCGGTGGCGACAGGGACATCGCGGTAACCACGAGGCGATTACACGTGCAATTGCGCGTCGGACGGTAACCGAGTGCAAGCCTTGTTTCAGAAACCCAGTGTCGTCGATGATCCAGTGCGAGATCGGCTCGAGCTGATCGCTGCGTTGGGAGAGAACATTCACCACCTTGTCCAAGAAGTGGATGTGCTCAAAGAGGAAGTGGTGCGCCTGAAGAAGCACAAGGATAGGCCGAAGATTCGTCCATCGGCGCTGGACGGCAAGAAGAAGCAGGGCAAAAAGAGCAAGCGCGGAAAGAGCAAGGGCAAGCGCGGTGACGGCGCAACCGAACGAGTGGTTGACGAAACGGTGAAGGTCCCAGCCCCGGATGTTCCCATCGGAAGCCGCTGGGTCGTAGGAATCTTCATGGGTTGGATCCTAAGGACTTGCCCGCCAACCCTACCTACCCAGCCCGTAGGGCAGCGACTTGTGGTCGATTCCGAGGTGCCTCTCAATCGCACGATTGTAGGAGGTGGCCTTGCGTGCATCCCAGGAGCCTTCATCGCAGCCGACGAATTCGAGCTTGACCTGGAATCGGCGCTCGAACTCCTCGGCGACCTCGGTCGTCGGAAGCTCGCCGATCCACATGTAGCCGTGCTTGCTGCGCGAGATGTCGCTTTTCGCTTCGAGCTCGCCGCGCGCGGCCGGGTCGCCGCACTTGAGCGCGTCACCCTCGCACCACTTCCGCTCGTCGGGGGGCGGATCCGTGCTTGCATCGAAGCTCGGCCTGCAGGAGCACGTGAATGCAAGCGCCAGGGCAAAGCCGATGAACGCCGGCCGTGTGCGGCGCCGACCATCGAAAGCGAGCATGCGGCGCGCGGCGCGCCTCAAAGCCAAACGTCTCGGCATCTATCGATGCTAACCCGAATGCCGCCGGTTTTCGCGCGGCGGTCGCATCGGCCATTGCGGGCGTGCCAAGCACATTTGCCGCCCGAGTGTGCCAGGCACGTGTGGTGGCGGCTCTGCTTCCAACACGGACGCTGCCTCAACGAAAGGCAGGGCAAGGGGCTGACCAGAGAGCAGGCGACGGAGCTGTGTAAGCTCGAAGTCTGCCGCGACTGCCAGTTTCGGGCACGCTGCCTCCAGCGCCAGCTCGGCCTCGGCATGGCGCCTGCTCTGCCCGCTGGGCATGACCCTCGCCCGCCCCGTCCTCCCCGGCAAGACCTACATGCCGACCCGGCGCGCCACGCGCAGGCACTGGTTGCTCAGGCCCGATGCGGACGGCGGCTCGCAGCAGAGCCGCCTCTACACCCTCGGCTACAACGCCAACAAGAGCGGCATCCTCGTGCACAACCTCTACCAGATCTCGTCGCATGATCACGAGACCATCACCGACGTCCTGGGCACGGCTCCGCTCTTGACGCGAGCGGCGATCGGTTCGAAACCACCGCAACTTCGCGTGCTGGTGTGGGTTCGGCGGGCCGATACGGCGCCGAAGTCGTAGCCGAGCTACTTCGAGGCGCCGTAACGGTGCGCTGGGCCCGCGAAACCCGCGACGTTGTGGTGGTTTCAAACCGGTCGCCGTTCTAGGTGGCTGGTGTCAAACGGCTGCACGCGCCTCTCGGGCGGCGCAACCCCGCGCGAGCCAGTCGAGCCCGCTGCGAAAATAGCGGGTATTTCCTCGGTTCTCGCCTGGCCCGCACGGGGTCACGG
>JAOUOP010000107.1 GCA_029880325.1 Myxococcales bacterium | reverse complement strand
TGGGGCCGCCGGCCCCGCAAACCTAGCATCGCATCCCGGGCTGACACATGGGGTCAGAGGGCCGGAGGAAATTACGAAAAAGGTCCCGGACCTTTTTCGTAATTGACTTTTGGGCGCGACGGATCGCCGGAAGATCCGTCGATTTGACCCGAACCGTCAAAAAGTGGCGGTAGGGTGAATTCCGCGAATCACATGTGATTCCGGG
This sequence comes from Myxococcales bacterium, assembly GCA_029880325.1. Lineage (GTDB taxonomy): Bacteria > Myxococcota_A > Polyangia > Polyangiales > JAFGIB01 > JAOUOP01. Next base: position 14,568 of record JAOUOP010000107.1, on the reverse strand, counting down.
CGCTTGGCCGCATTTTGCGCCGGAGCCTGTGATCTAGATCACACCGAAAAACGCCGGTCTTTCGGCGCTTCGCTCGCCAGGCGCCGCAGCCCGCGCCTACTGTCTCCCCCAACAAACCCCGCCATTTCAAGGCTTTATGCCGCTCCCCTGGGTCTTCACACACCAGGGGAGGGCAGCCCGGCAGCCGTAGCCCCGGCCGACCGATGCTGAACTTACGACCACACCGCAGCCACGGCAACCCCCAGACACCCGCAGGGGGGCGCGCGCCGTGACTTTGGCCGCTGGGGCTACCGCGTTCTTGCCAGCCCCGATGGGGCCGTCTGGCGTCGGCATTGCCCCGAATCTGGAGCCCCCGCAGGGGGGCGGCTCGGAAAGAACCTCCGCAACGTCTCCACCCCCTCTGGCGGCCCTCCTGCGCGACCTCGAAGCGCGACGCAGGATCGAGGAAGAAGAGAGCAAAAACAGCGGGGAATTTGAGTGTTCCCCCCATCTGCGGCAGCGCCTCTTTCGGCTGCTCGACGGCTACCGCGAGCACACCGGGATCGAGCGCCTGGCGAAGTGCGGCCGAGTCCGTCACCAGGTGGAGGTGACCGGCCGCTTTCATGACGGGCGGGGGCGCCTGGCCGGCCTGATTCGCTGCAAGTCGAAGTCTTGCCCGGTATGCCTGGCGCAGCGCCGGAGCCAGTACGCCGAGCAAATCACCAGGGTCGCCGAGCTGTGGAGGGAGGAACACGGCCCGGTCTACATGGCGACCCTCACCATCCGTCACGGTTGGTCGGATGACCTGCCGACCACCGCCCACGGGGTGCGCGAGGCGTGGCGCAAGATGATCGGCGGCCGCCCATGGAAGCGCCTCCGAGAGAAGTACGGGGAATGGCAGTTCATCGTCGCCGAGGAAGTGACCCACGGGGCCAACGGCTGGCACCCGCATTTGCACGTTCTGTTTCTGCCCCAGCGTTGGCTTTCGGAAGACGAATACCTGCACGTAGCGGGTGAGCTGTATGAGCTTTGGCACAGCATGGTGATTCGGCACATCGGCGAGAAATTCGCGCCATCTCCCGAGCATGGCGCCGATTTCAGGCCGGCCAGTGCAGGCGATTACATCTCGAAGGCGATCGGCTTGGAGCTGGCCGATCCCGGCACAAAGGAAGGCCGCAAAAGCGGCCGCACCCCAACGCAACTGCTCGCGGCCTTTGTCGAGGACGGCGACGAAGAAGCGCTGAAGCTCTATCAGCATTTCGAGGCCCACATGGCCGGCAAGAAGGATCTCACGTGGTCGCGTGGCCTGCGCGACGTGCGCGAAGCGGCGAAGAGCCAAATCAAGGAAGAGGCGGAAATGGAGCGCGACGCCGCACCGGTGGCGTTTGCTCTGCCTGGCAACGTGTGGGACCTCTGGCGCCACCAAAAAGATGCGCATGAGAGACTCCTTAACGCAGCCGAGAGCGGCGGCTATGTCGCGGTGGCCGAGCTGATGGGGCGCGCGCTCGGAGACTGGGCAGCGCTCGAAACACGCCAGCTAAGCGCTGTGAGAGATGCTTTCCGAGGCGATCCCGCAGACTTGAAGGCAGCCGCGAAAGTTGCGGGCGAGCTTGCTTTCGAGCAGGCCGATATCCCCTTTTAGCCCACACGTTGCGGACGGGCGGGCCGCCCCCTAACATGTTCATTCACTCGGAGCCCAACCCGAGGCCATCGCTGCTTGCAGCGCTCGATACACGCATTGCGTGTCACCACCCACGAAACCAGCGCGTAGGACAGCGCGCGGAGGGATCGAGACATGGCCGCAGGACTCACGAAGTGGAAGGAGCGTGTAGCATCGCTCCAGCGCTCCAACGCAATGGCGCGAGTGCGCAAGAGGGGCGAGCAGCTCCAACACACACTGGTCGCCACCGGCGCGGCCTACGCCTTCGGTAGCATCGAGCGCCGAGCACAGGCCCCGTTGCCCACCGTGTTCGGCTTGGATCCCAAGCTGAGCTGGGGCGCCTTCTTTGCCGTCGTCGCCACCGCGGTCAAGGGCCGAATGGGACAGATGGCCGCGGCGACCTCCGATGGTCTGCTGTCGGCCTACGGATATCACGCCGGACTCGGGAAGGGTTACACCCTCCAGGGCGAAGGCGACGATATGGACCTCTGAGGTCCGGCCAACACACGCGCAAGCCGCGTAGAGGCCGGGAGGCCATAGAGATCGCAAAGCAATGCCCTACGAACTAATGGGACTGGAAGACGAGCTGCTCGGCTACGGGATGGATGAGTTGCTCGGGGAAGATGACTACCTCGAAGGTGAGGATGACGAACTCATGGGTGACTATGAGTTGCTCGGTGCCCGTCGTCGTCGCCGCGGCCGCCGGCGCCTGGTGCGCAAGGGCTACGGCTCCGCGCGCGCTCTGTTGCTCGGATTTGACCCGATCGCCATGGCGATCGGGGCAACAAACGACTTCACCGCGAATCCGCAGGTGCCATTTCGCCCCCGGCGAATCATCATCGGCGCAACGAGCATCACGGGCCTGGTGGTCGAGGACATCAAGATCGGCAAGAACAGTCAGCTTGTGAACGCGGGCGCGTTCCCGGCCATCGGCTTCGCCGGCGACACGACCGAGCAGCTGATAAAATTTGACACCGCCGTCCCCGGCATCGACATCGTCATCACGATGACGAACACAAGCGGCGCGGTAAATACCGTGTCGGCGGGCATGTTCGGAGCGGCCGCAACTCGCTGAAGGTAGGGGGGCGGGATGCGGGTGCAGATACGGATTCACACGACGGCCCACAGCCGCCGTGATCTGCTTTTTGAATTGAACCGTCTCGTAGACCTCAACCGCTGGATCTACCGCACCCGAAGCCTGCCCCCCCTCTATCAAGCTGGCGTCCGCTATCGGCGAGAAACAGAAGACTACATGGCTGCGAAGCCGGTCGAGGACTGGCAAGCCGTCGATGTGCTCTATAAAAACGGCTTCGGTGACTGCGAGGACCTGGCCGCAGCTCGCTGCGCCGAGCTTCGCAATGCCGATGTGCCGGCCACGATTCGCCTGACTCGACGCGGGCGAATCTGGCACGTGACGGTGAGGACACCGGCAGGCGTCGAGGACCCGAGCCGAAAGCTCGGGATGAAGGGAGCCGCGTAATGCTCGCCCCATTCGCTCTCATGGCTTTGATGACGGCTCGCGGCGCGCCGGCGCCGCGCAGCCCAAGGCGCGCCCCCGGCCCGAAGCCCCGGCGCGGTACCGCGCCCCAGGTGTCACCGCGCCCACCGATCCGCACCGACGGCCAGCTTGCGGCCGAGCTCGAACGGGTGCGCCGCGCAGCCGCGGCAGCGGAGGCCCGCGCGCTGGCAGCAGCGAGCCGGGCTGCAGCTGCCGAGGCGAAGGCCGAGGCCGAGGCCAAGGCGCGCCGGGCGGCCGAATCGAAGGCGGCCGCCGCCAGCGCCGCAGCGAGCGGCGACCAGAAGGCATTGGCCGCCGCGCTCGGCAAAGCGAAGGCGGAAGCGGCAGAAGCGAAGGCGGCCGCCGCCGATGCCATCAAGGCCGAGCGGGCCGCCGCTGCCGCGAAGCTCGCCGAGACCCAGGCCGCAGCCCGCAAGGCAGGCGAGCGGGCCGCGGCCGAGCTGAAGGCCGCCAAGGATGCCGCCGCCGCCGCCGCCGCCGCCGCTTCGAGGCGAGCGAAGCGGCAGGCCGCAGAAGCGAAGGCCACAGCCGCGCGCCTGGCGGACCTCGAGGCCGAGATGGCGGCCGAGCGTGATCGGGCCAAGGCAGCGGGAGACCTCGAGGGAGCGCTCGCCGCCGAGCGCAAGCGAGCGCAGGCCGCCGCCGCCGCCCAGGCCGCAGCCGAGGAAGCGGCGCGCAAGGCCAGCGCTGAAGCGGACAAGCTGCGCGCTGCGCTCGCTGCGCTCAAGGAAGCGAAGGCGACACCGGCCGCGCCATCGGTCGAGATGACGCCGAAGCAGGCGGCGGTGGCATTGCGCGACTACCTACGCGCAAACCCGACGCGCGAAGCGTTCGGCTACAAAGGGCGTCCGAACGCCACCGTGCAGACCTATCAGCGCTACCTCGGCACTGCAGCTGATGGAATCGTCGGGCCGCAGACTCGCCAGGCGGCCGCAGCCCAGGGCGTGACGCTGCCACCGCGACCAAGCGCCTCCGCAACGCCTGCGCCTGCCCCGACCCCGCAGCCGACCACCGACACGGCAACGGTGGAGGCCTACGCGATCGCGCTGCGCGAATATCTGGTGATGAACCCGGGCAGGCCGGCCGCCTGGGGCACCAGGGCCACGCCATCCGAGCCCGCGCGCGCGTTCCAGCGGGCCGCAGGTTTGACCGCTGATGGCATCGTCGGACCCAACACGATCCAGGCGGCCGCCTCCTACGGCGTCACTCTCCCACCGAGACCGAGACCGAGGTAACGAATGAAGCACAAAGGCACGTACCAGGCGCGGGTGCGCCAGCAAGGCGATACTTGGGTAGCCACCGGTTGCCTGCGAATCGGTGACATTGCGGTGAAGGCTACCGCGCGCATTTCGGCGAGCGCGATCAGTCGCGCCATCGACCGCGCCGCGCAGGGCTTCGAGGGAGTCATCGGCGACGAAATCGGTTGGGGTTTCTTCCGGAAGATCAAGCGCGCAGCGTCGAAGGTGGCGAAGCGCATCGCGCAGTCGAAGGCGCTCGGGAAAATCGCAAAGGTCGCGAGAAATCCCGCCTTCCTCGCTGCGCTCTCGGTGGTGCCAGGCGTCGGCCCGGTAGCAGCTGGCACGATCGGGGCTGTGGCGACGGCCTACGGTGGGCTTCAAGCGGCCTACGCGCAAAAGCGGGGCGATCCCCAATTGGCCCGTCGAATCTCCGCGCAGAACGCCCAACGCGCGAAGCGCCTGGGCATCTCGCCTGCACGCTTCAATCGAGCGCAGCGCTACGGCGCGAGATTGGCCGTAGATCCTCGCCTGCTCACGTTCTTGGGGCGCGGTCCACAAGGCGGTGGCGCTGCGCTGCTGCAATCCCTGGCGCGCAACCCCCCGCCCGGACTCCTCCGGCAGTTCGCCTAAGCCATGTCGGCATCGAGTCGCAGCGCTGCAGCGCGGAGGGCGAAACTCAGTCTCGCGACTGCGCGCAAGGATACGTCAACTTGGGGCAAGCGCCTCGAGATCAAGTGCGGCTACTACGACCCCGCGGGCCTGACACCATGGGGACCGTTCACCGAGTCGCCCGACGCGGGCGCCTGGAAGCGGTTGGTAGATGTGCGGGTGAAGACCGACACACCGAGCGTGCTGAGTCGCGATGTGACGGCCTACGTTGTGGCTACTCAGACCTACGCGAATAACAGCGACATCGTGCAGCCTGCGCAGGGCGCATCAGTGCTCGCGGTGGGCGCGGTCTACCCTACTGGTTTTGTGGGTGGTGAAACGCTCGCTGTCACCATCGACACGACGCCGGTCAATGTCGTCTTTGCGGTGACGGATCAGACCCTGGTCCAGGTGCTGGCGGCCATCAATGCAGCTTCGACGCTTGCAGGCGTGGGCAACGTGGCGACCGACAGCGGAGGTCAGATCCTACTGACCAGCCCCTCGATAGGACCAGGCGCGGTTGTGGACGTCACGGGAGGCACCGGCCGGGCCACCATCGGGCTACCCATCGCGACGGCGACCGGTACCGCCGCGACCAAGGTGCAGACGCCACCGGCCGAATATGACACCGCCTTCGCGGGTCTCTTCGGCCGCCTGGAGACCGGGCGCGGTGGAGTCACTGCGAGCGAAGACTTTTTGATTCCAGCGCACGGTAAGGTGATCCACATCGGCGCCGATGCAGTGCGGCTGTCGGTGGGCTTCTTTCCCGACCGGGCCGGCTGGACAGCAGGCTTTCAGGGCAAGCGCGCCGCAGGCTTCAGCGTTCAGGGAGGCGTGACCACCGCGGACATGCTCCCCCACCTGATTCGGCAGTTCTACAGCCAGCAAGTTGCAGGCACCCAGCGCTTTGACGTGCCGAATTTCTCCAGCCGTTTGCAGTTCTTCACGCAGGTTCCGGAGGGCTATCAGTTCGACTGGCGCGATCAGTTTGGGACGTTCATTCCCAACACGCCGAGCCTTGCGACCCCCTACGTCGATTCGCCGCAGCCCATCCCCATCGATGCGGCGAGCCTGCAAATCACGCCTGTTGCAAGCGGGCTAGCAATCGATCCTGTCATCATGTGGGAGCGCAGCTCATGAGCACCAAGACCAAGGCCGAACTCGAAACGGAAAACATGTCCCTACGCCAGCAGATGCTAGGCATCCAAGCGGAGGCCGAGCAAAGCGCCGAACTTCACGCGCAATTCCGAGCGAGGCTCGAGGAACTCCAAGGCAAGTCCGAGGAAGACGAGAAACACCGCTTGGCCCTGATCGCCCAGCTCGCAGAAGGCGAGAAAATCGCGGACAAGCTCGCCGCCGACATGAAGCAACAGGCCGAGCAAATCGAAGAGCGCGACCAGCTCATCGCGAAGCTCAAGGCCGACATCGACCGCGAGCGCGGCAACCCCGAGCCAGCCCTATTCAATGCTGACGGCAGCTGGCGGCGCAGCCGCAATCCGACGCGCGGCCGGACGATCGACCGGTCGCCGCCGCCATCGCCCGAGAGCACGCGGCGCAGGCGCGAGCCGCCGCCGGATGAACCGACCACGCGCCGCCGTGGCGAGCGGCAGCCCGGCATTGATCCGCTGCTGCTGCAGCTGACTGACGAGGAGTTGCGCGCGCTGGCAGCGTCGGGCCACGCTGGTGCAGCGGCTCTCATTCGGACCCGGGCCGCCACAGAAGAGGTGACAAGCGATGCAGTGGACCAAGAATAGTCGGGCCTTCGAGTACAGCGCGACCGACGACGACGCCCTGACATTGGCGCGCGCGGTGGCGAGGGAAGGACGCCCCTACGATGCGGTGGCGTGGACGCTGGTGCAGCGCTTCGCGTGGCTGTGGCCGAAGTACCCGACCCTCGCCGAGCTGGTGCAAGCCTACGCGCAGCCGGTCAACCCGCGCTGGTTTCCCGGCGGCGACCTCCACCAGCGGAAGGTGGCACGCCTTCGGCGAGCAGGTGACGACGCCGGCATTGCGGACGAAGAGCGCCGCGCAGCCAACCGAGTGGAGTACGCATCGCGCGCCTGGGATGAACTGCCCGAAGCCGCGCGCCTGGCTGCGCTCGACGCGATCGAAGCGGAGGGCGAAAGCCCTGTGCCTGGCGCAGTGCATTTTAGGGCGAGTGCGGCCCCGAAAGGCGCCTCGAAAAAGCAGGGCTTCGACCGGGCGCAGCGCTACGCCGCCGGCCGGGCCGACCTGGCCGACGTGGTGCGGATTCCCGCCGGCTACGGCCCTGGGGTCAACTGGTTCTTCTCCACGCCTGGCAGCACAGGAAATCTGCAGATGATCGCCGATGGCGCGGACATCCTGACCCCGCCCCCAAAAGGCGAAACGGCGCCCGAAGGTATGCCACCGCCACCGGGCGCGCCGACAGGGGATCAGTGGGGCTGGGTCTGGTGTTACTCGCCTTCGTTCTCATCGCCGCCGGCGAGCGAAGAGCCCACGGAGGAAGGCGAATCCTCGCAGGCATCATCTGACGACCTAGCCGAGCTGGCCGCCGCCCTCGAGGCCGACGCCGAAGAGGAAGACGGGCCGGTCCTGCATAGCTGACGATGCCCAACGCAATCACATACCGCCGGCCGCGCCGGCGCAGGCGAGACCAGGTGGGGCAACTCATCTGGACGCCCGCCATGATCCGGGACTACGTGCGGCGCACCGATGACCTGGTCAAGGGTGTGGCTCGGGACATGGCCGCCGCTGTGGCGGCCGGCGCCGTCGATGATCGCACCGTCGCGGCCTGGAAAGACTGGGTGGGGAGCTGGCGCCGCTTCCTGGCCGATGCCGAGGGCAGTTGGTCCGGCGGCACTGTGACCCGTGCCGAGGGCTACAGGCGCGAGCTGAAGCAGTGGCGCCAGCGCATCGCGGCCGCTGGCGTGAAGCCCAAATCGCAGCCCATCCCTGATGAACCGCAGTCCGCCCTACTGCAGTGGCCGGCCGCCGCTGGCACTGGCGCCGTGATCGCAGTGCTGGCGGTCCTCTATCTCCTCTCCCAGACCAGCCGGGGCACGGCATGAGCAGCACGTTCGACGCGACAGTGACCGCAGGCGCCACCGCGAGCGGCGCCGCGGCGATCTCCAGCGGCTTGCAGGTGTACAAGCTGACCACCGGGGTAGCGCTGGCCGAAACCATCTTTCCGTTGCTCGATTCGTCGTTGGGAAGCAAGAGCGATGCGGCTTGGCTCAACTTCCTGTGCGACGACGGCGGAGGAAACGGGATCCCCTTCTACATCCTCGCCAACAAGCTGGGCGGTGCGCTGGTGATTCCAGTCCCCGATCCGCTGGCGAACATCACAGCGCCGTTGAACATCACGCAACAGTGCATATTCGTGCCGGCCGGCATCGAATGGCAACGCCGATTTTCGCGGGATCAAGGCTTCCGCGCGATCCAGAACTCGGGGGCCGACGCCTTCCTGCGCGTCGAGCTGGTGAGCCTGGCCGACGAATGACCCGGCAGGGGTCACGTGCTCGAGGGTGGCAGCCCCGGCGCCTTGCAAGGATGCGGCAGACGATGGCCGGCGCTGGCGGTGGTCCGCCGCCGCCGTTTGCCACGTCATGCGCGACAGCGACGCGGGACACGATCATCACCACGACCAGCACCACCACATACGTCAATGCGCTGAGCCTGCCGCTCGGAGTCGTGGCGGCCGGAGATTACTGGCTTGGCCTGTTCGTTTACTACTCGCAGGACAGCGTATTTGAAGGCGATGCCCAGCTGCAGCTGACGCAGAACGGATCCGAGATCGCCAACAACAGAGGCCACAGCAATGGCACCGGCATTGCAGCGCAGTCCGGGAAAAACCTCTTTGCGAACACCCGCATTCTGACGGTAACCGCGGGCTTCTTGTCGTTCGGGCTGAATTTTCGCGTAGGTTCGCCGTCCGGAATCGGCGACGAAGCCGCGATTTTCTGGGCCCGCCTGGAGTGGTGGAGCTTCAACTAGATGGCCCTGGGCGACAACACGCAACACGTCGAGAGTCTCGGGCGTAGCCAAACGTCCCTGAACGTCTACCAGACCAAGGTGACACTCACGACGCCAGTGTTGCCCGCAGGTGATTACCTCGTATGCGTATCGGCGCTGTACCAGACGGACAGCGCCGAGACGAACGAGATCCAATTTCGCGTGCTCGAGGACGGCGCGACAACGGCTTACGAGTCTGGCGTGCTGCGCGAAGCAAACCCGGGCAACGCTGCAGGCGACAGCCAAGATACGTTCTATGTGTCCATGGTCCGCACGCTTGGTGCAGGCTCGCACACCTTCGCTCTGGAGTACCGCCGAACGGGCACCGTGGACTTGGTGACAGTCGAGGAAGCGCGGATAGAGTTTTTCGAGATGGACGGCACGTATCTCGGTAGCGCATCCGACGCCTACGCCTTCACGACCTCTACCACCTACATCAACAAAGTCCTGCTGAATACCGGCGCCATCGCTGCAGGCACCTACCATATCGGCTTCTCGGTGGAGTACGCCTGCCAGGACCCGAACAACACGAACAACATGGGCCTACGGTTTCGCGAGCGTCGAGACCCCGTGGGCGTGGACGTCATCACCAACCTACTCGGTGATGATGCGGGACTCGGAAAAGAGCTTCAGATCAACAATGGAGGCTATGGCTACTTGTCCACCGACCCCCGGCAGGTAGCGGCCTGGGAGCAACCATGCAGAGTGCTCACAGCCGACACCTACCAATACGAGCTGGACTATCGAGCCGTGGGTGGCGCCTTCGACGAAGTAGCGGTGGCGCTGGCTCGGATCAATCTGTGGAGAATGTCCTAATGGCTACTATTTTCGTTGCGCTCGGCACGATTCCGGCCGGCGCGCCCACCCGCAAGCTCGTGCGCTCGCTCCACGCCAATTTCGCGAGCATCGAAGGCGTGACCTACAGCGCCGACCCATTCACCGCCGGAGGCGTGGCCCGGCCGCCTGGCGTGCTGGTGCAGACCGGAGCCGACCCCGACCCGGACCAGGCCGCCATCATCGCGGCGATTGTCGGCCACGATGGCGCCGACGATCCGCCAGCGGTGGGGGTCGAGGTGCCCACAGTGCCGAGCAGTGCGGCGTTACCGGCCGAGCCGCCGCTCACCGGCCGCGCTTGGCTCGTCGCAACCGAGACGCCGCCCGGGCTTTGGCTACATATCGGTGGAGTCTGGACCCAGGTAGCCTAGCGCGATGGTACCCGAGCGAATCGTCATTCATTTACGCAAAGCCGCCTCCAAGCGAGGCGAAACGCTCAAATGCTTCTCTGTCGGAATCGACGGCCAGCCGGCCCAGACTCTCGGAGATTGGAAGCTCACGGACTACGACGCCGAGAAAATGTCGGACCTCGCGACCGAGGTGTTTCAGTGCGCGCAGTTCGACGTTGACGAATCGGGCGGCCGTCGCAAGTATTTGGTGATTGCCTACGAGGGGACAGGCCGCGAAGCCTACCAATGGGCAATGATGCACGTGGCCGATCCACGAGTGCAGGCGATGCAAGAGCATTCCAGCCCGACCGATGGCGACGTGAACGAACCGACCGCGCAGGGGCTGCTCGCCCAGACCATGCGACACCTGGAGCGCACCACACAGCTGATGCTGCAGAATTCAGAGCGGGTCATGCGTGACATGACGCAGCAGCTAGACTCGCGCGACAAGCGTATCGCGCAGCTGGAACGGCGCGAGTTTGATGTGATGGAACTTGCCAGGGAGCTCCACACGCGAATCGGTGAAATGGGCGCCGAATCCGAGCGCAACGCAGACCGGATCGACAAGGGAATTTCCCTGCTCTTCGACAAGTTCTTGCCCGCAGCTGGCGTGCAGCTCGGCATTCTGCCCGAAGGCTTTTCCACCGACTCTGACCCCGCGACGTTGACGCAGACCATTGTGGATGTGGCTGGCGCAGGAATCAGAGCGATGGCGAAGGCCAATGGGAGCGGCAACGGGAGCGGCAGCGGCAGCGCCGATCGCAAAGTCGCGCCGCCGCCCAAGAAGACCGATGCCTAAGACCTTCGGCGATGCGGTGCTAATCATCCTGCGCGATGCCGGCATCGAATGGATGCGCCAGCAGTTCTACAAACCGGATGGGTGGGAAGCGGACCCGAAGACCCGGACGATCCGCCGCCGGCGGCCGCCCGTAGTCGAGGCCAAAGCGACTTGCGCCCGATGTGGTGAGATGCCATGCCTTCCCGAATGCGCGTCTACAGAGTGACGCTGCCCGAACCGGTGGCGGTATTCCTGGAAGGCCACGCAGCGCAAGCGGGCTGGTCGGTCGAATACCTGATCTCCAATCTCCTCCGACACTGCTATCGCCAAATGAAAACGCCCCGCCCGCAACGATGGCGGACGGGGCACGATTGGCGAGAAGAGCCGCCGGGCTAGCTCGGCTCTTCGTGCTGGTGCATGGCGGCCATGAGAACGCCGATCATTTCAGCAACCGCGCCTTCCGTGGGTTCGGCGCCAGCCGCTGAAGCCCAGGCGAAGAGCGCGCGCGCGGGCCCTTCGAGCTGCGCCAGCGCTACCCGAGTATCCCGCAACGACTGCGAAAGTGTGGTCAGTGGGTCCGTACCGTTCGAGGCGGACTGCCAGCGCTCGACGTCGCCCTTTAGGTCATCGAGCACCCGGCCCGATGAATCGGCAATGGTGCTCAGGACGACCCCGAGCAACGCCAGGGTTTCGGCCAAGACTTCGACCGGAGGCGGCGGTTTCCCGCAGTCGGGGCATTCAATGGCCGCTTGACCGAAGTCTGCTCCGCATTCTCGGCACTGATAGTCACCCGTCATTACGGCCACCTGATTTCATGCTCGGGACCGACGTTGCAGCGCCATAGCAGCCCATCGATCGTCCGATAGGCGACGAGTCGAGCGCCTTGATTCTCCGATTCGATGCGGACTCGCAACCAGGGGCCGGGGCCTAGGTCGCGGTGCGCCTCGGCTTCATCGTCCCATTCGCCCAGCACAAAGCGCGCGCGGATTTCCATCCCGTCGCCTGCATGGATGGCGTTGCCCGCAACGTGCCATCGGCGATCCGTCCATTCGGCACCTTCGGGGCCGTTCGGTTTGCTGCCCGTCACTCTGGCGCCTCATCCCGTGGGAGGATTCGGACCTTGGCACCGCCAGCGCACGAAATGGAGATGCCAGCTTGCATCACCAGGGTGAGGCCACCGCCCCGCTTGTTCGCGTAGCAGACGCCTACTCGGGTGTAGCGCTCGCCGTCGTAGATGACGACATCGTGAGAGGGTTTCGGTTTGTCGGACATGCTGTTCACCTGCTTTGTTGGATGAAGCGCCGACCGAGGCCCAACAGGCGAGGTGATCGCCGCACCCCGGCCGACGCTTGCCCCCACAGCATGAACGAACCCCAAAAAAAGGAAAAGGCCAGCCCATCGGACCGACCCTTCCCCCTGGTGACTTTGAGCGTCGCCCAGCTCGATCCGCGAGTCAACCTAGAAGGGTACGTCACCGGCCTGATAGGGATGCTTGGCTAGATGCTGCTCGATACTCGCCAGCTCGGCCAGGTAGCCCGTTAGCTCTTCGTCGCCCAGGGCGCCGATCGGGGGCTGCTCGGCACGCTCGCGGAACATCCGTTCGGCTTCCGCCTCCCACTGCTGCTCGAGGACGGCTTGCATTTCGTCCAGGTCGGCTGGGTTGTCGTGGACGTGCTGATAGAAGGCTTCGATCCGAGACATGTAGGGGGTGGCTTTGATCTTCCGCTTCACTCGGTCCCACAGCGCGACCAGGGCGGCATCATCGCCCAGCTCGGCCCTAACGAAATCATCGGATTCGGCCCTCAGCTCGGCCGCCCGGCGGCCACCGGCAGCGCCGCGCGCTGACTTCATCCTGCTCGCCTGGTAGCGCAGCTTTGCGATTTCTTCGCGCTCCGCTGCCAGCGCCCCGAGTGCAGCTTCGATTGCGTCGAGTTCTTCCTCCGTCGCCCTTGCCTTCATCAATCGGCAAGTGTCCTGCGCTCGCGCTTTGGTCGCCGCTATCTTCTCGCGCAGCCGGAGGCGGGCCGCCTGCGCCTGCTCTCGCAGCTGTGCTCGCCGCTGCTGGCATTTCTCCTTTACGCCCTTCAATCGCTCCCGTTTGTGCCGTCGGGCGCCTTGCACGGCCTTGCGGAGCTTCGGGATCACTTCTTTTTGGCGCTCCCGAGCCTCCGCTCGAAGCGCTCGCCGGGTTTCGACCACGCTGCCCATGGGTCAATGCTACCCGGTGTCAGGCGCCGCCCCCAACCCGCCAGCCTTTCGGCGCCGGCCCTTCCCCCTGGTATAGTGGTTGGATGGGCAAGCCGGGAGCTTTACCGGGCCGCATCGTGCGAGCGCCGCAATTCGAACTCGAGCGCATCGACGGCAAGGGTACCGCGCCACTGGTCGATCAAGACCATGATGGGACGGAGACCTACCTCGTAGGTTCAGACGTCCGCACCGAGTGCAAGCGGTGCGGCAAGTGGAAGATCCACGACGTCTTTGGCGAAGTGGCAGGCGATGCCGCCGGGGGCCGTGTCGCGGTGCGCTTCGTGCTGCATTGTCGCGATTGCGGCCATGAGACGCATTCCGACGCGGAGGGCTACAGCCCGGTGGGGGACGTGTCGGTGAAGATCCAGCGCAGCCCGCAGTCGGGCCAGCGCGACAAAGCGCGAGCAGCGCGCAAGGCCCGACGAAAGCAGAGGTGATCCATGGCAGCGAAGAAGAAGAAGAAGGCGACGAAGAAGAAGGGCGACGCACCGAAGAAGCCCAGCCCGGCCCACCGCTATCGGCTCGAGGTCAAAGACCTTGGCCCGACGGCCGATGGCCGCTCGCGACTGTTCGAGGGCCATCTAGCCAACAGCAAAGACAAGCTTCCGATCGGTGTGGTGACGGCGCCGGCGGCCAGCACGGCCCGCGCCAAGCTGCACAACATCGTCAAGCAGTTGGTGACGGCTGCCCGATAGGGTAGGCCGCTCGGGTGGGCCTACAGTTGGAGTTGCCAGGGACGGCCGGCCGCCCGGCCGGGCCGCCCGCGAAGACACCGGCCGCGCCTGGCGCTGTCCAGGTAGCACGCAAGCGCCGGCGCAAGCGAGCCCGGCAGCTGCTGCTACCCTTCGGTGATGCCGATGGCGATGACAACAGAATGCGTGATCTGCGGCCAGCTCGGGAAGGTCGCAGCCATCGTGATTCCAGGCGCGCGCCTGACGCGGACCGATGACGGGGCATTGGCCGATCCGAACATCGTGGGCGCTGACATTGTGGGTTTCTTCGCGGTGGGGGAATGCTGCGCCGGCCGCACGGTGGCCGAAGTGCTCGCGACCATCGCCGAGCTTCCTTGGCCGTAACGGTAAGGCGACCGGCGGCCGGCGGAAGAGGTGTCCGGGCGAGGGGGGATGCCGCCCGTCGTTTGCTCGTTCCAATGGGGGCGCCGGCCGCCGCAAACCTAGCATCGCATCCCGGGCTGACACATGGGGTCAGAGGGCCGGAGGAAATTACGAAAAAGGTCCCGGACCTTTTTCGTAATTGACTTTTGGGCGCGACGGATCGCCGGA
>JAOUOP010000059.1 GCA_029880325.1 Myxococcales bacterium | reverse complement strand
ACCGGTGTCTTCTCCACGAATCGATCGAAGATCTCGGCCATCAACATACCCTCTGGCTACGAGAGGCGGATCCGGGACGACAACTTTTCTACAATGAATTCAATACGTTGCCACCTTGAAAGGGCTGGGTCTAGACACGTAGCCCTCGAGGGCAAAGCCCGGAGGGTTGACGATGCTGTGGCAGCCGGCGCAGGTGGGCGGCTCGTGAGCTCTTCGACATAGGCGCGCTGGGTGGGGAAGTCGCCTTCGACCGTCATCATCGAGGCCCTGGGGATGGGCGCGCCCGGGTTGACGCCGAGCATGTAGAACGCGATGAATGCGCCGCGCAGGATGGGGCTGGTGGCGTCTCGTCCGGGATCGAGTCCCAGAGCATGAAGGCCAGGCGCGTCGCGATCTCGTGGCTGGAGAGCGCGACGCGCCTGGCCTCGGGCGCTGGGTCGAGCTGCGCGCCGGGCTCGAGCTACACGCGCCGCTCCGGCGCTACGCCTTTGCCTTCCGACCGGAGGTCTTCCACCGCATTCCTTCTGTCCTCATCTGTGGTCGCCCTGGCACGGGGCTGCGTTTTCCGCGATCGTTTTGGGGCGCTTGGGGCATAGCCAGGTGGAGATGCGGGCACGTGACGGCCAGAGCAGGGGCCTCGGTTCGCGAGCGCAGACGCCGCCGCCCGCTTGCGAGCAACCAGGAGCGGCCGCGCCTGATGTTCGACCTGCACCAGCAGGCGGTGTGGCGGACGCTGCGTCGCTACGGCCTCGATCCCGACGCGGACGCCGAGTTGGGGCAGCAGGCCTACCTGGTTGCCGTCGAGCGCGTGGACGACATCTGGCCCGGCAGCGAGCGCGCCTTCCTGCTCGGCACGGCGCTGCGCTTGGCGCGTAAACATCGGCGTAGTGCGGCCCTCCTGCAGCTGGAGACCCGCGTGGAGGAGCGCGTGGGTGCGCCCGAGCGCGCCGAGGCCAGGACGATCGCGCTCGATCTGATCGACCGCGTGCTATCCTAATGCGAAGTCAACCTTGTGGAAGGCTTCGTGCTCTTCGACATCGAAGGCCGCTCGACCCGGGAAGTGGCCGCCGCGCTCGGCATCCCGGAGGGCACCGTGGCCTCTCGGGTGCGGCGGGCGCGACAGGCATTTCGCGCGGAGCGGGGCAGGTGGTCGACCGCAGTACATTGGGTGAGCACCCGCACTGACAGGCACACATTATCGCCACTTGCTGGCATCGTCGCGCGGCGAGACAATCGGGGGCATGATACGAACTATCGCTTACCAGTCCGTCCGGTTCCCATGTCTGCTTTTGTTGCTCGCGCTGTGGAGCTGCGGCGATGACGATGCCGATGCCGCTGGCGGCCGTGGAAACCCGGCCGGGGTGGGCAACCACTGCGATCACGACGATGACTGCCAAACCGGCGAGTGCTACATCGGTCCCGGTGGCGGCTACTGCACCTCGCCCTGCGCTAGCGAAGGCGATGTCTCGGATTGTCCGGCCGACACCGTTTGCAAGCCGATCCAGGGTGGAGCTCGCCGCTGCCTGCTCATCTGCGGCAGCGATTCCGCCTGCGATTTCGACGATTGCGCCCAGGACTATTGTCCCAGTGGAAGCTCCTGCGTGGGCGTGGACAACACCGAACACCGCGCCTGCGAACCCAATCCCTGAGCGGCGGCTGTCGACCGGTGTGCCACGCGGAGGGCATTGGTTCGCCAGCTGGTAGCTGCCTTGTTTATCCGTGGCCCGCGGGTTCACAACCCTCGGTTGGGTGCCGACCGGCGCGCTGGCCTGTCACCGACACGGCACATCGACGTTCGGATACTCGGGGCAGAAGTCCGCGGGGGGAGGCCGCAATCTGGCGGCGGGGTCGTCAGGCAGAGGTCGAGTTCGGCGCGGCGCTCTAGACCCTAAACAAGCGGATGTTGCAGGCGATCTCCACAAATCTCTTGCGTTCAGGCGCTCGCGAAAATGCTCAACGCACCTCCGGGTGCGCCTGCGCTTTTCGCAAACCCCTGATTCACAACATCTTTGCGCAGCTCATCCTCCACATGCGCTTGTTTAGGGTCTAGATGTGCTCGGCGGAAGTCATGATCCGCTCTCGGGACCGCTACGGCGCCAGCTGCGGCGTCCGGTCCCCTTGAAAACGGAGTATTGCGGCGAAGGCCGTCCTTGCATCTGCCATTGTATCGACCCCGATCATCGGCTCAGCACTCCCGCCGAGCACGTCTAGTCGCTCACGTATCCGAGCGCCCGAAGCCGCAGCAGGTCGGCCGGCTGCAGTAACACCGTCGACTCCTTCGCAGAACGCGGCTTGGTCCGGGCGGACCAGGCGAGTAGCCACTCGCGCATCTCGGCCGCGCGTTGGGGCTCCTCCGCCGCGCGGTCGTGCCGCTCGCGCGGGTCGGCCGCCACATTGAATAACATGCCGCGATCGTCGCGGTAGTGGTGAATGTACTTCCACGGCTGCCGTACGACGGCGCGCAACTCGCCGCTCTCCTCGTGGGTCAGCTCCGCGACGATCTCGCGCGGCTCGGCCGGCGCCTCGCCGCCGAGCAACCGCACGAAACTCTCGCCCGACAGCCCTTCCGGCGCGTCGATCTCGAGTAGCTCCAGCAACGAAGGCACGATGTCCACCAGCGACACCGGCGTGTCGACGACGGTCCCAGCGTGCCGCCCGCCCGGCAGCCGCACGATCAGCGGCACGTGGATGAGCTCCTGGTAGAGCGACGCCATGCTGTGCCCGATGTCGCCATGGTCGAGTAGCTCTTCGCCGTGGTCGGCGGTGACGATGACGAGCGTGTTGTCATCGATGCCGAGATCGCGCATCAGTCCGCCGACGTCGTCATCGACCGCGCTGAGCTCGCTGCGGTACGCGGCGCTCAGAAAGCGCACGTGCTCCTCGACAATCCTCTGTCCCAGGTCCCCGCCCGCGATCCTTCGAATGTCTTCGAACAACTGGTGCGGCAGGAACGAGATCTGCCATTGGTAGTTCGCCAGGCTCGGTACCGCCGCGGGCGGGATCGGATCGCCCGCGCTCAGCCCGTGGTCCCGACGGTAGGCCCACGTGGCCGCGTCGGTGATCATGTCCGCGCTGGTGCGTAGGCGGCTCTGGTTGTAGCGGCCGAACCACGGCGCCCGTTCGGCGTATGGCCAGTGCGAGTCGTAGTAGTGGACCCACAGAAAGGACTTCCCGCTCTCGCGCAGCCGCGGGCCGAGCGCCCTCACGGCCATGCGCGGAAACGGCATGTCCGCGTTCGCGCTCTCGACGTATTCGTCAAAGCCCTGCGAGAAGCCGAGCTTGGCTGTGAGCAACATGTTCGTGCACACGCCAAAGGTGTCATAGCCGGCGCCTTTCAAAATCTCTGCCAGCGTCAGCGCGTCCGGTGACAGCGCGATCTGCCGCACGCCGATTTCCGTCGCGGCCAGCGCGGCGAGCACGACCCCGTGCTCGCTCGGGTAGGTGCTCGTCATCAGCGAGGCCATCGTCGGAGACGTCCAGCCCGCAGTGGCGTACGCGTTGTCGAACTTCACGCCCTGACGCGTGAGCGCGGCGAGCACGGGCGAGGTGGGCGTCGGCGTGCCCCAGGGGTCGAGGTAGTCCGCGCGGACGGTGTCGATCGTTACGAGCACAACGTCCGTGGCGCCCGCCGCCCGCTTTGCGCGCGCGGGTCCGAACTCGATCGTGGCTCGCGCGGGCGCCGCGTTTGCGGGCGCCGGTACTGGTACCGGCACCGGCATGGGCATCGCCGTGGGCGGCACCGGGGCCTCGGGCGTGTTCCATTGGCCGAGTAGGCCTCCGAGCACGCCGCCGATCACGAGGGTGACCAACGGCAACCCCAGTGGGCGTCGTGAGCGCATCAGCTTCCCAGTGGACAGGAGAGCACGACTCGGGTCGGAAAATCATCCGAATTTCACGACCCGAGCTTTCGTGCACCGGGCTCAGCCGCCCGATAAATTGCAGCCTCTGTCGCTGTCGCAGGTCACCGAGCCACGCGCGGTGCACGCGACATCGCAGTCCCGTTTCGAGGTGGACAACGCCGCAGCTGGCGCCGAATCGGGCCTCCCAACAGGTCGAGACTTCTGTGGAGGGGTTCTAGGTGGCGATCGGCTTGAAAGCAGCACAACTTCGCAGGTTTAGCGGGTCCAGCGTGCCGCTTCGGCGCCCTGGAGTAGCTCGGGCTACGCCTGCGGCACCGTAACGGCGCGCTGAACCCGCTCTCCTTTGCGAATTTACGGCGATTTCGAACCGATCGGCGCTCTGGGAGACTGTAGAGTTCATCCGGATGAGTGTTGGAGAAGGCCTTCCCTCGCGGCCCCGAATCGGGCGAAGTTGTGGGCTGGAGTGCAGAGGGAGCGCTGCAGCGGCCGGCAGGGTGTGAACCAGGACGGACTGAGAGCCATGACGCGACGGGATCGAGTGATGCTGTTGCCGGTGCTTGGGCTGGTCGTGCTGCTCAACGCGCGCTCACTCGGCGCCGGGCTGCTGGCGGACGATTTGCTCCACAGGAGCTTCATCCTCGGCCAGCTCGACGGCGCACCTGGGCCGTTCTGGAACATGTTCGACGCCGGTGGTCGCGGTGGACCTTCGCAGATCGGAGTCGCGATGTTCAGCGGCGCTCTCCCCTGGTGGACCAACCCCGAGCTCAAGATCGCGTTCTTCCGACCGCTCGCGGTGATCTGCCAGTACATCGACTACCTGCTGTGGCCAAACACCCCATGGCTGATGCACCTCCACAACCTGCTCTGGTACCTCGGCACTGTGGTGCTGGTCGCTGGCATCTACCTCCGGGTAGCGGAGCCTCGACGGGTGGCCGTCATCGCGCTCCTGCTGTACGCGATCGACGAAGCGCACGCTGGTGGCCTACTTTGGATCGCGGGACGCAACACCTTGATGACGGCGTTCTTCGTGGCGCTCGCCCTGTGGCTACACCTTCGCGGTCGCGCCGGAGAGCTGCGTCATGCCCCTGTGCTGGCCGCGCTCGCGCTGTTGCTTGCGCTCGCCAGCAGCGAGGGGGGCATCACGCTCTGGGGGTACCTCCTCGGGCACGCTCTGTTCGTCGACCGCGCCCCGTGGCGCGAGCGCTTGCGGGCGCTGGCGCCGATGCTGGCCGTCAGCTTGATCTTCCGCGGGGTCTATCGTGGGCTGAACTACGGCGTCACCGGCAGCGGTATCTACCGCGATCCGACCGCCGACCCCATCGGTTTCGTCCGCGTCCTGCCCGAACGTCTGCCACTGATTCTGGTGGAGCAATTCACGCTACCCCAGGGGCTGCCCGCCTTCGTGCCGCCCGCGCTGCACGGGCCGTTGCTGTTTGCCGCCACCGGACTGCTCCTGCTGCTGGGCGTCTGGCTGTGCGTCGCGGGCCGGCGCAGGCCGGTGCTCTGGTTTTGGGCGAGCGGGATGCTAGCGGGCGTGCTGTCGGTGTGCGCCATCGGGGTGATGCCGAGGCTGCTATTCGTGTCGGCCATCGGCGCCTGTGCGCTGCTCGCCGAACTCATCGACGCCGCGTACCGGGCGTTGCGCGCGCGTGCACCGCTGGCCAGGCGCCTCGGCCTGGCAGCGCTGGGCGCTATCGTTTTGTTCATTCACGGTCCGCTGGCGCTGGCATTGGCCCCGCTGGAGTTGGACCGCGCCCTCCACATGGCAGGCTACATCCGTCGGGCGAGCCGCGGCCTGCCGCCGGACCGGATCGCGGGGCGCGCGCTGCTGGTGCTTAACTCGCCGAACTACCTGGTGAGCATGATGGAGCTCTGGCATCGGCCCGAGGGCAAAGGCCGCGTCGTCGCGACCTACCTCTTCGGGGTGACCATCGATAGCGTGAGTGTCGAGCGAACGGCGTCGAACGCACTTGAGCTGTCGACCCGGGATGGCTACCTGCGCGAAGCCACCAGTTGGCTGGTGCGCGCGCCGGAGCTGCCCTTCGCCGTCGGCTACCGCGTGCAGACGGGCGCCATCACAGTCATCGTGCTCGAGGTCACCGACGACGGCCGACCCCGGCGCGTGCGTCTGCAGGGGCCTTTGGAGTCGCCGGACTTCGTGTGGGCCGCCTGGACTCTCGGCCGCTATCAAGAGGTGAGGCTGCCAGCGGTCGGCGAGCGGGTGGAGCTACCGGCCTTCGATCCGGGGCCAGAGGCGCAGGGCGAGCTTTAGGGGCCGCGAAAGAATCACTTCCCCCTTCGGCACGCAGCGGCGGGCGCGGTGCCGCAATCTGGAAGCGGGGGCGTCAGGCAGGCGTTGAGTTGGACGCCATGGAGTGGTCAGAGGGGCTTTTGGCGTCGGCGGTGCAGACCGAAGCGAGTGCGAGCGGCAGCAGCACGACGCGTGCGCCCATCTGGATGGCTGCCATCGAGCATCGGGTGCCCCACCGAGTCTGCATCATCGCCCTGGAGCAGCAGGCTCGGGGTTGCGAGCAAGGCTTGGAGCCGCGCGGGCGACGCTCTCGCTCCCGGCGTGTCCCTCGACACAGCGAAGGGTTCTGGAGTGCAACTGACAGCTCCACGATCAAGCCGCCGACGTCGCATTGATGCTCTGAATCAAGATTCGGGCGGCAGGGGCAGACCAGCCATCTCGAGTCGCACTACGCCCCCGATGGGCGGCACTTGTGCGCGCTCGAGGCCGCTGGCTCGCGGTATCAGAAACAGCAGCGAAGGATCGTCGAGGGAGCGGTCGAGCTGGACTTCGATGCTCGCGGGTAGTCCGTCGCGCAGTTCATGCACCTTCACCGAGAGTCCACCCAGGTCGATGTGCTCACCCTCACGCAGCGGCGCCTTTGGAGTGCGAAAGAGCTGCTCCGGGGCGGTTGCGAGCATGGTGGCCCCGCCCAGGACTCTCAGCCGAAAGGCGTTGTCGGCGATGCGGTGCAGGGCGTGGGGGGCCGGTGTCAGCGATAGGGTGTGGCAGCTGTGCGGGGTCGAGTGGCCGTGCAGGGCGCGGGCTAGCGGCAGGTAGAGGCTGGTACCGCCTTCCAGGGCCGCAAGTACCAGGACCCGTTGTTGGGAAAATCGAGCGTCGTCGACCTGCAGATTCAATACGGCATGCTCGATGGCGCGGCCGTTGCGTTCGAAGCGATCGGCTTCGGCCTTGCCGCGCCAGGCGGGCAGCGCCAGGTGGTAGAGACCGAAAACGCCGACGAGTAGGGCCCGTGCGCGCTGGCCAAGGCTCGCGGTCGCAGTCGCGCGCAGGCGCTCGATGGCACCGTGGACGAAGGCCGAAAGCAGTACGGCAAAGCCCAGGGACGCCACCAGGAGCAGTCGGCTCGAGGGAAATGACAGCAGCACCGGCAACATCGAGAGGGCGGCGCCGGCCGCCAGCCAGTGCACGTCGCGCGTGGCTCCGCGTTGCGGGATCGCGCGCAGCATGGCGGTCAAGACCGCGATCGCGCAGACGCCAAGGCCGATGTGCACATCGCGCCAGGGCTCGGCGCTGCGCAGCCATTGCGGGTCCACCCAGCCGGCGTTCACCAGGCGCGCGCTCCAGGGCAGGCCGAAGGTGTAGTAGTCGGCGCGCAGACCAAGGGTCAGGTCGGCGAACATCACCGGAAGTCGAGGCAAGAGCGCCTGCACAAACGCGAGCGGTTCGGCCAGGGGCTGCAGGTAGACGCCCGAGTGGCGCGCGCCGTGGCCGAGCCCCAGGTGCAGCCCCAGGTACAGCGAGGTAGGTAATAGCACCGGGATCAGCGCGCGCAGCCGCTTCGCCGCCGCGTCCCGATCGGCAAAGACCGCGAAGGCAACGAAATAGGCCAGGGCGCTGAGCGCGTACTCGCCGAAGCCAAGCGCGAGGCTGAAGAGCAGCGCCGTTCTCCAGCCTCCGCCGCCATCGCCGCTCTCGCGCGCCCGCAGGTAGCCCATGAGCGCAAGCAGCGCCAGCGAGGTCGATTGCAGCACGCAGCGATTGGCGACCCACGCCAGAGGAATGCCCTGGGATTCGTCGAGGCTGAAGAACGCGAAGCCGAGCAACGCCATCGGCGCTGGCAGGAGCCGCGCCAGGACCACTGCAACCGCTGCCAGCAGCGCAAGCCACCAGAAGAGCGAGTGCAGGTGCAGGGCCAGGGGGTTATTGCCGAAGAGCTGCCAGTCGAGCCAGATCATGGCGCTGGCCAGCGGTCGGAACATGGACAGGCGCAGGCGCGGGTGGGTCCACCAGGGATAGTAGCCGCCCTGAATCAGTCGCTTGCCTTCGGCTTCGGAGCCGTCGGAAAAGGTGAAGAGATCCAGGGGCGAGCGCTCGACCAGGTAGCGACCCTGGACCATGGCCGCCTGGGCGTAGTCGTCGGCGCCGAGACCCGCTTGAAGTGAACGATGGCGCAGGCCGAGGCTCAAAGCGGCGATCAGCGCCGCGGCGAGCAAATAGCGCGTGCGCTGTCCGGAATCGGTGAACACGCTCTTCGGCTCAGTGCCCGACATAACCGAGTGCGCGCAGCTTCTGCTCGTCTTCGTTCGTGTGCCCATCCGACCGCGACAACTGCCGGCGCTGCCGTTGCCACTCCACCCATGGCTCGAGCTCCCTGTCCCATGCGGCGCTGAGCCAGGTCCTGATGCTGCGATTCCGCATGGGCCCGGTCCCGAGGATGCGGCCATGCTGTGGGCGCTCACACGCGCCCGGCCGCTGTCCAGGTCTTGGCCGGCAGTATTCATGAAATCGCGGGCCGGCGCGAGAGTCGTCACCTTCACGGCGGCGGCAGCAAGCCAAAAGCCGCCGGCGGCAGCGTCAGCGTTTGGCCGAGCGCAGGTGGCGAAAGTTGGCGCAGGCCCAGGGGCGTGGCGTGTAGGAGCAGGTAGCGGGGGTCGTCGAGGGAGTGCGCAAATACGAAGCGCAGGGCGGCGGGTTGGCCGCCCAGGCTGCGCAGGACCTCGACCCGGAAGACGTCGTTTTCGAAGCGCGCGCCGGGGTGGAGCTCGGCAGCGCGCGGGCGATAGCAGGAGCCTGCGAAGCTTCTATCACCCGCTGGCGATAGAAGCTCGAGCTCCAGGCTGTGCGGGCCGCTGCGGCGCAGGCGGTGAGCGCTCAGTTGGCTGCCGCTGAGCATGTGCACCGAGCGCGGGATCGAGCGTTGCATCAGCGCCCGGTGTTGCCGCAGGCCCCATGCGCTGATCCAGTCGAGGGCCGAGACGATGAGCACGTGGCGTCGGGCCAGTTCGGCGCCGCCCAGTTCGGCGCTGGCGGCCCAGGCGTGTTCGGCACGGGAGCGCAGGGAGTAGTATTCGCTCTCCAGCCGGCTGCGATGGCTGGCGTGCAGCAGGTGGGCCGCGACCAGCCCGGAAAGCGCGAGCGCGGCGACGGCCCGACCCGGCCACGGTGCGCGCGATAGCCGTCGCAGTGCCGCGAGGGCCAATAGCGCCAGCGCGGCATCGATGGCGATCGCCGACAGCAGGGTCAGCCGACTCATCGGCAGCGTGCCACAGGCCGGCACGAGCGCGAGCAGCGCACCGCCGGGCAGCCAATCGAGTTCATTTGTAGCCGCCATGCGAAAGCGCCGCCCGAAATGGACGGCGGCGGCCAGCAGCAGCGCGGCAACCAGCCCGAGCGCCACCTGAAATTCGCGCAGCCCTCGCTGGGCCAGCTCGGGATCGGCGGGTAGCAGCCCCCGCTGTTGCAGGGGCAAAAGCAGCGGACTGCCGCCGATATGCCAGTCGGCCGGGAAGCTGAAGACGAGATCGGCCAGCAGCGTGGGCAGGCGCACCAGGCCGGCTTCGAGGAATGCCAGCGGTGAACTCAGCGGGCTGATGTAGAAGCCCGAGCCCGCGATGCCATAGCCCAGGACCGCGGTCAGGGTGATGTAGCCGAGTGAGAGCAGCGCCGCCGGCGCCAGCGCAGTCAGGCGCTCGGTCCAGGGCCGCTGGCGATTGCCCGCCAGCTCGAAGGCTATCAGCAGTGCGAAGCCGCCCAGGGCGTGCTCGCCAGCGCTGAGCGAAAGCGCCCACAGAAGCCACGAGACCCGGTGGCCGTGGGGGGCGCCCGCCCGGCGTTTGCGGATATGCAGCTGCAGGGCCGCGACGGAGAGGGCGCCGGCGATGAAGGCGCTGCGATTGGCTGTCCACACCAGCGGCAGCGAGTGACCCTCTTCAAGCGCGAATAGCAGCGTGGCGAAAGCCGCGGCCGGCGCCGGAAGCAGGCAGCGAAAGAGCCCTGCCGCCGCGACCACGAAGGCAGCCCACCACAGCAGGTTGTGCAGGTGTCGCGGGCGGCTCTCGCTGCCCCACAGAAAATGGTCCAGCTCCACCAGCAGGCTCGGCAGCGGCCGCAGCACCGACAGTTGCAAGTCTTCGTGGGTCCACCAGGGCAGTCGACCGCTTGCGAGCAGCGCACGGCGCTCGTCCGGGTCGCTGTCGGCAAAGCGAAAGCGATCGAGCCTGCTGCGCGCCACCGGGTAGACCCCCTGCTGCATGGCCAGGTGGTCGTAGTCGTCGGCCAAGAGGAAAGCGTCGAGCGCGGGCAATCGCAGAAGCGCCCCGCAGGCCAGCGTTGCGAGCACGATCGCTGCATGGACGAGCGCGGGTCTGGACACGATGGTGCTTCCGGTGGGCCGTTGCGTTGCAGCGCGATAGAGTCCGCCCCAGGATAGCCGCCGTCGCTCCTGCTGTCGCAGCTCCGATGAGACAAAGCCCGCGCAAGTTCCGCAAGCCGAATATGGCGAAGCTGCGCCACCTTCCGTGGTTGTTGGTGCCCGCCGCCGTGTTGCTACGCCTGGCGGTGGTCGGAGGCAGCTTCACCGTCGACGACTATGCGCAGCTGACGATGATGCGCGGTCAATATCCCGTGCCACGCGGCGCGCTCGAGCTCTTCACCTTCTCCGACGGCAGCCCCCAGGAGGTCGAGGCCCTGACCGAGGCGGGCTTTTTTCCCTGGTGGCGGCATCCGGAGCTGAAGCTCGCCATGTTCCGGCCGCTGTCGAGCGCGCTGATGCAGCTCGACCTGGCGCTTTTCGGCGATCGCGCCCTCTACTATCACCTGCACTCGATGCTGTGGTG
Organism: Myxococcales bacterium; assembly: GCA_029880325.1. Taxonomy (GTDB): domain Bacteria; phylum Myxococcota_A; class Polyangia; order Polyangiales; family JAFGIB01; genus JAOUOP01. The sequence goes on along the minus strand of JAOUOP010000059.1, from coordinate 38,708 downwards.
GATCGGCGCGCTGATCGCCGCGGGGCTGCTGTTGCGCAGGCTCTTGCCGGGAGGCGCCTGGATTTTGGCCTTCGCCTTCTTCTGCGCCGACGAGGCCCACGCCACGGCTCTGGGTTGGATCGCCAACCGCAACGAGCTGGTCTCGAGTGCCCTTGCGCTGACCGCCTTCTATCTGCACCTCAGGCATCGCGAGGATGGGCTGGCCGCCGGGCGCTGGCTGGTACCGCTGCTCTTTGCGCTTTCGCTGCTGGCCGGCGAGTACGCCCTTTGCTACCTGGGCTACTTCGTGGCCTTCGAGCTATGGGCAGAGCGGCCCTGGTCCGAGCGCCTGCGGGGGCTGTGGCCGGTGGGGCTCATGTCGGGCGCGTATCTGGCGACGCGCCAACTGCTGGGCTACGGCTCGCGCGGTTCGTCGATGTATCTGGACCCGAGCGCGCGACCGCTCGATTTCGCCCTCGGAAGCCTGGAGCGTTTTCCGGTGCAGGTGGGTGATCTGCTGCTGGGGCTGCAGGCCGATGGTTATTCCTACGGTTCGCCCTGGGCCCATGCACTGGGGCTCGACTTGCAGGGATGGCAGCGGCTTCAACTCTCAGCTGGAGTCGCCGCGACCGCCATGTGGGTCGCCTTGCTCGGCCTGGCCCTGCGCGGCGACAACGCCAGCCGCGCAGCGCAGAGTCTGGGCCTGGGTGCGGTGCTGTCGATGATTCCGTCGTTGGCGGCGACACCCTCGAGCCGCACGCTGGTCCCTCCGCTCCTGGGCGTGACGGCATTGTTGGCGCTATGCGCGCTCTGGCTGTGGCGGCGTCGCGGAGTGTCGCGCCTCGCGGTGCTGGCCATCGTTGTGCTGCATTTGGGTCTGGCCATCTGGTCGACACGGATCCTGACCGCGGGGGCGGCCCTGGTGTCACGCCAGGTGCAGCGCTCGATCCTGCGTGCGCCGCTCGATCCCGCAACGGTGGCGCAGCAGGACGTCTTTCTGCTGGGTGTGGCCGATCTCACCACAACCATCTACCTGCCGCTGGTGCGCCGCTTTCACGGCCTCGCCGCGCCGCGCTCCTGTCATTTGATGACTGCCAGCTGGGGCGCCCACGAGCTCAGGCGTGTGGCGGCCGACAGCCTCGAGCTAAGGCGCCTGAACGCGGTCGCAACGCCGGGTGACCTCTACGCGCGCGTTTTCAACGACGGCGAGCCGCTGCCGGGCCTGCACGGCCGCGCAGGTCCAATGTGGGCAGAGGTCGTGCAGGTCGATGCGGGTGTGCCCACCGCGATGCGCTTTCGCTTCGCGCGGCCCCTCGACGATCCGTCGTTTCTTTTTCTGCTGCAGACCGCCGCAGGTTTACAGCGTTTTTCGATGCCCGCGGTCGGCCGGGCGTTGATCCTGCCGCCGCCACTGCCGCCGCTGGCGATCCCTCTTTGATTCGGATGTTCGAGATCGCAAAGCCAGCGTGCTACCCTTTGCAGTTGGGATGGATCAGCAAGTCTTCGAGCTGATGCGTCAGTTGCAGTCCGGCTCGTACGAGGCCAGCGTGCTCGAACGGGTGGGGCAGTTGCTGGTCGGATTGCGTATGCGGCGGCTGGTGGATGCCTCCATGGGCGCCCAGATCTGCGAGTTGCTGGTGGACTGGGCCGGCCGTGCGGAGCGTCCGCTGCGCGTCAAGGCCCTGACCATGGCGGCCGACCTGGCCGAAGGCGCGGCGCGGGCTTCGCTCTTGCACCAGGCGGGCAAGGCGCATCTGGAGTCTTCGGGCGACTACAACCACGCCATCGCGCTCTACGAGCAGGCGCTCGATGCCGACGCTGACGCACAGTTGATGGTGGAGCTGAGCAATCTCTACGTCTCGCGCAATGCCCAGGGCGACGCCGAGCAGGCCGCCGACCTGCACGCGGCCCTGGGGGAGGCGCTGGGGCATGAGGGTGGGATCGACTTTTTGAAGAGCGCCCTGGATCTCGTGCCCGGTCACAGCGACGCGCTCGATGCGCTCGAGGAGTTGACCGCGCCCGAGGATCAGGCGCGCGAGCTGGGCAGTCGCTGGCTGGCCTATGTGGCCAGCTCCAAGGACGCGGCGGGCGTGGCCCGGCGGCGGCTTGCGCTGGCTCGAGCCTACGCCGAGGAGGGCCAGCTCGAGGCGGCCCTGGAGTCGATCGCGCCGCTGGTCAGCAAACGCGACCGCGATGCCCTATCGCTGCGCCAGCAGCTGCTGCAGCAGTCGGCGGCCGCCGCGCAGCCCCAGGCCCCGCCGCCGATCCAGGCTCCGCCGCCGATCATGGTGCCGCCGCCGGCCCAGGTGATGCCGGAGGTGCAAGCGGCGCCCGCCCAGGTATCGGAGCCGCCGGCAGCGGCCTACGCCGACCCCGCCTACGCCGAGCCCTCCCCCCAGGTTTCGGAGCCTCCCGCGCAGGTGGGCCCGTCCGCCGAGGATCAGGCCGCGATGGCGTCGCTCCGCGATCCCCTGCTGGAGGAGGAGCCGGTGGTGCTCCCCAAACGTTCCGGCAAACGCTGGCTGGTCGCGGTCGTGCTGGTGGCGCTCACGGGCGGCGCCGCCGCGGCGTTGCTGCCGGGGTTGGGCGTCTTGCCTTCGGGGCTGCTGGCCGGGCCGACCACGGAGGTGGCCGCCGCGGCGACCGCTCCGGCGGCCGTCGACACCGCGTTGGCCGCCGCTCCGGACGCGCCGCCGGCCGTCGCCGACATCGCCGCCGTCGAGGCGCCCACCGACGCCCAGGTGGCCGCCGCCCAGGCACCCGACGCCCAGGCCGCGGTCCCCCCGGATGCCGGGGTGGCGCAGACCGCCGACGCCGGGCCGGCCGAAGCCGAGCCGGCGGCCGAAGCCGAAGCCGAGGAGCCGCCGAAGCAGGAGCCCCAGGCCCACCCCGACCTCGAGGTGGAGGTGGTCTCCAAGCTCGCCCGCTACCGGGGCGCCAAGGTGCCCAGGGACGAGGTCGTCGCCGCGCTCGAGGCCATCGTGCCGGAGCTGCAGCGCTGCTATGCGGAGGGCCTCGAGCGACGCCCGAAGATGGGGGGGCGCGTGGTGGTGCAATGGAAGCTGAACAGCCGGGGCAAGGTCCGCGGGATGCGCCACATGCGAAGCCGCCTCAAGGACTCGCGCGTGCACCGCTGCATCAAAGCCGCTGTGGCCGAAGCAGAGTTCCCGAAGCCCCGGCGCAAGACCGCCACCATTCGCATGCCCTTCGACTTCGCGAAGAAGCAGCCGGCGACGAAGAAGCGAGCGACAAAGAAGCGCAGGCGCCGCCGCTGATGGGCTTTCAGTGGCGCGAATCCGGCCGCATCCCGAGGCTCGCGAGCGCGGCCAAAAGATAGAGGCTGCAGCCGGTGCCGAGACTTGCGACATAGCCTGAGACCATCGCCAGCGGGATCACTCCGACCGAGGCGATCACGGAGGCAAAGGCGTTGATGCCCACCGACCAGGCGCGCGTGCCGCGGTCGGAGCCTTCGAGCCAGGTCATGCCGGCGACGAAGGGCTGACCCATGGCGAGGCCGCAGGGAAAGACGAAGGCGGTCGCGATCGAGCAGCGCACCGGCAACGAAGCGTCGGCCGCGGCGCCGAGCAACCAAGGCAAGAGCAGCGAACCGAGCAGCAGCCATACCACCACCGCAAGTGAACCCACGCGCGCGCGGCGGGCCGGAGCGGGCAGCAGCCGCCCACCGCCCCAGGCGCCGAGCCCGGTGCTGACCAGTAGCGCCGCCAGCACCACGCTCAGCGAATAGGTCTGGTGACCGAGGAACATCGAGAAGCGGTGCAGCATCCAGACCTCGAGCAGCACAAAGCCGAGGCCGATGGCGCCGAAGTAGATGGCGGCGCGCACTCGCAGTCTTCCCGGCGCGGGGGCTTCGGTCTTGGCGACGCGAGCCAGGCGAAAGGCCGGCAGCAGGATGAAGAGCAGCGACAACAGCGCCACCGAGGCGATCACGTTGCGCAGGGCGATCACGTGCGGCTGCTGCCAACTCTCGGCTGAATCGTAGCGCAGGATGTCGAAGAAGAAGGGGCGGTCGTCGGTGGTCGGTCGAATGTCGAAACCGCCGGCATCGAAGCTCGCCTCGGCGCCGCGGGCGACCATGCCGAAGAAGGCGCCGAAGGGCCAGCGCGGCTCGCGCGATGGCAGATAGTGCACGACCGGAGGCTGGTCGAAGGGGATGCCGTTGTCGGTGTAGAAATAGATGTCGGCGCCGCGCAGATTCGGCAGGCGGGTACGCGCCTCGATGGTCGTGACATCGGCTGGCGTCAGCGGTGAGCGCCCAATGGTGACCGCGTAGACCGGGCCCGAGCCCAGGATCGCGATATGCAGTGCGGGTTGCTCAGCGCCCATGGCACGCAGGGCGTGTACGGCGGTATTGGCCAGGCGCAGGGCTTCGATGTGGCCGAAGCGCAGGATTGTGATCACGCCGGCGGGGGAGAGCGCCGCCAGGTAGTCGTCAAAAGCCTCGCGCGTGTAGAGATGGTTTTCGGCCAGCGCCAGGGCGCCCGAGGCGTAATTCTGCTTGGTGTCGACGCCGCTGAGCTGGATCAAGTCGTAGCCGGCGCCGCCCCGCGCCCGGACCAGGCTGCGGCCGTCGCGGCGGTGAAAGCGCACGGCCTCGTGTTGGCCGATGCCGCCGAGCCAGTCATTGAAGGGGCCACGCACGGCGGCGATGGAGTCTGGGTTGATCTCCACCACGTCCACCTGGCGCGCCTCGTGGAAGACCGCGCACTGCAGGTCGGGGCCGCCGCCGAGCCCGATCACCAACACCTTGGGTCGAGGCCGGAAGTAGCCGAGGCCGTAGACCGTCTCGTGGCACAGCCGCGGTACCAGGGCCGGTTTATCGGCGCCGAGCTGGCCTTGGGTGCGCCCGTCCCAGCGCAGCAGTGAGGATCCCGCCGTCGAGTCCTGGGCGTAGAACATGGCCGGGTGCGGCCTGGGATCGCCGTCGACGCCGCTGGCCTGGAAGATTTCGATGCGCCCGGTCACATTCCAGCGGTCATAACGGCGAGTGATGTCGATGCCGTGCTCGGCGGCGTGGGCATAGAGGCCGGCCAGCTGGCCGCCGGGCAGGGGCTCGGGCTGCACGGGGAAGAACGCCTCGGCCCAGGTCAGCGATGCGATGGCCAGGACTAGCGCGCCCAGGGCCGACATCCCCAGGGGTGAGCGCAGGCGGGCGCCGGCGAGGCGCACATAGATGGCCGCCGCGGCCCAGGCCAAAAGCCCCAGCAGGCCGAGCAGGGCCGGGCCCGTGAGCGGGCCGAGCAGCCACAGGGGAATGAAGCAGCCGAGCCCGGAGCCCAGCAGATTGGCCGCATAGGCGCGACCGAGGGCGGGGCCGGCGGTGGACAGGGTGACGGTGACGACGACGCCAGCGGCCACGAAGGGCAAGGCCAGAAGGGCTGCCACCAGCAGGGTGGCGCCATCGACCGCCTGCATGACGGGCGTCAGGCGCACGAAGAGCCCGTGGGCGACGACGGTACCCGTGCTGAAGCACAGCGCCGCCCACGCCAGCACGCGCGGCAACCGCTCCTGCTCGGTCCAGCGACTGCGCAGGGCCACCAGGCTGCCGGCCGCCCCGAAGCCGAGCATGGCGATGCCGATGACCGCGTAGAGCAGCAGCACGTGCACCGAATAGGAGACCAGCCGCGACTGCAGCACCTCCAGGGCGAGCACGCTGGTACTCAGCAGGGCGAGCGCCAGCAGGGCGGGGACTTCACTGCGACGTTTGGACATGGCCGAGGGCCGCGCATCCTGTCACGGATCGCTTTGGGGCACGAGGCTCTCGCGGCCGAAATACAGGGCGCTGGCGAGCACGCCCAGGGCGCAAGCGGCGCCCGTGAGCAGCGACAGCGACGTGAAGAAGGACAACCAGGGCAGATCGGGCGAGGCGAAACGCTTGAAGAGCAGCAGACACACCGAGCCCGCGTAGCCGGCGGCGTCGGTCACGTAGATCATGAAGACGGCGGTGCCCGGGCTGCGGGTCAGGGCCATCAGGCGGTCGAAGAGCACGCAGCCAAAGGGTACGTAGCCCAGGTAGAGACCGCTGCCCACCAGCACCATCCAGGTGCTGCCTTCGATAAAACTCTCGGTGAATAGCAGCGTCGAGCCCAAAATTAGCAGTGAGCCGGCGAGCATGATGGCGTGGGTGGTCAGAAGCGCGCGGCGGTTGTCACGGACCAGAAAGATCAACGCAAGCGCCAGCATCACCGAGGCCGCCACGGGCAGCTCGGCAGTGGTCAGGATCGCCGGCTCTGCCCCGCGGCCCAGGGCGCTCCACAGCTCGATGGCGTAATTGTCGCGAAAGTCCCGGAAGGCGGTGAGCGCTACATAGAGAGCGGTTAGACAAAAGAGGCCCAAGGCGTGACGGCGCAGGAACTCCAGGCGCTGCTGTCGCTGCATGGGGCTGCGCGGGCTGCGGGCACGGTGGTCGCCGGCGTCGGGCGCCGGCAGGCGCGACAGCAGCCAGCACAGGGTCGCGAAGGCCGGCAGGAAAAGCGCGCCGGTGACAGCTGGCATCGCCAGCTCGGGCACGCCGGCCTCCATCAGCGCCCGCCCCACGCTCTTCACGGCGCCGCTCGCCACGATATAGGACATGCTCAGGGTGGCGCCGAGAATCTCGGACGTGCGGCGTCCTTCGAGGAATGAAAAGACCAGGCCCCAGACGGCGCCCAGCGGCAGGCCATTGACGAAGAGGGCCACCACCTTCAGCTCCGGCGGCAGCACGACAAGCCCGAGCAGTCCGAGTTCGGCGACAGCGATAAGCGACAGCAAGAGCGCAAGCCGGCGGGCGCTCGGCAGCTCACTGAGCAACTTGATGCTGGCGAACTTGCTCAGCGCGTAGCCGAGCACCTGTGCGACCACCAGGGCCGTCTTCAGGTCGAGCCCAAAGGCTTCGAGCCCCTCGTAACTGCCAGCCGCAAAGGGTTTGCGAAAGGCGTACATGCAGAAGTAGGCGCCGAAGGCCGCGACGCTGCCGTAGAGCACGATGGCGGCATCGCCGCGGCGCTCGAGCCAGCGCGTGATGGGGGAGGAGGGGGGCACGGTTAGAGGCGTGTTGGCGATTCGAGAATTGGCCCTGTCGCTCGCGGAGGTGGCGCGACGGGCATGCTGGCAAACCAGCCTGTCGGCACCGTTCCATCCGCCGGTCCCATTTGCCAAGAGCCGAGGTAGGCTCCAGCCGTGCCGACGTCAGCAGCCAGTGCCGTGCCTGTTGCGCAAGAGCCTTTCGCTCGCGCCGATCGCCTGCTCGCACTCGTGCTGGGCGCCCTGGTCCTGTGCCTCTACGCGCTCACCCTCTGCCGCAGCGTCTATTGGTACGACAGCGCCGAGTACGTCACCGCGGCCTACACCCTGGGCGTCGCCCACCCGCCCGGCTATCCGCTTTACATCCTGCTGGCCCGCGCCTTTTTGCTCTTGCCCTTGCCGCCCGCCACGGCGGTCAATGCGCTTAGCGCCGTGGCGGGCGCTGGCAGCGCGGTCCTGCTCTACGCCCTGGGCCGCGAGCTCGGCGCCGCGCGCCCGGCGGCGTTTGCAGCGGCGCTGTTGTGGGCCAGCGCGCCGGCGGTTTGGTTCAACGCCAGCGTGGCCGAGGTCTATCTGCCCGGGATGTGCTTCACCCTCGCCGCGCTCTGGCTTCTATTGCGCGCCGAGCGGGCTGGCCGGCCGCTGTGGGCGCTGGCGGCTTCGGCGCTGTCGGGAGCGGCCCTGGGGGTGCACTACTCGATCGCGACTTGCGGGCTGGGCTTTGCGTGGCTCGCGGTGGCCAGCGTACGGGGGCGGGGTGGCGTGCTCAGGGGGTGGTTGCTGCGCTTTGCCCTGGCCGTGCTGGCCGGGGCGCTTTGGGTCTATCTCTATGTGCTGCTGCGGGCCTCGAGCGATGCGGTGCCCAACGCGGCGCGCCCGGGCTCGCCCGCGCGTCTTTTGTGGCTGGTCAGCGGCGGCAACTATCGACAGTGGTTCAGCCACGGCCCCTCGGCCGCCCGCAGTGGCGAGCTGCTGGGGCTTTTGGGCCAGCAGTTGGCCTGGGCCGGAGCCCTGCTCGGAGTGGCCGGCCTGGCCTGGCTAGTTCGCCGGCAGCGCACGCGCGGGCTGGCGCTGGCGTCGGCCATCGTGGGTAACGTCGCCTTCTTCTACGCCTACCGCGTGCACGACCTGGAGGTCTTCCTGCTGCCCACGGTCGCCCTCGGCTGCGCGCTGTCGGCGCTGGCGTTGTCGGCATTGCCGGCGCGCGGGCGACTGCCCTGGCTGGGCGCGGCGGCGCTGGCCTCGCTCGCCCTCTTTCGCATCGCCGGCGACTACGAAGCGCGCGACCTCAGCGGTTTTCGCGAGGCCCACGACTACGGTGAGCGGCTGGTTGCGCAATTGCCGCACAGGGCGGTGCTCCTCAATTACACGACGCCCGAGGAATGGCGCCGGGATGCGGTCTTCGGCATGTACGTCAAGCACGTGCTGGGTAGGCGTCCGGACGTGATCGTGGTCAATAACGCGGGCCGCGCCGTGCTCGACCGCTTGCTTCTCGAGCGCCGGGATGTCTATTTGTACGCACCGCTCGCCCACGTTGCGGCCGAGTACCAGCTGCGCCCCGAGGGCGAGCTTCAACGCATCGTTGGGCGCAGATGAATCGGAAAAATAACTCCCGGGTCGCTAAATTTCGGCCGCTCGGCTTGACCCACTGCCCCCCGGGGCTCACCCTTCCGACACCACTGTAATCCGGCACACGTCGGCCAGCACGAGGCGACCCCAGACGATGACACCGGCCTATGCACGCCCCGCCGACGAACGCGTCGACCTGATTCACAACATCCCCTATCTGGTGCTGCACCTGGCGCCCCTCGGTGTCCTGTGGACCGGCTTCACGTCTTTCGATGTGGCGCTGTGCGCCGGCTTCTACGTCCTGCGCCTCTTCTTCATCACCGCCGGCTATCACCGCTATTTCTCCCATCGCGCCTACAAGATGGGGCGCGTGATGCAGTTCCTGATGGCCCTGGGCGGAACCCTGGCGGTGCAGAAGGGGCCGCTGTGGTGGGCTGGCCTGCATCGCCATCACCACAAGTACTCCGACCAGATCGAGGACGTGCACTCACCGCTCAAGGGCTTCTTCTGGAGTCACATGGGCTGGATCATGTGCCGCAAGTACCGTGAGACGCCGACCGAGCTGATCAAGGACTTTGCCAAGTTCCCCGAGCTGCGCTGGCTCAACAAGTACCACTGGGTGCCGCCGCTGGCCCTGGGCTTCGTGGTCTTCTTCGCCTGGGGCGCGAGCGCGCTCTTTTTCGGCTATTTTCTGTCGCTGGTGCTGGCCTGGCACGGCACCTATTTCATCAACTCGTTGACGCATCTCTTCGGTCGCCGCCGCTACGTCACGACCGACACCAGCCGCAACTCGTTTATCCTGGCGCTGCTCACCCTGGGCGAGGGTTGGCACAACAACCATCACTACTACCAGAGCACGGCCAACCAGGGCTTCTTCTGGTGGGAGATCGACATCTCCTATTACATCCTCAAGGTGCTGAGCTGGGTTGGCCTGGTGCGCGACCTGCGCACGCCTCCGGCCCACGTGCTCGAGGCCAACCGCATCCGGGATGGCCACGCCGACATCGGCATGTTTCAGGCCAAGTGGGCCAGCGCCGTCGCCTACCTGGAAAACGCGCGCGCCCAGGCCGGCGAGTACTACGGCGAGCGCAAGCGGGCCATCGACGAAATCGTCGAGACCACCACCAGCGCGGCCCAGGAGCTGGCGCGCCAGCGCAAGGAAGCGGTCGACACCATGGTGCGCGACACCTCCGCCGCAGCCCAGGAAATCGCCCGCATGACCCAGAAGGCGCCGGCGAAGTAGTCCGGTCCGGGCCCCCAGGGCTCGCGCGTGCTGCCGACCCGCGACGGGTCGAACTCCCACTGCACCGGCGGCCTGCGTCGGGGCCTGAGCTTCACTGCACGACCATGGGCGGCGACAGCTGGGTGCGGGCGTCCTCGCGCAGGAGCAGGGCTGCGGCGGTGGCGCCGGCGACGGCGAAGACCACGCCGGCCGTGACCCAGAGCCAGGTATCGTTGCTTTCTTCGTCTCGTGGTCGGGCGCCCTGCGCCGTGGTCGCCGCGAGCGGTGCGTTGACGCGCGTTTGCTCGGGTGCTTCGGGCGAGCCCAGCGTCGCCAACTCCGAGTCACCAGGTCCGCGGGCGATGGCGTAGTACTCCACGACCTGCCCCGGCGCGACCGCGAGCTCGAGCTCCCGGGCGTCGGCCAGCGAAAAGTCCGGCGTGCCGGCGATGCGAGCCGCGAGTTCGAGGTGCTTGACGATGTCGGGGCGCAGGCCCGAAACATCGAGGCGCAGTCGCAACATGCCTTCGCCTTGGCTGCTGTCGACGTCGAGCGAGAGCCGTTGCGCTCCTCGAGGAAAGGCTTCCCGCAGCGGTGGTGGCACTTCCTCTCCAAACTCGTAGTTTGGATCGAGCGTCGCCAGCATCTCCAGGTCGGTGGCCATTGCCGCGGTCAGCTGCAGGGCCAGGTGGACCAGCGCGCGCTGCAGGTAGAGTTCGATCAGCTCTCCGCGCGTGAGCTGACTCTCGCTGGCGGCCCGCTCCAGGGTTAGCAGCGCGTCTTCGAAGCGCGCCTCGTCCCGCTGGGCCTGGGCCTCTTCGATCAGGGGATGGGCCACGACCGGGCAGGGGGTGAGACAGGCGGCATGGGTCGCGACGAGAGCGAAGGCTGCAAAGCCGAGGCGACGACGGGACGGGGCTTTGGCGGCTTGGGAGCGGGGCATCTCAGCTGCACCCCAAGACGAGCAGGTCGCTGCAGCCGCAGCTGGTGTCGGGCTTGCAGCAGGCGATGGTGGTCAGTGGGCAGGGGGGGCAGCCTGTGGGATCGGTGCCGCCGCTGCAGATTGCTGCCGTGCAGCTGCCTTCGACGCATTGCTCGCCGCTGCCGCAGGCACCGCTGCAGTCGACTTCGCCGCCGCAGCCATCGTCCAGCGGGGTGCAGCTTCCGGGTGGGCAGGTGCTCGCCTTCAGGGGCTGGCACTGGCAGCTGCCCATCACGCACTGGCCGGCGCTGCCGCAGTCGCCGTCCTCGTTGCAGCTGGCCGGGGCGGGCGCATCGGGGGCCGGCAGGATGAGGTTGCAGACCAGGGCCGTGAGCGTGCAGCCGCATTCGCCGACCAGGTCGCAGCAGCGCCAGCTGTTGGGGCATTCGGGGCACTGGGACTCGCAGCGGTCGGGGCCTGCCGCGGGAGGTTGCTCTTCGCCGCTGACGGCACTGGATACGGCGCCCGCGTCGCCGGCGTCGACGGTTGGAGCCGGGCTGCCGCCGGTAGTCGGGATGGGGACAGGCAGCACGCGCCGGCGGTCGAGCCACTGCTCGCAGGCATCGGTGGAAACCGCGTCGAAGCTGGGCGTGGCGATTTCTGCGAGCGTCACCTCGACGGCGTCGCTATCGGGCAGCTCCAGGTTCAGGCAGCCCTCGGCCACCGGCACGCAGGCCCGGGTGCGGGCCTCGGCCCAGACCGCGTAGCGCCCGGCGGCCAAAGCCGGTGGCGACTCCCCACTCTCCTGGGCGAAGAAGCGCGTCGTATAATGGGTGTCGCCCATCTTGGAGCAGCTCCCGGAGGCGATGCGCAGCTCGATCACGAGCGCGGCCAGGCGCGCCTCCTCGCTCGCGAAGCGCAGCTTCAGGGGGGCGTCTTCGAGGCGTTGGCAGGCGCTGCCGAAGAGCAGCGCGACGGCCGCAAGGACGGTGGGGAGCGGGCGCACCCGCCGAGCATACACCGCATTGGCCCAGCGCCCGTTCGCAGGTGAGTGCGGGCGCGTGTGACCGCCGTTGGGCTGGCTGGTAGAGTGCTCGGGCGCGCTCCAGGTGGCGCGACCTCGTACCGAGTTGTCATCCCGGAAAGGGCACGCGCCCTTTCCCCCGTCGCGGCAAAGCCGTGCCGGGTCCCCCTTTCCGCGGGTCGCGCCGCTTCGCTCTGCTCCGGGTGCTGTCCTGCAAACTCGAAAATGGCCATTTCGGGATGGGAACTACCTGAATTCGATGCAGCCAAGTCCTCCCCTGCGACCATCGCCTTCGAGCGCGCTGCCGGATGCCGCCGGAGGGCGAGCATGAGCGAAGCCCGGGCCGCCGAGGGCGCCCAGCGCGGGGTCGGGCGCTACCGCCTGTGCTTCGAGATCGCCGCCGGCGGCATGGCCACGGTCTACCTGGCCCAGGCGCGCGGGCCGGCCGGCTTCGACAAGGTGGTGGCGCTCAAGCAGATCCATCGCCACCTGGCCAAGGATCGGGACTTCGTGGAGATGTTCCTGGACGAGGCGCGCCTGGCCGCGCGCATCCAGCATCCCAACGTGTGCAGTGTGATCGACTTCGGCGAGGCCGACGGCGACTACTTCTTGACCATGGAGTATCTGCTCGGCGAGCCCCTGGGCGCGCTGATGCGCAAGCTGCGCGAGGGGGTCGCGCCCGAGTCGGCCGGTGGGCCGCGCGTGCCCTTCGAGGCCGTGGCCCTGCGTCTGATCGCCGACGCTGCCGAGGGGCTGCACGCCGCCCACGAATTGCGCGACCGGGACGGGCGGCCACTGCAGGTGGTGCACCGGGACGTCAGCCCCGAAAACCTCTTCGTGACCTACGACGGTGGCATGCGCGTGGTGGACTTCGGCATCGCGCGCGCCGAAAACCGCGTGCACGCGACACGTACCGGGCAGGTCAAGGGCAACTTCGCTTATATGGCGCCCGAGCAAATGGCGGGGCTGGCGGTCGATCGGCGCGCCGACCTGTGGTCGCTGGGGGTGATCCTGTACGAGCTGTTGAGCGGCGAGCGTCTCTTCAAGCGCGAGTCGCTGCCCGAGACCGTCACCGCCGTGACCAACCAGTCCATCGGCAGGCTCGCGGGCCGCTCGGATTTCGTCGACGGGGACCTCGATGCCATCGTGCGCCGCTGCCTGTCGCGCGACCGTGAGGGGCGCTTCGGGAGCGCGCGAGAGCTGTCGCGGGCCATCGAGCATTGGTTGGGTGGGGCCGGGCTCAGCGTGGGCATGGCGGACGTGGCCGAGTGGATGCAGCTGGCCTTCCCGGAGGGGCTCGAGACCCGGCGACGGTTGCTCGAGCGGGCCTCGCGCGGCGAGGGGGAGGCCCGCGCCGGACCTGCCGGAAAGCCGCCGGCGGCCTTCGACGAGGGCTCGCACTCGACGGTGAAAGCCTACCTGCGCCGCGATGCGCAGCCCGGGGATCCGGCCATGGCGCCGACTTTGGTGGACGTGCGGGCCGACGCGCGGACCGCCGCGCACATCGGGGCCGGGGCGACGGAGATTCCGGGTCGCCGGCGCTGGCGGGCGGGGCTCGTCGCTGGGCTTTCGGCGGCCGGGCTGCTGTTCGGTCTCGGCCTGTGGGCCGGTGACCGCTCGCAGGCGCCCGAGCCCGCGGCGCAGGTTGGCGTGGAGCGGGCCCCGCCCGAGCCCTTGGCACTCGAGCCGGCTACGGCGCCCGCGCCCGCAGTCTTTGAGCCCGAGCCCGAGCCGTCGGATGTCGAGGTACCGGAGGCACCGGAGTCGGGCTCCGAGGCCGCGGGCGCGGCCAGCGTCGCGCCGGCGGTCGTCGATGAAGGTGCCGCGCGCCCCCTGCGCTCCAAGCGCAAGGCGATAGCTCCGCGGCGTCCGGCCAAGTCGGCGGGGCAGGGCTACATCAGCGTGGCCACCCCCGGCGGTTGGGCCGAGGTCTACCTGGGCAGCCGGAAGCTGGGGGTCACGCCCGGTCGCTTCACCTTGCCCGCCGGTCGCCACCGGCTCAGTCTGCGACCGGGCACTGGCGGCCAGGCGATTTCCGTGGATGTGGAGGTGCGAGCCGGGCAGACGACCCGGCTACGCCGCGCGCTCTGAGTCTCAAAAGTCCGCGCAGCGTTCGCCGGCCGCGGTGCAGAGCGACCAGGCATCGTCGCCCGTCAGCTGATAGGTGGTGGCAGTGGCCCCCGTGTTGCACGAGCACTCCCAGGTGTCGCTCGAGGTGAGCGAGCAGCTGACCCAGCGATCGCTGAAGACCTGAGCTTCCTGGCCGCCGACCAGGGCGTCCTGGGAGCATTGGAGCCCGGCATCGCACCAGCCGCGGTCGACCCATTGGTTGCGAAAGGTGCACACCGGATCGCTGGTGACTTCGATGTCGCCCGAGGTGCAGATGTCGGAGACGTCGCTGCAGACCTGGGGGTTGCTCTGCGAGTCGCTGAACTCGATGCGGATGTACTCCCGGTTGGAGTTGCACTCGCAGCTCCAGATGCCGCCGACGACGTTGCACCAGGTGTAGCGCCACTCGAGGGTTTCGGCGCTGACGTCGCCGCCCAGATCCACACTGGAGGAGCACTCCACCTCCTTGGAGCAGTACTCGGGGCCCTGTTCGGCGTAGCGCGGGGTGCAGGTCAAGTCGCTGCCCGTCGGGCTTTCACCGCTGGCGCAGAAATCCGCGACGGCGGTACAGGCGGCGCTGCCGCTGGCGCCGCTCAAGCGGTATTCCTGGAAGCTGAAGCCGTTTTCGCAGTAGCAGTACCAGCCGTCACCGCCGTCGTTGCAGTTGGCCCAGAGGTAGCCGTTTTCGCAGCTGTACTGGGTGTCGCACCAGCCGGGACCGGCAGATGCGCCGTCCTGGCTGCACTCACCCAGGTCGATCGAGCCGCCGCCGCCTGGGAGCATGGGGCCGAAGCCGGGGCCGATGGGAATGGGCCGGCCGATGGCCACGCCGCCGCCGCTGCCGCTGCCGGCGAAGCCGGAGCCGCTGCCGGCGAAGCCGGAACTCGAACCATCGCTCCCCGCGGCCCCGATTTCGCACACGCCCAGCGAATCGTTGCAGCAGGTTCCGGAGCTGTCACAGCACCAGCCGTCGGGGCTGCAGTCCGGGCTGCCACCGACGGAGCTGCCGCCGGTGCCGCCGGTGCCGCTCGAGGTCCCGCCGCCGGTGCCCGGGGTCGAGCCCGGAGAGGTGCCGCCGCTGCTGCCCGCAGTGCCGCTTCCCGTCGAGGAGCCGGCGCCACCGCCATTGCGGTCGTCGTTGGTGACGCCGTCGAAGCTCGTGGAGTCACCCTTCTTGCCATCGAGGGGTACGGCCCGCGAGCAGCCGAGGGCCAGCCCGGCCGTCAGGAAGAGCAGATAGAGGCGATGGGTGCAGCTCATGCGCGCGGCTCCTTCAATGTGGGCTCCCGCCCCATGTTGGACCCCAGCCGCCGCAGCAGGACGGGGTCGATAGACACTAGCGCACTCTCGATGAAAGCAAGAGCCACGCCAAAGCTTTGTCGGCTCATATTTCGAGGATTTTCATCCGGCCGCCCCAAAATCGTGGCACAGATTGGCTCAGTCGTAGCTCACCGCTGCAACAGGTGGTGCATGGGGGGGTGACGAGCGATGGGCGCCGGCCCCCGTCGAGACGGTCGGCAGGAGGGCGATGGGGGCAGAGTTTGCCCCGGTCGGGCACGACCTTCGGGATAGCCCCGGGCACTGAATGTCCGGGTTGAGGGCTTTTGTCGAGACTCGAGCGCAAGAGGCGCTTCGAGTCTCGGATTGGCTCGGCGGTGTGCCATGGGTCTCGGCGCCAGTCTCGCGCCGGGTGAGTTCCAACGTGGGCGGGTCCACGGTGCGCCGGGCGGGCGGTGAGCGTCTTTGTATTTGACTAAAAGTTGTCGTGTTGGCGTGGGCGAATGTACGGATGCACGCACGCCGTACCACCAAACTGCGTGCGGTCTCGCGTTTTGCTGACCGTTGTGAGCGACGAAGCGGAGACGTTGCCGCTACGATGCGCGCTCACCCTTTCGAACACGAGGCCAAAGATGTCCAGATTGTTCGCTTTTCAATGCTCGCTTCTCTTGATGCTCGCGCTCTACGCCTGCGCCGATGATGGCAAGGACGGCAACTCCTGCACCGTCACCGAAAATGACGATGGCTCCAGCACCCTGAGCTGCACCGACGGTACCGATGTGACAATCGCCAATGGCACCGATGGCACCGATGGCACCGATGGCACCGATGGCACCGATGGCACCGGTGCGAATGGTGCCAATGGCAGCGACGGTGCCGATGGCACGGACGGTCGTGATGGCGACGCGGGCGTCGGTTGTACCATCGCGGACAACGGCGACGGCACCGCAACCGTCAGCTGCGGCGGGGATACCAGCGAGATCTTGACGACCTGCGGGGTGGGAGAGCATCGCTGCGTGAACGACGGACTCGAGCGTTGTATTGGCGGCAGCGGCTGGACCGCCGTGGAGACCTGCGAGCCCAACGAGTGCCAGGCTGACCGGGGCTACTGTGGCCCGCCCGATGGAACGTTCCGGCTGGCCGAAGGATCGACGTCGAATGAGGGACGCGTCGAGGTTTTTCACGATGGCGTCTGGGGCACCGTCTGCGACGACTCGTTCGATGGCGATGACAACGCTGCGGACGTGCTGTGCAGGCAGCTCGGCTACAGCTCGGGCGTGTTGCTCGACTCGAGCGGTGTGCCGGACGGAACGGGTCCAATTTGGATGGACGATGTGACCTGCACCGGCAGCGAGACAAGCTTGTTCGACTGCAGCTGGACTTTCTGGGGGCAACACAACTGCGGCCACGACGAGGACGTGGGCGCGACCTGTACGCCCTGAGTGGTCGCCGCACGCCGCCTACGGCTACGGCGTGGCTCCGCCCACGTCGTAGCCGTAGGCCGCTGGCCAGTCGCCTTGCTGGGCGGTGACGTCGCGCAGGCGTCCAGCGCCATGCCGCGCTCTTCGGAGGTGCAGGTGTTGGCACAAAACCAGCGTCGTCCCAGGGGCCGTTGATGTGCGCGCGGGGATCGGGTCCGCTGTCCTTCATGGTCGACCGGGCTGGCGTCGGCGCGCATCATCGAGGTCTACGGGGTGATCAAGACGCTGCGCGAATAGCAGGCGGGGCGCCGCTTCAGCTGTAGGCGCGCAGGGTGGGCGGCAGCTTTCGTCTGCGCAGGGTCAGCTGGGCGTTCCAGCGTTGCTCTTCGTCGATGTCGTCGATGTCGCCGAGCCACTGGACCTCGTCGCTCTTGAGCACCGCGAGCACGCGGCCGTCCCGGAAGAGCAGGCGGTTTTTGGCGATCGCCGGCACGCGCTCGCCCGGCAGGATGCGGCCGATCAGGTTCAGGGGGTCGGCTGCGCTCAGGGCGATGAGCTCGCCGTCGGGCGCTTCGCGTCGTACCTGCCTGAGCAGGGTCACCGCCGCCGGCAGCGCGAATTGCTCGCCGGTGAAGCCGGCGACGAAGCGCCCGCCGCGAATCTCACCGCGCGCTTCCATGCTGCGGTAAATACGCGAGAGGTCGCGCCAGGGAGCGAGAGCTTCGCGCTCGGCGAGCTTGCGGAAGATGACGCCCCAGCGCATCAGCAGCCGCCTGGCCAGTAGCTCCAGATCGGCTTCGCGTAGGTCCGGCGCTTGGTTTTCCCCGCCGGGGGCCTCGGGCAGCAGCGACCAGCGGCCCGAGCCGTCGATGCTCGAGGCGATGGCGTTACCGCGGCGCCGCGGATGGGATGGGCCGCGGCGCTCGGGTGTGAGCAGCGCGCGCAGGCCCGCGTAGCCGTCGGAGGTGGCGCGGCCCGAGGCGGAGAGTTCGGCCAGGGCGTCGCGCACCTGGGCGGGCAGTAGGCCGGTGTGTGCTGGCAGGTCGTGAATGAAGCAGGCCCCGTATTGACTGAGAGCTGATTCGAGTTTGCGCCCGTTGGCCGACAGGTCAGCCACCCGGGCCTCGGCGCCGAGCAGTCGTCGCAGGGCCGGCAAGAGCGGGCGCGGCGTCAGCGCGATGGGCGTGGAGCGCAAGGGTCGTGCGGCGCGTCCGGCCGCCGGCGCCGACAGCCGCCCCCAGGCGACCTGCCCCGAGAGGCAGAGTTGGTCGAGCCAGGCCGGGTCGTAGTCCTGCACCCGCACCGACAGAAGCTCGGCCTCCCAGGCCACGGCGGCGGCCTCGAAGCCCGCCAGTTGCTCGACGACGGCGGCCACACCGCCCGGCCCCTGCTGGCGCTCGGCTGCAACCAGGTGTTGAAAGCGAAACAGGAAGCGCATGAACTGCTCGGCGCTGACCGGCTCGATCTCACGGCGCAGGCGCTCCAGGGTGTAGCGGTGGATGCGCGCGAGCAGCCTACGCTCGCACCACTGCTCGGTGTCGATGCCGGTGTCGACGGCGGGGCCGATGGCGGGGTCGAAGTGGCCGCGCATGGCGAAGCCCTGGGCTTCGAGGGCGTGCAGGGCGGCGTCCACGTCGGCTGCGGATAGGGCGAGGGTTTGGGCCAGGCCCGGAGCCGTCAGCGGCCCGGAGCACTCCAGGCGTGCGCGGCAGAGTTCGATGCGGGCGCTGTCGGCGTCGGGTTCTTCGCTGTCGCCGGCCGGCGCTTCGATCGGCGGCTCGAGCTGCAGCGCCGGCGGGTAGATGGCCTGCAAGCGCTTCAGCCACTCGGCGCTGACCCAGGCGCGGCGCCCGTCGGGCAGGGTCATGCGTGCGATGCGGCGCTGGGCTGTGAGCCCATCGCAGAGCCCGGCGAGGCGGTCACCGGCCGCCCCGCTTTGCGCCAGCTCGTCGCTCGTGATCAGGCCGCACAGCAGGATCGCGTCGTGCAGCTCGTCGGCGTTTTCGAAGCTCGGCCAGGCCTCCTCGCGCACGCGCGCCACGGCGGCGGCGTCGAGGGCGCCGAGTTCGCGCGCGCTCTGCACGTCGAGCAGCCGCCGGCTCATCACGGCATGGGTGCGCCGTTCTTCGAGCGGCGCGTCGTCGAGGAAGGCGTAGGGGCGGGCGCCCAGGATCTCCTGGCACAGCGGCGAAGGGGCATTGAGCTCGCGGAAGACCATCTCCACTTCGCCGCTGCCGATGCGTTCGAGCAGGCTTTCGAGGCCTTCGATGTCCATGGCCTCGTGCAGGCAGTCGTCGACCGTCTGCTCCACCAGCGGGTGATCGGGGACCTCGCGGTCGCCAGCCAGGTTTTCGGCGCAGGCCTGTTGGTCGGGAAAAGCCACGGCCAGCAGATCGGCCGCGCGCATGCGCTGCAGGAAGGGCGCCACCTTGCGACCGCCGGAAAAGCGCGGCACGGCCAGGGCGCGCCCGGCGTTCCAGCGCCAGCGCACCTCGAACATCGGGGCCAGAAGCAGCGCCTGAATCAGCACCTGGCGCACGCTCTTGGGGTGCAAAAATTCGCGGACCGAGTCGAGCGGAAAGCTGTGGGTCGGGCCGAGCGAGAGGATGATCGCGTCCTCGGTCGCCGCGGCCTGTAACTCGAAGTTGAAGCTGCGGCAAAAGCGCTTGCGCAGGGCAAGCCCCATGGCGCGATTGATGCGGCCGCCGAAGGGCGAGTGCAGCACCAGCTGCATGCCGCCGGCCTCGTCGAAGAAGCGTTCGACGACGATGCGCGAAGTGGTGGGCAGGGTGCCGAGGGCGGCGTGGGCCTGGGCCAGGTACTCGGCCAGCTGTGAGCAGGCCGCTTCGGGCAGGCCGGCTTTCGAAAGCTCTTGCTCGAGCGCGCGCACGGCTTCTGTATCGTCTGCGGCGAAGGCCCCCAGCGTGTCGGCCGCCTGCTGCCGCAGCTTCGAGACGCGCTCCGACAGCTCGGGGCTGCGGGCCGGGGCTTCGCCCAGCCAAAAGGGGATCGTGGGTGGAACACCGTGGGCATCGTCCACGCGCACGACGCCCTTTTCGACGCGCCGGATGCGGTAGGAGCTATTGCCGAGCTGAAAGACGTCGCCGGCCATGCTCTCGATGGCGAAGTCCTCGTTGAGGGTGCCGACCGTGACCCCGGCCGGTTCCAGCACCACCGAGTAGTCGGCGTTGTCCGGGATGGCGCCGCCGTTGGTGATGGCTGTTAGACGCGCGCCCCTGCGGCCGCGGATGCGGCGGCCCACGCGGTCGTGGTGCAAAAGGGCGCCGCGGCGGCCGCGATCGGTGGCGAAGCCGTCGCAGAGCATGCGAACCAGCGCGTCGAAGCGCTCGCGGGGCAGGTCGCCGAAGGGGGCGGCGCTGCGGCTGAGTTCGAAGGCCTCGTCTTCGTCCAGGTCCTCGCAGGCCGCCATCGCCACCAGCTGCTGGGCCAGGATGTCGATGGGAGCCTCGGGCAGGCTGAGCGCGTCGAGCTCGCCGGCATCGATGGCGGCGAACAGAGCGGCCGCTTCGACCAGCTCGTCGCGGCTGAGGGGAAAGAGATGGCCCCGGGGCACGCCTGCTTGAAAGTGACCGGAGCGTCCCACCCGCTGCAGCAGCGCCCCGATGGAGCGCGTGGTTCCCAGCTGGCAGACAATCTCCACGTGGCCGATATCGATGCCCAGCTCGAGCGAGGCCGTGGCCACCAGCGCCGACAGCTCGCCGTGCTTGAGCCGCTGCTCGGCGCGCAGTCGATGCTCGCGCGAAAGGCTACCGTGGTGGGCGGTCACGCGCGTTGGGCCCAGGCGCTCGGCCAGGTGTCGCGCCACGCGTTCGGCCAGCCGCCTTGTATTGACGAAGATCAGCGTGGTGCGGTGGGCCTCGACCAGGGCGGCGAGGCGGTCGTAGAGTTCCTCCCAGACCTCGGTGGCCATCACCGCCTCGAGCGGCGACTCCGGTAACTCCAAGATAAGTTCCATGTGGCGGCGGTGACCGCAGTCGACGATGCGTGCGGGGGCGCGCTCGGCGCCGCTCAGGAACTGCGCCACACGCTCGATGGGCCGTTGGGTCGCCGACAGGCCGATGCGCTGGGGGCGCTGGCTGGCGAGCCGTTCGAGCCGCTGCAGCGACAGCGCCAGGTGAGCACCGCGCTTGTCGCCGATCAGGGCGTGGATCTCGTCGACGATCACCGTGCGCACGCTGGCGAGCGCGCGGCGACCGCTCTCGCTGGTCAAGAGGATGTAGAGGGATTCGGGGGTGGTAACCAGGATGTGGGGCGGGCTCTTGGCCAGGCGCGCCCGCGCGCTCTGGGGCGTGTCGCCGGTGCGCACGGCGGCGGTGACCTGTGGCTCGCCGTGGCCGCCCCCGCGCATGGCTTCGGAGATAGCAGCCAGGGGCTGCTGCAAATTGCGCTCGATGTCATTACTCAGGGCCTTGAGCGGCGAGACGTAGAGCACGCGGGTTTCGGCCCCCAGCTCGCCATTGGCGGCCTCGCGCAGCAGCGCGTCCAGGGCCCACAGGAAGGCGGCCAGCGTCTTGCCGGTGCCGGTGGGCGCGGCGATCAGCGTGTCGTCACCGGCGGCGATGGAAGGCCAGCCCAGGCGCTGCGGCTCGGAGGGTTCGCCGAGCGTTTCGGTGAACCAGCGGGCGACGACGGGGTGAAAGGCTGACAGGGGCATCGTGGGGAGGGCTCGCTGCGGGGCTCGCTGCGGGTCGGGCAGCATAGCAGCGACGGGCTCGAAGTCTCGCGCCGCCTACCGTCGCATGCAGAATGCCTCGTAGGGCGAGTAGTCCTCCAGCCGGATTACCTCCCCCTGTTGGGAGCGCTGATACGCTGGTAGGCTCCCGGCCATGTTTAGGGGCAGGACATTCTTGAGCGCATCGGTGCTCGCATTGGTGACCTTCACTTCATCCGGATGCGGGTCCTCGGCAACCATCAGCCGTGCCAACGGGTCGCAGGTCAAAGGAGAGATTGCGGGATCGAGTCCCACCTCGGTCTACGTCGAAACGCAGGGAGGCGAGGTGACAGAGATTCCGCGCGGCGAGATCACAGACATCGATCATCCCGGCAACGTGGCTGCGGCCATCGGTGGGGGCATCGCGGGCTACGGCGCCGTAAACATCGCCTTCGCTGCCGACGGCTGCGACAGCGAAGGAACGGCCTTCTGCATCGGCGTCTTCACACCCGCGGTCGTGGGCGTCTCCCTGCTGACATACGGGCTCATCATCTACGGCAGTTCCGTGAGCGCCGCGGACTCCGGCGACATGCGCCCGGGAGGCGGTCGAACGCTCACGGTGGTGCCGTTGGTGCTGGAGTCGGGGGAGTTGGAGGGGGGCGGACTGAGCGTGATCGGGACGTTCTAGACCTCGACGTTGACAGTTTCAGGCAGCCCTCGCCTGTTCAGCGCTTTTCAGACCTTTGTGCGCTCCTCGAAGGGGGGGGGGCACCCTTCCTGCATCGCACCAAACGGGCTGCGAGTTGACGCCGAACGGGGAGACTTGGCTCGCATCGCCGCGCCGATCTGTGTCTCCACACCGACTCGCTCAGCTGCCCAAGTCGATGACCTGGGCCATCACCGCGTCTTTCGAGGCACCGTAGGCAAGCACGCAGCAGGTTCGCCCCGTGCCGGGAAAGTGGAAGCAGCTGGTGGTACAGCCGGGGCCGCCGCCGTTGTGCCCGTAGCGATCGCGGTCGATCATCAAGCCCAGGCCATAGTGCGGATCGGGCCACAGGGGGTCGGCGACGGCCGGGGTTACGGGCGTGCTTCCAGCGCGCAACGGGTCCACCAGGGCAGAGGCCATGAAGGTCGCCGTGTCCCGGGCGCTTGCCACGATCAATCGATGCCAGACCCAGCCGGCGTCATAGGCCGGCAGATCACTCTCCACCGGCCCGCGTACCACGCGCGTTTGCGTCAGCTCGAGGGGATCGAGGACAAGGCGTTGAAGTGCGTCGTCGAAGGGCGCATCCGTTTCGCGCTCGATGATCTGCGTCAGCAGCCAGTAGCCGGGGTTCGAATAAGCGAAGGCCGCGCCGGGTTCGAAGAGAAGTGGTTGGCGCAGGGTGGCGTCCGCAAAGCGGTCGTCGCTCCAGGGCGACTCACATGCCTCCACGGCCCGCCGATACTCGGGTAGGGCTCCGTAGTCGCGCAGACCGCCTGTGTGGTTCAGCAGGTGCTGCACGCGAATCTCGGCGCCGCGCGGCACCCAGTCGGCGCCCATCCAATCCGACATGGGCCGCTTCAGCTCGATGCCGAGGCGAAGGACCGTGGCCGCCACGAAGGTCTTGGTGATGCTGTAGATCGGACGCACGCCCGGGTCACTACGGGTGAAGCTCCCGTCCGCTTCCCGAATCGCGATTCGAGCGTCCATGGCGCCGAGGGTACCATGCGTGGGGGCCGCGCAGCGCCAGGTGGTAGCCATTCCACGGCCGCAACTCGAGCACGACCTCGACGCCGTTTTTCCGCCACCGGGGTGACGCCGATGGCATCGGGAGCGCCATGCAGGTGCTGGGCAGCAGCCAATGTTTCACGGCGTTTCGCAGTGCCGACTACTGCAGCTGTAGCGGCGATGCCTTCATTCATTGTCTATGCGCCTGAGCTGCGAGCGAAGAGTCCTGCCGCCCGTGCTGCCCCGGCTGCGAGACCTTCGAGGGGGGCGTTGAGCCGGATTAACACTACTGTGTCAGGGTAGCGGAGGAAGATCGCGCCGGGCAGGGGATTTGTAGGGTTTGGCGGACGTCGACGGCAGGGTGGGGCTCTTTCGAGACGGCCCACGAAGCCTACAAATCCCCTGAACAAGCGAGGGCCGCCGCTACCCCGACACAGTCGTGTTAAATCTCGGGCATGCGCCCGCGCGGTGGGAGGCCGATATGGTCCGCGGCGGGGTGGGGGTGACCGCCTGCAGGGGCAAGAGCGCCGCGTACCTGTGGCCGGTCCGGGGATCGAGCAGCGTGGCTGGCTCCTCATACACACGTGCCGTGCAATGCAGACTGCGAAGCGCGTGAAGCAGCGACATCGATTGGTAGCGTTCCGGCCAGCGCCTGCGCAGGACCTCACGCACCCGTCGTCCGTGACGCGAACTCACCGACGGCAGCAGGTGATGCTCCACGTGGTAGCCGAAGTGAAGCGTCAGCCATTCGACCCAGCGCGGCGCGGTGACGCTGAGGCTGTTCAAGAGCGGGTCGTTGACGTCGGTGAGCGGGCTCAAGCTATGGTTGGTCATGATGAAGGCCATCACGATCGTGTTCGCCACGATCAACGGAACCACGAACACAAATACGAAGGCGGGAAAGCCCACCGCGATGGCAAGCGCAGTCCACAGCGCGATTCCCGCGGCTGTCTCGGCCATCGCCATGCGCCGTGCGCGCGCGGAGAGAATGCCCCGGCGGTGTGCGCAGTAGAGCATGTGGGCGCTCTGAACCGAAAACCCCAGGAAGAGGCCGAAGATGCCGGTCCAGCTGCGTCGGCCGAGGGCGAAGTGGTCGGTGATCAAGCGTATGCGGCGGCTGGCTCGGTACTCCGCCAGCGTCGGATTGGCGTCCGGGTCCACGCCAGGGCGGTTTGCGTTTCCGTGATGAACGCGGTTGTGCCAGGCGATCCAGAGCCGTGGTGACAGCACGAAGGGCAGCAGCAAGAGCATCCCGAGGGCGTAGCGCAGGCGCGAACTGCGAACGATGGCGCCATGCAGCGTCTCGTGTGCGAGGAATGTCAAGCCCGCGAAAGAAGCGCCGATGACAAGGGAGAGAAGGCTTGCAACGACCCAGGACACAGCGTTCTGAGAGATAAGGATTGCCGACAGTGCGATGACCGTGAGGTGCACCGGGAGCCAGATGAGACGCGACCTGGACGGTGCGAAGACTCGAGGGGGCAGGGCGGCTTTGAGTTCTGCCGCGTAATACGGAATTCGATGGGCGATCATAAAACCTCTGTGGAGTAAGACGTCTGAGCGGCCAGATCGGTCTCGGACGCGACGAGCAATTCGATCGTCTGCGCCGGAGCACGTGCCCTCGCACCCCGGAAACTCGTGGTTGGCGTGGGCCCGATGGCAAAGCGACAGCGTTGCGCAGGTCCCGTGCACTGCCTACGTCCGCCGTGCTGCGCGGGCCCTTAGGGCTCGGGAAACCCCCGAAGTTACGGCGATTTCATAGGTGGTCATGTCCATGTCCTACTGCAACTGCGATATCGACGGCGTGAAGTTGCATTGGGCACAGTTCGAGCCAGATCTCGCGGACGAGGGCAAAACCGCTGTCGTTCTGCTGCATGGGCTTGCCGATTCGCACTTGACGTGGCGCAGCGTGGCACCGCTGCTCGCCACCGACCGTCGAGTGCTCACCCCCGACCTGCCAGGTAGCGGGTTGTCCACGCGAGCCGACGTGAGCTACACCCTGGAGTGGCAGGCCCACATCATGGCGCGCTGGCTGGAAGCGATGGGGCTCACATCGGTCGACGTCGTCGGGCATTCATTCGGCGGTGGTGTGGCCCAGATGCTGCTGCTGGAGTGCCCGGAGAGGCTGCGCCGGATTGCGCTGGTGGCCTCCGGCGGTCTCGGCCGGGATGTCGGCTTCTGGCTCAGGCTCGCGACCTTTCCCTTCATGGTGGAGCACTTTGGTCAGCCTTTCATGGCCTTCGGTACGCGTCGGGCGATCGGTGGTTCTCGTCTGCACGGTTCCGCGGCCGACCTCGAGACGCTGGCCAAGATGAACGAGCAACCGGGCACGGCCCGGGCATTTTCTCGAGCCGTGCGGAGCGTCATCAACTTCCGTGGTCAGTATCGGATGCTGTTGCAACGCGCGCACGAGGTCGACGAGCTTCCGCCCATTCGTGTCTTCTGGGGTGAAGTCGATGCCTTGATCCCGCACAAGCATGGCGACGCGCTGGTCGCAGCGACCGAGGGAGTCGAGTTGGTGACCTTTCCCGGGGCCGGTCACTACCTGCACCAGCAGCAACCCGAAGCCTTTGTTGAGGCGCTTCGGGCTTTCCTCGACGCCGCCGAGCTTCCACGTGCGACGCTGCGCCCGGCGTCAGACGTGGTGGCGGTGTCGCCCATGGACCGCATCGCACGGGGGCTGCGCGGCCGGGGACGCGGGCGGCCAGGTGCGGGTCGCAACCGGGAGACCTGAGACCCCAATCGGCGCGCTCCCGCTGCCGAGCCGCCACGGCCGGGCCGTTGCCCGTTTTCGGCGTGCCATGCGCCGCGCCTGGCTGTCGCCGCAAGTCCTTGAAACTACGGGACTCTGTGGCCGTCTCGAGCGCAAGCGTTGCGGAGCTGCCGTCGCAGAGCACGGAACTTCACTCTGCCCGCGTGTGCCCTGCGCTCCTACCACCCGATCAAGCTATCTGTGAATTGAATCACAAAGTCCGTTTTGACTGCGAGCGTATTTCAAAAATCCGGGTTAGGATCGCACCGGACGGTCGGCGGGGCTCGCCACCGTCATGCGCCGGGTTCGAAGTGTTTGAGGGCGATGACCAGGCTGATTTGGGGCGCGCGCCAGTGGTGCCCGATTCACTCAGAGACAGCAAGCGCTTCGACTTCGTGCGCGTGCTGGGCAAGGGTGGCATGGGCTGCGTCTACTTGGTGCATGACCGCGAGCTGGGTGCCAAGGTCGCACTGAAAACCCTGGCGCGTGACGATGTCACGAGTCTCTATCGCTTCAAGAAGGAGTTTCGCTCGCTGGTCGACGTGAGCCACGAGAATCTCGTGGTGCTGCACGAGCTTTTGTGTGAGGACGACGCTGCCTGGTTTTTGAGCATGGAGTATGTCGACGGACAGGACTTCATGAGTTACCTGCGGGGGCTCGATCCGCTGGAGTGGGATCCCGCCGTCTCTACGGTGAAGCTCGGAACGCCCAGTCGCGGTGACAAGCCCGTGGGTAACCCCACGGGGGTGGCGCTGCACGGGCCTCACGGCGAAGTGGGGCTGCGCGATGCGTTTGCACAGCTGGCCACTGGGGTTCAGGTGCTGCACGACGCGGGCAAGCTGCACAAGGACTTGAAGCCTTCCAACGTGATGGTTACGGCGGAGGGCAGGGTGGTTTTGCTCGACTTCGGGATGGTGGTCGACCAGGACGACGCCTCACGAGGTCAGACCATTGACGACGAGTTGATGGGGACGCCCGCCTACGTGGCGCCCGAGCAGGTGGCGGGGCCCGGCGCCGGTCCAGCTTCCGATTGGTACAGCTTCGGCGTGATGCTCTACGAGGCGCTGACGGGCAAGCTGCCCATCGAGGGGCGCTCCATCGACATCATTGCGCGCAAGCAGATCGATACGCCGCGGCTTCCGTCGCTGATCGAGCCGGCGGTTCCACCGGATCTGGAGCGGCTCTGTATGCAGCTGCTCGAGCGAGATCCGACGCTCAGACCCGACGGCGTGGAGGTTTTGGCCACGCTGCAGCCCAGCCTTTTGCCTTCGCTGCGCGTACGGACGCCTGCGCCGGAGTTCGAAGAGGTCTTCATCGGGCGCGACGGCGAGTTCGGTGTGCTGCGCGAGGCCTTCGAAGCCACCGCCGACGGTGCTCCGGTGGCGGTGCTGGTGGAGGGGCCCTCGGGCATCGGAAAGAGCGCCCTGCTACGCCACTTCATGCACTCGCTCGATGCCGACGAGGAAGCGGTGGTCTTGCGCGGACGCTGCTACGAGCAGGAGTCGGTGCCCTTCGAAGCGGTCGACAGTCTGGTGGATTCCCTGGTGCGCTACCTGCGAAGCCTGCGCGACGTGGAAGCCGCTCGCCTGATCCCGCGCAACGCGGCGGCGCTGGCGCGACTGTTTCCGGTGATGCTGAAGGTACGCGTCATGGCCCGCGTTCGCGCTCGCGTCGAGGTCCGCGATCCCATTGAAGTGCGTCGCCGCGGATTTGCTGCCTTCAAGGAGCTACTGGGGCGCATCGCCGACGAGCGGCCGCTGGTGCTCTGCATCGATGATCTGCAGTGGGGCGATACCGACGGCGCTGCGCTCCTGGCCCACGCCCTTTCGCCGCCGGATGCCGCGCCGGTGCTGCTGGTGGCAACCCACCGCGATCAACCCGGGCGCGTCATCGAGGAACTCACGCGGGTGCCGGAGCTTCAGCTGCGGCGGCTGCGCCTGGGCGCGCTCTCCCGGGGCGAGGTGCGCGCCATGGTGAAGTCACGCTTCGAAGCCCTGGATGAGGCGCGCCTTCGGGCCATCGAGCGCGAGGCGGAGGGCAGTCCCCTTTTCGTCAATGAACTCCTGCGCTCGCTTTCGTCCGAGCCCGAGGCCACCGAGTCTTCGCCACAGGTGCAGATCACCCTCGAGCGCACCGTGACAGATCGCATTGACTCCCTGTCGCGCAACGCCCGCGAGTTGCTGCGCGTGGTGGCGGTGGCGGGGCGGCCCCTGCGCTCGAGCGTGGCCCTGAGCGCCGCCGGGCTCGGTCCCGAGAGCAGCACCCTCTGGGGCGCGCTGCGCTCGGCGCGCCTTTTGCTGACGCGCGGCGCCAGCGGTGAGCATCACGTGCTTTGCTTTCACCAGCGCGTGCGCGATGCGGTGGTCGGCCAGCTCGATGGGGACGCCCTGCGCGACATTCACGGGAAGCTGGCGCGCGCCCTGGAGCAGGCGGGATTCGCCGAGAGCGAGTCCATCGGCGATCACTATGCGCGCGCTGGCGACATGGAGCGGGCGGTGGGCCACATGCGCGAGGCTGCGGCCGCGGCCATTGCCTCGCTGGCCTTCGCACGCGCCGCCCGCCTCTATCGTTGGCTGCTCGATCACGGCGAGCCGGACGCTGCCGAGCGCGCACACCTGGAGCACGCATTGGGCGACGCCCTGGCCAACGATTCTCGGGGCGCCGAGGCCGCCGAGGCGTTCCTGCGCGCGCGCGCCGGGGCGGGGCCGGAACTCGCATTGGAACTGCAGCGTTTGGCCGCCGAGTACTTCCTGCGCTCGGGGCATCTGGAACGCGGCATGCAGTGCCTTGCGCGTGTGCTCGAGGCCGTGGGACTGCCCGCGCCCGCCTCGCCGGCTCGCGCGCTGGCTTCGCTCGTGCTGCGACGGGCAAACCTGCGCCTGCGCGGTCTGCACTTCGAGGAGCGCCGCGCCGAGGAGGTGCCCGCTGAGCTGCTCATGCGCATCGACGTGTGTTGGTCGGCCGCCTCCGGGCTCGGCCTGATCGACTTCGTGCTCGGCGGCGACTTTCAGGCGCGGCATCTGGCGCTGGCGCTCGAGGCCGGTGAACCCTTCCGCGTCGTGCGCGCGCTGGCGCTGGAGGCCGCCTACCTGGCGGCCGAGGGCACCCGCAGTCAGCAGCGCACGGCCGAAGTGGTGAAGCTGGCCCGCGACATGGCTGACCGCATCGGCGACCCCCATGCGCAGGGACTTTCACTGATGGCCAACGGCATGGCGCGCTGGCATGCGGGCGGCTTTCGCGACGCGCTCGAGCTGTGCCGGCAGGCCGAGCGCATCTTTCGCGAGCGCTGCACCGGCGCCACCTGGGAGATCGTTACCAGCCATGTCTTCCAGGCCGCGGCGCAGTATTGGCTCGGCGACCTACCCGCGCTCGGTCGCAAGGGCGCCGCCCATCTGCGCGAGGCGCTACAAAACGACGACCGCTTCGCCGCCGCCGACCTGCAGACCGGCTACCACGTGCTACCGCAGCTGGCGCGCGACCGGGTGGCGCCGACGCGCGCCGCCGTGGCGCAGCAGAAACGCGCCTGGCCCAACAATGGCTTCCACTTGCAGCACTGGAACCAGCTTCAGGCCGATTGCTTGATCGACCTCTACGAAGGTCGCGGTGCGCGGGGGCTTTCGCGCATCGAACGGCGCTGGCGCGAGCTACAGCGTTCGCAGGTGATGCATGTGCAGGTCATCGCCATCGAAGTCATGCAGCTCAGGGCCCACTGCGGCCTGGCGGCGGCCCATGCCCAGCCGCGCAGCCGCACGCGTCTTCTGCGCGGGGTGGTGTCCTTTGCACGCAAGATCGCCAAGGTGCCGGCACCGTGGGCGGAGGGCCTGGTCCTGGTCATCGAGGGCTCGGTGGCCGAGATGCGCGGGCAGCCAGCGCTTGCGCGACAGCACTTCGGGCGTGCGGTCACGCTGCTCGAAGCCTTCGACATGCAGCTGCACGCAGCCTGCGCGCGCTACCGCCTGGGCTGCGTGGTGGGCGGTCGCGAGGGCGAGGTCGAATGCAAGCGCGCGCTGCAGCTGCTGCGCGACCGCGGGGTGAAACGGCCGGAGCAGATGGTGGCGGTGCTGGCGCCCGGAGGGGGGGGATGAACGGAGAGTGAATGTGCAGGCGCGAACCTCAGGCCGACAAGTAGCGCACCATCAGCTCGGTGATCTCTTCGATCAACCCCTCGTCGTGCGCGCCCTCGGTGTCGGCCTGGATGTGGGCGCGGATCACGCTGGGGACCGAGTTGACCAGCAGGAAGGTGGCGCGCTCCACATCGACCGGGCGCGTCTCGCTGCTGCTAAAGAGGTATTCGCGGCACAGGCTCGCCAGGCGCTGTTCGAAGCCGTAGACCTCGCATAGCTTGCCGACCTTCGGCACTTCCTGGCACAGCACATGGTGCAGTTCGGGGTCGACGCGGTAGGCCGCCACCAGCGCCGCGGTCAGGCGCCGGGCGCGCGCCTCGAGACCCCCGGGTCGCGGGCCCGCCAGCCGCTCGCGCAGAACCTGGTCCATTTGCTCGCGGTGGCTCTCGACCAGGTTGGCGACCAGGGCTTCCTTGCTCGGGAAGTACTGGTAGAGCGAGCCGATACTGACGCCCGCGGTCTGGGCGATGCGGTTGGTGCTGGCGCGGTCGTAGCCGAGGCCGACCAGGACTTGGGCCGTGGCCTTCACGATGGCGTCGACCGTGGCCTGGGCCCGCGCTTGGCGGGGACGTCGACGGGGGTTGGTGGTCGGAATCGCGCGCATCATCGAACCTGCCTTTCAAACACCCACTGGGCCTCCGCAAAGCCCGTGTTCATTCCCTAGTCGGTGCTAGCAACGCGGATTTTCGGGAGGGTGTGACGGAAAGCTCACAATGCCGGGCAATGTGGGGGGAGAAGAGCCGCCCCGGGCGCTGGCAACGCCTGGAAATAACCAAGGATTTCAGCGCCTTGTTGTAAATCCGCGGCCTACGCGAGCACTGGCTCGCCGGCGTGTTATTTTTGCGCTCAGGGATCGGGAAAACCGGGCCAGCGGCCGCCGGCACCCTGGGCGGGGGCCAAGATCGCCAACGGGTGGCTACAGGCAGCCGCTGCCATCACGCCGGCGGGGCGGTGGTTGCCGCTTTGCTTGACGCCGCCGAAAGGCAGGCGGCCGCTGGCGCCGGCGCTGGAGCGATTCCAGTGCAAAAGGCCGACTCGCAGTGCGTCGGCGCAGCGCTCGAAGGCCTGGCGCGAAGCGGTGAAGACGGAGGCTACGAGGCCGTAGGGGGTGTCGTTGGCCAGCTCGATGGCGCGCTCGAGGGGGTCGGCGCCGTCGGCTCGGTAGAGCGCCAGGTCGGGGGCGAAGAGTTCCTGGCGCGAGTAGTCGGGTAGCGTGGCGGTGTCGATGCCAGGGCCGGCGCGGTGGATGGCGGGGCGCAGGTAGTGGCCGCGGTGGCCCTCGACGCGCACGGGGTCGCCTCCTGTGAGGCGCTCGAAGCCGGCCGCGGTTGCCTGCGCCTGGGCGGCCTGGACCCGCCGCAGCGCTGCTTCGGAGACCAGCGGCCCCATGAAGGTGGCTTCATGTAGGGGATGGCCGACGCGGATGCCGGCAGCCAGTGCGCACAACCGTTCGCTGAGGGCGGCCTCGACGGCGGGGGCGGCGATTACGAACGACGTGGAGGTGCAGCGCTGGCCGGCGGTGGCGAAGGCAGCGAAGGCGATGGCGCGCGCGGTGGCCTCGAGGTCGCAGTCCTCGAGCACGATGGCAGCGTTCTTGCCGCCCAGTTCGAGCGCCACCAGACAGTGGGGACGCCAGGCGTTGTCGCGCACGATGGCCTGGCCGACAGCGGCCGAGCCGGTGAAGAGCACGCCGTCGATGTCGGGGTGGGTGCTGAGGGCCTGGCCGGCGGCTCCCTCACCCTGCACCACGTTGAAGACTCCGGGAGGAAAGCCGGCGGCTTCGATGCAGCGGGCGATCCAGACCGCGGCGCCGGGCGTTTTTTCGCTCGGCTTGTGCACGACGGTATTGCCCATCAACAGCGCTGGCACGATCTGGCCGTTGGGCAGGTGCCCCGGGAAGTTGAAGGGGCCGAGCACCGCGAGCACGCCCAGGGGTCGATGGCGGACCTCGCCGGGCAGGTCGTCGACAAGTCGGTCTTCGGTGAAGCGGGCGCCCTCGCCCCGCATCACGTCGACCTTGGCCACCATGGCAGAGACCTCGGCCACGGCCTCCCAGCGCGGCTTGCCCACCTCCAGCGCGATGCACTCGGCGATGGCCTCCCTGTGCTCGCCGAGGGCGGCCTGGTAGCGCCGGAGCAGGGCCTCGCGCTCGGAGCGCGGTGTGCGGCGCCAGCCGGGAAGGGCGCGGCGGGCGGCCTCGATGGCGCGGTCGACGTGGGCGCGGGTGTGGGGGTGAATCGCGAGCTTGCGGTCGAGGTCACCGGGGCAGGCGATGTGGAGTTCGCCGTCGGCGGCCTCGGCGAGCGTGAAGCGGCCGTCGATGTAGTCGCCGGGGCCCATGGCGGGATGCGCGCTCATGGAAGAAGTGTAGCGCGTGTCGGGCGTCCGGGCGCCGCCCTGGTCACGCGGCGCCTGCCGTGGCATGAGGCCCGGGTGCGCCCGATTTCCGAAGTCGTCACCACCACCCTCGGCCGGCTGCGCGGCCAGCGCCTCGAGGGCCTCACCGTCTTTCGCGGTGTGCCCTTCGCCGAGCCACCGCTGGGGCCGTTACGCTTTCGCGCCCCCGAGGCGAAAAGGCAGTGGAGGGGCGAGCGGGCGGCGCTGGGCTTCGGCGCGCCCTGCCCCCAGGGGGCGATCGTCGCAGCCGGCCTGCCGGCGCCGAGCGAGGACTGCCTGACGCTCAACCTGTGGGCGCCGACGGCCGAGGCCACGGAGCCCAGGCCGGTGATGGTCTTCTTCCACGGCGGTGGCTTCACCAGCGGCGCCTCCGGTCTGCCCATGTACGACGGGGCAGCGCTTGCGCTCCGGGGCGACGTGGTGGTCGTCAGCTGCAACTACCGTCTCGGTGCCCTCGGCTTTGTCGATCTCTCGGCCCTGTCACCGGAGCGTTTCGACAGTAACCTCGGGCTGCGCGATCAGCTGGCGTGCTTGCGTTTCGTGCGTGACAACGCCGAGGTCTTCGGCGGTGACCCCGGGCGTGTGACCGTCTTTGGTCAGTCTGCGGGCGCCATGTGCGCCGTGAGCCTGATGGCATCGGAAGCGGCGCGCGGGCTCTTCCGCTCCGTGATCGCCCAGAGCGGGGCCGGCCACCATACCGCAGTGCGCGAAGAGAGCGGGCCGCTTTCGATGCAGTTCCTGGAGGCGTTGGGCCTGGGCCAGCGAAGCATCGAGCGTGTGCGCGAAGTGCGGGTGGAAGCGATCCTGGAGGCGCAAGAGGCGGTGCAGAGGCGCTGGATCACGCTGGGCCGAGCCGGCCGGCCGATGCCGACGGCCTCGATGACGTTGGTGCCTGCGATCGATGGGGAGCTACTCGAGGCCCACCCCTTCGACGCGCTCGCCCGGGGCCGTGCGGCGGAGCTGCCGCTCTTGCTCGGCAGCACGGCCGAGGAGTGGAACTTCTGGGTCTTCTTGACCGATCCGGCCAAGCACAGCCTTGACGAATATGCCCTTTCCAAGGTGATCGAAAAGCGGCTGCCCGGCCGCGGTGCCGAGGCCATCGAACTCTATCGGCGGCGCCTGCAGGCCGCACGCGGCGGCCAGGCGCCCGAGCCCTGGCGCATTTTTTCGGTCATCGAGAGCGAGCGCGCCTTCGGGCGTCCGGCGCGGCTCTTGGCCGACAGCCGGGATGGGACGGGCGCGTCGACATTCCTATATCGCTTCGAGTACCGCGGGCCGCTCTTTGATGGTGAACTCGGCGCTTGCCACACCATGGACGTACCCTTTGTCTTGGGATCGGTCGAGCGGGACTTCGGTCGAGACTTCACCGGCGGTGGAAGCGATGCGATTGCGCTCTCGGGAGCCATGATCGACGCCTGGGCAGCCTTTGCGCGCTCAGGCGACCCGTCCAGCGAAGGGCTGGGGACGTGGTCCACGTGGCAGCCCGG
Organism: Myxococcales bacterium; assembly: GCA_029880325.1. Taxonomy (GTDB): domain Bacteria; phylum Myxococcota_A; class Polyangia; order Polyangiales; family JAFGIB01; genus JAOUOP01. The sequence goes on along the minus strand of JAOUOP010000059.1, from coordinate 5,024 downwards.
TGGCGATGGGGAGCCGAAGGTCATCGGCCGCGCCGATGGGAGTGAGGCGCTGGTCCAGGTCGACGCAGGGCTCGACGCCTTCTGGGCTGCGGTGACGTAGGGCGCGATCCGCGGTAGATCGTAGGCCATGATTTTGCTGATCCGACACGGCGAGACCGCGCTGAACGCAGCGCGCGTGGTGCAACCCCCCGAGACGCCCCTCAGCGAGCGCGGGCGGGCGCAGGCGGCGGCCCTGGGCGCTCGCCTGGAGTCGCTGGGCATCGTGCGCATCGTCAGCAGCGACCTGCGGCGAGCGGCGATGACGGCCGGGGCGCTGGCCGCGGCCAGCGGTGCCCCCATTGAGCACCAGCCGCTTCTGCAGGAGCGCAACTTCGGCGACATGCGTGGCAAGAGTTACAGCGAGCTGCCCCGCAGCTTCTTCGACCGCGACTACCACCCGCCCGGCGGCGAGAGCTACGTCCAATTCGACGCGCGTGTGGTCGAGGCCTGGCGCTGGGTGGTCGAGATCGCGGCGGCCACGGAGGGCCCGCTGGCCGTGGTCACCCACGGCCTCTTCTGCCACTCGGCGGCCCGGCAATGTTTCGCACTCGAGGCGGCGCAGGTGCCTATGCGTTTCGGCAACACCAGCCTGACCGAGGTGCAGCGGCAGCCGCCCCACGAAGTGCGCGTGCTCAACAGCACCGAGCACCTGGTCGGCGAGCTGGCCGACGACCGACACTCGGCTTCGGGGCTTTAAAGCGGCGATTGATTTGAAACCACCACAACTTCGCGGGTTTAGCGGGCCCAGCGCACCGCTACGGCGCCTTTAGTGAAGTAGCTCGGGCTACGCCTGCGGCACCGTAACGGCACGCTGAACCCGCTCTCCCTCATGAATTTGCGGTTATTTCCAGCAGCCCGCCGGCTGAATGTTGAGCGGCGAGAACCGGTGCGCCAGAACTTTTGCTGACGATGGCCTGGTTGCGGCCGCCGTGTTTGGCGGCATAGAGATTCTCATCGGCTGCGCCGACGATTTGGTCGAGGCTCATGTCGGGGTGGAGGTCGCTGGGATGCCAGGAGTAGCCTCCGATGCTCACGGTTACTGGTACAGGCGTGGTGTCGTTCTCGATCTGCAGCGCCTCAACGCGCGATCGAATGCGCTCGGCCACAAATCGCAGCCCACTGGCGGTCCCGCGACGACAGAGCACTGTGAATTCCTCGCCGCCGTAACGGGCTACGCAGTCTTCGGCGCGAACGGCTCCGCGCATGGACTGCGCCACGCAGCGCAAGACCTCATCACCGAAGCTGTGGCCGTAGTTGTCGTTGAGTTTCTTGAAATGATCGATGTCGACCATGAGCACGCCGAGGGGCGTTTGATCTCCGAGGCTCCGGCCTACCTCGAGGTCCTGCTGCCGCATCAGCTCCGCTCGATTGCTCAAGCCAGTCAGGGTGTCGGCAGTCGCGGCTCGCATGAGATCGGCCTCCCGAGTGGCCGCGGCTAGCTGATTTTCGACGCGAAAGATTAGCTCTTCTCGAAAGAAGGGCTTGCGAATGAAATCGCGAGCGCCAGCACGATGGGCATTTACCAGTTCGCGCCGGTGTTCCGAGTGTGTTGTGGCGATAATCGGAACCGCGGCCAGAGCCTCGCGCCTGCGCATCTCCTCGATGATGCGGTAGGCGCCATGGTCGGCGAGCTGAAGGTCCAGCAGGAGAAGGTCCGGGAGCGTTTCGCGCAGGCGCTCGAGAAAGCTCGCAGCGTTTTGGAAGGTGCGAATCGCGTAGCCCTCGGCCCGAAGAATGCGGCTCGTGTTCAGGCGGATCCCAGGGTCGCGTTCCACGCAGGCTACGACTCGACCACGATTGGATTCCACGCGCCCGAGGACGCTGCTGGCCAGTGAGCACAGAGCGCCACGCTCAAAAGGGCTAAGTAGGTAGTCCGAAGCACCGTTCTCAAAGGCAGAGATCTTCGCGTTCTGGTCCCCGCGAGATAGCACCATGATCATGGCGATTCCCATGGTGGCCTCGGACTGTCCAAACTTGCTGCACAGTTGTTGGGCCTTCTCATCGGGGAAACCTACGTCAGCCACAAGCAGCGCCGGACGAGCGCGCTGGATCTGGTCGAACGCTTCCTGGCCGCACTCGGCGGTGTCCACCGTGGCCTCCAGAGGCTCGAGCTCCTCCGCAAGCAGGCGTCTCTTGTCGGTGGTGCGCGCGACCACGAGAACGTGCGGTTGCCGTCGCTTTCGCACGGGCTCCGGCGTATCACTTGTGTTCCCCCCGGAATACTCCTCGCAATTCATGTAAAAGTGGAACGGCTGTCGCGAGAAAAACTGGACCGCAAAGTACCTCTGCAAAGTCTCTCGGGGGATGCCTGTGGAGCGACCGGCATGAAAGTTCCGAAAGTGCCGTAAACCCGTGCGAGAAGGCGTGGGGCGGTGTGCCGCTGCGGCCGCACGCGTGGCCCTTTCGGCCAGTGCTGCCGGTTCGGTCTCCTGTTCAGCGCCTGGGGCATCCGCGCGATGGCGAGTCTCTGGCAGGGGGGGGCCTTCCTTGGTGCAGGTCGGCATCACGAAGCCCGAACCCAGAGCCGCGGCCGTGGCGCCGAGGCAGCGATGCCCAGCGGCCGCTTGCCCGGGCCCGACACGCTGCCTCAGACCATCAGTACGCCGGCCTCCCAGCGCACCAAGCGTGCGGTCGTGGCTCGTACCGGCGCAAACACGCCGTTGCCCTGTGCGGCCGTCGGCGCCGTCAACGGTCAGGCCGGTCTCGCGCGATTGACCTTCCGGACCCTGCACCGCAGGCCGAAGGGCGACAGCCGGACGAGCCGCGTCGAGTTCGGGCCGACGAGGGGGTCGGTGCCTGAGCTTCGCTCCGGCACCAGCTCGCCGGACGCGCGAGGCGCGCTGTGAGTCGACGACTGGGCGCTCAAGCCCAACTCTGGGTTGGTTGTCTACCAGCAGGTGTTGAGTGCGCCGATCAAGCTCAGGGCGCCGTTGTCCAGCGCGCCAGCCGGGTAGGAGAGTGCGAACTGGTAGCACATCTCGGTTTCGGTCGACTCGCCGAAAGCCACGTTCCTGCCGGTGTCGTTGAAGAAGGAGCAGGTCGTCTCCAGCGTGTCTCCCGGATTGACGACCGCCGGCGGAATCTCGTAGCCCACCTGGTAGTCAAACTGGAAGGGTTGATCGAAGATCGTCGTCACCGTGCCGTCGGCCCGCTTGAGGTCGGTCTTCATGTTTGTGCCGATCAGATGCATGTGGGGAGTGAACCCGATGACCGTGATCGGAGCGCTGGTGGTGTTTTGACACTTGGTCGTGAAGTGGTTTTCGCCCGCCGGCATGCCGAAGACGCTGTTGAAGTTCTCGGTGCCCAGGAAGGTGATGCCGGCGATGTTTTCGCGCTGATCGGCGGGCACAGTGCACATCTGAACCTTGGAGTTATCCAGCGCGGGGGCGCCGGTTGTGTTGTAGAGGTGCCACTGGATCATGATCAGCGGTGCCGGGGGGAGCTGGCCGCCGACGTCGTCGGGCATGCGCGTGGAGCAGCCGCCCACGGCCCAGCCGCCGATAAGCGTGGCGCTGGTGCCCAAGGTGGTGCCGGCGACGTTTTGAGCCACGTCACCGGGGCTGCGGCCCGCCTGGCTCGTGAAGATCAAGTAGTGGTGCAGCACCGGGAGGTTGTCGAAATCGGCGCCGTAGCGGGTCCAGACGTCGTTCGGGCCCCAGGGTACGGCGTAGTACCACTCGTGGTAGGACTCGCCGTTGGGCACTGTGAAGGGGCCGTCGCTATTGGGGGCGTGCACCGGGAACTCGTAGCAGGTCTCACCCGGCTCGGCGACGAGCGGGTCGTAGGCTCCGGGCTTGGAACAGACGTCGATGGTGCCACCGGGACCCACGGATGCGGGCGTAGTATCGGCGCCGCCGCCAGCGATCACGCCGTCTCCTGCCGCGGAGCCGCAGCTGGCGTCAGCCGGGTCGGTGCTAGCCTGGGCACCGGCCGCCAGCCAACCATCGAGGGTTGCCAGGTCCTCAGCCGCGAGCACGCTGCCCTGGGGCATCGTGCCGTCGGCCAAGCGTACCCGAGCGACTTCGTAGACCTTTTTGGTGGGATCGAAGAGCGGCGACTGCTTTTGCCAGTCGTCTGGGGTGACCAGGCGAATCGCGCCGCCGATGGGTTCCGCGCCATGGCATTTGTGGCAGTTGTTGACCACCACGTTGGCGACGTCGCAGGGCATGACGCCTGCACCCGTGGTGGCGGTGGGCGAGTTGTTGGTGGTGCTACTACCGCCACCCCCTGCCGTGGTCGTCTCCCCGCCTCCGGGGATCGGGGCACCGTTGCCGGCCGTAGAGCCGCCAGCCGGTGTCCCGGCGCTGGGCTCGCTGCCACATGCCATGAGGGCTGCTGCCGCAAGGGCGAGCGATGCACTGCGAAGAATCCGAACCTGCTCGTTAGTTGTCATGACCTCACCAACCCCGCACTCGTGCTTCGTCCGACCCGTGGACGACACGTGCGACACCTGAGTTGCTAGCTGTTGCACACCCACCCCATTTGTAACTGGATGGGGCGCAACCGGTCGGGGCAAAGCGCAGCGGCGTGACGGCCAGGTTGATCTAGCTCAAGGGGATATAATGCGAGGGGAAATATCTCGCCGCACTGGCACGAGATTTGGCCAAAGTCGCTGCGCGGAGGATGCTGGGTCGCGCTGCGACCCGGGTCGAGAAATCAGAACTGAAACCGAAACCACGCCACCGCCCTGTGGGCGTTGGCTCAGCCGGTGGCCGGGCGTGTCGCAGACGACGCTTTTTCCTCAACCGCCTCGGCTCCGAGCGTTTGCCGCCCGCGAGGTTCTGCCCGGCGGGAGTGCTGAGCCGATGATCGGGGTCGATACGATGGCAGATGCAAGGACGGCCTTCGCCGGAATACTCCGTGTATTTCAAGGGGACCGGACGCCGCAGCTGGCGCCGTAGCGGTCCCGAGAGCGGATCATGACTTCCGCCGAGCACATCTAGATGTGCTCGGCGGGAGTGCTGAGCCGATGATCGGGGTCGATA